>MELF01000010.1:0-9215 GCA_001767525.1 Acidobacteria bacterium RIFCSPLOWO2_12_FULL_68_19 | reverse complement strand
GGGCCGCCGTAGGTCAGGAAGACGTCGTGGAACTGCCGCCAGGCCTGGCGGCCGCCGCGCGACGCGGTCCAGTCGTCGCGCAGCTTGCGGATCATCAGCTTGCCCATCGTGTAGTTGAGGTACGCCGGATCGTAGGTGCCGCGCGCCGCCTGCTGGCGCGCCGTGCCGGCGTCGGTCAACGCCTCCTCCCGGAACATTCGCTCGGACTCCTCGACGGTCATCCCCCTGGTGTGCAGGCCGATGGCCGACAGGAAGCGCACGTTCCGCAAGAGCGCGTTCGTCAGCTGGCCGATGTGGGTCTCCGGATTGCCGTCGCCGAGTCCCATGTCCCACATCATCTCTTCCGCGTAGTGAGCCCACCCTTCGGCGAACGCGTAGCCGACGAAGAGCCGCCCCACGAGCGACGGGTTGCGGTTGGAATGCAGGAACTGCAGGAAGTGTCCGGGCCAGACTTCATGGACCGACGTGAACAGGAGGTCCGCCTGCCCCGGCAGGTAATCGCGCTGCTCGGCCGGCGTCCACGACGGGTCGGGCGGTGCGATGTAGTAGGTGGCGGGCAGCCCCTTCTCGTACGGCCCGGGGATGTCGATGTAGGCGGAGTTGGCGCGGTTATACGGCGGCGCCTCGTCCACCAGCGCCTCCTCGGCGCCCGGAACCGTGGCAATACCGGCTCGCTGGACGAACTGCTCCAGCACGGCGAGCTGCGCGCGGGCGCCCTCGACGATACCGCCCTTGGGCTTGTTCGCGTTCATGCGCGCGATGCATGCCTGGATCGCCGCGCCAGGCGCGAAGGTCCCACACGCCTCGCCGAGGGCCTTCCGGTTGCGCGCCAGGTCGGCCCTGCCTGCTGTCTCGAGGTCGGCAAGCGAGGTGGTCACGCCCTCGGTGATCTGCAGCATCCTGGCAAAGCGGTCGGCTCCGAGGGCGAAGCTCGCGGTGGCGCCGGCGCGCTCGGACTCCAGCCAGGAGGCCAACTGGCGCATCGCCTGCGTTGCCGCGGCATTGGCATCGAGGAATTCCTTCTGGAGCGCCGCGTCCTGCACGCTGGCGAAGACCCCGGGCACGTCCGACTGGTAGAAGTCGGCAAGGCCGCGGAAGGCCGAGATGCCGCGCTCGAGCAGCGGACGGGCGAGCGGCGTCCGCAGGTTCGCCCGGATCTCGGCCGCCGCCCTGGGCACGGCGCGGGCGTAACCGGTGTAGGCGCGCATCCGCGTCTCGAGAGGCGCGTAGGCGCGCGTCAAGTACGGCGCCGGGTCGAGATTGTCGGCGATCCAGTCGAGATACCACGCCGGGTTCACAAACGGCGCTTCAGCCACCTCCAGCCAGAAGAGGTCCCGATCGAACCGCGCCACCAGGTAGTCGCGCTCGAAACGCTCCGCCTCGGTCAACGCGCCATCGGGCACGGTTGTGGCGCGGTCGCGCGAGCTGTGCAGCCGCCGGATTTCCGCGGCGATGCCCGCGGCGCTCCAGTCGGGCAGACGGCCGTCGAACTCATGACGCCCGGCGACAACGGCGAATACCGGGTGGGCGGCGAGGTACTCCTCGATGAGCCCATCACGGACAGTGGTCCAACTCGTCCCGGAGCCGGCAGGCACGGCGGCATTCTCGGACGTCCGCCCGCACGCCTGCAACAGGAGCGGGTTCAGGAGCCCCAAGACAGCGGCAACATTCCGAATGTTCATCGACGTGTCCTCGCGACCGACGTCTTCGTGCGGATCGAGCGACGTGAACGCCCGGAACGGTCCAAGCGGTCCGACCGGTTCGCACGCATCTCGATCGCCTGCGCGATGATCTTCTCGAAGAGCGCACCGGCTTCGCCGCGCTCGGCCGGACGACCTGAGATCCAGATGCCGGGATCGTCCTGCGCCAGGATGTCGGCGAAGTCGCCCTGGCTCTTCACACTGAGCGGAGCGAACGTCGTGATGTCGACCGGGCCGGCCCAGTCGTCCCGGTGCTTGATGAGCAGCCACGATCGGTCGGCTCCGCCCGACGCCCAGCGAGCGCCTTTGGTGCGCACCAGGACCCACGATCCCTTCAGCTTGTAGCCGTCCAGCGTGAACTTCAGATCGCCCCGTTCCAGCGCCGCGTCCACATCGTCCACTTCGGGGGTCCACGTCCCGCGGTCCCACAGCATGACGATCCCGGCGCCGTAACCCGACGGGATCACGCCCTCGAAGTCGCCGTACTCGAGCGGATGATCCTCCACGTGCATGGCGAGACGCTTGACGGCGGGATCCAGCGAAGGCCCTTTCGGCACGGCCCACGACAGCAGCACGCCGTCGTGTTCGAGGCGGAAGTCGTAGTGCAGATGGCTGGCGAGGTGCTTCTGCACGCAGAAGACGCGCGCCTGCCGCCCCTTGCGCGGGGCGCGGACCGTGCCGGCCGGCTCGGGCGAGGTGTGGAAGTCCCGCTTCCGCCGGTACTGCTCCAGCGCCACGCTAGTTCACGCCCGCCTGCATTCGGCGGATCGGCCGCGAGCACGCGATGAACAGCAGGCCCGCCGCTCCCGTGACGACGGCGACGGTGGCGAACAGTTGCACGCCGTTCTGCATGGCGGCCTCGATCGTTTCGGTCTCGGGCAGGAACCGCGTGACCAGGCCGGCGACCAGATTGCCGATGGCGGCCCCCATGAACCATGTGCCCATCATCTGGCCGACGAGCCGCCCCGGCGCCAGCTTGGTCATGCTGCTCAAGCCGACGGGGCTCAGGCACAGCTCACCCACGGTATGAAAGAAGTAGGTCGCGACGAGCCACCGCATGCCGACCTTGCCCGCGGCGAGCGAGAGCGACGCCCACGCCATGACGAGGAAGCCTGCGGCAAGGAGCACGAGGCCGAGGCCGAATTTCGTGGCCATCGACGGATTCCTTTGGCCGAGTCGTACCCACGTCATGCCCACGACCGGGGCGAGCAGGATGATGAGGATCGGATTGACGCTCTGCAGCGCGCCGGCGGTGATCTCGGTGTCGAAGATGGCGCGATCGGTCAGGTCGCGCGCGAAGAGGTTCAGCGCGGATCCGGCCTGCTCGAAGCCGGACCAGAACATGGCGGCGCCGAGCGACAGGAGAAAGCAGACCGTCAGGCGGCTCCGCTCCACGCCGTTGCGCGCCACGACGAAGATGACGACGGCGAAATAGACGACAAACAGCACGGTGACCGCGTAGAAGACGCTCTCGGCGAACAGGGTGACGGGAAGGATACCGCCGATGCTCAGCCAGGCGACGACCGTGGCGAACACCACGACGGCGGCGACTCCCGCGCCGAACTGGCGCCGCGCGGCCGTGAGCCGGTGCGGCAGTCCCGAGTCCTCCTTCAGTTCTCCCGCACCGTGCAGGTAGCGCTGGCCGGCGACGTACTGGATGAGCGCGAGCGTCATGCCGATGCCGGCGGCGGCAAAACCATAGTGCCAATTCACCCACGTCACGCCTTCGCGGGGCTCGCCCAGCCACGAGCAGACGAGCGGTCCGAAGAACGCACCGACGTTGATCCCCATGTAGAAGATCGAGAATCCCGCGTCGCGCCGGGCGCCGGTCTCCGCGTAGAGGTCGCCGACGATGGCGCTGATGTTCGGCTTGAGCAGGCCCGTGCCGAGGACGATCAGCAGCAGCCCGAGATAGAACGTGGTGACGGATGGAATCGCGAGGCTGTAATGGCCGAGCGCGATGAGGATCCCGCCGTACAGCACGGCGCGGCGCTGGCCGACGAGGCGGTCGGCAACCCAGCCCCCCGGCAGCGCGAGCGCATAGACGCCGAACGTGTACAGCCCGTATACGGCCCCGGCGCTCGTCGCGTCGTACCCGAGCCCACCGGCGGCCGGCGCCGCCGTCATGAAGAGGATGAGGAGCGCCCGCATCCCGTAGTAGCTGAAGCGTTCCCACATCTCGGTGAAGAACAGCGTCGAGAGCCCCCGGGGATGGCCAAAGAAGGCCGTGTCGTATGCGTGCGGTTCCTCGGCCTCGGCGATAGGCCGGGCAGCGGCTGCGCTCGGGTTCACAGTCGTCCCTCCAGGAGACAAGCAAGAATAGTCGCTTTTCATACAATGAGGGCGTGCGGGCGCTGCTCATCTCGACCTACGACCTCGGCCGCCAGCCGTTTGGATTGGCATCGCCGGCGGCGTGGCTGCGGAAGGGCGGGGTCGAGGTGGAGTGCGTGGACACGTCTCGCGACCCGCTGCGGGACGATCGGATTGCCGCCGCGTCGCTCGTCGCCTTCTACCTTCCGATGCACACCGCCACGCGCCTGGCCTTGCCGCTCATCGACCACGTCCGCCGCGTCAATCCGTCGGCCCGGCTGTGCGCGTACGGGCTGTACGCGCCGCTCAACGCGCACTGGCTGCGCGCCCGCGGGGTCACCGACATCGTCGGTCCGGAAGCGGAAGCGGAGCTCGTGGACATCGCCACAGGCCGCAGTCCACGGCCCAGCGTCCCACCCCCAGACCTCCCGCGGCTGCAGTTCGTGCGACCGGATCGCGTGGGGTTGCCGCCGCCGTCGCGCTACGCCTCGCTGCGGATGCCGGACGGCACCCGGCGCACGATCGGCAGCACCGACGCCTCGCGCGGCTGCAAGCACCTTTGCCGGCATTGCCCCATCGTGCCGGTGTACCGCGGCCGGTTCCGCATCGTCCCGATCGACGTCGTGATTGAGGACATCCGGGCGCAGGTTGCCTCCGGCGTCGAGCATCTGTCGTTCGGCGATCCCGATTTCCTCAACGGTCCGACCCACGCGCGTCGGCTGGTGGAGCAGGTCGCCCGCTCGTTCCCGGGCCTGTCGTACGACGTGACGACCAAGATCGAGCATCTGCTCCGGCACGTGGACATGATTCCCGTGCTGCGTGACACGGGGTGTCTGTTCGTCACGAGCGCCGTCGAATCGATCGACGACGTCGTGCTCGGCAAGCTGCGGAAGGGACATACCCGCGAGGATTTCATCCGCGCCGTGGCGCTCTGCAGGGACGCCGGCCTCACGCTGGCTCCGACGTTCATCCCGTTCACTCCGTGGACGACACTCGACGGATACCTCGATCTGCTCGATCTGCTCGAGCGCCTGACGCTCGTGGAGCACGTCGCGCCGATCCAACTCGGGATTCGACTGCTCATCACGGCTGAATCTCCGCTGCTGGAGCTGCCCGACATCCGCCGGTCGGTCACCGAGTTCGATCACGGCTCGCTCAGTTGGCCGTGGTGTCACCCGGATCCACGCGTTGATGCCCTGCAGGAGCAGGTGATGCAGATCGTCCGAGCGGGAACCGACCGGCCGCGGGCGGAGGCGTTCGAGGCCATTGCCGCGCTCGCACGTGCGCGGGCGGGCTTCCCGCCGGCGTCGGCTCGAGCCGCCGCCGCGCCGGTCCCGTATGTCAGCGAGCCGTGGTACTGCTGCGCCGAGCCGATGGAGACCGTCTGAGCGAAGTGTGAAGTGCACCGTGCAACGCAAACGAGTCTTGCTCGTCGCGACGACCACGGGGTACCAGATTCGCTCCTTCGGCGAGGCGGCCGAGACGCTGGGCGTCCAGCTCGTGTTCGCGAGCGACCGCTGCAGTCGCTTGGAGGACCCCTGGTGGGACCACGCCATTCCAGTGCGGTTTCACAGGGAGCACCAGTCGATCGCAGCCGTGCTGCGGGCGTGCACGGCGGCGCGCCCGGACGGAATCGTCGCCGTCGGAGACCGGCCCGTCGTACTCGCGGCGCGCCTGGCGCACGCGTTCGGCCTCCCCGGCCATCCACCGTCGGCGGCGTCCGCCAGCCGCAACAAGCTGCTCACCCGCCGGGCGCTCGACGAGGCCGGGCTGCCGACACCCTGGTTCGACTCGGTGCCGATTGACGGCGACATCGACGCGCTGTCCCGCCGGATTCGGTATCCCGCGGTCGTGAAGCCGTTGGCGCTGTCGGGCAGCCGCGGCGTCATGCGCGTGGACGGGGCGGCCGACTGCGTCGCCGCCGTCAACAGGCTGCGCACGCTTCTGCGCGCGGCTGACGTGCGCGTCGAGCGGGACGCAGCGCACGACTCGGTGCTCGTCGAAGGGTTCATTCCCGGCATGGAATACGCCGTCGAGGCACTGCTCGACCACGGCACGTTCCGGCTCCTGGCGCTCTTCGACAAGCCGGATCCGCTCGACGGCCCGTTCTTCGAGGAAACGATCTACCTGACTCCTTCGAACGCGCCACCGGGCCTTCAACAGCGGATCGTCGCGGCGGTGGCCGACGGCGCTCGCGCCATCGGGCTGCATCATGGCCCGGTGCACGCCGAGTGCCGCGTCGATGGCACCACGGTGTACGTCCTGGAGATCGCCGCCCGGCCGATCGGCGGCCTCTGCTCGCGAGCGTTGCGCTTCCTCGACGCGGACGGGCACCAGAGGCAGGGGGCAGGGGACAGCGGGCTCATGTCGCTCGAGGAGCTGCTGCTGCGACACGCCACCGGCCAGGACGTGTCGCGCTGCGTCCGGGAGCCTGCCGCATCGGGCGTGATGATGATTCCGATCCCGAGACGCGGCATCTTCCGTCGCGTGGAGGGCCTGGACGAGGCCCGCGCGGTGCCGGGCGTCGAGGACGTGCGGGTTACGGCGAAGCCGGACGCGCGGATCGTCCCGCTGCCGGAGGCGAGAAGCTATCTCGGCTTCATCTTCGCGCGCGGCGGAGAGCCGGCGGCGGTCGAGCGCGCGATCGGCGCCGCCCACGCGCGCCTCCGCTTCGTCATCGACCGCGAGGTGGCGGTGATTACCCCTTCGCCTGCTGCGGCACGTAGCCCGGCGGCAGCGCGGCGTCCTCGCCAAAGAAGAACTCCTCCAGATGGCGGGCGATGAGCGCCTGCGCTTCCTTCTGCCAGGGCATCAGGCGGTATTCGTTCAGGATCATCTTCTGGCGCTCTTCCCACAGCTTCCAGGCCTGCGCCGAGACGTGTTCGTAGATCCGCTGTCCCAGTTCGCCGGGCCAGGGCGGGGCGTCGAGGCCGGGCAACTCCTCCTGGAACTTGACGCATCGCACGATCCGGCCACTCTGGTTGCCGGCCGGCGCGGTGTTCTTCGGTGGTGTGGGAGCGCAGTCGTCCATACGGTGATGGTAACCCGCTTTTGACGCTTGGGTGCCCAGGGTCGATGCAGAGCGCAGCTTCGGCTGCAGGTCCCGCGGCGGCGCCTATGCGCGCCGCCGGGGCCGTTCAAGAGTTCCTGAGCTTTTCCACCTGCACGCGCGCGTCGTTGAAGCACGCGCCGCCGCCGAGGTCGGTCAACGTGTCGGGACAGAGCGCGGTGGCCGTGTAACCGTTGGCGGTGTGCTTTCGCCACAATCCTTTTGGGAGCGCGACGGTGCCGGGCGGAATCCACGTTCCGACCGCCACGTTGCAGCGCACTTCGCCAAGCGTGTTGAACACGCGCACGGCGTCGCCGTCCTTCAGGCCGCGCGCGGTCGCATCGGTGCGGTGCATCCTCAGGCGGACCTCGGGCCCCGGGAGCTCGGCGAGCGTCGAGCTGATGCTGCGCTGGCTTGACGGCGTGACGAGTGCGAGCGGAAAACCGGGCGTCGCCGGGTCGGGCTGATAGCCGTAGAGGCCGGCCGGCGCCGTCGTGTCGAGCGCCTCGGGGAAGAGGTCGACCTTGCGGTCCCTCGTCAGCGGCCAGACGTCGAGGAACTGGACCGGGCGTCCGCCGTAGGGCGGTGTCGCCGCACCGCGGTCGCGCAGCTCGGCGCCAATCGGCTCCGGCAGCCGTGCCAGCACGTCCAGCATCTCCTCGATCTCACCGGCCGGATCGCCGTCCCGCCAGAGGCCGGCCCGCTTCAGCAGCTCTCCGAACACCTCGGCGTTCGATCGCGCCTCGCCTGCCGCCTCGACCACCGGCTTGCCGAGCCGCAGGCTGATCGAGCCGTAGCTCCGGGCGATCTCGTACCCTTCGAGAAATGTCGTCGCCGGCAGCACGACGTCGGCGTACCGCGCCGTATCGGTCATCACCTGGTCGAACACGACGGTGAAGAGGTCCTCGCGCGCGAGCCCCGCAAGCACCTTGCGCTGATTCGGCGCGGTGACCGCGGCGTTGCTGTTGTAGACGAACAGCACCTTGACGGGCGGATTGCCGTCCTCGAGCATGCGCCCGAGGTGGTTCATGTTGACGAGGCGCGTGGCGGGCTCCTCGCAGCCAATCCAGTTGCGCGTGATGCCCCAGGACGCCGAGTTGGTCATCGTGTAGCCGCCGCCGCGGACGCCGAACTTGCCGGCCACCGCGGGGAGCGCCAGAATCGCCATCGAGGCGTTGCCGCCGTTGCGGTTGCGCTCCTGGCCCCACCCGCAGCGAATCAACGCCGGAGAGGCGTCGGCATACGCCCGGGCGACCGCCTGCAGGGAGCCGGCATCGATGCCCGCTTCCTCCGCGGCGCGTTCGAACGTCCAGGGCCGCGCCCGCTCGCGCAGCCGCTCGGCGCCGCGTGTGTGGGCGGCCAGGAACGCCGAATCCGCGCGCCCTGCTTCGAACAAGTACCGGTGAATCGCCAGCGCGACGGGCAGATCCGTCCCGGGGCGGACCGGGAGATGGATGTCGGCCTTCTGCGCCAACTGCGTCGTCCGCGGATCGACGACGATCAGGCGCGCATCGCGGCGCTGGGCCGCGCGGATGTACGGCACCAGATGAATGCCCGACGCCGACGGGTTGGCGCCCCAGACAATGATCAGCTTGGCCTCGGGAAAGTCCTCGTAGCCGACCGACGGCATCTTGCCGTAGAGCGCCATGTTGGCGACGCCGGTCGGCGCCGCGCACACGGTGCGCGCCAGCCGCGATGCGCCGATGCGGCGGAACAGCGTCGCGTCGCTCGTGTCCTGCGTCAGAAGGCCGTTGGAGCCGCCGTACGAATAGGGGAGGATCGACTCGCCGCCCCACTCCTCGCGCGCCTGCAGCATGCGCTCGGCGACGAGCTCCAGCGCCTCCTCCCACGAGACGCGGGCGAAGCTCGCCGCGCCCTTGGGACCCTTGCGCACGGCGGGATAGAGCAGCCGATCGGCGCCGTACAGCCGCTCGGGAAACCTGCGGACCTTGGCACAGATGTAGCCGCCCGTCACCGGATTGGCGTTCGAGCCGTCGATGGTGGTAATCCGCCCGTCTTGCACGGTGACATCGAGGCTGCACGAATCGGGGCAGTCGGCTGTCAGCGCTCACCTGAAAACGCGTAAATCTCGACGGTTGTCGTCGTAGGTGTTCTTCGTTCTTCTCTTCTGAAGGAAAAAGAGACGGGCTGTGGAC
>MELF01000009.1 GCA_001767525.1 Acidobacteria bacterium RIFCSPLOWO2_12_FULL_68_19 | reverse complement strand
GTGTCGCTACTGTGAAACTCTGCTATGTAGAACGGACATTTCGAGCTTTCTGTTTACACGCCGAGCCGCAAACGCGCTTGTACTGGGGCTAGGCGTCGATGGCGTCGACGGGTCCGTCGGCGCCTCGACGCGGGGCAAGTAGATCTTGAAGGTCGTCCCTCGCCCAACCTCGCTGTACACCCAGATATTGCCGCCGCTCTGTTTCACGATGCCGTAGACGGTCGCCAGGCCCAAGCCCGTCCCCTGGCCCGGACCCTTGGTGGTGAAGAACGGCTCGAACAGGTGACCAAGGGTGCTCTCGTCCATCCCGGTCCCGGTGTCGCTGACCGCTAACATGACATAGAGTCCCGGCTGAACGCCCCTGTGGGCCCGGGTGTACGCGTCGTCGAGCTCGACGTTTTGCGTTTCGAGCGTCAACCTCCCGCCCGCTGGCATGGCATCGCGGGCGTTGACGGCGAGGTTCACGATGATTTGCTCGATTTGCCCCGCGTCGGCTTTGACCCGGCCAAGCTGAGGGTGCAACGTGAACACGAGGTTGATGTCTTCGCCGATCAACCGGCGGAGCAGTGTTTCTGTTCCGGCCACGACGAGGTTCAGATCGATGACCCTGGGGGAGAGGATCTGCTTGCGGCCGAACGCCAGGAGCTGCCGTGTCAGCTCGGCGGCTCGCTGCGCGGCATGCTCGATTTCCAGGAGATTCTCCCGGACGGGATGTTGATTGGGAAGCTGTTCCAATGAGAGTTGTGTGCAGCCGCTGATAACGGTGAGCAGGTTATTGAAATCGTGGGCGATGCCCCCGGCCAGCCGGCCGATTGCCTCGACCTTCTGCGCCTGACGGAGCTGCACTTCGAGTGATTCGCGCTGCCGTCGCTCCTCGGCTTCCTCGAGGGCACGGCGCACTCGGACCGCAAGGGCACCCAGCCGATCCTTGAGGACGTAATCCACCGCACCGTGCTTGAGGGCTTCAATTGCGCGATCCTCTCCAATCGCGCCCGAGACGAAGATGAACGGTACCGCGGGACAGATCTCTCGCGCCAGCTGCAGGATCGCCAGGCCGTCCACGCCGGGAAGCGAATAGTCGCACAGGACCACGTGAGGCTTGAAGTCGCGGACCGCGTCCTTGAACTGCGCTTCCGTCTCGACGCGCATCGACGTGAACTCGAGGCCTCCGGCCCGGAGCTCCCGTTCCTCCAGTTCGAAATCAGGTTGACGGTCCTCGACGAACAGGAAGCGCAGGGCCTCGACTACCGGCATCGCCTCACTCTCCCTGGTCGACCTCGACCTGGCGACCGACCCTCGAACGGCCGGCGGGGGAACGTGCGCGTGGTGTCGCCCCGTCTCATGATGCTCCGCGGGCCGGCCCTCTCTGAAAGGCCGCCGGGGGCGGCGATGCGTTGACCACGAGCCAGAAGAGCCCCACCTGCTTGATGGTCTCCCGGAACTGATCGAAATCCACCGGCTTCTGGATGTACGCGTTCGCCGCCAGGTGGTAGCTTTCGACCATATCCGTTTCCTCCCGCGAGCTGGTGAGGACCACGACCGGGACGGCCTGAGTCCGCTGGTCGCTCTTGATGCTGCGGAGCACTTCCAGGCCGTCGACTTTTGGCAGCTTCAGGTCCAACAACACGAGCCGGGGCGGATCCTTGGGGGCGCGCTCGGCATACGCACCGCGACAGAACAGGTAGTCGAGCGCTTCCTCGCCGTCGCGCACGACCTCTATACGGTTGGCCAGCCGCTCCCGCCGCAGCGCGTGCACGGTCAGTTCGACATCGGAGGGGTTGTCCTCGACCAAGAGAATGTCCACGGGTTGCTCCGTCACGAGCCACCTCCCTGGCCGGCCGGCTCGGCCGGCTCACTCTGCTCGAGCGTTCCGAGCGTGAAATAGAACGTGGCGCCCTTGTTCAGCTCGGCCTCGGCCCACACGCGGCCTCCGTGCCGATGAACGATGCGCTGGACGGTCGCCAGACCGACACCGGTGCCCTCGAAGTCTTCCAGCCGGTGCAGTCGCTGGAATATCCCAAAGAGCTTGTCCGAGTATTTCATGTTGAAGCCGACGCCGTTGTCGCGCACGAAGATGCCCGACCCATCCGCCGCCGTGCCGACCTCGATCAGCGCTCGGTCGCGCGGGCGCGTGAACTTGGCCGCGTTCGAGATCAGGTTGACGAAGACTTCTCGCAGCAGGCCCGGATCGCACTCGGCGAACGGCAGCGGCTGGATGCGCCACTCGACGGCCCGCTCCCCGATGTCATCGCGTATCTGCTCGACGACTTCTTCGACGAGCGTGTTCAGGTTCGTGACCTGCAGGTGCAACTCCTGGCGGCCGACCCGTGAGAGCTTGAGCAGATCCTCGATGAGCTGGCTCATCAGGCGGGTGCCCTCGCGGATGCGCGTGAGGTGATGTCGGGCCGAATCGAGCAAGTCGACGCCTGCTTCGTCCCCGAGGAGGCGCGAAAACCCCTCGATCTGTCGTAGCGGCGCGCGCAGGTCGTGAGCAACGGAGTAGGTGAAGGCCTCCAGCTCCTTGTTGGCTGCAGCCAGTCGCGCAGTACGATCGAGCACGCGCTGCTCCAGCTCTTCGTTGAGCCGGCGTATCGCTTCCTCCGCGCGCGTCCGTTCGGTGACGTCACGAACGAGGCTCATGACGAGGAAATCGTTGGCGCTCCGGACCGGGCTCAAGCTGACCTCGACGGCGAATTCGCTCCCGTCCTTTCGGCGCCCGATGAGTTCCAGGCCGCTTCCCATTGGACGCATGCGGGGATCGGATGCGTAAGTCGCCCGGTGAGCAATGTGCTGCGCCCGGACCCGATCGGGGATCAGCAGCTCGACCTGTTGCCCCGTGAGTTCCTCGACCTCATAGCCGAACAGCCGTGTCGCCTGTTCGTTCACCAGCACGATGCGACCGACCCGATTCACCGCCACGATCGCCTCGGGTGCCGACCGAAAGAGGCTGCTGAACATCGCGTAGTTCTCCATGCGCGCACGGTCGGCCCGTTCCAGCCCCGCAGCGTTCCACCACACGAGAATGGTCAGGAGCACGATGCTCGACGCCACCATGAGGGCAAGTCCAAAGGGAAGGTCATAGAACCCAAGGCGCTCCCCGCCCAATCGGAGCCATCCGAGCAGAACCGGCAGGACAACGACTGCCGGCAGCAGCCGCCGCGCCATGATCCCGCCGGCCGAGTCGCTGACCAGCGTCGACGCCGGCCACCGTCCGGGACGTGCGAAGACGACCCCGGCCGCAAGGACGGTGACGGCCACGGCGGTATGCAGCGCCATGCTCGAGTACGCCCAGCGGGAGTACAGAGAGCTCACACCGAAGCCGTACCCCAGGATTGCGAGCATACCGATCAGGGTCGCGCTCAGGGCGAGCAAGGGGGAGAGGCGAGAGTCGCCGGGCGCATCCAGGTTGAAGAGCGCCAGCCCAACAAGAGTGAGGGAGAGCGCCGTCGCTGGCGCCATTCGGCCGGGATACGCAGTCGTTCCAGGATCCTCGAACAGCAGTTGGTCGATGCCCAGTTCCCACCCTGCCAGATACTCGCCAAGCGTCAGCAGGCCGAGACTTACGACGAACACGGCAGTCCCACGGGCGCCGCGACATCTCCAGACTTCTCGTGACGACGCGGCTTCCTCGGGCGCCAACAGCCACAACGACACACCGGCCAGGACGAAGCTCACCGCTGTGTTGGCCTTCATCGTGGCCAGACCCGGGAGCAAGTTCTTGAGGGGTTGAATGTTCAGGAACCAACCGACGAGCACCAAGGCGCCGGTACCGGCAGAGAACAAGCCGGCCGCACAGGCAAGCATGCGGAACCGACGAACGAGGCGTTCGCGGTTCCCCGTGGCTTGATCAAGCTCAGCGTGAACAGGAGCCGAGCGGTCCAACATTGTGCGAACGGGTCAGATTCTCCGATCTAACGGGGTCTGATGCAATGGCGGAAACTGCTCGGCCGAGGCGAGCGCGCAGGCCACTACCGCGGAGAGGGTCTTGTCAGGTCGACATTCCACCTATTGGGCAGACTCGTTACGACAAGAACGGACGACTTGATCTCGATGAACTGGCAGGTTGCGCGAGGACGCTTCCACGCCCTTACCCGACCTTCGATCGGGTACACGACAGGTACACGCAATGAGGACGTCGTCGCGCGCGTCCAGCGCCTGCGCCGGTTGCTGTCCGCGGGCGATGGCCGTCAACTCTTCTCGAAGCGAGCGCAGGGACATCCTTGCCCCGAAGTTATCCATGAACGCCTGTTGGCGAAGAGGCGCATTCGCCCTTGGGGACTCCTGAGTAATCCGAGTTGAATCCGAGTTACGGCTGTGTGCGCTTCCCTCTGCCGGCTCGCGGAACGCGCGTTCGAATCGATCGGCTCGCGAGCGCTTCTTCTGGCGTCTGGCAGGCCGCAACCGCCGATCCGCGCAAACGCTGTTCTTCGTCCCGCGATACGAGCGTCGTTCCGTATCTCCGCGCCACGGCCAGATAGACCGCATCGGCGCCTCGCAGCCGATGCGTGGCGGCGAGATCAGCCGCCTGTCGGCTCATCGCGGACGTCAACGATACGAGGATCACGTGCGGAAGGGCGGCCGTCGCGTTCGCGTACTGCAGTGCGCCGACCCCATCCTGGCTCGCGCGAGCCACAGCCGACGCCACTTCCGGCAGCAGCAGCGCCGGCACGATGACCGGGTCGGCTTCTTCCTGAACGCTGGCGAGGAACGCCAGGCTGTCCGCGTGGCCGTCTTCGTGTGGGTTGAACGCATTCACGAAGACGCTCGCATCAACCGTATACCGCGGATGACTGGACACCCTCGGTCGTGACGCCCGCGGAGGACTGCGTCGCGCCGCAGCCACCTACCGCCGCATCGCGGACAGCAGCCGCACGCCGCTGACGCCGGGACGGAACCGGCGCTCCAGGCGCCGCCCGGCGCGCAGGAACGCGTCCCATGCGGGGCGCGCGTCTGCATCCTTGGAAGGGGTGGAGGCGTCCTCAGCAGGGTCGAGCGGAAGAATGACGCCGACGGCCCGACCGCGATGCGTCAGGATATACGACGCCCGCGCCTCTCGCACGTGCCGCAGGATACGCGCCGCGTGCGTCTTGAGTTCGCGCACGCCGACGACTGTGTTCGCCCGCCTCGTCCGGGAGCGGACCCCAACGTGGTCCTTCATGAGACTACATTACGTCCCGCTTCCAGGCGCGTCAAGTCAAGCGCACAGGTTCGCCGAAAGGAACGCGCGGTGACGACCGCTGCATCGACGGCCGACCGCGCGCGTCGCGGGTGCCGCGCCTCCCCACTCAGCGCCCGGCGTCGCCGAGCGTTGGAACCAGCAGTTCCCGGTCCTTCTCGTTCTCGAGGCAGGAGTGGTCCATGATCCGGTCACCCACCTGACGCTCGAAGAGCCGGCGCGTGGTGAACGGCTTCACGAAGAACACCGGGTCGTCATAGGTGACGACGTGCTCGAGCGTGTTCGGGTCGGCGAGCCGGAACCGCTCGGTCACCCGCAGCTTGTCGCTGTGTTCGTGGCCGGCGGTGTCGAGCCACGTCCGGTCGTTGACGCCGACCGTGTCCACGACGAGCGTGTCGCCTTCCCATGTGCCAACCGAGCTCCCCATCCATTCGGGATAGTCCGCGATGTCGTGCGGGTGCCCGCGGCCGTCCGTGTAGATGATGCGAAACGTCCGCTGCGACTCGGTCAGGATGACGACCATGTCGGGGCGCTGCACGATCATCGCCGGGTGGGCCATCATGATCATCCGCGCCGGTCCCGGTGGAAGACACGCCGTATTCGGATCCTTCGCATGGTCGACGCTGTCCCACCGCTGCTTGCCGTGCGGGGTGAGGACGAGCTCCTGCCCGGGGAGCGTCGCCCGCGAGAGATCGCCGCTCGTGCCGCCAAACCAGACGCCGGTCAGGTCCGGACGGCCCGCCTGGCGCTGGAGCGGTCCGCCCGTGTGCCACCACGCGCCGACCGGCGCCGGCTTCGGCGGCGCCACGCGGTCGGTGGCCGGCGGCGGCTGACTGCCGCGTCCACGCTGCTCGGCCGCGGCGGGCGCGGCGATGGCGAAGGCAACGGCCGCAGCAAGGATGAGGGCGCAGTACCACCTGGTCATCGCGCGACTCCTGATTGCACGCTCAGGGGGTGGTCCCGGCCTCACTGGGGCCGCTGAAGCCGAACACGCGGCGGCCGTCCGCCAGGATCACCGTCCGGCCGTTGACGACGTGCGCGTCGGCCTTTCGGGCGGCGAAGCCTTGCACCGTGACCGTTTCGCCGACCTTCAGCGAGTCGCGGCCCCAGCCCTGGCGCCGGAGCTGGTTCGGCGTGCCGCCTTCGACGGCGTAGTTGACGAGGGTGCCGTCGGCCTCCTTGACGTCGATGTAGAAGTAGATGTGCGGGTTCTGGAACTCCACCTTCGTGATCGCGCCGGTGAGCGTGACCGGCTTGCTGGCGTCGAACTCCGCGGCAAACGAATGGTGCGCCGCGGCGGGCGCCGTGGCCCAGGGCAGGACACACGCCGCGAGCAGTACACCGAACACAGTGCGTTTCATCGTCGTCCTCCGCTCCTGGAGATTCTGCACCCGTTGCGCGGAAAAGGGAACCGTCATCCGGACCGTGAAAAGACGGTTCTGGAGAGCTCGACTGCCACAACCCAGGGACGCGAAGGTGGCTGGATAGCCTGTGCCAATCGCACGATCGCATGATGGCATGAAGGAAGTTCGCGAATCTCCGGTTCCGGACGTCGAGATCAAGGTCGTGGGCAAGAGCGGCCAGATTTCCCTCGGCACGAGATGTTTCATCGTTCGTGAGCCGTCATTCCGGGAAGTCCTCAACCGAGCGGACATGGTTCGAGACCGCAGAATGGCGGCGGGCGATGCGGAGCAGGCGGTCGTCGGCTGTGACGGCGTGTGTCTCGAGCCGTACCGCCAGCGCCACGTACATGGCGTCGTAGACCGTCACCCCGGCACTGAGGGCCAGCGCTTCCGCGTCCGGCAGGAGCCCTCGCATCGGGATCGCTTCAACCGCGGCGGCAGGAACATCCCTGGCCAGTCTCAGCGCTTCTTGACGGGTCAGTTCTCCGCGGCGGACTTTCTTCCACATCGCGTTCCCGACTTCGGCGAACACGAGGTCTGGCGCAAAGTAGTCATGCGGGAATTCGAGCCATCGCCGGGCGGCCTCCGAGCGCACTTCCGGGATGAACCACTTGATGACGACGCTCGCGTCGATGACGAACACGCTCACCGCGTGTCCCGGTCCCGCCGGATGAGCGTGGCGCTGTCGGAGCGGCCGGCACGGCCGAGCCGCTTCAGCCATTTCGTGGAGAGGCGCCGTGTCTCAGCCAGGTTCCGCGTGTTCGCCCGGCGCAACACGTCATGGATCTCCGCCTGCAGCGATCGTCGGTTCGCGTGTGCCGCTGCCTTAAGCTGCTCGAGCACGTCCTTGTCGAGGTTGCGGACCAGCACGTTGGGCATCATGTCTCCTTCCCGATGATGGTATCATCCTGATACCAGACTGCCCTGAACGCGCTGCGAACGGGCGGATCCCCGGATGCCTCGGATCCGTGTGTTCGAGTTGGTGGAGGCGGCGGGAACCGTCGGCGCGATCGGTCATGACATGACGGTTATGCCGGGCGGCGCTCAGAAGTTGTGAACCGGCGCGGGTATGGCCGGAATTGCCCCAGAACCGGGCGCGTCGGAGTTGCGGGCGATAACCGATTTGAGGTGCGGCACCGATCAGCGTGAGGCCGTTCGGCGATCTTGACGACGGGCCGTTGCCACCGCTCCACGTCGAGTGGAGGAGCGCTCGGTCGAGAGCCCGGTCTTCCGCGCATATGCACGCAGAGCCTCGCCCGCTCGCTTCTGCCATCCGGGGCCGGTCGCTCGGTACGCAGCCACAACATCGCGATCGACGCGCAGGCTGATGAGCTCCTTCGTGGGGCGCTTCTGGGGACCGCGCTGGCCGCGATAGCGCCGCACGGCGTCGACCGTCTCCTTCGGCAGGACCTCCATGAGCGGTCGTGTCTTCTGAACCTCTTCGGGCGTCCACTCAGGGTTCTCGGCGTCAGGACGGCTGGCGTTATTTCGCATACGCGCGTTCCTCTCTCTTGTTCGCCCTCCGCAGGCTGATGCCCCGGATCGCCTCCCCGCGGGGCGTAATCACCGCCGCATGAAGCTTGCCGTCGATCGTGCCGAGCACGCGCAGTCGTCTTTCCCCGTAAGTCCTTGCGCGTGTCTTCGATTGCGATCGCCGTCTCGAAGTCCATGTCGGCAAACCGCTCGAAGGCGATCCCGCGTTCGCGCTCGTTCCGGGCGCTCTTGGCTGGGTCGAAGTCAATCAACGCCATTATATCGTATATATAATCAAATAGATCAGCCGGCCTGTCCCCGCCGCGCTTGCCTTGCATCGATCCGGGGCCTCGTCGTACTTTTGATGAAGAGCTTCATCATGACGCAACGCACCGAGGCGATTTACAGCAACGGCGTGTGCGCGGCGACAATTAGATCTGCCGCATAGCGACAACTAGATCTGCCGCTTCGGGTCGGCCAGCTGGACTGTGCCAGCCTATGGATCCACGGA
>MELF01000008.1:68747-134115 GCA_001767525.1 Acidobacteria bacterium RIFCSPLOWO2_12_FULL_68_19 | reverse complement strand
GCCGGTGCCCTCCTGTGGCACACCGGCTTCGGTAACATGAGTTTTGGCGCGACGACCTTTCCTTCGGTAACACTTACCATGGCGCGATACGAAGGCTGGAACCCGTGCGCCCTGCGCCGCCATCAACGCGTCGCCGTTTCCGCCGCCGCGTCGTAGACGATCCGGCCGCCGACAATGGTCATGACCGACTTGATCGAACGGATCTCCTCGGCGGGCACCGTCAGGTAGTCGCGATCCGCGACGAACATGTCCGCGAGCTTGCCCGGCGCGATCGAGCCGAGGTCGTTCTCGCGATTCACGAAGTATGCGTTGTTGCGGGTATGCGCCACGAGTGCGTCCTCTCTGCCGATCGGGTACTTCATCGTGATTGTGCCGGCGCCGAGCAGCCTGCCCGTGACGGCCCAGCCGAGCGTCGTGAACGGCCGGAACTGATTGACCTCGAAGGCGTCGGTGCCGAAGCCCCAGTGGATGCCGCTGTCCTGCACGGCCTTCAGGTTCGGCATCGCGTAGCCGCGTTCGCCGAAGCGCCGCACGAACGCCGCACCGGAGATGACGCCCCGGGGGTGGATGGCGATCCACATGCCGAGCTTCCGCATCCGCTCGAGCTGGTTCGGCGTCACCTGCTCCATGTGCATGAAGGCCCAGCGCTTGCCGCGCACCGGCACCTCGCCGGCAAACGCCTCGATCTGCTTCAACTGCTCTTCAATCGTCCATTCCATCGTCGTGTGGAGCATCACCGGGATGCCGGCCTGCGCCACCGCCTTCGCCATCCGCCCCCACTCGTTCCACGTCGAGGCGGGCACGGTCGGCTTGGTGTCGTAGACGTTGTCCGGCACGTTGACCAGGCGTTCGCCCCAGTTGACGTGGTCCATCCACTCGTCGCCGTCGAAGTACCGCAGCTTCGGGATTCCGGCAATCACCTGGTCGGTGGTGCGCCCCTGGCCGGTGGAGGTGCTGAAGCAGAAGAACCGCATCGAGACGGTCTTCCCCTCCTTGATCCACTGGCGGTACTCGTTCTCGTACTGGCACGCGCCCGCCGAGGAGGTCAGACCCGCCATGGCAAAGTCCTTCATCATCTTCATGCTGCTCGACTCGAAGATCTCCGCCGGGATGTTCTTGAGGACGCCAGAGGCGTTCCGGAGGATGCCGCCGACCCGATCGCCGTCGACGATCCCCGTCGCGCGTCCGCTCGCGTCGCGCCGGATCTCGGAATCGGTCATCTTCTCCATGCCGGTCAGCTCGATGGCCCGGCTGTTCAGGTAGTACTGCTCGCGGGAGAACTGCAGGAAGACCGGGTTGTTCGGAAAGTACTTGTCCAGCTCGTCGCGCGTGAACGGTCGCGGGTCGTCGGTGAAGACGTCGGGCGCCCAGCCGCCCAGCGTGAAGATCCACTGGCCGGGACCCTTCATCCTGGCTCGGGCCTGGAGGACCTGGATCGCCTGTTTCCGCGTCTCGACCCCGTCGAGCCGATCCTCCAGCGTCCAGTAGGCGCCCTCCTCCTGGTAGTGGGCGTGGTTGTCGATGAAGCCCGGCATCACCGCCCGGCCGCGCAGATCGATCCGGCGCGTGTTCGGCCCGGCGAGCCGGTTGATCTCCTGGTTGGTGCCGACGGCGACGATCCGGTCGCCTCGCACCGCCACCCCCTGTGCGATGGAGAACCGATCGTCCACGGTGATGATCTTGCCGCCCGTCAGCACGAGGTCCACCCCCGGCTGCTGGGCGCCCAGGAGCACCGACGACACGGCGCACCCCGCCACGATGCCGAACCACACGACCGTCAGACTGCTGCGTCTCATATCTTCCTCCCGCCCGTTCCGCCATGATATCAAGGCTCATGAGCACACCGCATCCGGTCGGCCGCCGTCGATTCCTGGGTGGATGCTGCGCCGCCGGCGTGGGCGCGATCGCGGCCGGACACGCCCGCGCCCAGAGCAGCCGCAGGGCCGTCGACGTCCACGCGCACTACTTTCCCGAGCGCTTCATCCGCGCGATCAACGAGGAGGGCGGGCCCCCCGGCGTCTCGTTCGATCTGTCGAAGCCGGAGGCGCCCATCTTCAACATCGGCGGCGGGCGCATCCCGATCGACGTGACGTACTGGGATCTCGAGCGGCGCATCGCCCGGATGGACGCGCAGGGCGTCACGCTGCACGCGCTGTCGCTGACGACCCCGTTCGTCTACTGGGCGCCGCCCGACCGCGGGGCCGCGCTGGCGCGCATCGTCAACGACGCGATGATCGAGGCGCACCGGGCCTATCCCGGCCGCTTCGTCGGCTGCGCGGCGCTGCCGCTGCAGGCGCCGGACCTCGCCGTCAAGGAGCTCGACCGCCTCGCCGGGTCGCCTGCGATCCGCGCCGCCTACATGCCGTCGAGCTTCGCGGGCACGGAGCTGTCGGACGCGTCGCTCTTCCCGATCTACGAGGCCTGCCAGGCGCGGGACCTGCCCATCCTGCTGCACCCCGACCAGGTGGCGGCGGCGCTCGGGGCGAACCGCCTCCAGCGGTTCTATCTCGCCAACATTCTCGGCAATCCGTTCGACACGGCGATCGCCGCGGCGAACCTGGTGTTCGGCGGCGTCCTCGACCGCTTCCCCCGGCTCACCTTCGTGCTGCCGCACGCCGGCGGCGCGGTCCCGTACCTGGCGGGCCGGCTGCAGCACGGCCAGCAGGTGCGTCCGGAGAATCGGGGCGTCGCCGAGAAGCCGTTCATGGAGTACCTCCGGCGCTTCTACTACGACACGATCACGCATTCGCCGGAGTTGCTGCGGTTCCTGATCGATCTGGTCGGTGTGGACCGGGTGATGCTCGGAAGCGACTACTGCTTCGACATGGGCTACGAGCGTCCGCGCGAGATCATCGACGCGCTGCGCCTCCGCCCGGCCGATCGCGACAGGATCTACGGCGGAAACGCGGCGCGGCTGCTGAAGATCTAGCCCAAGGCCCAACGCCCAACGCCCAACGCCCAACACCCAACAGTTAGGTGAGATTCGGCAGCCGGCAGCCACTTGTCCGCTACCGGCTACCAGCTACCGGCTACCAGCTACCAGCTACCGGCTAGTTCCGCGCCGTGCTCTGGCCGGGGAAGTTCGCCACGCGCCGCGCGGCGCCGGTCAGCTCGACGACGTGCAGGCCCGTGTTGGCGCGGTCGGCGATGTAGATGTAGCCGCGATCGTCGACCTCCACGTTGTTGCTCTGAATCGCAATCTTGCACCGGCGCTCGGCGCCCTGTCCCACGCAGCGCTGGTCGGTCTTGTCGGTCGTCGCGGGGATGTAATAGCCGATCTCCTTCAGATCGTAGGGATCGCGGATGTCAATCGCCCGCACGCCGGCGTTGAACCAGCTGACGAAGAGCACGCGCCCGTAATAGATCGGCGTCGGGTTCTCGTGCGAGGCGTGCGCGCCGAAGCGCCCGCCGCGGCCGCAGAAGTTGCCGCTCGCCTCGGGCACGTTGAACGTCTCCACGCCGATCGGATTGGTGTCCCACGTGATGTCCACCATCCGGACGAACTGCCGGTTTTCGAGGCATTCGTTGCCGGTCGTCTCGCCGACCACCGCCAGGAAGTCCCGGTGCGGGCCGCCCGTCGTCAGCCGCGGAATCGTGTCGCCGTGCTCGTGCCCGGCGCCCGGCTGGGGATGATTGGCGGGGGGCCGCTGCTTGGCGAACTCCGGCATCGGCATCCCGAGCAGCGGCAGCGACGTGTGCGCGCCCGACTCCGGCGGAAGGTCGATCTGCGTGATGACCGGATACCGCAGGTTCTCCGGCGTCGGTTCTTTCGGCCCGTTCAGCAGCTTCTCGCGGTCGACGACCTGGACGATGCCCCCGCGCCCCGTGCCGTGCGAGAAGTAGACGCGATTGCCCTTCGGCCCGAGCGAGATCGGCCCGTGGAGCTCGGTCGGCACCTCTCCGGTCGCGCCCGGCTGCTGCCCGACCACGCCGTAGTCGCGAACGAAGACCGGGCTCGCCGGATTGCCCAGGTCGTAGATCTTCGTCATCCGGCGCGTCCGCCAGGCGGGATCGCCCGACACGAGATACGCGATGCCCGTGTCGCATTCCCAGAAGCTCTTGTGCGTGTCGCGCAGGCCGCTGACGACGACGGTGACCCGCGCCGGCTTCTCCGGGGCCGTCACGTCCCAGACCTCGTGGGCCGAGCCGCCGAAGGAGCGCAGCATGTAGACTTTCGTCCGGTCGGCGCGCGGCAGCCGGCTGCCGTTGCAGACCGCCACCATCTGGGCGCCGCCCCCCTCGCCTTCGCCGGCATCGCCGGGGATGTGGGCGAGATACCGCGGACTGCGCGGGTTGGTGACGTCGACAACCGACGTCCCGTTCTGCTCCATCCGTCCGGTCAGCGAATTCTGCGCCTGCCCGCCGTGGTGACCGACGTAGGCGATGTAGCGGTCGCCCTGCCGGTGGATCACGGGCATGTAGGCGCTGCGGGCCTGCAGATCGCTATGGCCGAGCAGCGCCATATCGCGCGAGTCCGCCTGGTTCTGTGCGCCCACCCCCGCGCCCAGCGCCAGCGCCATCGCCGCCACCGCGAGATGCCAACGTTTCATACAACTCTCCTGGCTAATAGTCCGTCCCGACTCCCAACCCCCACCCGGCAGCAAAAATCGTCATGCGCTTATACCATAAGGGACGCGATGACACACCACTCCCGATCCAGCCGGCGGACGTTCCTGTCCGCCGTGACCGCCGGGCCGCTGTCGGCGGCTCTCGTCCGGGCGCAGCGGCCGCCCGAGTTCACCTTCACCCAGTACCACAACCAGACCGCCGAGAGCTCGCTGCATCGCCGTCTCGAGCAGATGTGGACGGCCGTCCGCAGCGAGAGCGGGGGACGCATCGAGGTCCGGGTCTTTCCGGAGAACAACAAGCACCCGGGGAGCGACCCCGCGGTGCTGCAGATGCTCGTCAAAGGCGAGCTGGAATTCTTCACGCTGATGGGCGGCATCCTCGGCAACGTCGTGCCCGCCACCAACGTCCAGCAGGTGCCGTTCGCCTTCCGCTCGGCCCCCGCGGCGCACCGGGCGATGGACGGCGCGCTCGGCGCCTACCTGCGGCAGGAGATGGCGGCCAAGGGGATCGTCGGCTTTCCCGTGGGCGCCTTCGACAACGGAATACGGCAGATGGCCGGGCGCACCCGGCCGATTCGGACACCCGACGACCTGGCGGGCCTGCGCATGCGCGTGCCCGACGGCCGGATGTTCGACGATCTGTTCCGGGCGCTCGGCGCCGAGCCGGTGACCGTCAACAGCAGCGGCATCTACGAGGCGCTCAGGAGCGGCAAGGTGGACGCGCAGGAGAATCCGCTGGCGTACATGCATTCGTTCCGGCACTACGAGGTGATGAAGTACGTCAGCATGACCAATCACATGTGGTCGGGATTCAACCTGATCGCGAATCAGGCCGCGTGGAACCGTCTGCCCGCCGATCTCCAGGCGACGGTCGAGCGCCACGCCGCACGAGCCGTCCGAGAGCAGCGCCAGGATCAGGAGCGCGCCAACCGCGACGCCCGCGGCGCGCTCGCGGGCCTCGGGCTGGCGTTCAACGACGTCGAGGAGGCGCCGTTCCGCGCGCGCCTCTCCGGCCTCTACGCGACGTGGAAGCAGATCCTCGGCGCGAAGTGCTGGAGCCTGCTCGAAGCCGAGGTGGGCCGGCTTGGGTGATCCCGGAACACCGAGGCGCCACAGACACCGAGACCAAGAACACAAGAAACTTTCTCGGTGCCTCGGTGTCTCGGTGTTTCGTGATCAAGGCGCGGGCGCGAGGATCGCGAGCACCAGGAGCCGTCCGGCGCCGGTGTTGCGCACGCCGTGGGGCACGCCGGCCGGCGCCACCAGGAGATCGCCCGCCTGCATCGGCAGCTCCCGTCCGGCGAGCAGGAAGGTGCCGCTGCCGTCGACCACCTGATACACCTTGTCCAAGTCGGCGTGCGCGTGGAGCGCGTGCGCCTGGCCCGGCTCGAACGCGTTGAGGCCGACGAGCAGCCGCGGCGACTCGTACAGCGTGCTCTTCCCCATCTTGTCCGGCCGCCACTCGGCGTGGTCGGCGGGACGGATCACGGATGGATGCTCCTTGGAAGACATGCGCCGATCATTGTCCATCCGTTGACTCCACGTTGGCGCCTTTGCCGCCCACTCCAGACCGGCGGCTCCGGCGATTTTCGCCCGAATCGCGCGTGCTACACTTGAGGTTTGCCGGCCGCATGGTGGGTGTAGCTCAGGGGCAGAGCGCCTGACTGTGGCTCAGGAGGTCGCGGGTTCGAAACCCGTCACCCACCCCACGTTCCTTTCCTCCCGCACCCTCGCCGCCGCCGGGGGCGTCGCCTCTCTTTCCAGTCGAGATCGGAGAACGGCATCGGGCGTCTGCCGATGCCGTCCGACTCAGAACGTGAAGCGGACTTCCCCGACCACCTGACGCCTGAGCACGTCGCCGAAGACGTGCTGCATCACTTCTTCATTGGTGAGGTTGGTCGCCTTGATGCTCGTGACGATGCGAGTGCCCGCCCAGCGGACACCGAAGCCGGCATTCACGAGCGTGTAGGCCTCGGTCGTGCCCGCATAACGCGCGTCGAGCACGTCCTGCCAGTACGCCTCGTCGGTGTAGTTCACGGTCATGTTCCCGAGGACGCGGCGGTAGCTGAAGTCGAAGCCCGCGTTCACGCGGTTCTTCGGCGGCCAGTTCACGTCGTTGATCGTCGTCCCCGGCGGCAGGTCCTCGGCCACCGGCTTGGCCTGGTACGAGTAGTTGGTGAAGACGTTGAGGTACGCGTTGACCGCCACGTCGACGCCGAGCTCGACCCCCTTGTCCTTGATCGTGCCGAGGTTCAGGTACGTGAACCGCGACGGGAGCACCACCGGCGGCCTGAGGGCCCCCAGCACGCCCACGATGGCCCCGGGCAATCCTGGCGGCGGGCTCAACGGCGTATACGCAGCCACCGGCGTGAAGTAGATGCCGTCGTCGGTGATGTTGTAGTAGAACGCCGCGGTCACGATCGCGCGATTGCGGATCGCCCCCGTGTAGCCCACCTCGTAGGCCGTCATCTCCTCCTGCTTCAGGTCCGGATTGCCGACGGCGCGAACCGGAAAGACGTAGCGCGCGAACGCCGGCGAGATCGCGCCGAGGTTCACCTCGTTCAGCACGGTGGTGTTGAAGTGGTTGTTGATGAACGACGGCGCGCGGAACGCGCGGTTGAAGGAGACGCGGAACGTCTGCGCCGCGTCCGGCTTCACCATGAACGTCGTCCGCGGCGAGAAGACGGCGTCGTCGATCGACGAGAACTTGTCGACCCGCCCGCCAACCACCCAGCGGAAGTGATCGCCGAAGAAGATCTCGTCCTGGATGTACCCGCCGCCTTCGTTGCGGTCGTCGCCCCCGGGGGCGACCGAGATGTCGAAGGTGTTGTGGCGGTAGTTGCCGCCGAAGGTCAGCACCTGGCGCGTGCCGATGGCCCGCGAGTCGGCCGCTTCGACGTCGAACGTCTTGGTGTCGAAGGCGAGCGGCAGCGGCTGCCCCGTCGGCCCGCGGGCGAGCAGGTTCGAGGCGTTGCCGTCGAGCAGGTTCGTGAAGAAGGCGACGCGGCGTGGACCGTTCTGGTAGCGCGTGGAGAAATAGCCCATCCGCGAGTCGCTCGCGATGTCGAACGGGCCGACGCCGCTGTGGATGATCCCCTCGGTGCCTGCGACGCCGCCGCTGACGCTCACCGTGCCGCCGCCGGCGATGTCGTAGTCGACCCGGGCGTCGAACTTCGGCTGGGAGGTGCCGGTGTTCGAGTACGCCGGGTAGGGGGTGCGGAAGGCGTTCGCCATCGCGCCGACCGGGCGCGGCAGCGGATCCTGCGTGAGATAGCCGGCCGACAGCTTGAACGCCCAGCGCTCGTTGACCGCCTCGGCGTGCGAGCCGTTGACGTAGAAGAGCGAGCCGCGGTCGTTCCTGGCGCCCTGGACGCTCCGGTCGAAGGCGCCCGCGCCGATCGTCAGCGTCGTCGGCGCCTGCGCCGCCAGCTCCCGGGGCGACCGGGTGATGACGTTGACGACGCCCGTCATGGCGTTGGCGCCCCAGACCGCCGAGGCGGGCCCGCGAATCACCTCGATCTGCCGGATCTCGTGCGGGCTGGTCGGCACCAGGTCCCACATCACCATGCCGAAGAAGTCGAGGTAGACGCTGCGGCCGTCGACGAGGGCGAGCTGCGAGGTGGCGAGCGTCGAGGTGGCGCCCCGCGTGGTGATGTTGAAGTCGCGGGCGGAGCCCTGCGACACGTTGATGCCGGGCACGGTCCGCAGCAGCTCGCCGATATTGGTCGCCGGCGAGTTCTGAATCGTCGTCGTCGGCACCAGCGTGACCGCCGCCGGCGCGTTGACGAGCCGCTGCTCGGTGCGCGACGCGGTGACGACCACCTGCTCCTCGAAGGACAGCGGCTGCTCCTGCTCCTGGTTGTCGGGAGGCGGGGTTTGCGGCGGCTCCTGGGCGACGAGCGGCGACGCCACTCCAAGGGCACAAAGCATCGACATGAATACGAGACGGGCAATCATGTGGAAGTCTCCTGGAACAAGGGAGGAGGCACTCGGCGGTCCGGCTATTGTCAAACGGCTGGGCCCGGAGCGCAACTCGGAAAAACCCGCGTGGTATGATCGCCGCTCACGCGCCCGTAGCTCAGTTGGATAGAGCGCCGGACTTCGAATCCGTAGGCCGCAGGTTCGAGTCCTGCCGGGCGCGCCAACCGCCTCCGCTCGCAATGGTTCCAGGCGAGCTGCGGCGGATCAGGCCCTTCCGTCCCAACCCGTCAGCACGGTTCGGGGACCGTCAGTTTCCGCGTGGCCGCGCTCTTCGCCTGCCAGGACGCGGAGCGCCAGAGCGCATCGACGAACGCGAGCCTTCGCCGCTCCAGATCGCTCGGGACGACCGTGAGCAACGTCGAAGACACGCGGGCCGCATGGCGGTCGAGATCCCTCTGCACGACCTCGTCGAGAGCGCGCCGGTGGATCCTCCGGTTTGACCCTCGGGTTCGGACTTGACTAAGCTTAGTCCATGAAGACCGTGAATCTTCACACGGCCAAGACACATCTCTCGCGATTGGTTGACGAGGCGGCGGCCGGCCAGGAAGTCGTGATTGCGAAGAGCGGCAAGCCGATGGTCCGCCTCGTGCCGGTGACCGTCAGAGGCCGTCGGACCGGATTCGGCGCCCTCCGGGGCAAGATTCGGATCCGTGAGGATTTCGACGCGCCGCTCCCCGACGACCTGCTGCGGACGTTTGGCGCCAAACGGTGAACCTCCTGCTCGACACGCAAGCGCTCCTCTGGTGGAAGGAGGGCAGCCGCAAGCTCGGCCGTCGCGCTCGGCGGGCCATCGAAACCGAGGCGACCACCGTCCGGGTGAGCGCCGCCAGCGCATGGGAGATCGCGATCAAGGTTCGGGCCGGACGGCTGAAGCTGACCGAGCCGCTGGACCTCTGGATGCCTGACCGCCTGGAGCGCGAGGGATTCCTGATGTTGAGCGTGGCCGTCGAACATGCCGTCGCTGTGGCGCTGCTACCCGACCACCATCAGGATCCATTCGACCGCCTGCTCATCGCACAGGCTCGCGTTGGCGGCTTGACTATCGTCACGTCCGACGCCGCGTTCGATGACTACGACGTCAACGTACTCGACGCGCGCGCGTAACCGGCTGGCGTCAACCCGCATGCGGCCCTTTTCAGCGCAGTCGGCGTACCTCGGCACGCGTACCCTCTTCTCAACAGCACGCTGGGGCAGGCGCTGGCAACGGGCGGCCGCATCCTCGGCTTCATGACCGGGGGCGGCATTCTGCAGGTGGCGGACTTCGTTCGCCAGTCGATCGATCAGGTCATCACCGGCAACCTCCGCCCCGATCGCATCGTCCGGCGCGCCGTGGCGGAGTTCAATCGCGGGTTGCGCCGGCTGCGGCGCATCTTCCGCATGGCCGAGGGCGAGCCCGATGCGGCGCGCCTGGCCTCAGCGCTCGCCGACATCCCGGGCGGCGACGAGGCGGCCGCCGGACCGGACACCGAGTCGGAGGACATCTTCGGTGCGTACGTGTGGTTCGAACGGGCGTATCAGACGCTCGTGAAGGGACAGGCGGACAACGCCCCGTTGAAGTAGCCGGTATCACCGGACGCGGTAGGAGCGGGCAGGGACGGCACCGGCAGTCGGCTCGGAACAGCGAGCCAGATTGATGGTGCCGCTCACCTGCGGATCGAAGGCCCGAAGCCGGCGACGAGCGTCCCGACCGAAAGACGCCGCGCGTCGGGTCGCAGCCGGAGCACCGGCGCGCGGCGTTTCCTCTAAGTGATACGATAGACGGGTTGTCGCGTCGTGCACTCGGGGGCGTCGAATCCGTCGTTGCAGGTTCAAGTCCCGAGCGAGCGACGCGAGTCGAAGGGAACCAACTCACCGTTCGCGCCCGTAGCTCAGCTGGATAGAGCACCAGCCTCCGGAGCTGGGGGCCACAGGTTCGAATCCTGTCGGGCGCGCCATTCACCTCCGCTCGCAGCCGTCCGAGCGTCCTGGCATACAATGCGCCGTTGATGAAGCTCTCGAGCGTCGTGGCAGCCGCCGTCCTGCTCTGCGCCGCCCTTCCGGCCTCGGCGGAGATGGTCGAGCGAAGCGGGCGCTTCGGCGGACTGCAGGTCACCTACAAGGTGGTGCTGCCGGGCGGCTACACGCCGGGCGGCGCCTACCCTGTCGTGCTCGTCTTCACGGGCGGGGCGCAGCAGCTCCGAGGCGCGGAGAACACGCTGAATGCCGACTGGCGCGAGGAGGCAGAGAGACGAGGCTACGTCGTCATCAGCCCCGGCACGCCCGACGGCGAATTGTTCTTCGAGGCGGCCGACCGCATCTTCCCGGAGTTCCTCGACATGATCGTCCGCGAGTACAAAGTGCCCATGGGACGGCTGCACGTGGCCGGACACTCCAACGGAGGCCTCAGCGCGTTCCACGTCGCCGCGAAGTTTCCGGCCTACTTCGCCACGCTCACCGGCTATCCGGGCCTGCTCGATGGCACGGACACGGCGCGGCGCCTCCAGGGGCTGCAGCGGCTCTGCATCTTCATGCACGTGGGCAATCAGGACCCGGAATGGATGACCGCCATGCTGAGGCAGGCGGAGGAGCTCAAGCGACAAGCGTTCCGGATCCAGTTCACGGTCGAGAACGACCAGGCGCACCGGCTGCGCGCCGCCGACATCAATCTCTCGCCGCGCCTCTTCACCCAGATCGAGAGCTGCGGCCGGTAGCCGTCACGGGCATGCTGAACGCCACCGCCGACAAGATCCTGCCGACGACGATCACCGGGTCGCTGCCGCGGCCCAGTTGGTACACCGAGAACCTCGGCCCGCGCTCGTTCCTCGACGCCATGGTGAGCTCCCGCTTCCGGGAACAGTACGTCGACGCGCTTTCCGTGTACCTACGCGACGAGGAGCTGGCGGGACTCGACATCGTCACCGACGGCGACTGCCGCTTCGACCAGGACGTCGGCGGCCAGAGCTGGACCGGCTACCCCACGCGCCACATGGACGGCTTCGACCGTCTCCAGCCGAAGCTGGCCGAGGTCGGCGCCGGCGGGATCGCCTTTCCACGCGGCCACATCCTGCACGACTACCTCGAGGCGCGGGTGATGCCGACGATCGTCGGGCCGGTGGGACCGGGCGAGCTGCAGTACGCCGAGATCTGGAAGACCGCCCAGCGGCTCACCCGCAAGCCGGTGAAGTTCGGGACGGTGACGCCCGAGCTCGTCGCCTTTGCGGTGCAGGACGAGCACTACAAGGACCTGCCGTCGCGCATCATGGCGATTAGCGACGCCTTCAACCAGGAGCTGCACGATCTGGCCGACGCCGGCTGCCCCGTCATCCAGATGGAGGAGCCGCAGATCCATCTGCTGGCGGCGCGCGGGTTCGTCGACGAGGTAATCAATCCGGCCTTCATGGTGAAGGTGTTCAACAACACGGTCCGCGGGCTCCGCGCGAAGACCGAGGTGTGGTGCCACACGTGCTGGGGCAACCCGTCGCAGCAGCGGATGTTCAGGGCCGTCCAGTCCTACAGGCCGGCGCTGGAGCTGCTGAACCAGGTGGATGCGGACGTGGTCACCTTCGAGATGAAGAGCTCGAAGCTGGCCGACCTCGAAGAGGTGGGCCGCGCCATCACGGGCAAGAAGGTCGCCATCGGCGCCATCGACCACCACACGCTGCAGGTCGAGTCACCGGAGGAGGTGGCGGAGGTGGCGCGCGCCGCGCTGCGGCACATTCCGGCCGAGCGGCTCATCCTCTCCTCCGACTGCGGCATGGGACGAGAAGGCATGGGACGCCGCCATGCCTTCTACAAGATGGTGTCGCTCGTCCAGGGCGCCAACATCGTCCGGCGCGAGCTCGGGCTGCCCGAGGCGCCGTCGCTCGGCGCCGACGCGCGCTTCTCGCTGCTCCGCACCCGGTAGCGCGCGCCTCGCCGGCGGACTGCTCGACACCTCGGTCGTCGCCGTCGGCAGCGTCGTCGCGCAGGCTCGGATACAATGGTGTCCTTCGGTGGGGCGGTAGCTCAATTGGCAGAGCAGCAGACTCTTAATCTGCGGGTTGGGGGTTCGATTCCCCCCCGCCTCACCAGCATTTCCACGTAAGTCCGTGCGGGTTCGCTTCGGCTTCGGGCCGGTTCGAGCCCGTTGACACACCAACTGACACACTGACGCTCACGATTCCGCGAGAACGGCGTTGATCCGCGCGGCCGCGGCGCGTTGTGTCTACGCCGCCCGGCGCCGGCGTTTCCGGGTCGAGGTATCGATGCGCACCGGCACGCCGGCGCCGACGAGGTACACGATCAACGCGTCGATGCTGAATTTGTCCAGCCGACCGCGGAGCAGATCGTTCACGCGCGGCTGGGTAATTCCGATGCGGCGTGCAGCCTCGGCCTGCGGAGCCGCGTGTCGGAGTGACCGTGCCTCCTCGACCCTGCGGTGTTCCTGAATCAACCGGGGTAGATGTTCAGCGTCAGCGACACCTGGCTGTGCCCGAGCGTCTCCATGACGACGCGCGGGCGGAACACCATCAAGCGATAACGACATCGGCGGTGATACGCCTGAGACGATGAGATGATTCTGATATGCTTGTGCGTATGGCTGCCGAGATGATCACCATCGACGAAGCTGGCCGGGCGCTCGGCGTATCGCGTGCAACGGTCTGGCGCCTGATTCAGCGCGGCGATCTGCCCAGCATCCGCCGCGGTGGACGGCGGCTCGTTCCATCCACCGCGCTCCGGACCCGCGTACGGCGGAGCCGAACCGGACATATTCCGCCCTTCTCCAACGACCATCCGATCTTCCGCCTCGTCGGTGCCGGCCGGGGTGGCGGCCACATCCCTGGCGCCCGGGACAAGCATGCCATTCTCGACCGGTGACTCGCGGCGTCCTCTGGGATTCGAGCGCCATTCTCGCCCTGCTCGATGCCGACGACGCGGACCACGTACGGGCGGTGGCGGTCGCGCGCCAGATCGCCTCTGAGGCGCGGCCGAGCTTCGTCACCAATTACATCGAGGCTGAGGCACACGCGCTCCTTGTCCGCAAGCTTGGTCGAGCGATCGCTCGGCAGTGGCTGCTGACGGGCGGACTCCCCGTCCTGCGGGCTCTGCCCGCGGAAGAGCAGCGGGCGAAAGAGATCCTGACGCGACACACCGACAAGGACTGGACCCTGTGTGATGCGATCTCGTTCGCCGTCCTCGACGCCCGCCACGTGGCGAGAGCGTTCACCTTCGACCGTCACTTCCGACAATTCGGACGGATTCAGGTACTCGGCCTGTAGCGGTACGCGCGCCTGCGGGTGCAGGCGTTCGATCCCGGAACGCTTCAGCGCCAGGGAGAAGCCATGCGCGCGGCGGCGAAGAGCTCCCGCGGTTTCGTCGCGCAACCTGGCGACTAGCCGCGCAGATTCAGTCTGTGCGCGTTCTGAATCTTCTCGACGACATCGTCAGCCAGATTGGCCTGAGCGGCAAATTCCGGCCAGCGGGTGACGGCCGCGGTGACTTCTCGAAGCAGGGCGTCCGCACGGCCCTGTTTCAATCCCGCGCTCTTGCCGACGGCACGTAGATCAGCCTTCAGGAAGCCATCGCGCTTGCCGTTGATCGTCATCTGGTGTGTGGCGGTCCAGCTCCCAGAAGGGTTGTAGCTGTAAGTAACATCGAAGGCGGGCGCAAGCCTCCACTCTCCGGTCTTGTTCATCAAGAACGCAATGTTCTTGACATGGTCGTCCTGGTTGCGCGCGACAACGTTGAAGAGCATGCGGCGGAACTGCTCCTCTGTTGCAGCCATCGGCAGACCGAGCCGGCGAATGGTCAGGAATGCCTGTTCGTATGCGTAAGCACCGGCCTGGTTGTAGTCGAAGTGCCCCAGCGCGCCGAGCGACTGCATGTGCAGCTTGCTCCCATCGTCGAGGCGATCGAACCGTCGAGTCATGAAATGACGACGGCCGTGCTCCTCGAGCAGGCGGCACTCGGTCATCGTGATGCCGGCAGCCTGGGCCATGAGCGCGTACGCGTACTCGATGGCCCCGTAGCCCCGGGGGTCTTCGAGCTCCTTGTCCTTGTTGCCCGCGACACCGTCGAACTTCAGCAGCCAGTACGTGAAGCCGGCGCCGGAGGGAAGCTGTCCGGACTTCACCTCATTGGTCCGGCGATTCCACGCGATCACAGCCTTCGCTCGTGCACCACCCGCAGAGGTTCCGACCTTCAGAATGTCTGCGAGGGCCTTGCCCCTGGATTTCCCAGAGAAATGTCCTCCGAGGTTCTGGTGATGCGTGAGCACCTCAGAGGCGAGTGTGACCAGAGCATCGACGTTGAGTGTCGTGGAGCGCCTTGGCTTCGGTCCGAGCACCGGGGCGTACTCGAGCGCTCCCATGCCTCGGCTTCCCGTGTAACACAGTCGCTCAATCGCACTGAAGCCGCCCGGGCTGCGGCCCTGCGTGGCGAGCCAGGCGTCAATGAGTGCGTTGCCGAAACGGTCTGGCAGGGAGTCAGCCAACATCCCCGGAAGACCGTGGAACGTTCTACGGGGCAGATCAGGGAACTCGTAGATCTGCCGGCTGAGCGGCATGGTGACCGGGGAGATCTGAATGCCGCTGGCGACGAACGCGGGGGTGAACTGGAAGGTGGCATAGTCGCGTTCCTCGTCCATCGAGACCGCTCCAATGGTTCGCCCCCACAGGCGGACCTCTGCGATCACGACTCATCTCCCCATTTCCATCTTCCTGTCGCCGATAGTGCCGGCCTACGTCTGCCGGACGCGCGTCTCCGACGATGGCCGGCCAGCTTCAACTGTTCGACCGGGCTCACCGTCGGCGACGGGACGAGCGAGTCCAAGCGGTCTGCCATGTCCAAGGCTCGACAGACGCGCACCAACCCCGACAGCCGTGCCGCGACCTCCCCCGACTCGAGGCGCTCGACGGTCCGCTTTGATACGCCTGCCTCCTCGGCGAGTGCCGCCTGCGTCAGGTTCCTGGCCAGTCGCGCGGCCGCGAGGCGGCTGCCAACTTCACGCAGAATGGCCTCATCTGAGAGCGCTCGTGAAATCTTCATAATTCGCTATTTAAGACGGACTATACCATAACTATGGCTATAGTCGTCATTTATGACGAATAACTGTGTGTCAGCCTGCAGAACAGAGGGCGTTCAGTTGCTGGAGCACACTGTCGAGCTGGTTCCAACGCGCGAAATTGCGGCTCACCAGACGTTCCTCACGCCGCTCAGCACAAGGCGACCCGGCGCGTCTTCCCCTTGCCTGCCAGCCACGTGACCGTCGACTTCGGCGCGATGGCCTTCGTAGATGCACGATCCGAACGCGTGACGTTCTTCCTGGATGTTCCCGACGATCTCGCGCACTGGCTTCGCCGTCGGGGGCATCGGTCCCTCTGCGGATCCCGTTCCGCGGGCCATCCTTCCCATCGAGATGGGAACGATCCGTGGGCGGCCACGCCCCGCTCGATCGATTAGCCCGCACTATTCATGAATCAGTCGTTCACGCTTCTCGGTGCGTGGTGCTCGGTTCGTGTTCACGTTCCCTTCGCGGGTTCGCGGTTCACTGGTCGGAGGTCTCTGGCTCGTCCTCGCCGGAACCCCTCGACCCGACAGACGGGGACCGACGAACGGCAGCACCGAACCGGAACACGAACGGAGAAGGGAGAACCCAGCAGTGTGAACGACGCGTTCGTGAATAATCCAGGTTAGAACCCGTACTTGATCCCGAACTGCATCACGCGCGGCGTGCCCGCCAGGGTTGTCACCCGGCCGAAGGTCCCTGAACTGAAATTCGTGTCGGTAATCCGCCCCCCCTGGATGGGACCGGCGATCGGAGCGCCCCAGTTGAACGTGTTCAGCAGGTTGAACGATTCCACGCGGAGCTCCAGCGCCCGGTTGGCGCCGAAGGAGATGAGCCGCGACAGCGCCAGATCCACCGACCAGTACCCGGGCGCGCGCAGGCTGTTGCGGCGGAAGTTGCCGAGCGTGCCCGGCGCCGGCAGCGCGAAGGCGGCCGGATTCAGCCAGTCGTTCGGCGTCTTCTTGCTGCCATACGGGTTGGCGAGCACCTGGTCGACCCGCTGGTTCTGAATCCCGCTGAACGCCCGGTCCTGGCCGGCAATGACGTTGAGCGGCATCCCGGAACGCGCGCTGAGGATGCCCGACAGCCGCCAGTCCGAGAGCGCGGCGCGCAGCGCGCCGCTGGCCACCTGCGGCGTCTGCACGCCGGCGACCAGGACGCCGATGTGCGTCCGATCCTGGTCGCACAGGCCGCGATCGAAGGCCGGGTTATCGGGATCGGTATACCCGTTGGCAATCTGCGGGAACCCGCCGGTCTGCAGCGCCGGATCGCCAAAACAGCGCGACACCGTGTAATTGCCGCTGAGGCTCAGGCCGGCCGCGGCTCGACGCTGGAACGACAGCTTCAGCCCCTTGTAGTCCTGCGTCCCCACCGCCTGGTGGACGTCCATGTTGCCGATGAGCCGGGCCGCCGCCGGGTTCTCGCCCGAGAGCGAGAACACCCGCCGCTGGTTCAGGTTCCCGTTGTTGCTGCAGGTGGCGTAGGACACGCCCCCGAGCGTGCACGGGCCGAGCCCGAGGAAGACACCGGGATTGGTCGCCATCTGTTCCCACAGCCTGTCGGTGTGGCTGCCAATGTAGCTCGCGGCCACCTGCCAACCCGTCCCGAGCTGCCGCTCGATGGTGACGTTCCACTGCTGGATGCGCGGCGAGTTGATGTTCGGATCGGTCGCGCCGTAGGCGCCGAACGGGAGGAACTGCGTCTCCCGGTTCGTCAGAATCGGGTGCGGATCTCCTCCGATATGGGCGTAGGGCCGATCGAAGCCGCCGGGCGGATCCTCCACAATCGAACGATTGCCGTAGGGTGGCGAGTTCGCGTTGATGAGCTGGTACTCGGCGTTCGGGAAGTCGTAGGTCAGCCCGTAGGACGCACGCACCGCCGTGCGGCCGTTCCCGCTCACATCCCAGCCGATCCCCACCCGCGGCGAGAAGTTCAGCCACTGCGTGTACAGCCCGCGCTGGCCCGGCGGGAACCCGGGATCGCCCGGATAGACGAGCCCGGCGGGGGCGTTCACGAAGACCTGGCTCCTGACGTTGTTGCGGAAGTTCTCGCGGCTGAAGTTGTAGACGGCGCCGCTCGTGACGTTCTGTCCGAAGTACGGCTCCCAGCGAAGGCCCGCGTTGATCGTGATCCGCGGCGACGCGCGCCAGGTGTCCTGGGCGTAGAGGCCCACGTACCATTGATCCATCGGCAGAATGGCCGGGCCGCCGTGTTCGAGCCGGCCGACGCGGCCCATGAGCAGGTCCGCCAGTCCCAGCCCGGTCAACTGGCCGGTGAAGATCCAGAACCCGCCCGAGCGCGCATGCGTCTGGAAGTAGTACTTCCAGTAGGCGGCGCTCGCGCCGAGCGAGATCTGGTGATCGCCGCGCACGACCGTGAAGTCGTCGCTCAACTGCGAGGCGTTGGTCAGGAACCGGCTGTTCCCCTGGTTCTGGGCCTCGAAGGCGCCCTGCACCCTCAGCCACATCACGTGGGGTGCGTAGCTGTACACGTCGGAGCCGAGGTCGTAGGGGTCGAAGGTATCGGGCGCGAAGCGGCTGACGGCTGAGCGATTGAACACGAACCGCAGCGAGTTCACCGTGTTCGGGCCGAAGACATGCGTGTCGCCGAGCGCCAGTGAATGGGACAGGCCGTCCATGCCCTGCAGCCCGACGTTGGCCGCGGCATCGAACAGTGACAGCACGGAATCTCCTTCCCGCACCGGATTCGGCATGGTGGCGGAGGTCGCCATGTAACGCCCGAAGATCGTGTCGTCCGCCGTCCGCTGGTAATCGACCCGCCCGAGGTACTGCGCCTCGTTGGTGTCCCTTCGCTGCGAATAGGTCACCTCGCCGCAGGGATCCGTCGTGGCCGGCAGGTACTTGACCAGGTTCAGCGCCGCCCGGCTGAAGAGCGCCGGGTCGACGCGGTTGTTCGCGAACCCCCCGCGCAGCGCGATCTGCCGTCCGCCGTTGCAGGCGGGCGAGGCGAACGTCGTGAAGTCGCCGGCCAGCATCGCCGGCGTCGGTACGCGCGCGAGGTTGGCGGCCGGCTGCTGGCGCACCGTCGTCCCCTGGAACGCCCCGAAGAAGAAGAGCCGGTTCTGCACGACCGGTCCCCCCAGCGTGCCGCCGAACTGGTTGCGCTTCAGGCCGTCGTCGACGCGCCTCCGGTCCGGTCCTATCTGCGCGAACGGGTTCGTCGCGTTGACGCGGCGGTCGCGCAGGAACTCGAAGACGTTCCCGGTGAAGCGGTTCGTGCCCGACTTCGTCACCGCATTGACAGCCGCCCCGGCGTGCATGCCGTGCTGGGCGTTCAACCCGCTCGTCGCCACGCTGAACTCCTGCAACGCGTCGGGAAACGGGAACGGCAGGTTCAGGTTGTCCTGCGGGTTGTTGTGCATGGCGCCGTCGAGCAGGTAGGCCACGCCGAAGGATTGTCCGCCCGCCACCGATACCCCGAGCCCGCCCGGCACGGCCCGGGTCGGCGCGTTGGTGACCTGCACCGCCGCGCCCGCCACCATCACGAGCTCCACGGCGTTGCGGCCGTTGAGCGGCAGCGCCAGGATCTCCTCGTTGCGGACGACGTCGCTGATGCCCGAGCTCTGGACGTCGACGAGCGGCGCCGCTCCCTCCACCGTGACCGACTCCTCCAGCGCGCCCACGGAGAGGACGGCGTTGACGACCGGTGCGGTCGCGACCTGCAGCACGATGCCCGTCTGCACGTAGGTGCGAAAACCGGCGAGCGACACCTCGAGCCGATACGGGCCGAGCGGGAGGTTCGGCAGCACGTAGGCGCCATTGCTGTCGGTCACGTCGGAGCGCGTGAGGCCCGTATCGGTCTGCGTGACCGACACGGTGGCGTCGGGCAGCACGGCGCCGCTCTCGTCGGTCACGCGGCCGCTGAGTTGCGCCGTCGACAACTGCGCCCAGGCAACGGCGCCGCTGACGAGGAGGGACATGATGACGAACGACGAATCACGGCACACACGTCTCATCGATACACTCCCTCGGTTCGAGGCACACCGAACGCAAGAGACCGATCGCTCCTAGAACCCGTACTTGACCCCGAACTGCATGACGCGCGGCGTCCCGGTCATCGAGGTGATCCGGCCGAACGCCCCCGAGTTGAAGTTGTGGTGGGTCCGGTCGGCGCCCATGGCCGGCACCGGCGGCGCCCAGTTGATCGTGTTGAGCAGGTTGAATGTCTCGAGCCGCAGCTCCAGCGTGCGCCCCTCGCCGAACGGGACGAGCCGCGACACCGCCAGATCCACCGCCCAGTACCCCGGCGCCCTGACGCTGTTGCGCTGGAAGTTCCCGAGCGTGCCCGGCGCCGGCTGGGCGAACGCCGCCGGGTTGAACCACGTGTTCGGCGTCTTCCTGTCCCCGTAGGGATTGGCAAGCACCTGGTCGACGCGCTGGAACTGAATCCCGCTGAACGCGCGGTCCTGTCCCGCGATGACGTTGACCGGCTGACCCGAGCGGACGCTGAGAATCCCTCCGACGCGCCAGTCGGAGAAGGCGACGCGCAGCCCCGGGCTGGCGAACTGCGGCGTCAGCACGCCGGCGCTGAGCACTCCGATGTGGGTGCGGTCCTGGTCGCAATAGCCGCGATCGAAATCGGGATCGTCCGGATTGGTGTAGCCGTTGGCGATCTGCGGGAACCCGCCCGTCTGGTACGCGGGATGGCCGAAGCAGCGCGAGAGCGTGTAATTGCCGCTCAGGTTGATGCCCGTGCCGCGGCGCTGGAACGACAGCTTGAGCGCGCGATAGGCCTGCGTCCCCACGTCGCTGTGGATATCCAGGTTCCCGATGAGCGCCGCCGCCGCCGGGTTCTCCCCCGAGAGCGAGAACAGCCGCCGCTGGTTCAGATTCCCGTTGTTGGTGCACGTCGCATAGAACACCCCCTGCAGCGTGCAGGGGCCGGTCCCCAGGAACACGCCCGGATTGGTCGCAACCTGATTCCACAACCGATCCGTGTAGCTCCCCAGGTAGGTCGCCGCCACCTGCCAGACCCTGCCGAGCTGCCGCTCGATCGTCACGTTCCACTGCTGAACGCGCGGCGAGTTCAAGTCCGGGTCGGTGGCGCCGAACGCTCCGTACGGAATGAACCGGGTGTCGCGGTTCGTGAGAATCGGATGCGGATCCCCGCCGAGGTGCGCGTAGGGCCGGTCCAAGCGCCCCGGGGGATCCTCGACGAGGGTGCGGTTGCCGTAGGGCGGCGAGTTCGCGTTGATGAGCTGGTATTCCGCGTTCGGGAAGTCGTAGGTGAGCCCATAGGAGGCGCGCACCGCCGTGCGGCCGTCGCCGGCGACGTCCCAGCCGAGACCGACGCGCGGCGAGAAGTTCAGCCACTGCGTGTTGATCCCGCGCGTCCCGCCGGGGAACCCGGGATCGCCGGGGTAGGTCAAACCGGCCGGCGCGTTCACGAACACCTGGCTCTTCACGTTGGTCCGGAAGTTCTCGCGGCTGAAGTTGTAGACCGCGCCATTGAGGACGCTCTGACCGAAGTAGGGCTCCCAGCGAAGGCCCGCGTTGAGCGTCACCCGCGGACGCACGCGCCAGGTGTCCTGGGCGTACAGACCCAGGTACCACTGGTCCATCGGCAGGAGCGCCGGCCCGCCGTGTTCCAGACGGCCGATCCGCCCCAGCATCAAGTCCGCCAGCCCGAGGCCGGTCTGCTGGCCGCTGAAGGTCCAGTTGCCCCCGGACCGCGCGTGCGACTGGAACGAGAACGTCCAGTAGGCGAGGTTGCCGCCGAGCGCCAACTGGTGATTCCCGCGCACCAGCGTCAGGTCGTTGCTCAGTTGCGAGGCGTCGGTGGTGAACCGGCTCGGGCCGGGGTTGTTCACCTGGAACCCGTTGCCCTGGACGATGAACACGCCCACGTCGGGCTGGTAGCTGTAGACATCCGACCCGAGGTCGTAGGGGTCGAACGTCGCCGGCGCCAGGCGGTAGACGCCCGAGCGGTTGAACGAATACCGCAGTGAGTTCACCGTGTTCGATCCAAAGACGCGCGTGTCGCCGACCACCAGCGAGTGCGCCAGCGCGTCCATGCCCAGGATGTTGCGGCTGTTGGCCGCGTCGTAGAGCGACAACGGGCTGTCGCCGTCGCGCATCGGAATGGGCTTGTCGTACTTCGTCGCCATGTACCGCCCGAAGATGGTGTCGTCAGCGGTCCGCTGGAAGTCCATCCGGCCCAGGTACTGGTGCTCGGTGCTGTCGTCCAGGAACGAGTAGTGCACCTGGCCGCAGGGGTCTGTGGTCGCAGGCAGACGCCGGGCGAGATTGAGCGCCGCCGGACTGAACTGCCCGGGGTCGATGCGGTTGTTCACGAACCCGCCCCGCAGCGCAATCTGCCGGCCGCCGTTGCAGGCCGGGGACGCGAACGAGGTGAAGTCGCCGGCGAGCATCGCCGGCGTCGGCACCCACGCGACGTTGTCGGCCGGGTGCATCTTGATGACGGTCGCCTGGTAGGCGCCGAAGAAGAAGAGCCGGTTCCGCACGACCGGCCCGCCGAGCGTGCCGCCGAACTGGTTGCGCTGCAGCCCGTCATCGGCGGGCTTGCCGTCCGACCCTTTCTGGGCGAACGGGTTCCTGGCGTTGAAGCGCCGGTCGCGGAGGAACTCGAACGCGTTGCCGGCGAGGCGGTTGGTGCCCGACCTGGTGACGGCGTTGACCGCCGCGCCCGAGTGCATCCCGTGCTGGGCGTTCAGGCCGCTCGTCGCGACGCTGAACTCCTGCAGCGCGTCGGGGAACGGAAACGGGAGGTTCAGGTTGTCCTGCGGGTTGTTGTGCATGGCGCCGTCGAGCAGGTAGGCGACGCCGAACGACTGGCCGCCCGCGACCGATATCCCCATGCCGCCCGGCGCGACCCGCTGCGTGGAGGTGGTCGTCTGCACGGCCGCCCCGGCAATCATCACCAGCTCCGCCGCGTTCCGGCCGTTGAGCGGCAGCGCGAGGATCTCTTCGTTCCGCACGACGTCGCTGATGCCGGAGCTCTGGACGTCGACGAGCGGCGCGGCGCCCTGGACGGTCACCGCCTCTTCGATCGCGCCGACCGCCAGCGCCACGTTGAGTTCCGGCGACGCGCCGACCTGCAGGACGATGCCCGTCTGCACGTAGGCGCGGAAGCCGGGCAGCGACACCTCGAGCCGATACGGGCCGAGCGGAAGGGTCGGCAGCACGTAGGCGCCGTTGGCATCGGTCACGTCCGTGCGGGTGAACCCGGTGTCGGTCTGCGTGACCGTCACGGTCACGCCGGGAAGCACCGCACCGCTTTCGTCAGCCACGTGGCCGCTGAGCTGGGCGGTTGAGAGCTGCGCCGACGAAGATCCGCCGGCGAGCAGGAGCACGATCGCGCAGAGCGCGACGTCCCGGAGCAGGCGCATCATGAGAGTCCTCCTCGAGTTCCGTACGTGTGGACCGCCGTCAACCAGAGATCCGACGCCGTGAACGACATCCCGGCGCGCACGCTGCGCGCCGGGAGCCCCGCATGAGGACGCTTACGCCGAGAGAAGCTCCGAGAAAGACTGTGCCCGCGATTATCGGCCCGACGGCCGATTGGTCAAGCGAAATCTTTGCACGCCGCCCGACGGGGTGTACGAGCCGCCGACGGCCGGCCCGCCACGCCTGGCCGCCGCGCCGCCACCCTCGATCTCGTACCTTATAGGGGGCCCTTTCGGACCAGCCGCACCATGCACCTGCTCGTGTCCCGGCGCGTGAACGCCGAACGCCTGGCGGTGTTCGGCTGGTCGCGGGCGATCCTGCTGCAGCTCGCGCACCCGCTCGTGGCCGCCGGCGTCGCCGAGCACAGCTCGTTCCGCCGCGGCGGCGTGGCGGCCGTCGCCCGCCTGCACCACACCATCCGTGCCATGCTGGCGCTCACCTTCGGCGACCCGGCGGCACGGCAGGCCGCAATCGAGCGGATCCGCGCGATTCACCGGCGGGTGCACGGGCGCCTCCCCTCCGCGGCCGGCATCTTTGCTGCCGGCGCGCCGTATTCCGCCGAGGATCCGGCGCTCGTCTTGTGGGTGCATGCGACGCTGCTCGAGTCGATCCCGCTCGTCTACGAGCTGACCGTGGCGCCGCTCACGCCGGAGGAGCGCGACCGGTATTGCGACGAGGCCGCGGAGATCGCGGTCGCCCTCGGCGCGAGGCCGGACGCCGTCCCGCGCGCGTGGAGCGCGAACGCGGAGTACCTGACCTTCACCTACGCGTCGGGCGCTGTCGCGGTGAGCCCGCAGGCGCGCGAGCTGGCGGCAACCGTGCTCGCGCCGCCGCTGGCCTGGGCTGCCGGTCCGCTGGCGTCGATGAACCGCGTCGTCACCCTTGGCCTGCTGCCTCCGCCGATTCGCGAGCAGTACGGGTGGACGTGGGATGCCCGGGACGAGGCGCGGCTGACCGGGACGCTGCGGCGGCTGCGGGCGCTGCGACGCGTGCTGCCGCGGCGCGCGGCGTGGTGGCCCGAGGCGCGGCGGATCGTGTAGCGCAGGTCGTTGGTGCGGAAGCGGGGACTCGAACCCCGATGGCCTTGCGGCCACTAGCTCCTGAGGCTAGCGCGTCTGCCAATTCCGCCACTTCCGCAGGTGGGGACTCCCGTGTCGGGCAGGAAGCCGTATTGTACCACGCAGGTTCACGGCGCTCGCCGACGTGCGCGCCCGACAACCCTCGACGCCCGCACCGGCGCCGCAGGTCAGCCGGGATCCTCGGTCACCACCACCCGGACGCAACTCGGCACCGGTATCGTCGCGGTAAGATACGGGCTGGACGGAGGGCATGCGGCTCATCTTCGAACAGATTCGTGCGGGCGGCGACCGGAACTTCGGCTACCTGCTCGCCGACCGCGACGCGAAGCAAGGGGTGCTGATCGATCCGTCGTACTCGCCCGACGTGTTCGTCGAGCGCGCCGCCGATCAGGGAATCGCGATCACGCACGTCCTCAACACGCACTCCCATCCCGACCACGTCAACGGCAACGACGTCGCCCGCGAGCGCACGGGCGCACCGCTCTCCGCCTACGAGCGCGCGCCGACCAGGCCGGGCGTCCCGCTCGCCGACCTCCAGGAGCTGCACGTCGGCAGCCTGCGGCTGCAGATCCTCCACGTGCCCGGGCACTGCCCCGACCACGTCGTGATCTTCGAACCGGCCTACCGGCTGCTCGTCACGGGCGACCTGCTGTTCGTGGGCAAGGTGGGCGGCACGAGGACGGAGGCAGACGCCCGCACCGAGTGGGACAGCCTGCAACGGGTGCTCGAGGCCATTCCCCACGACGCCACCGTGTGGCCGGGGCACGACTACGGCGCCCGCCCGAGCTCGACGCTGGCGCTCGAGCTCGAGACGAACCCGTTCCTCCGGTGCGCCGGAATCGACGCGTTCCTGCAGCTCAAGAGCGACTGGCCCGCCGTGAAGGCGCGGCTCGGTCTCAGGTAACGGCGGTCCGCTCTCCGCGCTCGAAGCGGTCGACGATCGTCGCCGTGACCATGTCGCCGGTCACGTTGACCGTGGTGCGGCACATGTCGAGGATCCGATCGGCGCCAAGGACGATGGCGATCCCTTCCACCGGGACGCCGACCATGCCGAGCACCATGATGAGGAGCGGGATCGAGCCGCCCGGCACGCCGGCCGCGCCGATCGCGGTCACCACCGCCATGAGCAGCACGACCACCTGCGCGGCGAGCGAGAGCTCCACGCCGAAGACCTGCGCCAGGAACAGCACCGTCACCCCCTCGAAGAGCGCCGTGCCGTTCATGTTCATCGTCGCGCCGAGCGGCACGACGAACCCGGCGATGTGCGCCGGAACGCGCAGCTCCTCCTCGGTCACCCGGAGGGTCGTCGGAAGCGTCGCGTTGCTGGACGAGGTGGAGAACGCCGTCACCATCACGATGCGCGCCTTGCGGAAGAACTCCGCGGGGCTGCGGTGCGCCAGCACGCGCAGCGCGGTCGCGTACCCCCCGAAGAGGAACAGCGCCAGGCACACGATCACCGTGACGACGTAGGCGATCAGGCTGGCGAGCACGTCGTAGCCGAACCGCGCGGTGACGGCGAAGATGAGCGCGAAGACGGCCCACGGCGCCAGCATCATGACGAGGCCGATGATCGCCACCATCACCTCGCCCAGGCTCTCGAGCAACCGGCGCAGCGGCTCGGCGCGCTCGCGGCCCACCAGCGTCAGCCCGACGCCGATGAAGAGCGCGAACACGATCACCGCCAGCATCTCCCCGTTGGCGGCGGCGCCAATGGGATTGCGCGGCACCATGTTGACGAAGGTGTTGATACCGAGCGCGCCCTGGGCGAGCCCCATGGCGCCCTGGGCCTGTCCCCGGTAGGTCTCCATCAGCCGCGACGTCACCGCGGGATCGAGGCCGGCGCCCGGCTGGACCACGTTCACCGCGACGAGCCCGAGCAGCGTCGCCGCGGCGGTGAGCAGGAGGAACGTCAGCAGCGTGAGGAGGCCGATGCGCCCCACGTGCGCCAGGCTGCCGAGCCCGGCCACGCCCACGGCCACGGTCGAAATGATGAGCGGGACGACCACCATGATGAGCCCGTTCAGCCACACGCGCCCCAGCGGCTCGGCGACGTTGGCGACGAACCCGATCAGCAGCGGACTGCCGCCGGCGAAGACGTTGACGAGCGTGCCGGCGGAGGCGCCTGCGACCAGTCCCGTCAGAATGCGGGTGTGCGGCGACATCACCGGCGACGGTACATCCCCGTGCCGCCTCGGTCAAATGCGCGCGCGCGCCGCAGCACGGAGGCGCGCCACGAGCACCGCCAGATCGCCGGGCAGCGGCGCCTCGAAGGTGAGCGGGCGGCCGTCCACCGGATGCCGGAACGACAGCCGGTAGGCGTGCAGCGCCTGCCGCGGGAACGCGATCGGCGGCTCGGGGGCGCCGCCGCGGCCGACGTAGAGCCGCTCCCCCACGAGCGTGTGGCCGTGCAGCCGCGCCTGCACGCGGATCTGGTTGCGCTTGCCGGTCTCCAGACGAATCTCGACGAGCGAGGCGCCGGAGAGCGACTCGAGCACCCGGTAATGGCTGATCGCCGCCTTCCCCTTGGCCTCGTCGGGATGGGCGCGCTTCTGCAGCAGCGCCTCGGCGTCCCAGACGAGCCGATCGCGCCAGGCGCCCTGCTCCGGGCTCGGGTGGCCGTGCACCACCGCCCAGTACACGCGCTCGGGCGTGCGGCGCCGGAACTGCTCCTTGAGCGCCCGCTGCGCCCGCGGATCCTTGGCGAAGACGACCAGGCCCGAGGTGTCGCGATCGATCCGGTGGACGACGAGCGGCCGGCGCCGGCCGCCCGGGCGCAGGTGGCCTTCGAGGCAGTCGTAGGCCGACGCCGCGCCGCTGCGCCCGGCGAGCGGCACCGCCAGCAGTCCCGCCGGCTTGTTCACGACGATGAGCGATTTGTCCTCGAAGAGGATCGGCAGCTCGCCCGCGCGTGAGGAGGCCCGCGGCCTGGCGCTGCCCGGCCGATCGAGCCAGACCCGTACGACGTCGCCCGCGGCCAGCCGCCGCGCCGCCTCGGCGCCTCCGGCTTCGGCGTCGTTGACGAACACCTTCCCTTTCGCGAGGGCGTCCGCCGCGCGTCCGCGGGAGCCGAGCCGATCGGGCGCCGCGAGGAACTTGTCGAGCCGTATGCCGGCCGCCTCCGGCGGCACGTCCCAGGAGGGCACGGGCGATTGTAGACTGCGATCGGTCATGGTCGAGGTCTTCATGGCGGTCGGCGCGGGGCTCGTGGCACTCGCCCATACGGCGCCCTTCGCGTTCCTGCTCGAGGCGCTGCAGCGCGACGAGTCGGTCTGGCGCCTGCCGGCCGATCCCGCCGCGCCGACCGTGTACCTCACGTACGACGACGGGCCGAATCCGACGGCAACGCCGGAACTGCTCGATGTCCTGGCGCGCGAACGGGCCGCCGCGACCTTCTTTCTGATCGACGATCACCTGACCGAGGAGACGGCGCCGATCGTCGGCCGCATGTTCGCAGAGGGGCACGGCGTCGGACTGCACTCGAACGCACGGTGGCTGATGCTCCGCACGCCCGAGGCGATTGCCGACAGGCTGCGGCAGTTCGCCGACCGCATCGAACGGCTGACCGGCGGACGGCCGTGCCGGTTCTTCCGCCCGCACGCCGGATGGCGCAGCGGCGCGCTCTACGAGGCGCTCGACCGTGCCGGGTACCGTCTCGCCGGCTGGAGCTGGGGGCTGTGGGACTGGAACTGGTGGCGCCCGCGCGAGGCGGCGTCACTCGCCGAGCGTCTGGCGCGCCGCGCCGATGCCGGTGACGTCATCGTCATGCACGACGGCCACCATCGCGATCCGCGCGCCGATCGGCGGCACGCGATCGAGGCGACGGCGCAGTTGATTCCCGCGCTGCGGGCTCGGCGGTTTCTCTTCGATCGGCTTCCCTGTCGCGGATGAGGGGCCGCTGGTGGGCGCGCCAGGTCACTCCTCGATTTGCCAGTCAGCCGGCGGCTGCGGGCCGGGGACGATGCCGGCGATGTCGGGATCGACGCCGTCGGGTCGCCGCTCCTGCGTGGCGCGGCGGACTTTGGCGTCCTGCCGCCGGGCCGCCTTCTGCTGGCGGCGCTCGCTCAACGCCTTCTCGCGCTCGCGTTTTGCCGCCGTCGGACGCGCATTACGTGCCATATTTCAACTCCGTCACAAGCCTGGACTCGAACGCCTCACGTCACAAGTCGGCAGCGGCCTTGTGACGTGAGCCTGGCGACTTGTGCTGCGTGACGTATTCGGTCTTGGTCTTACCAGCGCGGCTCGGTACGGCGTCCCGGTCGGCCGCCCCGCCCGCCGCGGTTGCGATCGCCGCCGCCGCCGAAGTCGTCGCGGAACGGCCGCGGGGCCGGAGGCCGCGCTTCGTTGACCGTCAAGGCACGACCGCCGAGCTGATGACCGTGGAGATCCGAGATCGCCTTCTGCGCGGCGTCTTCGCTCGCCATCTCCACGAAGGCGAAGCCGCGCGCGCGACCGGTCACGCGGTCCCGCACGACCGTGACCGTCTCCACCTGTCCCGCCTGCCCGAACAGCGACTCGAGGTCCTGCTCCATCGTCTCATAAGGAAGGTTGCCCACGAACAGTTTGCGGCTCATGACGTCTCCTGCGGCCTCAGCTCTGGCTCGTGGGCGCAGGAGATTGCGAGTCGCTCGGCTCGCATCTGACACGCGCAACGTGGCGGGCTCAGCGTGGGGCGGCGGGCAAAGAATACCACATGCTAGGATGACGAAGGACCGGACGTGAGCCAGTTGCCCGACCGCATCAGCCGCCTCGAGGAGCTCGCGCGCGATCTCTGGTGGAGCTGGACGCCGGAGGCGCGCCACGTCTTCCGCCGCCTCGACTATCCGCTCTGGCGCCTGACCGCGCACAATCCCGTCCGCATGCTCAGAGTGATCGCGCCGGACACCTTGGCGCAGGCGATCGCCAATCCGGCGTGGCTCGCCCAGTACGACCGGGCGATGGCGCGCCTCGACGAGACGCGGGCGGCGCGCAACACGTGGTGCGCCCGCGAATGTCCGGAACTGGCCGGCCGCTCGGTCGCGTACTTCTCCGCCGAGTTCGCGCTGCACCAGTCGCTCCCGATCTACGCGGGGGGCCTCGGCGTCCTCGCCGGAGATCACTGCAAGGAGGCGAGCGACCTCGGCATCCCGCTCGTCGGCGTCGGCTTCATGTACCCGCAGGGCTACTTCCACCAGACGATTTCCGCCGACGGCTGGCAGCAGGAGGTCTACGAGAAGCTGAGCTGGACCGACGCGGCGATCGAACCGGCGATGACGCCCGACGGCAAACCGTGCGTCACGGCCGTGCCGCTCGGCAGCCGTACCGTGCTCCTGGCCGTCTGGCGCGTGCGCGCCGGACGCGTCACCCTGTACCTGCTCGATACCGACCTCGAGGAGAACGCGCCGTGGGACCGCGACCTCTCGGCGCGGCTGTACGGCGGCGATCGCGAGACGCGCGTCCAGCAGGAGATCCTGCTCGGCGTCGGGGGCGTGCGCGCGCTCAAGGCGGTCGGCATCACCCCGGCGGTCTATCACCTCAACGAGGGGCACGCCGCCTTCGCCGTCCTGCAGCGGATCCGCGATCTGTGCGAGACAGGGTGGGCGTTCGAGGCGGCGCTCGAGGAGGTGCGCCGAACCACGGTCTTCACGACGCACACGCCGGTGGCGGCCGGCCACGACACGTTTCCGTTCCATCTCGTCGAGAAGCACCTGACCGGCGCCTGGGGCGAGTTCGGTCCCTACCGCGAGAAGTTCTTCGCCCTCGCCCACCACGACACCGGCGACGGCCCGATGTTCAACATGACGGCGCTCGCGCTCCGGACCGCCGGCGCGACCAACGCCGTGAGCGCGCTGCACGGCGAAGTGACGCGCCGTATGTGGAGCGCGATCTGGCCCGGCACCCTCCCCGAGCGGCTGCCCGTCCGGTCGGTGACCAACGGCGTGCACGCCTCGACGTGGATCTCGGCGGAAATCCGTGCGCTGCTGGACAGGTACCTCGGCCCGGACTGGATCGACCACCACGACGACCCGGCGTTCTGCGAGGGGGTGCTCGGCATCCCCGACGAGGAGATCTGGCACGCGCGGCAGACGCTCCGGGCCTTCCTGTTCACCTTCATCCGGGAGCGCGCCCGCCACCGCTGGACCAAGAGCGGCGCGTCGGCCTCGCACATCGTCGCCTCGGGCACGATGTTCGACCACACCGCGCTCACGATCGGCTTCGCCCGGCGGTTCACCGGCTACAAGCGTCCGGATCTGATCTTCGCCGACGCCGATCGCCTCGCGCACGTCCTCAACGCGCACGGCCGGCCGGTGCAGGTGCTCTTCGCCGGCAAGGCGCACCCGGCCGACGACGTCGGCAAGCACCACCTGCAGCAGATCTACCGCCGTGTGCTCGACCCGAAATTCGGCGGGCGGATCGCGTTCATCGAGGACTACGACCTGCACGTCGCGCACTTCCTCGTGCAGGGATGCGACGTCTGGCTCAACAACCCCCGCAAACCGCTCGAGGCGAGCGGCACGAGCGGCATGAAGGCAGCCATCAACGGCACGCCGCACCTCTCGATCGGCGACGGCTGGTGGGCCGAGGGCTTCACCGGCGACAACGGCTGGCTCATCGACGGGCAGGCGGATCCGAACGACCACGGCGCGCAGGACTGGGCCGACGCGCAGGCGATCTACAGGCTCATCGAGGAGGAGCTCGTGCCCACCTTCTACGACCGCGACGCCAACGGCATTCCCCGCCGGTGGCTGCAGGTCGTCCGGCAGTCGATCCGCACGGTGCTCCCCCGCTTCAGCGCGCGCCGGATGGTCAAGGAGTACGTCCGCGGCATGTACCAGCCGGCGCTCGGCCAGCAGCCGGTCACGAAGTAGTAAGATCGGCGAGATGTCCCGCAAGTCCACGGTCACCAAGTCGAAATGCGCGCTGTGCGGCGCAAAGGACGTCTCGGAGCCGCGCGGCGAGGAGCGGTACTGCCGCGACTGCTGGGAGAAGAAGATCGCCGTCGAGGAGATCGTCGCCCGCGAGTTCGCGCTCAAGCGCTACATCCGCGCGCACAGCGCCGAGAAGTACCTGATCTATCACTCCACCATCAAGCGCCCCTGCGGCCAGATCATCGTCGTCGACGACGGGTACGACCTGTTCCTGACGATGGTCCTCTACCCGAACTTCGGCTGGGACGAGGAGGCATACCACCTCGAGGGAGACCCCGAGGGGCGGACCTTCGCCGAGATCCTCGTCGATGTCGTCGCCACGGAAGTGATCGAGCCGTGGGGCGGCGGCAAGTGGCACCTCGAGATCTTCAAGTCGTCCGCGCCGGAGCCGGAGGACTGGAACGGTGAAATGTAACCGCCATATAATTCGCGCTGGGCCAGGCACGACCTGCGCCCGTCGGGAGGACCAGTGTTCATGAACCGTCAGAACGTTTCGCTGCTGGCCGTGGCCGGCGTCGTGGTGCTCGTCTCGGGCACCGCGGCCGCGCAGGCGCCCAAGCCGGCCACCTCGGGCGCGCCCGCGGCGCAAGGCACGCAGACGCCTCCGGCCAGGCCGCGGCTGGTCGCGCCGGTACGGGGCGTCGCCCAGATCGGCTACACGAGGCCGGTCGTCAAGCGCGGGAAGGTCGGCGGCAAGGACTTCGTCGTCACGACGATGCGGATCCAGAACATGGCGGCCGCGCCGATCGCCGGCCTCAAGGTCGACGACTTCTGGTACGACAAGCAGGGAAATCCGCTCCCGAGCGACAGCTATCGCCACCCGCGGCCGCTCCAGCCCGGCGAGGTGATTACCGTCACGCTCGAAACGCCGCTCGATCCGCGGATGAACCGGAACCAGTGGCAGTTCTCGCACGCCAACGGCGAGATCAAGCCGACCCTGGTCCCGAAGCTGTAGGCGGGGCGCTCAGCGCACGCGGATGAGGACCTCGCGTCCGGCGGTGGCATTGGCCGCCGACGAGCGCCCTTCCATTCGGACGACGTACGTTCCCGGCGCGAACTCCGTCAGCGGCATGCGGACGGTGTAGCCGTAGCCGCCGGGCTTTCCCTGCAGGTCGGCCGAGGACCGCTGTTCGCGGTTCTCGAACACGACGCGGCCGTCCTCGGCCCGGACGGTCGTGGCAAGCTCGATCGTGTGCGGCGTCGCGTTCGGCAGGTTCTCGTAGAACTCCGCGAACAGCGCGATCTGGTCGTTTCTCGGGAACTCGCGCCCCGCCGCCAGCGGACCCGGAAGCAGGTCGCGCAGCGGATCGTTCGGCCGCACGGTCGGCGTCGCCGAGGTCGAGGCCGACGCCAGCGCGATGCCGCTCATCGTGAACGGCGCCTTGTAGAAGTCGGGCACCTCCAGATCGTAGAAGACGCTGCCCGACCGGACGGCGCCCTCCTCGGCGGCGGAGGCGCGCAGTTGATAGCGTCCGGGCGGCAGGGCGATCTCGGAGACCACGCGGAAGCCGCGCTCCCGCGCGAGGGTCGCGGTGGCGGCGCTCATCTCCATGGCGAGCACGTGCTTGTTGCCGGGCCGGATGGCGCCGCCGGCGTCGACCGCGGAGAAGGCGACCTGCACCCGGTCGAGCCACGTGCCCCCTTTCTCGGTGAAGGTGAAGGCGCCGGCGCGCATCTCGAGCGCCAGCGCCACCGACGCGTTGGGCGCCGTCCCCTTGTAGGCCGCGGCCGTGAGGCTCAGCGGGATGCCGGTGACGGGAATCGGACTGTTGAGCGCGGTGCCGGTCGCCGTGTCGAGCGGCGCCGCCGAGGCCGGCGGCTTGGTGTTCGGCGCGCGCCCGCGCGGCGCCACGTACCCCCGGCGCGCCCGGACCTGCAGGCCGGGCCGCTTCACGCGCACGTCGATCCGCCGGAACCGGCCGTCGCGCCGGTCGTTTGTCGGGTAGTACCCGAGCACGTAGTACGTGCTGTTCTCCCGCACCACCCGCTCGAACGCGCCGCCAAAGTCGTTCCGGTTGATGGCGGCGAACCCGCCCGTCTGTTCGGCGAGCACCTGCAGGCTCTGCTGCGAGAGCCGCAGCGAGTCCTGGAGCTGCCCGGTCAGCGAGAACTGCGACGGAGTGACGCCGCTCGGCACGCCCGCCGACTCGATCGCCTCCTCGAAGGCGGACAGGCCCCGCGGGTCGATCGCGTAGATGGCGACGTTGGCGCGCGTCGCCGCGGCCACGGCGTCGTTCGCGTTCTGGAGGATGATGCCGGCCGACGAGTTGTTGAACAGATCGTAGATGTTGTAGCTGATGCCCTCGCTGACGAGCAGGATCGACTTGCGCCGGCCGCGAATCCCTTCCATGAACGCCGCCAGATCGCGAAGCGACGTCAGCATCGATCGCGCCTGATACGCGCGCTCCGCCTCGAGCGGATCCATCAGCCTCAGGTCGCGATCGCTCGACGGATCGATGGTGTCGATCCGCCGGTTCAGCTCGTCGGCGATCTCGAGCGCTTCCGAGCGCAGCCGCCGTCCGGAGAAGCGGTCCACCGCGTCGAGGAGCAGCCGCCGGCGGTTGGTGAACTCCTGGCCGGCCGTCGTCCGGCCGCTGGTATAGACGACGGCGGCGAGATCGTTCACGCCGAAGTCGTTCTCGAGGAACTCCCGGAGGAACCGGCGCACGCGGGCCGTGTTCGTGAAGTTGGTGTGCAGATCGTCGAGCACGATCACGTAGATGCGCCCCTCGGCGATCGTGTTGGCGCCGACGTCGCTCTCGATGGGGCCGCCCGCGAAGAGCGGACGCACCGGACGCTCGATGGGCAGGTTGACGACCGTGAAGGCGGTGACCGTCTGCGGCCGGCCGGCCTCGAGCACCTCGAAGTCGGCCTGCGTCAGGTCGGTGACGGGACGCCCCTGGGCGTCGGTCACGACCGCGTCGACCTCGACGTAGTTGACCTCCACGCGGAAGGTCACCGCGGGCGGCGCCGGCGCCTCCGGCGGCGGCGGGGCCTGTTGCCCGGCGGCCACCGCCGCGCACACGGTGGCGAGCAGAACGCCGACGGGGATGCGTACGGGCATGACGGGCAGCTCCTGCGCCGAATTATACGGAAATCGGCCGTCCCGACTTTCCCCGCGCCCCGTGCGTCAGAGATGGTAAGGTGACCTCATGCCGCTCGACGTAGCGGCCGTGCAGCGGGCGCTCGGCGAGCTGCGACTGGACGGCTGGCTGCTCTACGATTTTCACGGCTCCAATCCGATCGCGGCAAAGCTGGCGGGACTGACCGACGGGACCCACGTCACCACGCGCCGCTGGTACTACCTGATTCCGGCCGTGGGAGAACCGCGCGGCGTCGTGCACGCGATCGAGCGCCACAACCTCGACGCGCTGCCCGGCGACAAGACCGTCTATGCCGATCGGCGGCAGCTCGACCAGGCGCTGACGCGCCTGCTCGGCGGCGTCTCCCGCGTGGCCATGGAGTACTCGCCCGGGTGCGCCATCCCGTATCTGTCGCGCGTCGACGCCGGGACGGCGGACGCAGTCCGGCAGCGCGGCGTCGAGATCGTCTCGTCGGGCGATCTCGTGCAGCAGTTCGAGGCGGTGTGGAGCGCCGCGCAGCTCGCCTCGCATCGCGCCGCCGCCGAGGCGCTCTACCGCATCAAGGACCGGGCGTTCGAGGCCGCCGCGGCGGCGCTCGCCGGCCCCGCGGCGCTCACCGAGTACGCCCTGCAGCAGCAGATGGCGGACTGGTTCCGGCAGGAAGGGCTCGTCAGCGATTCGCCGCCGGTGGTCGCGTCGGGGAGGAACGCCGGCAATCCGCACTATCTGCCGGCGCCGGACAGCAGCAGCGCGATCCGCCCGGACGAGGTGCTGCTCCTCGACTTGTGGGGCAAGCGGGCCGAGACGGGCGCCGTGTTCGCCGACATCACCTGGGTCGCCGTCGCCGGCCGGACCGTTCCCTCCGAGCCGGCCCGGGCGTTTCGGGCGGTCGCCGAGGCGCGCGACGCAGCCGCGGCGCTCGTGGAGGATGCCGCCCGGGCGGGGCGCGACCTGCGGGGGTGGGAAGTGGACCGCGCGGCCAGGGCCGTGCTGGAAGGCGCGGGCTACGCGGACCGCATCCTGCATCGCACCGGACACAGCCTGGGGGAACAGGTGCACGGCAACGGCGTCCACCTCGACGATTACGAGACGCATGACGACCGCCGTATCCTTCCGGGAACGGGGTTCACCATCGAGCCTGGGCTGTATTTCGAGACATTCGGCGTGCGCACCGAAATCAACATGTTCCGGGGCGCATGCGACGCGGTGGTGACGGGGCCGCGGCAGATGGAGATAATTACGCTAGGAAGCTCGTAATTCCGAAAGGGTGTGAGGACGCGCATGTCGAACCGCAAGATCACCTTCTTCTACGCACTGCTGGTCGCGATTGCCTCCCTGGCTGTCGGCATGGTGATCGCCTCCCGGCTGGGCCTGTCGCCCTCCTCGGCGGCGCAGGGCGTCGCCCCGCCGATGAACAGCGCGCCCATCGCGGGCCCGCTCACCGCGACCACCTTCCGGGACATCGCGAAGGTGGTGTCGCCGGCCGTGGTCAACATCCGGACCGAGTCGCGGCAGCGCGCTCAGGACCTGAGCGACTTCTTCGGCCCGGATCTGTTCGAGCGGTTCTTCGGGCAGCCGACGCCGCGGCAGCAGCCGCAGCAGCCGCGCGACCGGGTGGTCCAGGCGGCCGGCACCGGCTTCCTCATCGACAAGGCCGGCTTCATCCTCACCAACAACCATGTCGTCGAAGGCGCCACGCGGATCCGCGTGTCGCTCTACGGCGGGGACGAGGACCAGGAGTACGAGGCGCGCGTGGTCGGCCGCGACCCGCTGACCGACAGCGCGCTCATCGAGCTCACGGAGAAGCCGGATCACACGCTGCCCGAGGTGAAGTTCGGCGATTCGGGCCAGATGTACCCGGGCGACTGGGTGATGGCGATCGGGAACCCGTTCGGCCTGGCGCACACCGTGACGGTCGGCATCGTCAGCGCGGTTGAGCGCTCCTTCCCGATCAGCGAGGGCCGCTCGGCACAGGTGCTGCAGACCGACGCGGCGATCAACCCTGGCAACTCGGGCGGACCGCTCTTGAACCTGCGCGGCGAGGTTGTCGGGATCAATACCGCAATCATCAGCGAGGGCGCCGCGCGCAACGTCGGCGTCGGCTTCGCGATGCCGATCAACGTCGTGCGCGAGCTGCTGCCGCAGCTCCGCGCCGGCAAAGTGACGCGCGGCCGGATCGGCGTCGGGATCGGGCCGGTGCCCGCCGACGCGATCGACGAGTTCGGCTTGAAGGAACGGAGCGGCGCCGTTGTGCTCAACGTCGTGCCGGGCGGCGCCGCCGCGAAGGCCGGCCTCGAGCCGGGCGACGTGGTCATCGCCTACAACGGCAAGCCGATCAGGAACCGCGACGAGCTGGTCGCGATGGTGACCGCCACCAAGCCCGGAACGACCGTGCCGGTGCGGATCGTGCGCGACCGTCAGGAGCGGACGATCACCGTCACCGTCGAGGAGCTCGACCTCGAGGCCGAGCGCACCGCCACGCGCGCGCCGGATCAAGGGGGCGGCGGCCAGGAGACGACGAGCGGGTTCGGCATCACCCTCGGCAACGTCACGCCGGAGGTCGCGCAGCGCCTGCGGCTCAAAGGCACCACGCAGGGCGCGGTCGTGATGGAAGTCGAACCGGGGAGCGCCGCCGCGCGCGCCAGCCTGGCGGAAGGCGACGTGATCGTCCGGGTCGGCCGCCAGAACATCGCCAACGCCGCCGACGCGGTGCGGGAACTGGGACGCATCCCATCGGGCGGCACCGCGTTCCTGCGCGTGCTCCGCAACGGCCAGGAGACGTTCGTCCCCGTCACCAAGGAATAGGCCCCAGGCCTCGGCCCCCGTGGCCCCAGGGCTGTTCCAGCCCTGGGGCCTCCTGCTTTGTGGTACAAGATTCCCTTCCTGGAGGGCCCCTCGCATGCTGATGGTCGAGCGCGAAGTCAAACTGCGGTTCGACAGTCCGGAGCAGGCCCGTGCCGCCATCTGCGCCACCGGCGCCACCCCTCTTCGCTCCCGGCGCCTGCAGGAAGACGTGCTGCTCGATACCGACGACGAGACGCTGCGGCGCCGCCGGTGCGTGCTGCGGATCCGGACGGAGGCGGGCAAGAGCCTGCTGACGTTCAAGGGACCGGCGCAGCCAGGCACGGTGAAGATCCGCGACGAGTACGAGACGGTGGTGGCCGACGGCGAGGTGCTGAAGCGCGTCTTCGAGGAGCTCGGCCTGCACGTCTGGTTCCGCTACGAGAAGTACCGCGAGGAGTACGCCGCCGAGGACGTGACGATCGCGCTCGATGAGACGCCGGTCGGAACCTTCGTCGAGATCGAAGGCGGAGAGCCGGGCATCCACACGATCGCGCAGGCGCTCGGACGCTCGGCGACCGATTTCATCCTCGATTCCTATCGCAATCTCTTCATCCAGCACCGGGCGACACACGGGCTGGACGGCGAGCACATGGTGTTCCAGGAGGAATGATTCCCGCGCTGGTGCTCACCGCGGGGCTCGCCACCCGTCTTCGTCCCCTCTCGCTCGTCCGCGCCAAGGCGGCGCTGCCGGTGGCCGGTGAGCCGCTGGTCCGGCGGATCCTCCGCCGGCTGCGCGAGGCAGGCGTCGAGCACGCCGTGCTCAACCTGCACCACCTGCCGCACACGATTACCGCGGTCGTCGGCGACGGCAGCGATCTCGGGATCCGCGTCCGCTACTCGTGGGAGGCGCCGATCCTCGGATCGGCCGGCGGGCCGCGACAGGCGCTCGCGCTCCTCGGCGAGCGAACGTTCCTCGTCGTCAACGGCGACACGCTAACCGACGTGGACATCGCCGGACTGCTGGCCGACCATCGCCGCACGGGGGCGCTCGTGACGATGGCGGTGGTGCCGAACACGCAGCCGGACAAGTACGGCGGGGTCGTCGTAGAGGCCGATGGCACGGTCACCGGCTTCACCCACCGCGGCACCGTCGCACCGTCGCACCCCGGCACCCCCGCACCGTCGCACCGTCGCACCGTCGGACGCACCGTCGCACCGTCCCACCGTCGCACCGTCGCACCGTTTCACTTCATCGGCGTCCAGGTTGCCGATGCGGAGGCCTTCGCGTCGGTCGAGCCCGGCACCGCCGCGAAGTCGGTGGCCGGCGTGTACCCGGCGCTCATCCGCGCCAAGCCCGGATCGGTGCGGGCGCACGTGACCGAGGCGGAGTTCTTCGACATCGGCACTCCGGACGACTACCTGCGGACGACGCTGCTGCTGGCGGAGCGCGAGGGCGGCCGAGGAACGCTCGGAGGCGCCGGCACGCGGATCGACGCCACCGCGCGCGTGGAGGAGTCCGTCCTCTGGGACGACGTGGAGGTTGCCGCAGCGTCGGTGCTCCGCCGGTGCATCGTCACCGACGGCGTGCGCGTGCCGCCCGCCACGTCGTGGACAGGGATGACGCTGCGGCGCGCCGAGGGCGAACTCGCGCCGGGCGAACGCTGCGTCGGGGGGCTCGCGGTCGCGCCGATCGACGCCCAACCTCCAATGCCCACCGCCCAACGCCCAATCCCCAACGCCCAAAACACGTAGACTGAATCTTGGGAGTTGGACGTTTGGAAGTTGGACGTTTGGAAGTTGGGAGTTCGCTCGATGCCCGCGCCCGCATCGACCGGTTCCTGGCCGGGGCCGGGCTGCAGGCGCGGGCGGTCCGGATCGTCCCGCTCACGGGCGACGCGTCGGACCGGCAGTACTTCCGGGTGCTCTTCCGCGACGGACCGTCGCAGGTGCTCGCCGTGCACCCGGGCCCCCTCCAGTTCGACGCGCTGCCGTTCGTCAACGTGGCGCGGCTGTTCGGCGCGATGCCGGTGCCGGTCCCGCAGATCCTGGACCACTCGGACGCGCTCGGCGTCATGGCGCTCGAGGATCTTGGCGATGTGACGCTCCAGGCGCACGTCGGCGCCGCGTCGGCGGCCGAACACGCGGCCGTCTACCGCGAGGCGGTCGGCTTCATCACGACGGTACAGCGCCGCGGAGGTGAACTGGCCTCGCCCGGGTACATCCCGTACGGCATCGCATTCGACGTGGAGAAGCTCATGTGGGAGCTGCAGTTCTTCGCGAAGCACTTCCTCGAGGCGTACCGCGGCGCCGCGCCAGAGGCGGCGGCCCGGGAGGCGCTGACGGCCGAGTTCGACGCGATCGCCGAGGAGCTCGCCTCCGAGCCGCGCGTGCTCTGCCACCGCGACTATCACAGCCGCAACCTGATGGTGCACGACGGCAAGCTGTTTATCATCGATTTCCAGGACGCGCGGATGGGCCCGGACACCTACGACCTCGCGTCGCTGCTGCGGGACTCCTACGTCGATTTCAGCGAGACCCAGGTCGACGAACTCATCGCCTTCTTCCTCGCCCGCCGCGGCGCACCGGAAGCCGGGGCCCGGGACTTCCGCCGCCGCTTCGATCTGATGGCGGTCCAGCGCAACCTGAAGGCGCTCGGCACCTTCGGCTTCCAGACGACGTCGCGTGGAAACACCGTCTACATCCAGTACATTCCGCGGACGCTGAACTACGTGCGGGCGAACCTGGCGCGGTACGAGCGGTTCGGCCGGCTGCGGGACCTGCTGGCCGAGCATCTCGTGGAGCTTCGCTGACGGCTCTCTGTCAACGCCCAACGCCCGAAGCCCAGAGCCGTTGCTAGAATAGATGGTTTGGGTGAGCATCGCTTCGGCGTCTCGACGCACCTGTTCCACGAATCGCCGCTGACGCGGGACCATCTCATGCAGATCGCGGCACAGGGGTTCGACGCGATCGAGCTGTTTGCGACGCGCTCGCATTTCGACTACCACGACGAGCAGGCCGTGGCCCGGCTCGCCGAGTGGCTGGCCGACGCGCGCCTCGAGTTGCACTCGGTGCATGCGCCGATCTTCGAAGCGTTCAGGCGTGGTCAGTGGGTCGCGCCGCTGTCGAACGCCGCCGGTGACGAGAAGCGCCGGGCCGCCGCCGTGGCCGAGACCCGCGCGGCGCTGGAGCTGGCGCGCCGGCTGCCCTATCGCTTTCTCGTCGTTCACCTCGGCATGCCGGCGGCGGCGCCGCAGGCGCAGGCCGGCAACCATCCCGACGCGGCGCGCCGCAGCCTCGAGGAGATCGTCGCGCACGCCGCCGACGCCGGCGTGCAGGTGGCGCTCGAAGTGATCCCCAATCCGCTCTCCTCCCCCGACACGCTCGTGCGGCTCATCGAAGAACAGTTCGAAGGGGCGGATCTCGGCATCTGCTTCGACTACGGGCATGCGCACCTGATGGGCGACCTCGGCGAAGCGATCGAGACCGTCTCCGGACACCTCTCGACGACGCACGTGCACGACAACCGGGGGCGCGAGGACGAGCACCTCGTCCCATTCGACGGCACGATCGACTGGGACGGCGCCATGATGGGCACGCAGAAAATCGGCTACGACGGCGTGCTCGTGCTGGAGGTGGCCGGCACGGGCGACCCGGCCGAGGCCCTGAAGCGGTCGGCAGCGGCGCGGGAGCGCCTCGAGGAGACGTTCGTCACGTTCTGAGCCATGCGCGCATACATTGCGGATATCGCCGAACACGAAGGGCAGCAGGTCACGATCCAGGGGTGGCTCCACAACCGCCGCTCGAGCGGCAAGATCCACTTCCTCATCGTTCGCGACGGCACGGGATTCATTCAGGCGGTCATGTCGAAGACGACGGTCGGCGACGAGGCGTTCGCGCGCGCCGATCACCTCTCGCAGGAGACGTCGCTGTCGGTCACCGGCGCCGTACGCGCCGACGCGCGCGCCCGAGGCGGCTACGAGATCGACGTCGCCCGCATCGAGGTCCACGGAGCGTCGCACGACTATCCGATCACGCCGAAGGAGCACGGCGTCGACTACCTGCTCGACCGCCGGCACCTGTGGATCCGCTCGGAGCGCCAGACGGCGATCCTCCGCGTGCGACACGAGATCGTCGACGCGGTGCGCGACTTCTTCAACAGCCGGGGCTTCATCCTCTGCGATACGCCGATCTTCACCCCTGCGGCGTGCGAGGGGACGACGACCCTCTTTCCCGTCCAGTACTTCGAGGACACCACGGCGTTCCTCACCCAGAGCGGCCAGCTCTACAACGAGGCGAACGCGATGGCGCTCGGCCGGGTCTACTGCTTCGGACCGACCTTCCGCGCGGAGAAGTCGAAGACGCGCCGCCATCTCACCGAGTTCTGGATGGTGGAGCCGGAGATGGCGTATGCCGGCCTCGATGACGTCATCGACCTGGCCGAGGGGCTCGTCACGAGCGTGGTGGGGCGGGTCCTGGATCGGCGGCGCAGGGAGCTCCAGGTGCTCGAGCGCGACACCGCGAAGCTCGAGGCGATCGGCCCCCCGTTCCCGCGCATCACCTACGACGAGGCCGCCGCGCTGCTGACGAACAAGGGGCAGCCGTTCCAGTACGGCACCGACCTCGGCGGCGCCGACGAGACGATGCTCTCGGAGCATTTCGATCGGCCCGTCTGCATCACGCACTACCCGGCCGCGGTGAAGGCGTTCTATATGAAGGCGGATCCGCAGCGGCCCGACAAGGCGCTCTGCGTGGACGTGCTCGCGCCGGAGGGCTACGGCGAGATCATCGGCGGCGGCCAGCGCGAAGACGACCTCGAGCGGCTCGAGCAGCGCATCCACGAGCACCACTTGCCGCCGGAGGCCTTCGACTGGTACCTCGACCTGCGCCGCTACGGCACGGTGCCGCACGGCGGCTTCGGCATGGGGATCGAGCGCTGCGTCTCGTGGATCTGCCGGCTGGAGCACGTCCGGGAAACGATTCCGTACCCGAGAATGTTGTATCGGTTGTATCCGTGAGGGCATCAAGTACACCCCGACGGACCACCGAGGCACCAAGACACCGAGAACGATTTCCTGGTCTCGGTGCCTCGGTGTCTCGGTGGTCCGTGGCGGTGAAGATTTCATGAAGATTGGAATGATTTCGCTCGGCTGCCCGAAGAACCTCGTCGACTCCGAGGTGATGCTGGGACTCGCGCGGCGGGCCGGCCACGAGCTGACCTCCGATGCCGCCCAGGCCGACGTGCTCATCGTCAATACGTGCGCGTTCATCGACGGCGCGCGACGGGAGTCGATCGACGCGATCCTGGAGATGGCCGAATTCAAGAAGCGCGGCGCCTGCCGCCGGCTCGTTGTCGCCGGCTGCATGGCCGAACGCTACCGCGACGAGCTCCGCGCGGAGATTCCCGAAATCGACGCCGTCGTCGGCACGGGCGAGGTCCCGCAGATCGTGGAGGCGATCGACGCCGGATCTGCGGCGCATGCGTCACGCGCACCGCAACAGCCGACCTACGTGCCGCTCCTTCGATCGAACGGCGAGCCAGTGCGCCCCACAGCCAGACGCCTGAGGCCTGGAGCCGACAGCCTGCCGACCTACCTCTACGACGCCGACACACCACGGCTCCTGGCCACCCCGCGCCATTACGCCTATGTGAAGATCGCCGAAGGGTGCGACTACACGTGCGCCTTCTGCATCATTCCGCGGCTCCGCGGCCGCTACCGGAGCCGGCCGGCCGACGAGATCGTGCGTGAAGCCGCGCACCTGGCGTCGCTGGGCGTCAAGGAACTGCTGCTCGTCTCGCAGGACACGACCTTCTACGGAATCGATCGCGGCGAGCGCGGCGCGCTCGCCCGGCTGCTGCGCGCGCTCGACCGGATCGACGGCCTCGAGTGGATTCGGCTGCTCTACCTGTACCCGACGACCATCGGCGACGAGATCCTCGAGGCGATCGGGGAATCCGGGAAGGTGTGCAGGTACATCGACCTGCCGCTGCAGCACGCCTCCGACCGCGTGCTCGCGCGGATGAAGCGTCCCGGCACGCGCGCGGCCTACGAGCGGCTGCTCGAGCGGATTCGCACGCGGCTGCCCGGCGTCACGCTCCGGACGACCTTCATCGTCGGTTTTCCGGGTGAGACGGAGCGCGACGTCGCCGACCTGCTCGGCTTCGTCGAGGCGGTCCGCTTCGACCACGTGGGCGTGTTCACCTACTCGCACGAGGACGGAACCGCGGCCCATGCGCTGAGCGACGACGTGCCCGCACCGGTCAAGCGCGACCGGCGCGGGCGCCTCATGCGTGCGCAGGAGCGCATCGTCACGCGCGCCCAGCAGGCGCGCGTCGGCAGCCACGCGCGCCTGCTGGTCGATGGTCCCACCACCGAGCACGAGCTCGTGCTCCGCGGACGGCTGGAAGGCCAGGCGCCAGACATCGATTCTCTCGTCTACCTGACCGAGTGCGATCCCGCCGGGATCGCGCCGGGCACCTTCCTCGACGTGGAGCTCGTCGGACACCGCGGATACGACCTCGTCGCGCGGCCGCTCACGTTGGCGTAACCCCCCGGATGTGATACGCTTAAGGGTCGTTACCTAGGCGGAGTAGTACTCCAAGTGGGCCCGTGCCCACTTTTTTTATTTAGGGCATGTTGCGAAATGACGGGACGTAGGCTGGGTCCGTTCGGACCCGGCCGGGAGACGGGTCCAAGTGGACCCGCCCTACAGTCATTTCGCACGTGTTCTTAGAAATCGAGGGCCGTCGTTCTGGGCGACAGAAGGTATGGAGCCGCTGGCGCAGATCCGGACCATCGCCGAGCGCGTGGCGGCGTCGCGGGGGCTGGACGTCTGGGACGTGCAGAGCCGCCGCGAGGCGGTGGGGCATGTGGTGCGGGTGATCATCGATCGTCCCGGACCAGCCGCCACGCCGGAGGACAGCGTCAGCGTCGAGGATTGCGAGCAGGTCAACCGCGAAATCAGCACGATTCTCGACGTCGAGGACCCGCTCGCCTTCGCCTATACGCTCGAAGTGTCGTCGCCCGGTCTGGATCGTCCGCTGCGGACCCTGGGCGACTACGCGCGGTTCACGGGTCGGCTGGCGAAGGTCGTGCTCGGTGAGGCGGTGGACAACCAGAAGGCGTTCGAAGGACGGCTGCGCGGCGTCGAGGAAGCCGACGTGCTGCTCGAAGGACCCAAGGGGCGGCTGCACCGGCTGCCCTTTCGCCTGATTACGCGCGGCCGTTTGGAAGTCGAGTTTCGATGAAAGCAGTTGAGATGGCAAACCCCCTGATGCAGACGATCGAGGCGCTCGCCAAGGAAAAAGGGATCGAGCCCGAAATGATCATCACGGCGATCGAGGACGCCGTCCTGACCGCGTCGCGGAAGTACTACAAGACGAACGAGAACTTGAAGACGCGGTTCAACCCGGAGACGGGCCAGGTCGATCTGTTTGCGATCAAGCACATCGTATCGGACGTGACGGACTCGGCCACCGAGATCTCGCTGACGGAGGCGCAGGCGCTCTACGGCGACGAGGCCGAGGTCGACATGGAGATCGAGTTCCCCAAACGCACCGACGTACTCGGCCGGATTGCGGCGCAGACCGCCAAGCAGGTGATCTTCCAGAAGGTCCGTGAGGCCGAGCGGGAGAACATCTTCGCGGAGTACAACCAGCGCGTCGGCGAGGTGACGAGCGGTTCGGTGAAGCGCTTCGAGAACGGCGACCTGATCGTCGAGGTTGGCCGCGTCGAGTCGGTGCTGCCGCGCAAGGAGCAGTCGCGCGCCGAGAGCTACACCCCGGGCGAGCGGATCCGCGCCGTCATCAAGGGCGTCAACCGCAGCGCGAAGGGACCGCAGATCGTGCTGTCGCGCACCGACCCGGCGCTGCTCATCAAGCTGTTCGAGCAGGAGGTGCCGGAGATCTACGACGGGACGGTGATGGTCCGCGGCGCCGTCCGCGAAGCGGGCGACCGCGCCAAGGTCGCCGTGAATTCGCGCGAGCGCGACGTGGACCCGGTGGGCGCGTGCGTCGGCATGAAGGGGACTCGCGTCCAGGCCATCATCCGGGAGCTCCGCGGCGAGAAGATCGACATCGTCGAGTGGTCGGACGATCCGGTCCAGTTCGTGACCAACGCGCTCAGCCCTGCGAAGGTGCAGCGCGTCTCCATCGTCGACGAGCGGGAGCGCGTGATGGAGGTCGTCGTCGAGGACAGGCAGTTGTCGCTCGCCATCGGCAAGAAGGGACAGAACGTGCGGCTGGCCGCCAAGCTCACCGGCTGGCGGATCGACATCAAGAGCGAGGAAGAAAAGCGCAAGGAGGTCGAGGCGCAGTTCGGCGCGCTGGAGATCGCGGATTCGGAGGCCGCGGCTGCGGACGCATCGGCCGAGCCGGGCGAACAGACCGAGGCGGCGGGCGCGGAGCTGTCCCCCGTCGCGGCCGAGCCGGGCGAACAGACCGAGGCGGCGGGCGCGGAGCTGTCCCCCGTCGCGGCCGAACCGGGCGAACAGACCGAGGCGGCGGACGCGGACCTGTCTCCCGTCGCGGCCGAACCGGGCGAAGACGGCGGGACGGCGAAGGCGAACGACGGGAACTGAAGAGGCGAAAGGGACAAGTTGGCAACTGTTCGGATCTACAAGGTTGCAGAACTGCTCGGCACGACGAGCCAGGAAGTGCTCGCGCTGCTCAAGCGCGACCACGGCATCGAGCTGAAGAGCGCGTCGAGCACCGTCGAGGAAGTCGTCGCCCGCTCGTTCGTGGAGCGACTCGCGCGGCAGCGGAACGTCGCCCTGCCCGGCGGCGACATGTTCTCGGATGCGCCGGCGCCGGCCCGGGGCGGGAAGAAGGCCGCGCCGGCCCGCAAGGCCGAGCCGCCGAAGCCGCCCACCCCGGTGCTCGGTCCGCCGCGCCTCGTCAAGACCATCAGGCCCGCCGCGCCGCCGCCGCCGCCGGTTGCCGAAGCGCCGCCGGCCCCTGCGGCGCCCGAACCGGCTGTCGAAGAGCCCGCGCACGTGGCGCCGCCCCCGGCAGCGCCCGAAACACCGGCCGCGCCGATCGCTGAAACGCCGCTGGCCGCCGAGCCGGCGGTCGAAGGGGCGCCGCGCGTCGAGGAGCCGCCCGCCGAGGCGCCGGCGACGCCCGGCCGCGTCGTCCCGCCGACGCTCCGGCTGCGTATCGAGGAACCGGGCCAGACGCCGCAGCCTGCCCGTCCGCTCATGCCGGCCAAGCGGCCCGCGGTCGGACAGCCGCGCATCGTCAAGCCGGCGGCGCCGGCGCCGCCCTCAGCCGGTCCGCGCCCGGCCCCGGCGCGTCCGGCGTATCCACCGCCGCCCCGGCCGACCACGCCGAGCCTGCTGGGCGGCCCACGGCCGCTGCCGTCACAGCCGATCCGGCCGCAGACGACGCAGCAGGAGCGCCCGGGGATGCTGCCGCCGCGGCCGGCCGTCGGGCCGCGGCCTCCCTTCGGCCAGCAGCGGCCCGGGCAACGGCCGGTCACGCCGCGCCGCGCGCGGCCGTCGGCGCCGGCCGCGACCGCCGCCCCGGCGGCGCCGCCGCCGGTCACGCGCACGATCACCCTCGCCGAGGGGATGACGGTGAAGGATCTGGCGGACAAGCTCGACGTCCGTGTCAAGGACGTGCTCGCCAAGCTGTTGATGAAACGGATGATGATGACCATCAACAGCACGCTCAACATCGACACGGCCCGCGACATCGCACGCGAGTTCGGCGCCGAGATCGAGATGCGCAGCTTCGAGGAGGAGCTCGTCTCGGCCGCCGGCCAGGAGTTGCGGCCCGAGGATGTCGTGCCGCGCGCCCCTGTCGTCACGGTGATGGGCCACGTCGACCACGGCAAGACGTCGCTGCTCGACGCCATCCGGGAGACCCGCGTCGCCGAGCGCGAAGCGGGGGGCATCACGCAGCACATCGGCGCCTATCATGTCGAGGTCTCCGACGGCCGCAGCGTCGTCTTCCTCGACACGCCCGGCCACGAAGCGTTCACGCTGATGCGCGCCCGCGGAGCCAAGGTCACCGACGTCGTCGTGCTCGTGGTCGCGGCCGACGACGGCGTGATGCCCCAGACGCGCGAAGCCATCGACCACGCCCGCGCCGCGAAGGTGCCGATCGGGGTGGCGATCAACAAGATCGACAAGCCGGAAGCCAATCCGGACAACGTCAAGCGCGAGCTGGCGGAGTTGAACCTGGTCCCCGAGGACTGGGGCGGCGACACGGTCATGGTGCCCGTGTCGGCGAAGAAACGGCAGAACCTCGACCTGCTGCTCGAGATGATCCTGCTGTCGACCGACATCCTCGAGCTCAAGGCGAATCCGAAGCGGAGCGCGTCCGGCACCGTGCTCGAGGCGAAGCTCGATCGCGGCCGCGGTCCGGTGGCGACCGTGCTCGTGCAGGACGGCACCCTTCAGGTTGGCGACAACTTCATCGCGGGCCCGGTGGTGGGGCGCGTTCGCGCCCTCATCGACGATCGCGGCCGGCCGGTGAAGTCGGCTGAGCCGTCCACGCCCGTGGAGGTGCTCGGCCTCACGAGCCTGCCGCAGCCCGGCGACGCGTTCCAGACCGTGGCCGACGCGGCGAAGGCGCGCCAGATTGCGACGTTCCGACAGACGCGCGCGAAGGAGGCGGCGCTCGTCGCCAAGGGCGGCCGCCTCACGCTCGAATCGCTGAAGGAGCAGATCGCCGAGGGCGGCATCAAGGAGCTGCCGATCATCGTCAAGGCGGACGTCCAGGGGTCGGCGGAAGTGCTCGCCGACACGCTGACGAAGCTGTCGGACGAGAAGGTGAAGATCAACATCATCCGCTCCGGGGTCGGCGCGATCAACGAGTCGGACGTGCTGCTCGCCTCTGCGTCCAACGCGATCGTCGTCGGGTTCAACGTGCGGCCCGACCGGAACGCGGCGGACGTGGCCGAGCGCGAGCAGGTCGACATCCGTCTCCACACGGTCATCTACAACGTGACCGACGAGATCAAGAAGGGCATGGCGGGCCTGCTGGAGCCGACGTTCAAGGAAGTGCGGATCGGCACGGCGGAGATCCGCGAGGTGTTCCGGGCGCCGAAGGTCGGTGCGATTGCCGGCTGCATGGTGACCGACGGCCGAATCACCCGCGCCGGCGACACGCAGGTCCGGCTGCTGCGCGACAACGTCGTCATCCACGAGGGGAAGATCGGCTCGCTGCGGCGCTTCAAAGACGATGTGTCCGAAGTGAAGGCGGGCCTCGAGTGCGGGATCAGCCTCGAACGGTTCAACGACATCAAGGCCGGGGACGTGATCGAGGCCTTCACGATGGAACGGGTGCCGGTCACGGCGTGAACGAATCGTGTCGTTCACACTTCTCGGTTCTGGGTTCTCGGTTCGTGTTCAGGTTCCGTTCGGCGTTCGGGTTCGACGGTCGGATTCGGCGTTCGGGCGCGCTTCAGACCGAACGCCGAACTCGGAATCCGCGAACCCAGAACCGAACCGAACCCAGAACACGAACCGAGAACCGAGAAGAGAGAAGCGTGAACGACGGATCTCGATGGTGATTGGGCTCCTCTCCGTCGAACTGCACATTCCCTATGCGCAGTCGCTCAAGGACAAACGGATGGTGCTGCGGCGGGTGAAGGACCGGCTGCAGAAGTTCAACGTGGCGGTGTCCGAGGTCGAGTACCAAGACGTCTGGCAGCGTGCGGGCCTTGGCGTCGTGGCGATCTCGACGACGACCGAGCACGTCGAGCGGGAGCTCGCCGCCGCCGCCGACGAGATCGAGCGCGTGGAGCCGGGGCTCATCACACGCACGGAGATTGACTTCCTCACGTAGGCTTTGGGCTGTGGGCTACCGGCTTGGCCCGGAGCCTGGAGCCAAGAGCCTACACCCGACACCGTATGGCCCAAGGCTACCGTCCCACTCGCGTCGGCGACCAGATTCGCCAGGAACTGGGCGAACTGCTCACGCGCGGGGTCGTCCACGATCCCGGCATCGGCTTCATCACCGTCACGCGCGTCGAGGTCTCGGCCGACCTGCAGCACGCCCGCGTCTTCTACACCACGCTCGGCGATCCGCAGGCCCGGCGCGAGACGGCGCAGGCGCTCGAACGCGCCACGCCGTTCTTCCGCCGCCACATCGGCGGGCGGCTCCGTCTCCGCCGGGTCCCGGAGATCGAGTTCCGGTTCGACCAATCGGTCGAGTATCAGGACCGCATCGAGCAGATCCTGCGCGACCTCCACGAAGAAGAGCGGCGGCGCAGCTCGGGGCACGATGACGACGAGTGAGGCGGCGCTGGCGCGGGTCGTCGAGGCGATCCGCAGGGGGCGGCGGTTCGTCGTCACGTCGCACGTGCGCCCGGACGGCGACGCCGTCGGGTCCGCGCTCGCGATGGCGTTCGCCCTCCGCCACCTCGGCAAGGAGGCGCGCGTCGTCAGCCGCGACCCGGCGCCGCCGCCGCTCCTCGTCTTTCCCGGCGTGCGGGAGATCGAGATCGCCGATCGCGTCGAGGATCCCGGTGACGCGGTCATCGTGATGGAGTCTGGCGATCTGACGCGCACCGGCATCGCCGGCCTGGACCGCGGGTTCGTCATCAACATCGACCACCACGCCGACAACCGGATGTACGGCGCGGTCAACTGGTTCGACCAGTCGGCGGCCGCCTGCGGCGAGATGGTGTTCGATCTGGTCGGCGCGCTCGGCGTGCCGCTGACCTACGAGATCGCCCTGCACGTCTACATCGCGATTCTCACCGACACCGGGTCGTTTCACCACTCCAGCATCTCGCCGCGCACCTTCGACATCTGCCGGCAGTGCGTGGAGGCGGGCGTGGCGCCTCCGGCGGTCGCGCGCAGCGTGTACAACAACAACAACCTGGGACGCCTCAGGCTGTTCGGCGCCGTGCTGAGCCGCATGGAACTGGACGACAGCGGACGACTCGCCACCATGACGGTCGATCAGCGGCTCACCGCCGACTCCGGCGGCACCTACGACGACACCGAGGGGCTCATCAACCTGCCGCTCACGGTGAAGGAGATCCAGGCGGTCGTCTTCTTCAAGGAGAACGGCCCGGACGACTGGCGCGTCAGCATGCGGTCGAAGGACGCCGTCGATATCAACGCCGTGGCGCGGCAGTTCGGCGGCGGCGGCCACAAGAACGCCTCCGGCTGCAGCGCCGCCGGGCGCCTCGACGATCTCAAGCGGCTGTTCCGCCAGAAGGTCCTGGAGCAGATCGAGCTGGCCGGCAGCCAGTAGCTGGGAGCCGAGGTGCCTCAGTGCTTCGGAGCGCGCGCGGAGCGCCGCACGAGGCGACTCATTCTTTCGCAATACTGATTCGGAACAGCCGCGCTATCGCGTCTCCGACCCGCGACTCCATGATCGGCGACAGTACTCCGATCTCGCGCTTGATCACGCTGGAGGCGACCGTCAGCAGCCGATGCGTCCGAATCGTCGAGCGAGCCTGGAGACCGGTTTGCGCGAACTCGGCATCCTGCGGATCAAGCACAACGTCGGTGTCCAGTAGCTCGTCAGGTTGGCGGCTGGTGACGAACGCCAGGACGATATGACGGTGGCGCGTGAGCGGCTCTGTAAGGCAAATCGCGGGACGTGCCTTGTGTGTTTCGAGATCGTCGAAGGGAAAGGGAACGAGAACGACCTTACCGCGCGTCATCGAAGGGCTTACCGTCGCGGAGCGTGTAGAGGTCCTCTTCCGGGGCGTTCAGGAACTCGAAAGCACCGCCTCGTGCTGCCGCGCGCAGCCATTCTTGTTCGTTCGCCTCATCTTCCCCAACGAGCACGACTAGGCGGACACGCTCGCCAACGGCGGCCGGGACCGGTTCATCCAGGCGAACGCGGCCACCTTCCTCGATCGTGCCGACCATCTCGATCGCTTTCATGTTCATCCCGTCCTCTGCATAGTATCCCATGGGATCGTGCGCGATCGCTGGCTCTTGCGCGCGTCCGAAGAGCTGCCCTTCGCGTCGCTCCGGTCGGACAGATTCCAGGATCGTGTGGGCGCGAAGGGGGCAACCCGCTTCTTCGGCAGACCCTCGCAGCCTGGAAGAAACGATTGGGCGAATGTCAGCCCGGACTATTCACGAGGAGGGCATCGAGGAGGCGCGTTAGCGAAGAAAAGCCTTCGGAGCACACCGTCACGATGCACGACAAACGCCGCGCAGGCCCACGACACGGCGTGGGGCTGGGGCCCCCACGCCAGTGTCCAGGACGATAGGCCGGAGCGGCGTTCTTTCGGCGTGCGGAGCGGCTTTTCGCAGCGAATGCGCCCCTCGACGTGAACACGTTCATGGTATAGTCCGAGTCAAGATTCAGCGGTCGAACATGGCGAACGCCGCCGCCCGCCGCTCGGTCACTGCGCTGTGCTCGATGGCGCTGGCTGCCGCCTGCGGCCGCAGCAGCAGTCCAACATCTCCGACGCCCCCCATTTCAGCGGCCGATATCCGGTACGGCATCGAAGCGGGAGCGTCCTTTACCGATGCGGATCTCATTCGGAGCGCCATCGGACCCGAATACGATGGCCAGTATGCCGGCAGCGGAACCGGGACATCATCGATGGGAACGCCCGCGCGCGTCGATCTCGCACTCGACGTGTCCGAAGGCGTCATCAGCATCTTCAAGATGTGGTTTAGGATTGACACCATTCCCGACACTCGGTCGTCGTACTGCGGCGGAACGTTCATTTTCTCCAGTACTCGAATCGACAATGACGCCTTTTCCGCGTCGATTGATGACTTCTTTCGGGTGGCTCTGAAGGGTGCGTTCCCGTCTGCCGAATCAGCAGGTGGAAGCGTCGAGATCGCGCCTGGCACGAGCGCGCAGACAATGCCGTGGTGTCTGCCCGCGACGGTGAACTGGCCGGCTGTGAAGGGCGCGCCCTCTCCGTTGGTGTCGCTCAACGGTATCGTCACGGATACCAACGGAGGTCGTCTCGCGGGAGTACGCGTCGCCGTGCTCGACGGCCCGAATACGGACGAGTCCGTCATCACCAACGGCAACGGGGAGTACGCGTTTCCAACGATTATTCGCGGCGATACGAACTTCTCCGCTCGAAAAAACGGATACCAGGAAGACCGGCGAAGCGTGTTCGTCAATGGCACGAACACGTTGAATTTTTCGCTGCCTGCGGTTCCATGGACCAGGATTCATGGCGGTGTCTATTGGGGGGGGGTGGTTTGCTGCAGTGCTTGTACCTAATGCACTCGTCGAGATCACCCACCCGCCTGAGGCGCGAGTGCGAACCACCACGGACTCCGAGGGCCGCTACCGGCTGTCAGTTGGAGTACCGACTTTCAAGCTGCGTGTGGCGATGGGCCGCCGGGATCAGAATTGGAATTTCTTGGCAGCCCTTGGGGACAAACCTGGAGTGGAACGTGCTGTTCCCGCGTCCTTGTGATTGATCAACCTTTGCCTGAAGTTGCTCTGGGTCCTGCTCAGGTTTAGGCGATCGCTGCAGCTACGGCGCTCGCGGTGTCCGATCACTCCTGGTCAATGCGGTCGGCTCGAGCGGGCCGACTTCTGCCGTGAACAGACCCGGCTGCGGGAGCCAGCTCGCTTGGCCTAGGATCGGTCGCTTTCGTACACCACCTGCCACCTACCAGCCATGGACGGCGTCCTCGTCATCGACAAGCCGCAGGGGCTGACCTCGCACGACGTCGTGGCGGCGGCGCGGCGGCTGCTCGGCGAAGGCCGGATCGGCCACACCGGCACGCTCGATCCGCTGGCCACCGGCGTGCTGCCGCTCGCCATCGGCCGCGCAACCCGGCTCGTCCGCTTCCTCGCCGCCTCCGACAAGGAGTACGCCGCGACGATCCGCTTCGGCCTCACGACCGACTCCTACGACGTCACCGGCGCCGAGACGGGCCGCACCGGCGCGGCGCCGTCGCGCGACGCCGTGCTGGGCGCGCTTGGGAGGCTGACCGGCGAGTACCTGCAGACGCCGCCGTCGTACTCGGCCAAGAAGGTCGAGGGCCGGCGTGCATATGCGCTGGCCCGGGGCGCGCAGACGGTCGTCCTGGCGCCGGCGCCGGTGCGGGTGGCGCGCGTGGAGCTGGTCGCCTTCGACGGGGAGCGGGCGCGGGTCACCCTCACCTGCTCGGCCGGGTTCTACGTCCGCTCCTTCGCGCACGCCCTGGGCGAGCTCGCCGGCACCGGCGCCTGCCTGGAAGCGCTCAGGCGCATCCGGGCCGGCGAGTTCACGATCGAGGCGGCGGTCCAACTGGAGGAGCTGTCCGACGCGGCGCGCGTTGCCTCGCGCCTCGTCCCGCTGCACGCGCTCCTCGGGGGACTACCGGCCGTGACGTTGACCGACCGCGGCCGCGAGCGGGTGGCGCACGGCCAGGAACTGGAGCCGGAAGACTACACGCCGGCGGGTCCACAGGAGCCGCCCCACCTGATGGCAGGAGATCGTAGGCCGGGGCCTGTGGACCCGGCGTGGGTCCGCCTGATCGACGCCCGCGGCGCGCTCGTCGCCCTGGCCACGCCGGGGGCGCGCGCCGGTTCATTGCATCCGTCGGTCGTGCTGATATAGAATCTAAGTTCTTCAGGGACCCGCATTTAGCAGGAGTACGGCGGTCTGGTGGGTCATGCACCTTCCTGGGCCGCTCGTGGAGGAAGCCGTTGTGGCGTTTACCAAGGACCGCAAGATCGGGATCATCGGGACATATCGGACGCACGATACCGACACCGGATCTCCGGAAGTACAGGTCGCGCTGCTCAGCGAGCGCATCAACTATCTCACCGAGCATTTCAAGGTCCACGCCAAGGACCATCACTCGCGCCGCGGCCTGCTGAAGCTGGTCGGCCAGCGGCGGAGGCTGCTCGACTACCTCAAGAGCAAGGACTCGGAGCGGTACGCGGAGCTCATCCGCCGTCTCGGCATCCGGAAATGACACTCGGGATCCGGGACCCGGGATGCGGGATCCGGCGACGGTCGCAGGCAGCCTGCGCACGCCTCCGGATCCCGGATCCCGCATCCCGAGTCCCATCTGAGATCTTCTCCATATGCACAACGTAAATCTTCAGCAGCGCCACATCCAGATCGGCTCGCGCACGATTTCGCTCGAAACCGGCAAGCTGGCCAAGCAGGCCGACGGCGCCGTGCTCGTCCGCTCGGGCGACACGGTCGTCCTCGTCACCGCGTGCCGCGCGGCCAACGCACGGGAGGGAATCGATTTCCTCCCCCTCACCGTCGACTACCGCGAGTACACCTACGCGTCGGGCCGCATTCCCGGCGGGTTTTTCAAGCGCGAAGGCAAGCCCTCGGAAAAGGAAGTCCTGACCAGCCGGCTGATCGACCGCCCCATCCGGCCGCTGTTCCCCTCGGGGTGGCGCTACGAGACGCAGGTCATCGCGCTCGTGCTGTCCGCCGACACCGAGAACGACTCCGACGTGCTGGCGATCACCGGCGCGTCGGCGGCGCTCTCGGCCTCGGGCATCCCGTTTCAGAAGACGATCGCAGGGGTGCGGGTCGGGCTGGTGAACGGCCAGTTCATCATCAACCCGACGTTCTCCGAGCGCAAGGAGAGCGCCCTCGATCTGGTCGTCGCCGGCAGCATGGACGGCATCGTCATGGTGGAGGCGGGGGCGAAGGAAGTGAGCGAAGCCGACGCGGTGGCCGCGCTCGCGGCGGCGCACGCCGCCATCAAGCAGATCGTCGCGGGCATCGACTCGCTCGCCGCCGAGGCGGGCAAGAAGAAGGTCGCCGTGCAGAAGAAGGAGATCGGCCACGACTTCTACCGCGAGGTCGAGGAGAAGATCTACGTGCCGCTGAGCGAGGCGATGCGCATCCGGGGCAAGCTCGAGAACTACGACCGCGTCGATCAGGTGCTCGAGGAGTTCGTGGCGTCGATTCCGGAGGGCGAGGTCCAGCGGCGGCTCGAGGCGAAGGAGATCTTCCACGAGCTCAAGGAAAAGGTGCTGCGCGACGAGGTGCTCGAACGAGGCGTCCGGCTCGACGGCAGGACGTTCGACGAGATCCGCCCGATCTGGAGCGAGGTGGGGGTCCTGCCCCGGACGCACGGGTCGGTGGTGTTCACCCGCGGCGAGACGCAGGCGATCGTCACCTGCACCCTCGGCACCGCCGAGGACGAGCAGAAGGTCGAGCACGTCAGCGGCGAGTTCTACAAGCGTTTCATGCTGCACTACAACTTCCCGCCGTTCTCGGTCGGCGAGGTGGCGTTCCTCCGCGGCCCCGGGCGGCGCGAGGTCGGCCACGGCGCGCTCGCCGAGCGCGCCCTGGGGGCGGTCGTCCCGAACGAGGACACGTTCGCCTACACGATCCGTATCGTCTCCGACATCCTCGAGTCGAACGGGTCCTCGTCGATGGCGTCGGTCTGCGGCGGCTCGATGGCGATGATGGACGCCGGGGTACCGCTCGGGGCGCCGGTCGCCGGCATCGCGATGGGACTCATCATGGACGAGAAGACCGGCAAGTACGCCGTCCTCTCGGACATCGCGGGCGCCGAGGACCACTACGGCGACATGGACTTCAAGGTGGCCGGCACCGCCGCGGGAATCACCGCGCTGCAGATGGACATCAAGGTGTCCGGCGTGACCGCCGAGATCATGCGGAAGGCGCTCGAGCAGGCGCGGCAGGGACGGCTGCACATCCTGGCCGAAATGGCCAGGACCATCGCCGCGCCGCGCGAGACGATGTCGGCGTTCGCGCCGCGCATCGTGACGATCCGAATCCCCGTCGACAAGATCCGCGACGTCATCGGTCCGGGCGGCAAGATGATCCGGAGCATCATCGAGCGCACCGGCGTCAAGATCGACGTCGAGGACGACGGACGGGTGAACGTGGCCTCGGCCGACGGAGAGTCGGCGCAGAAGGCGATCGGCATCATCCAGGAGCTGACCGCCACACCCGAGCTGAACAAGACCTACATGGGCAAGGTGCAGCGGATCACCGATTTCGGCGCCTTCGTCGAGATCATGCCGGGCACCGACGGGCTGCTGCACGTCTCGGAAATCGCGAACCACCGCGTCAAGGACGTGCGGGACGAGCTGAAGGAAGGGCAGCAGATCCTGGTGAAGGTGATCAACATCGACCCGACCGGCAAGATCCGTCTGAGCCGCAAGGCGCTGCTGCAGGACGAGGCCGCCAAGGCCGGCGCGGCGGCGAGCAAGGAGTAGTGGCGGACCGTCAAGTCCGCCTTTCGATGGCCGTGACACGCCGGCAGGCCGGGCTGCTCATCGCCGCGGCGGGCGCGCTGCTGGCGGCGCCCCCTCTGGCAAGCCGCCTCCCGGCCCAGGAGCAGGCGCCCGGCCGTCCCGAGTTCACCCTCATCGCCCGGGAGTTTCGCTTCTCACCCGACCGCATCGAGGTCGCGCAGGACGACCTCGTCACCCTCACGATCCGCAGCGAGGACGTCCCCTACAGCTTCGCCATCGACGAGTACCGGATCGTCCGCCGCGTGCCCGCCGGCGGCAGCACCACGTTCGAGTTCCGGGCCGACCGGCCCGGCACGTTCCGCTTCTACAGCAACTTGACGAGCGACAGCGCCCACGCCCGGATGGAGGGGCAGCTCGTCGTCCGGCCGCGCTGAACCGAGGTCGGCTTCGGCGCCCGGCGCGAAGCCGACGGGCGGCCGGATCTCAGTGCGCCGGCTCGACGAGCGCCTGGTAGACCAGCGTCGGGAACTTCTCCCGGATGTCGGTCGCATTCGGGACGAGCTGGGTCATCAGGAGGATCGTCAGCCGCGCCTGCGGATCGACGCGGTACATCGTCCCGTAGGCGCCGCCCCATCCGAAGGCGCCCACGCCGTCCAGGCCGTTGGCGCCGTAGCGGTCCGTGGTCTGGAAGCCGAGACCGAACCCGAGCCCGTTCGGCGAGTGCAGCGTTCCGACCTGGTTCGTCGTCATGAGCTGCACCGTCCGGGGCGAGAGGAGGCGGAGGCCGCCGAGCGCGCCGCCGTTGCGGATCATTTCGAGGAACCGCGCGTAGTCGCGCGCGGTCGACAGCAGACCGGCGCCGCCGGCAAAGCTCCGGCGCGGCCCCTCGACGTAGTCGCCCTGCCCTTTCGATCCCTGCGGCGCCCGCACGATCCGTCCGTCGCCGCCGCTCCCGTACACGGCCGCCAGCCGGGCGCGCTCGCCAGCAGGGAGGAAGAAGTGCGTGTCACGCATCCCCAGCGGTCCGGTGATGCGCGTCCGGATGAACTCGTCAAGCGGCGTCGCTGACGCGCGCTCCACCACGCAGCCGAGGATGTCCGTGTTGTAGCCGTACACGAACGCCTCGCCGGGCTGCGCGACGAACGGGAGCGTGCCGAGCCGCTCCATGGTGTCGCAGATCGGCTCGTTCTTGTCGGCGGTGTACCAGCCCAAACCGGCGGCCGGGCCGAGCCCGTTGGCCTCGTAGAGCGCGGCAACGTCGGTCTGGGTCCCGTAGGAGATGCCGGCGGTGTGGGTCAGCAGATCGCGGATCGTGATCGGCCGCTTCGCCGGCAGAAACGTCACGCCGCTGCCGATGAGCGGGCCGGAGCCGGGCTCGCCGCGCACGGCGACGGTCGTCCTGGCAAAGGATGGGAGGAAGCGGCTGACCGGATCGTTCAGGCCGAGCTTCCCTTCCTCCACGAGCATGAGGACGGCGGTGCTCGTGATCGCCTTGGTCTGGGAGGCGATGCGGAAGATCGTGTCGGCGGTCATCCGCGCTCCCGCCTCCTTGTCGCGCCAGCCGACCGCCCGCTCGTAGACGGGGCGCCCGTCCTGCAGGACCAGCGCCACCGCGCCGGCGATGCGGTTCTCGTCGACGTACTGCTGCAGCACCTGGTCGACGCGGGTCAGGCGCTCGGGGAGGAGCGTCGATCGGCGCGCCTCCTCGGACTGCGCGGCCAGCGCCGCGGTGGCCACGAGGACGACGGCGAGCAGCGCCGGCGCCTTTCTCATCGCAGGGCGATCGGGGCGACCGTCGAACCGGTCGCACCCACGAGTTTGAGCGGCTCGACCACCAGCGCGAACTCGTACGCCCTGGCCCCGGCCAACTCGTCGAGCCGCAGGTTCTCCAGCAGATGAATGCCGTACACGACGAGCATGATCTGGTGCACCGGGTTCGAGACCTGCGGGTCGGAGTTCGGCGTCACGTTGATCGGCGCCGTGTCGGCCCCGACCAGCATCGGGTCCTGCGCGGCCAGCCACTCGGCCGCGGCGGCGCCGAGTCCGGGATTCGCCCTCATGTACCGGTCGTTCTCCTTGCCCCACAGCCGGCCCCACCCGGTGTGGACGATCACGGCATCGCCCGGCTGCAGCGTGAGCTGCTGGCGTTTCAGGGCGGCCTGCAGGTCGGCCGCGGTGATCTCGTAGGTGTCGGGCAGCATCTCGACGCCCTTGAGCGCGGCGACGTCGACGAGCACGCCCCGCGTCACGAGGGCGCCGACGTTCTCCATGCCGAGCTTGGTGAAGCCGTTCCGCGTGGCGATGTCGTCGAGCTTCACGCAGTTGTAGAGACTGTCGCCGTGCGTCTGGTGCGCGAAGCCGTCGAACTGCGTGCCCACCTGGCCGATTTCCGCCAGCACGATCTCCTCGTTGCTGCCGCGGCGGTTCGAACCGGCCGGCGGCGCGGTCCGCTTGGTGTGCAGCTCGAAGGTCCGGGTGGTCTGGATCGGCATCGACGCCTCGAGACGGCGCCCGAGCTCGAAGATCTGGCCGGTCCGGATGAGCCGCGTGGCGCGCAGCACCGTCTCGGGCTTCATGTGGTTGGCGGCGCCGCGCTGGTCGCCGGCGCCCCATTTCGAGGGACAGCGCTCCTTGTCGGAGGGTGGACGCCACGACTGGGCGGACGCGCCCGTCGCGGCACCCAGGACGAGCAGAGCGATCGCCGCGGCAACCAGTGTCCTCATGGCGGCCTCCTCAGCGCGTAGCGCCCCGATCGGCGAGCGGAATCGTGACGACGATCCGGTCGTCGGGCCCGACGTTCCTGGTGGTATGCCCCTTGCCCGTCGTGTCCTCGATCAGGTTGATGTGCCCGGGACCGACCGCGACCTTCGTGCCGTCGCCCATCACCAGCTCGCCCCGGCCGCTGAGCGTGATGACGAACTGCCGCCGCGGACCCACATGCCAGTCGCTCACCGGCCCCGGCGCGCGGCGGCTGAACTGCACGCCGGTCGCCTTCATCATCTCCGTGTTGTTGCCGTCCAGCGTCATCTCGATCTGTTCCGCGTGGCTCAGCCCGTCCGGGCCCGTGTACACGCGCGTCATCACGATCGGCTTCGGCGCCTGCGCCGCGGCGACGTCCTGAGTGGTCTCAGCTCTCCAGACGAGCACGAGCGAGGCGACCAGGACGACGAGCGCCCAGCGTGGGGTGGTGGTAGGCATGGAGGTTCTCCTCTGCTATTCGATCCGGGTCAGCTTCAGCACGGTGCCCGACGACCGCTCGGTCAGCGTGAGCACACTGCCGGAAATCGTGAACTCGTACTGGTTTCCGGGCGTGCCGATGGCGAACCTGCTCTTGGCGACCGTCGCGATGGTCGCCAACCGGTTCCCGGCGACCGTATACGTGCCGGAATTGAAGTACAGGGCGTCGAACGCCGTCACTTTCTGGGCAGGTGTCGCCTTGTCGTTCGACGGATAGTCGGGCAGCGGCTCGGTGCCCTGAATACGCCCGAAGCTGTAGTGCTGACGCGTGAAGACATAGAGCCCGGGCTGCGGATTGGGAATCGTGCCGTTCCTGTTGCTGAACTCGGTGACGCGCCACGCCCCCACCAGCGGATTGGCCGGCTGCTGCCCGGATACGGCCGCGCCGGCCGCCACCAGGACGCCAAGAACCATCGAGCCGAGCGTGAGCGCGGCGGATCTGGTCAGATGCCTCATCGGAAGTCTCCTTCTCACATCACGCGCGCCCGGCGCATGACCGCCTCTGCCTTCTGTCGGATCTCGCGGGCTACCTCGTACGGATCGCCTTTCTGGAACTGCGGCAGGAACAGCTCCACCGAGAGCGGCCCGGCGTACTGCTTCTCGGCCAGTGTGCGCAGAATCTGGGTGAGCGGCGCCACGCCGTCGCCCGGAATGATCCGCGTGGTGTTGTCGAGCAGCTCGCGCGGGAGGTCGGGGACGTCCTGGAAGTGGACGTGGCCGATCTCCCCCGGGCGAACCAGGTCCAGGTCCTCGAGCTTACTGAGACCGGAGTAGAAGTGATAGAAGTCGAAGAGCGGCGCCATGTTCGGGTGGTTCGCCTCGCGCGTCATCCGCAGCAGCGTCGGCAGCGTCGAAACGAACGTCGAGGCCCGCACCGCCTCCGCCATCATCGTCAGACCGGAGCCGCGCGCGATGTCCGCCACCTCGCGCATGTTCTCGGCGCCGCGCTTGTAGTCGTCCGCCGTGAACGTCCCGGTCGCGGTCGTCGGCGAGTAGATCCGCGTGCACCCGAGCTCCCGGAACTGCCCGCAGCGCTTCCTGAAGCTCTCCAGCGCGGCGGCGCGGCCGGGGTTCGGCTCGAAGATGCCGGTCACCCCGCACGCACCGGACACCGGCGTCAGACCGTTGTCCGTGATCACCCGGCGCGCGGCCGCCAGCGAATCGGTCGTCAGGAACTCGTCGAGCAGCGCGCTCGTGACTTCGACCTGCCGGATGCCCGCCTTTGCCCAGCCCTCGAGCGAGCCGCGGTACCCTGCGCCCGCGGAGGTGTTCTGGTGCAGGGCGAGTGTCATCTTCCCTCCCTGGGCCGACACGGCGCGAGCCAGCAGGAGCGCCGCCGGGGCCGCCAGCATCGTTCGTCTCGACATCACCCCTCGACCGGGCTCGGGGTGACTCCGAGGTCCTCGTCCCTCGGCCCCGCTCGGGGCGATCCTTGGACCGCTATGCGGCCCGGAACGCGAATGTCGTACTCGTTGCGTCCGCCCGCATCGCGGTCCTAGCCGCGCGAAGCGCGGCAGAAGATACTGGCAACCAGCCAAGGGGTTCCGCGGGGATATCAAGGGGCGGAGCCCCTTGGCTGGTTGGTCGAACGGTCGATGGATCATGGCGCCGATTCTAGCCCAACGTCCGCCCGCTGCCAGGGTCGCGGTCGCGGTCGGACCCGGCCGCCCGCGCCTCTGCTTCGGCCAGCCACCCGCGCCTGAGCTCGCTCTCGGGCACGCTGCTCAGGTAGGGCTTGATGTCGAGGATCGGCGTTCGGTCGAGCATGTCGACGCCGCGCACCTGCAGGCGCCGCCCCTCGCGGCCGAGCAGTTCGACGACGGTGAGGCCAATCGCGTTCGGGCGGCGCGGCGACCGCGTGGCAAAGACCCCATGCGTCCGGGTGTCACTGGGAGGCGAGGCGATCAGGTCGTACCCCTCGACGCGATCGAACACCCAGATCACGTAGAGGTGAGAGAACCCCTCGATATCCGTGAGGCCGGGTTCGTACTCGGGCGCCAGCTCCAGGACGCCCTCGGCCTGGTGCGCCGCGCCAAGCCCCTTGGGAACGCCGTCCGTCTCGGTGTAGGGGGTGTAGGCGACGCCAATCGGCCGCATCGAGAACATCGGCTCGACCTAGCGCGAAACAGGGGCGGGCACCGGGGACGCGATCTCGTCCCTGTAGACGCGCCCACCCTTCATGACGAACCTCACCCGTTCCATGCCTCGAGGTCGCCTTTCTCCAGCGCGATGAGGTCGTCCAGCGTGACGACGAACGGCAGCTTCTTCTGGAGGAGGATCGTCACACCGTTCTCGTCGAGCTGCAGCAGATGGTTCGGCGCATCGACGCCGGCGTCGAGACAACTGGCCATCCCTTCTCCGCCGTACGTATGGTACGCCACCTCGAGGCCGAGGCGATGGGCTTCATCGACGATGGCGTCGACTTCCTCGCTCGTCAGCGAAGGGCTCGCGACCAGCGTCGCGTCGGGCTTCCACATGTAGGTCGGCCCGACGAAGTCCTGCGTCGTGTAGATCTTGATCCAACCGATTCGTGGCCTCCCAGAGGCGCGCGGCCGCGACCCTCGCGGCGGTGGAGGGATGCGAATGGAACAGGATCTCGACCAGACGGGACGGCCGTTCCTCGGCGAGATTCTGCGCCGCCAGCCGGCGCATCGCGCTGACGAATGCCGCCGCGTTGCGGGTCATCTCGAGGGCGTACCGATCCGCCCGGCGTTCGTGCGCGCGGGACACGGCGTTGGCCGCCGGCAGGAGCACGAGCGACACGGCGCCGCCGGCGAGCAGCAGCAGCGGCAGCCCGGCCACGTCGTCCTTGGCGACGATGCCGAAGCGGCCGACGGACGCCTCGAGGACGCGGTCCGCGAGATGGAATCCGAGCACGAGCAGGACGCCCTCGAAGGCGATCGCCTTCCAGATGTCGCGGTGCACGTGGTGCGCCAGCTCGTGCGCCAGCACCACCTCGATCTCGTCGTCGGAGTGCTCGGCGAGCAGCGTGTCCGACAGCAGGATCCGCCGGGTCCGGCCGATTCCGGCGAGCGCCGCATTGGCCTTGCGCGTGCGATCGCCGATCTGCCACTCAAAGACGCCGGCGATCCGCGCGCCGGCTCGCCCGGCAAGCGCCGCGAGCCGCGAGGCGAGGGCGGGGCGCTCGAGCGGCTCGAACCGGTAGAACAGCGGCAGGAGCAGCACCGGCGCGAGCTGGGCGAGGACGACCAGCACGATCCCGAAACAGAGGGCCGTAGTGAGCCACCAGCGCTCGGGATCCCAGCGCAACAACCCCCAGACGAGGAGCGCGCCGCCGACCGCAAAGACCAGGGCGAGGCCGCCGGCCTTGACCCGGTCCAGCCACCAGCGCGCGGTGGTCTCCTTTGACAGGCCGTACCGGCGCTCGAGCGTCACGCCCTGATAGAACGCGAGCGGGAGCTGGACCGCCTCGCCGAGCAGCGCCAGCAGCACGACGTAGACGACGAGCGTGAGGACGAGGGACTCTCCCCCGAACGCCGCGGCGGCGTCGCGCAACGCGGCGGACCAGCCGGTGACGACCAGGAGCCCGAGCAGGAGCGCTCCCGACGCGGTCCCACAGAGCGCGGCGCGGCGGCGACGACGATGGTACCGGGCGGCTTTGTCTTCGTTCACGACATTCTCGGTCGGGCCGAACGGTCCGAACGATCAGTTCAATTGGACGGAGATCAGCTTCGAGACGCCCGGCTCCTCCATCGTCACGCCGTAGAGCCGGTTGGCAATCTCCATGGTGCGCCGGTTGTGCGTGATCAGGATGAACTGCGTGCGGTCGAGCATCCCCTGCAGCATCTCCACGAACCGGCCGACGTTGGCGTCGTCGAGCGGCGCGTCGATCTCGTCGAGGAGGCAGAAGGGGCTCGGCTTGTACTTGAAGATTGCGAACATCAGCGCGATCGCCGTCAGCGCCTTCTCTCCACCGGACAGCAACTGGACGTTCTGCAGGCGCTTGCCTGGCGGCGAGGCGACGATGTCGATGCCGCTCTCGAGCGGGTCGTTCTCGTCGATGAGCGCCAGGCCGGCGCGGCCGCCGCCGAAGAGGGTGCCGAACGTCTCCTGAAAATTCAGCTGGATGGCCGCGAACGCCTCGTTGAAGCGCCGCGTCGAGGTCTCGTCGATGCGCCTGATCGTGTCGGTCGTCTGGGCAATCGAATCGATCAGATCCTTGCGCTGCGTCGTCAGGAACGTGTGGCGGGTCTCGAGCTCGTCGAACTGCTCGATCGCCATCATGTTCACGGGGCCGAGCCGCTCGACCTTTGCCTTGAGTGCCGCGATCGCCTCCTCTGCGGTCATCACCGCGGCCGCCGCGGCCGCCGCTGGTGACGTCCCCGCCTCGGCCTCGCCCTCCTCGACGTCGAGGTCCGGCTCCTCCGCCGTGATGGCCGCCGCATCCGGCGTCGCCTCACCCGCCTGCTCCAGTTGCTCGACGTCGGCCATCACCTGGTCGAGCGTGCACTGCGTGGTCTCGACCGAGAGCTGGGCCAGATGCGCACGATCACTTTCCGCCGTCGCGCGCGCCACATCGAGGTCGCCGGCCTGCGCGCGGACGTCCTCCAGCGACTGCCGCGCCTGCCGGATGGCGGCGTCCTGCGCGTCAACCCGCCCGCGCACGTCGGCGACCGCCTCGTCGGCCTGGCGGACATCATCGCGCAGGGTTTCGAGCGTGCGGATGTCCTGGTCGAGCGCCCGGCCGCCCTCGGTCACCGCCTGCAGCAGCGCCTCGCGCCGAGTCCGCGCCAGATCGAGCTCGGCGGCCCGCGCCGCGATCCGCTGCTCCACGTCGTCGGCCGCCTCTTCCAGCCGCAGCACCTCCGCGGCGACGGCGGCGGCCCGCTCGATCATCGCGGCATGCGCCGCCCGCGCTTCGGCAGAGCTGGCGCTCAGCGCCTCCACCGCGTCGCGCGCGGACATGAGGTCTGCCTGCGCCTCCGACAGCGCGGCTTCGGCCCGGCGCTGGTCTTCGTACAGGCGGCCGATCGCCGTCTCCGCCTCGGCGTACCGCCCGTCGAGCGCCGCGCGCTCTTGCTCGGCTTGCCGGCGTTCCAGCCCGATCACGTCGGCTTTGCGCGCCAGCCGGTCGGCGTCCACCGAGGCACGCTCGACGTGCCCCTCGTGCGCGACGATGGCCATCTCCTGCCGGTGGCGCTCGGCGGTGAGCGCGGCCACCGCGCTCGTCGCCTCGGCAATCGCCAGGTCGAGACGGGCGGTCTCCTCGGCCGCGCGGGCCAGATTCTCCCGCCACGCGGCACTCTGGACCCGTAGGTCCTTGATGTCCCGCCGCGTGGCAAAGATACCCCGCGCCTCGGCCTTCGCTCCGCCCCACACGAGATGGGACCCGCGCAGCACGTCCCCTTCGAGGGTCGCCACCGGCGCCAGTGTCTGGCGCGAGGCCGCCACCGCCCGGTCGAACGAATCCGCGATATAGGCCTCGGGAATCACCTTCCGGATCGTGGAGGCGTGCGGCCCGCTGACCCGCAGCACCTCCGAGATCGGGACAATGCCCGCCATGCGAATCGGCTCGTGCGGGTGATAGCCGTTCGATGCCGGATCGATGACGACGAAGCCGCAGCGTCCGGCGTCATGTTCGCGGACGAGTGCCACGCCCGACGCCGCCTGATCGTGCCGCTCGACGACGACGCACTGGAGCAGATCGCCCAGGCACGCCTCGACCGCGCACTCGTACGGCCGATCGACCTCGAGGTAGTCGGCGACCGCGCCCTGCTGCCCCACGCGGCCGTTCGCCTGCACGAGCACCATCCGGGCCGCGTCGCCGAACTCGGCGCGGCTCGCCTCCAGCTCGACGAGCGACGCCAGCCGCGCCTCGGCGCGCGCCAGTTACTGTTCGCGCTCGCGCAGCGCCCGGGCACGGCTCTCCTGCCGCGCCCGGGCCGCCACGAGCTCCGACTCCCGCGTCGCGATCTCGACGGCACACCCCTCGAGCGCCGACCGCCCGCGCAAGAGCGCTTCGCGCGCCGACTCCAGATCGGCGCCGGCGGTCTCGGTTTCGCGGCGGAGGTCGTCGGTCTCGACGTCGAGCTTGGCCAGCGTCGCCGCCACGCGGTCCCGCTGCGCCGCCGCGTGCTCCATCGCGTGGCGCAGCGCGGTTGCCGAATTCAGGACGGCGAACACCCGGGCGCGCGCGGCCTCGACATCGGCCTCGAGCCCCTCGATCTGCTGCTGC
>MELF01000008.1:0-68709 GCA_001767525.1 Acidobacteria bacterium RIFCSPLOWO2_12_FULL_68_19 | reverse complement strand
GGGGGGGGGGGGGGGGGGGGGGGGGAGCCGGCTCGCGCCGCGCTTCCAGCTCCCGGCGCTCGGAAGTAATCTCGGCCGCCCGCGCCGCCAGCATGTCGGCCTGCTGCCGGCTGAATTCCTGCTGCTGCTCGCGGCGGTTGATGTCGAGCTCCCGCGCGTGGGCATCCTCCCGAACACCGGCGGCGCGGCCGTCCGCTTCCGCCTGCTCGATGCGCAGGCGCGCCAGGCGCGCCTCGAGCTCCGCCACCCGCGCCGCAGCCGCGGCCTCCCGCTCGCGCGCCTCCGCCAGCCGGGCGCGCGCCGACTCGATCGATCGCGACAGCTCGCGGCAGCGCCGCGCCAGCAGCACCTTCTCCCACCGCCGCAGCTCGTCGCGCAGGCGCCGGTAGCGCTTCGCCTTGGCGGCCTGCCGCTTCAGCGCACCGCGCTGCTTCTCCACCTCGAAGACGATGTCGTCGATGCGCGTGAGGTTCTGCTGGGCCGCCTCCAGCTTCAGCTCGGCGGCGCGGCGCCGCGACCTGTACTTGGTGATGCCGGCGGCCTCCTCAATGAGCTGCCGCCGATCGACCGGCCGCGAGCTGAGGATCAGACCGATCTTTCCCTGCTCGATGATGGCGTAGGCCTTGGCGCCGAGACCGGTGTCCATCATCAGCTCGTGGACGTCGCGCAGCCGGCAGACCTCTCCGTCGATCAGGTATTCGCTTTCACCCGACCGGTAGAGCCGGCGCGTCACCTCGACGTCGCGCGTGAACAGCTCCGCAGCCGCCTGATGGCCATTCCCGTTGCCGTTGCCATTGCCGTTGCCATTGCCGTTCCCGTCAGGAGGCGTCGGATGGAACTCGACGAGCTCGCCATTCCCGTTCTTCGGCTGGGGGAGTCCGGTGAGGCGGAGCCGGACTTCGGCGGTGGCGCCTGGCTTGCGCGCCTCGCTGCCGCTGAAGATCACGTCCTCCATCCGGTCGCCGCGCAGGCTCTTGGCGCTCTGCTCGCCGAGCACCCACGTAATGGCATCCGCCACGTTGCTCTTCCCGCACCCATTGGGCCCGACGATGGCGGTGACGCCGTGGTCGAAGGAGAGTTCCGCGCGGTCGGAGAACGACTTGAAGCCGTTGATCTCGAGACGTTGCAGGCGCATGTTGGTTATCTACAGACCGAGCGCAGGGAGACGCTCAGTCTAAACAAGGCCTAGCGATAGTAGCAAGGCCTAAGTAACACCACAATATTTGGGGCTGGGAGCCCCAAAACGGTGGGGGTGGTGTTACCAAACGCCGTCGACCTCCATACCCCAACTCCCAACTCCCAAGTCGTGCCTGACGAGGCCGTTTGGGAGTTGGGAACGTGGGCGTTGGACGTTATCTCGCCGCTCTCGTCGAGGGCGAATCGCCAAGCCGCATCAGCGCCTCCGCCTCCGAAAACAGCGTCAGCGCATGGCGCAACTGCGGGTCCTCGGCCGAGAGATTCCGTCGCGCGACCTCGACGCCAAAGAGATCGACATCGATCTCGAAGCGGATCATCGCACGGATGAACGACAGGTCCTGCTGCCAGGCGACCTCGTCAATCCGCAGCCGGGACTTCTCCACGTGCTGTTTGAACTCGGCGACCATCGCATCGGTCAGGGCGAAGTCGGGCGCCAGCTCGCGCGCTTCGGTGGACGGCGCGGCGACGATCCGGCGGTCGCCCGCGCGGGAGAAGCGCTGTGCGAAGGTGTCGAACAGGTTTCGCGCGAACAGCGTCCGGCCGAAACGCGTCGGGTTGAACCCCTCGACGGGGCCGTCGAAGCGGCGATCCGGCTCGACCCCGCCGCCGCTGTACACGCGGCGCCCGGAGTCGGTGAACTTCAGCTCTTCCGGCTTGTGGGCGCGTGTCGGGTCCTGCTCGCGCAGCGTGTAGGTCAGGTACTCGTCGAAGGTGCCGTCCCACGGCCGCTGGATCAGCCGTCCGCTCGGCGTGTAGTAGCGCGCCGTGGTCACCGCCACGCCGGCGCCACCGCTCACGCGGTACACCGACTGGACCAGCGCCTTACCGAACGTCGTCTCGCCGACGATGAGCGCCCGGTCGTGATCCTGGAGCGCGCCGGCGACGATTTCCGACGCACTGGCGCTGTTGCGGTTGACCAGGGTGACCATCGGTACGTTCAGGTAGTCACCCGCCTGCGTGGCGCGGTAGTCCTGATCCGAGTTGGCAACGCGCCCGCGCGTGTAGACGATCAAATCCCCGCGCGGCAGGAAGCGGTTGGCGACGCGAATCGCCTGGTCGAGAGCGCCGCCAGGGTTGTTGCGAAGATCGAAGACCAGCCGGCGCATCCCCTTCGCGGTCAAGTCGCGCAGGGCGCGCCCGAGCTCCTGATCGGTGTTCTCGCCGAAATCCGAGAGCAGGAGGTAGCCCGTCGATTGATCGAGCATGAACCCCGCGCGGACCGTCGGGATGTGGATTTCGTCGCGGACCACCTCGAGATCGATCAGCGTGTCGTAGCCGGCGCGCTTGATCGCAATCCGGACGGGAGTGCCCCGCGGGCCGCGCAACTGGCGCACGGCCTGGTCGCTCGTCCACCCCTTGGTGTCCTGCCCCTCGATCCGGGCAATGACGTCGCCGCGACGCAGCCCCTTCTGGTAGGCGGGCGACCCTTCGAACAGCGAAAAGACGGTGATCTCGCCGTCGACCACCTGGATCGAGATGCCGAGCCCGTAGTACCGCCCCTCCTGCCGCTCCCGCATCTGCGCATAACTGCGCGGATCCATGAAGCTCGAGTGCGGGTCGAGCGTCTGCAGCATGCCGGTCACGGCGCCGTACACCAGCCGGTCCGACTCGACCGTGCCGACATAGGTCCCCTCGACGGCGCTCAGGGCGGCCGTAAAGACCTTGTACTGCTCGGGAATCTGGTCCTGCGCGGACAGCGCGCTCCGCCCGTAGAAGCCGCCCAGAAGGGCGCAGAAGACGACCGCGGACACGCCCACGGAGACGGAACGGTAGCTGCGCATACTTCAGGAAAACTATAAACGGTTACCTTGACCCCGTCCAGACCGGATTTCTATAATCCAATGAATCACTTGCGGCAATTCGAGGCCCCGGGCCTCAGACCCCGGATCCCAGCGCTGACGCCGGCTTCGGCCCCGATGCCCGAGCCAGCCGTGGGACCCGAGGCCTGAGGCCCAAAGCCTTGCGGGAGCAACGTATGTTTGGTTCCATCGGCATGCCGGAGCTGATCATCATCCTGGTGATCGCGCTCATCATTTTCGGGCCGCGGAAGCTCCCGGAGCTCGGCCGCTCGCTCGGCCGCAGCATCGGCGAGTTCAAGAGGGCCTCCAACGAGCTGCGGAGCACGCTCGAGGAGGAAATCCGGATCGAGGATCAGCGTGACCAGCGCACGGCGGCGCGCGCCGAGCAGGACGCGGCGATGGCTGCGGGAGCGGCGTCGCCGGCGGCGACGCCCCCGCCGGCAGCACCGGCGCCTCCGGAAGGCGACACCGTCAACCGGACGACCGGCACCGGCCCTGTGGCCTAGTGGCGCTCGTCCCCTTTCCGACGAACAGAGACGCGGCGCCGGTCCCCGACGACGATGTCGATCGGGGCCGTGGCCGCCTGGAGGACGACGTCGACGCCGACGATGCCGGCGGCAAGATGTCGTTCCTCGAGCACCTGGACGAGCTCCGCCGCCGGATTATCTTCGCGGTCGCCTCGGTCCTGGTCGGCTTCGTCATCTCGTTCTTCTTCATCAACGGGATCTTCGATTTCATCATGCGCCCGCTGCAGCAGCTGCTGCCGCCGGGGGGAACGCTCGTCTATACCGACCCGACCGAAGCCTTCCTCCTGTACATCAAGATCGCGCTCATCGCGGGGCTGATTCTCGCCTCGCCGGCGGTGATGCTGCAGGTCTGGCTGTTCGTGGCGCCTGGGCTCTATTCCCACGAGAAGAAGTGGGCCATCCCGTTCGTCGTGATGTCGTCCTTCTTCTTCGTCGCCGGGGCGGCCTTCTCGCACTACGTGGTGTTTCCGCTGACGTGGCGCTTCTTCATCAGCTTCACGACCGACATCCTGACGTTCATGCCGCGGGTCGAACCGGCGTTCTCGATCTACCTGCGCCTGCTCATCGCCTTCGGGCTCGTCTTCCAGATGCCGACGCTCGTGCTCTTCCTGGCGCGCATGGGCGTCGTCTCCGCGCGCTTCCTGATTCGCAACTTCAAGTACGCCGTGCTGATCATGGTCGTGGCGTCGGCCGTCATCACACCCGACGGCGGCGGCGTCTCGCTGGTGGCGATGACCGGGCCGATGATCCTGCTCTACGGTCTCAGCATCGGGCTGGCGTGGCTGTTCGGGAAGAAGAAGGCCGCAGAGTCGTAGCCCTGTTTTCCCGATCACGGGCCACAGAGGCCACAGAGACGCAGAGGAAACCATTCAACGCTGTGACCTCTGTGTTTCTGTGGCCCGTCGAACGCGAGTGCTGCCGCGGACCGTCGAGGGTGAACGCTGCCGCGTCAGTAGGCCTTGGCGAACCAGGCGTGCGAGGCGGCCGGGCGGCCGCACGTCAGGCACGCCTTGCCGCCGGCGGGCGGGCTGCTGAACGGGATGTTGCGGATCGTCGCCTGCGTCTCGGCCTTGACCGCCGCCTCGCAGGCGGCGGATCCGCACCAGGGCGCGATCACGAACCCGGGCCGCCCCTCCATGATGTCCTTGAATTCGGCGTAGCTGTCGGCCGACGAGGTGTGCTCCTCGCGGAATTTCAGCGCGCGGTCGTAGAGCGCGCGCTGGATCTCGGTCAGCCGCTCGTCGACGTGGGCGCCGATCCCGTCCATCGGCGCCGCCGACTTCTCGCGGGTGTCGCGGCGCGCGAGGACGACCTGCGCCTTCTCCAGGTCCCTGGGGCCGATCTCCATCCGCAGCGGCACGCCGCGCAGCTCCCACTCGTTGAACTTCCAGCCGGGCGTCTGCGTATCCCGATCGTCGATGAGCACGCGGACGCCGCGGGCGACGAGCTCGTCGCGGATCGCCTGCGCCTTCGGCAGCACCGTCTCGCGCCAGTTGCCGCGCGGAATCGGCACGATCACCACCTGGTGGGGCGCGATCCTCGGCGGCAGGATCAGTCCGCCGTCGTCGCCGTGCGTCATGATGACGCCGCCGATCAGGCGCGTCGACACGCCCCAGGAGGTGCCGTACACGTACTGGACGGACTTGTCGCGCGCCTGGAACTTGATGTCGAACACCTTGGCGAAGTTCTGGCCAAGGTTGTGGGACGTGCCCGCCTGGAGCGCCCGGCCGTCGCGCATCAGCGCCTCGATCGAATAGGTACGAAGCGCGCCGGCGAACTTCTCGCTCTCGGTCTTCAGGCCGTCGATGACGGGCATCGCCAGGTCGTTCTCGGCGAAGTCCTTGTAGACGCCGAGCATGCGCAGCGTCTCCTCCTCCGCCTCCTCGGCCGTCTCGTGCGCCGTATGCCCTTCCTGCCAGAGGAACTCGGTCGTCCGCAGGAACAGCCGCGTCACCTTCTCCCAGCGCACGACGTTGGCCCACTGATTGATGAGGATGGGGAGGTCGCGCCACGACTGCACCCACTTGGCGTACATCGTGCCGATGATCGTCTCCGAGGTCGGGCGCACGACGAGCCGCTCCTCGAGCTTCTCGGTGCCGCCGTGCGTCACCCACGCCACCTGCGGCGCGAAGCCCTCGACGTGCTCGGCCTCCTTCATGAGCAGGCTCTCGGGGATGAAGAGCGGGAAATAGGCGTTGACGTGGCCCGTCGCCTTGAAGCGGCGGTCGAGCCCCTGCTGGATGAGCTCCCACATCGCGTAGCCGTACGGCCGGATGACCATGCACCCCTTGACGGGCGAATAGTCGGCCAGCTCGGCGCGGCGAACGACGTCGACGTACCAGCGCGCGAAGTCGCGCGACTGCGGCGTGATGTCGGTCGGCAGGTCCGGGATGGGTTCAGACATAGAGGCGATCGGAGATGTGTTTGTTCCAGTGTAGATCGTCACGTTCGGGAAAATCGGTGCGAAAGTGCGCGCCCCGGCTCTCTTCCCGCCGGAGGGCCGCGCGCGCGACGAGCCATCCGACCATCACCAGGCTGAAGACCCGGCGCCGTTCCGCGCTGCCGGACTCCGGCTCGCGCAGCGTGGCCGCGCCGATCCAGCGTTCGAGCCGCCGCACCGTCGCTTCGAGCGCGCGCCGCTCCCGCAGCAGACCGACCGAGCGCCACATCAGGCTCCGGACGATGTGCGCGGTCGGAATGGGCCCGGCGCTTCCGCCCGGAAGCGGCGCATCGACCACGCCCTCGGAGCGCAGCGCCGAGGGACGGGGAGGCCTCTGCATGGCGGCCGCCGCACGGGCGCCGAAGACGAGCCCTTCGAGCAGCGAGTTGCTCGCCAGACGGTTGGCGCCGTGCACGCCGGTGCATGCCGCTTCGCCCGCGGCGAAGAGTCCGGCGACCGACGTGCGCCCGTCGAGGTCGGTCTCGATGCCGCCCATCATGTAGTGCGCCGCCGGGCTCACCGGAAGGCGGTCGTGCGCGAGATCGAGACCCACCCGCGCGCATGCGAGGGCGATGGCCGGAAAGCGACCGAGCACGAACGCCGGATCGAGATGCGCCATCGTCAGATAGACGGGGGCGCCGGTGCGCGTCATTTCGCGCACCATCGCCCGCGCGACGAGGTCGCGCGGCGCCAGATCGCCCGCCGGCTCGTACCGCTCCATGAACGGCTCGCCCAGATGGTTGACGAGCCGAGCGCCCTCGCCGCGCAGCGCCTCGGAGAGCAGGAAGCGCGGCGATCCGTCCAGGTCGAGCGCCGTCGGATGGAATTGCACGAACTCGAGGTCCATGATCCGCGCGCCGACGCGGGCGGCCATGGCGATGCCGTCGCCGGTGGCAAGCGCAGGGTTCGTGGTCTCGCGGAAGATGTATCCGGCGCCGCCGGTGGCGACGAGCGTCGCGTCGGCGGCCACCCTCCCGCGCTCGCCGGCTGCGGTGACGAAGTTCGCCCCGGTGCAGGCGCCGCCCGTCAGATGGAGCCCCGTGGCCACGGCATCCCCGATCACGCGGATGTGCGGATTGCCGCCCGCCCGCGATCCGAGGACCCTTGCGATCTCGCGTCCGGTGGCGTCGCGCGCGTGGAGGACGCGGCGGACGCTGTGCGCCGCCTCCCGGCCGAGGGCCGGCGCGCCCGACTCGTCGCGGTCGAAGGCGGCGCCCCACTCGACGAGCTCCCGGACGTACCTGGGGCCCTCCCGCACGAGCACGTCGACGGCCGCGGGCACCGAGAGGCCGCCGCCAGCGGCGATCGTATCGCGCGCGTGCAGCTCCGGCGAGTCGTCCGGACCGAGCGCGGCGGCGATCCCACCCTGGGCGTAGCCGGTGTTGCTCTCGCTCGGGTCGCCCTTCGTGAGGAGGATCACGTCCCCGGCGTCGGAGAGCGACAGCGCGGCGCGCAGTCCCGCGATGCCGCCGCCGATGACGAGGAAATCGCCGTCGAGATCCACGGGTGTTATCCTATCAACTCGATCTACGACTGGTGATTGGCGATTCGTGAGCGGCATCGATGATTCGAGATTGGTGAGGTGGCTGTCGATCTCCTGAAAGACCCCGTTCGCGTCGACGTCAGGGGGGGATCGCAGATCTCGCCGATCTGGATCGGCGACGGCGTGAGCGAACGCGCCGCCGCGCTACTCGACGCGCAGGGGGTGGGCCCCCGGCGCTTCGTCGTGTCGAATCCGGTCGTCTGGCGGCTTCACGGCGGGGCGATCGCCCCCGCGGTCGGGCGGACCGAGCCAATCCTCATCCCCGACGGCGAGCGCTACAAGACGCTGCAGTCGGTGTCGCGCATCTACGAGGTGCTCATCCGGGCTGGCGCCGACCGCGGCAGCGCCGTCATCGCGCTCGGCGGCGGCGTGATCGGCGACACGGCGGGTTTCGCGGCGGCCACGTTCCTCCGCGGCATCGCGCTGGCGCACGTGCCCACGACGCTGCTGGCCCAGGTCGACAGCGCGATCGGCGGGAAGGTCGGCGTCAACCACACGCTCGGCAAGAACCTGATCGGCGCCTTCTACCAGCCGGCCGCCGTGCTGATCGATCCGCTGCTGCTCGGGACGCTGCCGCGCCGGGAGTTCCGCTCCGGACTCTACGAGGTCGTGAAGTACGGGATGATCGCCAGCCGCGACCTGTTCGACCGGGTGGCGCGCGACACCACGGCGATCTTCAACCGCGACCCGGCGGTCCTGCTGCCCGCCATCGTCGAGTCGTGCCGCATCAAGGCGGACGTCGTGTCGCGGGACGAGCGCGAGGGCGGCCTGCGGCGCATCCTCAACTTCGGCCACACGGTGGGCCACGCGCTCGAGGCGGTGACGAAATACCGCCGCTACCGGCACGGCGAAGCGGTGGCGTTCGGGATGCTGGCGGCGGCCGACCTCGCGGTGGCGCGCGGCGCGCTCGCCGAGCGCGAGCGGCAGGCGCTGGCCCGCCTGATCGCCCAGCTCGGCCCGCTCCCGCCCGTTGGCGATCTGAGGGTCGGCGACGTCCTCGAGGTGATTCGGCGCGACAAGAAAGTGGTGAACGGCACGCTCCACTTCGTCATCGCCATCCAGATTGGCGCCACCATCACGATCGACGACGTCACGGAGGCAGAGCTCACGGCCGTGCTCGAACGCCTCGGGCTGAAGCGGTGAGCCGGGAGCGCGAATCGCCGATCAACGGGCCACAGAGGCACAGAGACACAGAGACCAAGGTGGTCTTGGCTTTCTCCGTGGCTCTGTGGCCCGTCGACGAACGAGTCGGGACGTGGGTATTGGGATTCAATTCGCCACGACGCCGTGCTCGCGCAGCTTCTGCAGCAGCGCCTTGTAGCTGATCTGCAGCGCCTCGGCCGCGCGCTCCTTGTGTCCAGCCGCCTCGCGCATCGCCCACTCGACCTTGCGGCGCTCGACCGCCGCGATGACGCGGCGGAGAGCATCGCTCATCGTGCCGGACAGGTCGATCTGCTCCCACGGGTCGGGCGACGCCGCCGGCGGCAACCCCGGGGCGCCGGCCGCGCCCGCGCGGTCGGTGGTCGTCCCGGCGGGCCCGTCGCCGCGCGCGGCCGCACGCGGCGCGGCGAACGAGAGATTCAGGTGGCGGGTGTGGATGGTGTCGCCGTCGCAGAGGATGACCGCGCGCTCGATGGAGTTCTGGAGCTCGCGCACGTTGCCCGGCCAGCGGTACGCGCACAGTTCGTCGATTGCCGCCGGCGACAGCTTCAGCGTCGGCTTGTTCAGGTCGCGGCAGAAGCGCTCGACGAAGTGGCGGGCCAGTATCGGGATGTCGCCCGTCCGGTCCCGCAGCGGCGGAATCGTGATCGGGAACACCGACAGCCGGAAGTAGAGATCCTCCCGGAACTGCCGCGCCGCGACGCTCGCCTTCAGGTTGCGGTTGGTCGCGGCGACCACACGCGTGTCCACGTGCAGCGACACGGTGCCGCCAACGCGCTCGAAGCGTTTCTCTTCGAGCGCGCGGAGGATCTTCGCCTGGAGCGCCTGCGGCAGTTCGCCGATCTCGTCGAGGAAGAGCGTGCCGCGGTGCGCCATCTCGAAGCGCCCGGGCTTGCGGCCGACGGCGCCGGTGAAGGCGCCCTTCTCGTGGCCGAAGAGCTCGGTCTCGAGCAGCGTCTCCGGAATGGCCGCGCAGTTGATGGCGACAAACGGCCCGTCCGCGCGCGGACCGAGCGCGTGCAGCGCCCGGGCGAACAGCTCCTTGCCGGTCCCGCTCTCTCCCTGCAGCAGCACGGTGGCGTCGGTACCCGCGGCGCGATGGAGCTGCTGCGACACCTGCCGCAACTGCGGATCCTCGCCGATGATCCGCGGCGCTCCGCGGCGCGCGGCGAGCTCCTCCTTGAGCAGCAGGTACTCGGCGAGCATCCGCCGCTGCGCGATGGCGCGCTCCACCATCAGGACCAGGTGATCGGGATCCACCGGCTTGGCGAGGAAGTCCATCGCCCCTTCCTTCATCGCCGTCACCGCGTCCTGCACGCTGCCGTACGCGGTCATCACGATGACCTGCAGCTCGGGATCGAGCTCCCTGGCCGCCCGCAGCACGCCGAGACCGTCGCCCGCGGGCAACCGCAGATCGGTCAGCACAACCGCGGGCCGCGAGCGGCGGAGGTGCTCGACGGCTTCAGCCTCGTCGTGCGCCTCGAGGACCGTATGCCCCTGTACTTCGAGGGCGCGCCGCAGCATCACGCGCAGCGAATCCTTGTCTTCGACGAGGAGCACGGGAAAGGAGGACATGACCGAGGTCACGACTGCATGCTCGAGAGTCCCCAGTGAGTTGGACACTCGGCATGTGCGCTCTCGAACCGACCGTGCACGCAATCGGCTGGCGGGTTCACTCGGCCGCGCCCGATCCCGCCGTTCCACCTCGGCATCCGGACACGGACGTCACCTCTCCGGTCCCAGATGCCTGTCAATCCGGCCGGGACCGTCACTGGGGCGGCGAGCTGACGCCCAGCGCCTGGAGCAGGTCCGACATGTCTTCGACGCCCCAGCGTTCCACCGCCTTGCCGTCCGCAAACCGGACGATGTCGGCAATTCTCGCGGTGATCCCTCTCCCTGTGGGAGCGATGCCCATGAACTCGCCTCCATGAGTCGCGCGAAGAGTGACGTGAGCGGCAACCTTGTCACCTTCGGCCACCATGTCCTCGACCGTGACACGCATGTCGGGAAGGGCGGTCCTCATCGCGGCAAACATCTGCTTGACCCCCTCCAATCCGGGCAGCTGTCCGGGAGAAGGGTTGTGGTCCACGAAGTTGGCAACCGCCATCTCGTCCATGACGGCCAGGTTGCCCTTGTTGAAGACCTCATCGTAGAAGCGACGCAATCGAGCCTTGTTGGCCTCGGACATGCAAAACCTCCCGTTTCTCCGCTCCAGGCGCAGCGTCGTTGCTTCCCGGGGTTGTGACTGGAATCTCCGATATGATCCCCAACACTTCGGGATCGTCCTCCCGGCTGTATCCGACACTCGCGATCTGAGCGTCCAATCTCGGCAGATCCTACACCTGCCGCACAGCCGTGAGGCGGAGGCGCCTATCTCACCCAGCCGGCCGGCACACCGGCGCGTCTGGCGTCGTCCTGGATAGCCGCCATCGCCTTCTGCTGCTGCTGGATCTCCTGCCTGACGCGGTCGAGCTCGGCCAGCGCCTTCTGGCGCTCGGCGGCGATCACGTCGCGCTGCGCCGGGTCGTCGCGGTTGACGAAGTCGGTCGAGAGCGCGCTGATGCGGCTCTGCAGCGCCTCCGCGAAGATCTGCGACCTGGAGAGCGCCTCGCGCGCGGTGGCGACCCGCTTCCGCCACTCCGCCTCGTTCTGCGGCGCCGGCGCCTGGGGCGATGCGGCCTGACCGGCGGACGCCGGCGCCGGCCCTTGTGCCGGCTGTGACTCGGGCACGGGCGACGACGTGGGCGGGGCCGGCGCCACCGACGGCGCGGCCGGCGGCGTCGAGGGCGGCGCCTCCGGTCGCAGGCTTTCGTTCGTATACACCTTGCCCGGCGTCCGAATCGTCTTGCGCCGCTCTTCTTCCTGCCTGGCAATCTCTGCCAGCGATTGCCCCGCCAGCGGCGCGGCGACGCCGACGAGCACCAGTACGATCAGCAGAGAAACGGCCGGGCGCCCCATATGTGCATTCTCGGACCCAGGCCGGCGATGGTCAATGGGCGGTTACCGCAGTTCTTCCCATGACTGCACGTGGACGCCGCCCGGACCGATAGCATCGTCGGCGGCGACCCGGGCCAGGGAGACGGCGATGGAGCGCTCGGCGCCTGTCGGGCCCCAGGCGCGGCCGACGAGGCGGAGGCCTGCGGTCGTCTCGGCGACCCACAAGCACAGGTAGATGTGCGGGGGCGCGCCCACGGCCGGAGCGAGATCCGCGAAGCGGCCGTACGCATAGAGCCGAAAGCGCAGCGGCCCGTCCGCGCCCGAGCTCGCCAGTCCGTTGACGTCGGCGGTCGCCTGCGCGAGATCGACGGTCATCCCGGCGACCTGGCGCAGCCCCTCGGCCGGCCCGTCCACGAACGCCGAGGTCGAGGCGCCGCTCACGACCGCCTCCCAGTCCGGCGCCAGAGCCAGGTCGCGAATCCCGAACTCCACGATCCCCTCGGCCGCGTAGAACGCCTCCACGCCGTACCGGTAGCCTGCCACGACCGCGGTCTCCGTCATCGTCCCGACGACGAGCGCCGCCGCAAGGCCGGTCAGCAGCGTCAGCGACATCATCACCATGACGAGAGGCATCGACGCCTACCTGTCCGCGCTCACGTTCCTGAGGGCGATGTCGACTCGGACTTCCAGGTCTGGTGCATATCGTGCGCTCGACGTGGAGGTGCCGCCGCGCGCGAAGAGCGCACCGGCCGGCCCGCGCATCGACGCGAGCGCCGCCTCGATACGCACCGTGGCGCGCACACGGCGTACGCGGAGCAGGTCCGCATCGAACGGCGCCACCGCGCCCCCTGATATCCAGGGACCATCCTGCAAGGCCGCCGGATCGATCGGCCCGGCGCCGTCGAAGTACTCGAAGCCGAGCCCCACGACGTGATCGACGACAGGCAGATCGGACGCCCCGCCGTCGTACCGCATCAGTTGCGGCGTCCCTGCCGCGGGATCACGCCGCAGGTAGTAGGTCCGCGAGACGACTGCGGTGTCCGTCCACGGAACGAACACGGCCGACACCACATCGGGACGATAGAACACCGCTCGGTCAGGGTCGCTCTCGGATGCGCCGATCCGGTACGGTACGACGGGCGGCGCCACCGTTGGCGCGACGCCCGCGCCGGCCCTCAGCAGGTCGCTCGCCAACGCGTCGACCGCCACACGCAGACGCTGGTGCATGTCCGCCATCTCCGGCTGCGCCTGAAAGACGCCACGCGCCGGATCGACGAGCGCGACGAGCGCACCCGTCACGACGAGCATGATGACCATGGCGATGAGCAGTTCGACGAGCGTGAACCCCGCGGGTGATCTCACTGGTCTCTCCGCGTCCTGATCGTCGAGAGGCGCACCGCGCGATCCCGGGCGCCCCGCCGGAACACGACGACCGTCATCGCCACCGCGTCCCGGAGGTCGGCGGGCAACGGCTCCACCACCCAGCGCCGCTCGTAGAGCCGGCCCGGCGCCGGGCCGGCGACCGCGGCTCCACGGGCGTCCAGATACTCAACCGTTTCCGGCACCGCGGAAAACGGCCGCGCGCGGAGTTCCTCGATCTTCTGGAGCGCCAGCACGGTCGCGTAGGTGTCGTCGCGCGAATCGGAGGTGGCCCGGGCGGCCACGAGAAACAGGTGCAGCAGCGCGGCCACGCCCACGACGAGCACGGCGGTGGCCACCACCGCCTCGATGAGCGACAACCCGCCTTCGCTCCTCGGACGTCCCTTGCCGGGCTGGGTGCGCCGGCGAACAGGTCGGCGGGCACGGACGCGCCACATGCCCGCCCGAGGTCGCAACAGGAGTGCCAGGCCTCTGCACTGCCGCGACCTGTTGACCGATAAGGACTTAGGAAGCACCTCGGGGCGGCGTGGTTGCAGAAATTGCCGTGCCTGCCGAGCGGGCCTGTGGCATATATGTCGTACGGTGTCCGGGCTTGCCGGGCATGACCAGAACCGTAATCCGGATGTGGCGAAATGCAACATCGTCCAGCACAAACCACCGAAATCACAGGGGTTGTCGCGGGAATGCATCTTGTGTCGCTTCCCGTTCGTACCATGCGCCAGTCGGCCGGTTTCACACTCATCGAGATCCTGCTGGTCGTGGCCGTCGTCTCGGTCATGGCGGCGATGACCGTGCCGACGGTTGCGGGCGCGATGGACCGGTACTACATCCTCTCGGCGGGCCAGCAGGTGGCGAGCACGATCCGCGCGGCCCGGTTCCAGGCGGTGTCCCGGAATCAGACCCTGGAGGTGGTGCTCGATCTCGATGCCGGCGAGTACCAGGTGTTCGAGGACGGCGGCGTCACGCCGGCGGGCGACGCGCAACTGCTGCCCACCGGCATCAGCTTCGGGGAGGACTCCGCGACCACCGTCGAGGTCGCGCCCAACGGGCGCGTCACCACGGCGGCGACCATTACCGTGACCAACGGCAATGCCGACGATGACCGAACGATTACCGTCTCCACGAGCGGCCGCGTCCAGTTGCAGTAGACGCCGCGAAGGCGGCTTCACGCTGGTGGAGGTGCTGATCTGTGTGCTCATCCTCACCACGGGCATGCTGGCGATTGCGGGGCTGCTCGCCGTGACGACGCAGATGCACATCGGCGCCCGCGAAGCGGCCCGGTCGACGCGGCTGGCGCAGGCGAAGATCGACGAGCTGATGAAGCTCGACTTCGACGAGAACGACGAGGTGTCGATTGGCGGCGACCTGGCGTCCAACGAAGCCGATCATTTCGAGGAGAACCCGGACGACCTCGACGGAATCACGATCCGCTGGACGGTGGCGGACGGTCCGATCACCGACACGCGCCTGCTGACGGTGCGCGTCGAGAACCTGCGGGCGCAGCAGTACGGCCGCCAGGTCGAGCTGAGCACGATCATCCGGTACTGGTGATGCGGGACGAACGCGGGTTCACGCTCGTCGAGTTGATGATCGCGGCGGCGATCACGGCCGCCGTGCTCGGCGGCACGATCGTGCTCGCCTCGCAGCTGCAGCAGGTCTACAGCACGCAGCTCGACGACACCACGGTGGAAGAAGAAGTGCGCTTCGCGCTCGACTGGATCGCCCAGACGCTGCGGAACGCCGGCAGCAACCCCTACGCCCTCGACAGCCTTGCCGGCTCCTGCGCAGGCGCCGGCACCTTCGCGGCGATCGCCATGAATCCGGACGGGGCAAGCCCCACCGACGACAGCATCCGCATCCAGGCGGACATCAATCCGCCGGATGGCCTGCTGGGAGGCGCCGCCGCCAGCCTTGACTGCGAGGACGACAACGGCGAGGACATCACGATTGCGTTCGACGCCGACGAGATGGTCATCACCCGGGAAGACATGAGCGGCAGCGACGGACCGGTCGTGATGACCGAGCCCGTCATTGCCGACTTGGAGTTCGTCTATCTCAACTCGGCACGGACCGTGACGACCGACCCGGATCTGGTGACCTACGTGCGCGTGCGGGTGACCGGACGGTCGCAGGCGTACAACGCCTTGCTCGGCGAGAACACCGAGACGACGCTCGAAACAGAAGTGCGGGTGCGAACCAGGTGATCCGGATCACTGCACACGCGACAGGAGGCGGTCGGCCCGGCGAGCGCGGCACCGCGCTGGTCGGAGTGCTGCTCCTGCTCCTGCTGATGTCCGCGCTCGCCGCCGCCCTCGGCGTGAGCGGCCGCACCGAGACGCTCGTCGCGCGGAATCATCAGTCGCTCGCCCAGGCGCGCGTCGCCGCCGAGGCCGGGCTCAACCAGGCGATCCAGCGGGCCGTCACCTACCTGCGCACGATCGACCCGGTGAACATTCCGAACACGCTCGATTCGCTCCTCGTCGACACCAGCGCGCTGACCGGGGTTGCCTTTGCGACGTCCACGGCGGTACCGGGCGCCGCCGACCCCGACGCCACCTACGAACTGCTCCTGATGGACGAGGACGACCCCGACCGTGAGGACTCGACCAGCATCGGCGGCGACGCCGACCTGACCAACGACGAGGACGGCAACGAGATCACCGACAACAACCGCACCCTCGTCATCCGCGCGGTCGGGCACGCGCGCAACAACACGTCGGTGGTGCTCGAGGCGCTCATCGCGCCGGTCCAGCTCGGCGCGATCGTCACCGACGGCGACTTGACGATCTCCGGCAGCGTCACCGTCACCGGGGGCGCGCACGCCAGCGTGCACTCCAACGGCGACCTGACGGTCGACGGCGGCAGCGCATCGGTGTCCGGCGACCTCACCGCGTCGGGCGAATACGACGGTCCGGCCGGCGGCTCCGGCGGCGCGCCCGAGAAGCCGCTGCCGAGAATCCGCGCGGAGGACTACAAGCACCACGCGCAGTACGTCCTGTCCGACGACGGCCTCGTCCTGTGCAACCAGTCGGGCGGCTGCGGGGCCACGGCCTATGGCGGCACGGTGTGCGACTCCGGCAACAGCGGCAACGACTGCCGGGGCGCCTATGGCTGGCAGTTCGACGGCCCCGACGGCTGGTCGATGGGCAGCGCCGGGACCCCGTTGAGCGGCACCTTCTACGTCGAAGGCGCGGCGAGAATCTCCTCGAGTCCGACGCTGGCGATCACGCTCATCGCCGAAGGGTCGATCGACATCAGCGGCAGCCCCGTCCTGACCGCGCATACCGATGAGCTCCTCTTCGTCACCGATGGGGACCTCGACATCTCCGGCGGCGTGGACACCGACGTCGTGGCCCAGGGGCAGATGCTCGTCCACGAGCAGATCAGCATCAGCGGCAACGCCACGCTCGGCGGGCAGCTCGTCGTGGAGGATGCGGCGAGCGTGGACCCGCTCGTCGAGAACAACTCGATCAGCGGGAGCGTGACCATCGACTACAACGGGACGCTCGGCACCAATCTCTTCTTCGTCACCGCCTGGCGCGAGGTCCGTTAGCAACTCCCAACCTCCCAACTCCCAACGCCCAAGCTTGGGAGTTGGGAGTTGGGAATTGGGAGTTGGGCGTTCATGGCAGGGGGAAGGTGATCTCGATCGCCGCGCCGCCGGCCGCCGAGGCGCCGGCGGTCGCGCGGCCGTTGTGCGTCACCGCGATCTTCTGCACGACGGCGAGCCCGAGCCCCGTCCCGCGCGTCCGCGTCGTGAAGAACGGCTGGAACACCCGCTCGCGGTCCGCCGCCGGAATGCCCGGCCCGTTGTCCGACACCGTGACCGAGCAGGCGCCGCGGGCCCGGTCGACGCGGCCGTCGATGACGATGGCGGGAGTGACTCCCGCGGCCTGGCACGCCTCGGCGGCGTTGCGCAGCAGGTTCCCGAACATCTGCCTGAGCAGCACCTCGTCGCCCTGCACGTCGGCGAACTCGCCCCTCACCGCCACGTCGGTCCCGGCCGGCAGCTCGTGCCGCAGCTCGTGGCTCGCGCGCCGGGCGAGCGCGCCGAGCGCCACCGGCGCGAGCGACGGCTTCTCCGGGCGCGCGAAGTCGAGGAAGGTGGTCACGACCCGGCCGAGCGTGTCGGTCTCCTGCCGGATCCCCTCCACGTACGGCCGGTAGGCCGGCGGCAGCGCGTCGGGCGCCAGCAGGCGGCTGTAGCCGTGAATGGTTGCGAGCCCGTTGCGAAACTCGTGCGCCAGGCCCGCGGTCAGCTCACCGAGCCGTGCCAGCGCCTCTTTCAGCCGCAACTGCTCCTCGAGCTCGACGACAGTGGTCAGGTCAGAGAAGAGGCAGATCGCTCCCCCGTCGCCACTCGCGCCGAGGGGGGAGACGGTGACGCCGAGATGCGCCGGCCGGCCGCTCCGCGGCGCCTGCAGCGACCGGCGCAGGATCGGCCGGCGCGTGGCGAGGCACTCGGCGACCGCGTCGCGGAGCGGCGGCACGCCGTCGAGCAGCTCGCCGTAGTCCACGCCCACCGGCTCGCCGGTGAGGTCGAGGAGCCGCCGGCCCGCGGGATTCAGCATCGTCACCCGGCCCGCGCCATCAACCACGAGGAGCCCTGCCGTGAGGCTCTCGACGATCTGCGCGCTGAGCTGCTCGGAGGCCGCCGCCCTGGCGCTCATCGCGCGCTCTTCGGTCCTGAGCCGCGTGACCGCCTCCTGCAGCGCCGCCGACAGGAGCATCGCTTCCGAGCCCCCGTCCCCGAGCGATCGACGGGCCGTCCGCGCCGCCGCCGCAATCCTCAGTACGGCGAAGGTGAGCACACCCACGAGCACCGCAACGATGGCGGTCAGACCGAGCAGCGCGTAGCCGTAGCCTGGATTATTCACGAACGCGTCGTTCACACTGCTGGGTTCTCCCTTCTCCGTTCGTGTTCCGGTTCGGTGCTGCCGTTCCTCGGTCCCCGTCGAGCCGGTTCGAGGGGTTCCGGCGAGGACGAGCCAGAGACCTCCGACCAGTGACCCGCGAACCCGCGAAGGGAACGTGAACACGAACCGAGCACCACGCACCGAGAAGCGTGAACGACTGATTCATCAATAGTGCGGGTTAGGGTGTCACTGGTAGAACGAGAGGTACCACGCCAGAATCGGCTCGCCGGCGACGGCGGCGACGATCGCGCCGAGCGCCAGGAACGTCCCGAACGGGAGCGCCGCCTGCATGCTGCCGCGCCCCGATGCGATGAGCGCTACCCCCACGATCGATCCCGTGAACGAGGCGACGACCAGCGTCAGCATCGCCAGCCGCCAGCCGAGGAACGCGCCAATCATCGCCAGCATCTTCACGTCGCCCATGCCGAGCCCTTCGTGGCCGCGCACCCGGGAGTACGCCTCCGCGATCGCCAGCAGGACGCCGCCTCCGGTACAGGCGCCGATGAGGGATGAGAGCCATCCCGGCGGCAGGAACCAACTGGCCGCGAAGCCGACGGCAATGCCCGGCAGCGTGATGGCGTCCGGCAGGATCCGGTAGCGCAGATCGATCACGAACAGCACGATGAGCGCCGCCGCGAACAACAGGCGCACCAGGAGCAGCCACGTCAGGCCGTACACGGCGGCGGCGCCCGCGAACACCGCCGCCGTCGCAAGCTCCACGAGCGGGTACACCTTCGAGACCGGCGCGCGACAGGTGCGGCAGCGGCCGCCGAGCACCAGCCAGCTCACGACCGGCACGTTCTCGTACCACGCGAGCGGACGGAGGCAGGCCGCGCAGCGCGACGCCGGGCGGACGAGCGACTCCCCCCGCGGGAGCCGGTGGATGCAGACGTTCAGGAAGCTGCCGACGAGGAGGCCGAGAAGTCCCACCGTAGAGACCACCGATCCGTCTACGTCCACGGAACACCTCGTGGGACCGTCACGCAACTCCCAACTCCCAACTTCACAACTCCCAAAGGGAGCGCTTGGGAGCGTTGGGAATTGGCGTTTTGGGAGTTGGAGGTTGTCGTCATCGGATCCGGGCCGGCTCGGCCGGCAGCGGGTTGAGCGGCGAGGCCGAATCGAGCGACACCGCGCCGTCGGAGAGCCGATACGGCGCGCCCGTCGGATCGACTGGTGTCCCTCTCAGGTCCCCCGCCCGCCGCAGATCGTCCCAGTCGGCCGGCGGGCCGCCGCGCGCCTGGCGGAACGCCTCGACGACGGCCCGGAGGCGGTCGAGCTGGTCCATGGCGTCGAGCTGCCGCAGACGCCGGAGCGCCTCGTTCCGGTACCAGTCGTCTTCGGCGGTGCGGGCAATCTGCTGCCACAACATCCGAGACGACTCGCGGCTGCCGCCCTGCGCCAGCGTCGTGGCCGCCAAGGGCACCAGCCATTCAGGCGCATCCGGGTAGTCCGCCGCCCGCTGAAACCATGCCGCCGCCTGCTGGTAATCCTGGCGCCACCAGTAGTGCACGAATCCGATTGCCTGGGCGAACTCCCACTGCCGCGAAGACGCCTGAAGCGCGCGCTGGAGCAGCGCAACCGCCAGGTCGGGACGGCCTGGTCCGCCCGGGGCCGGCTCCGACAGGAAGATCGCGCCGAACAGATACGCGACCCTGAAGTGCGGATCGAGCGATGTGGTCAGATCCAGCAGCGAATAGAGCAGGTTGTACTGCTTGACCGGTTCCGTGGAGAGCCTGGTGCGGCCGAAGTGCTGTACCGCCCGAATCCAATAGATGTCTGCGAGCAGCGCGTCGTAGGAGAGCGCCAGGCGTTTCACGGCGTCGGGAGAGCGCACGTACAGCACCTGCTCGGTGGAGCCGGCGAGCGCGCCGCCGCGGCGCTCGTATACCGCCTGGAGCGCCACGACGCCGCCGCTCAGGACGACCAAAAGGACGAGGAGCGGCCATCTCACTTGAAGTCGCGCCTCTCGAAGATCGCCACCGCCCCCGTGAGCAGCAGCGCGATGTACACCGCGCCGTAGGCGGAGGTCGTCAGCAGATACGAGGAGGGAACCGGCAGGGCGTACACCACCTGCGTCTTGATGTCGAACGCTGCGAAGTTGGGCAGCACGTACGACAGGCCGCGCGCCAGATAGGCGGCGGCCGGAGACTCCACGACGGCTTCGAAGTTGCGCAGTTCGGGGTTGAACTCGCCGATGATCCAGAGGCTGAAGGTGAGCGCCGCGGACAGGAACGGGCTGGAAAACGTGGAGAAGAAGAGCGCGAAGGCGGTGACGACCAGCAGCTCGAGAAAGATGAGCCCGATGGCGCGCAGCATCCCGACATCGACCGCCGGCGCCGGCCAGACGGCGCGCGCGTTGTCGGAGAACTGCGTGTTCAGGTACGCCAGCACCAGATACAACGCGATCGTCATCATCGCGACATTCACGAGCAGCGTCAGCGCCAGGCCGGCGTACTTGCCGAGGACGAGCTCGTGCCGGCGAATCGGCTTCGCGAGCAGGCTGTAGATGCTGCGCCGCTCCACTTCCTTCCAGACGAGCCCGATTCCGATGAACACCGCGATGAACAACCCGAAGGTCGCAATGGCGGCGAGCCCGAGGTCCTTGATGATCTTGACGTCCTGCCCCGCCGTGAGCTGGCCGATCAGATACGAGGCACCGATGAGGAGCGTCGCGAACGCCACCAGGCTGTACAGCACGCGGTCGCGGACCGACTCCTTGAACACGTTCAGCGCGATGTGACCGATTACAGCCATGTGTCCAAGCGTCCGTCGTTCGCGCTTCTGCCTTCCATATCTCTCCTACGCCCTCCCCCATTCGCGGTTCCGCGGCGCGTCCGCCACCTGCCGGACGAAATAGTCCTCGAGCGTCTCACGCATCGGCGTGAGCGACACCAGCCGCGCGCCGCACGCCGTGAAGTCCGACACCACGCGCTCGGGCGCCGTCGTCACCGGCAGTTCGAGGGCGTAGTGCTCGGCGCCAAGCCGCGTCGCGCGGACGACCTGGCCGCACCGGGTCGCCTGCTCGAGCGCGGTGTCGGTCACGCCAGTCAGGACGAGCTCCCACCCCTGCACCTGGAACGCGAGCAGGTTCGACAGCGGTCCGGACGCCACCAGACGGCCGCCAACCAGAATCGCCACGCGGCTGCAGAGCGTTTCCGCGTCCGAGAGCACATGCGAGCTGAAGAAGACGGTGCACCCCCGGTCGCGCAGCTTCAGCATCAGCCGCCGGACCTCGCGGCGGCCGAGCGGGTCGAGGCCGGACATCGGCTCGTCGAAGAACACGACGTCCGGGTCGTTGACGATCGCCTGCGCGATGCCGACGCGCTGGAGCATCCCCTTCGAGAACTTGCGCAACTGCAGCCGCCGCTCGGCGCCGATGCCCACCTCGTCGAGCAGCGCCGCCACTCGGCGGCGGCGCTCGGCGGCGCCGTACCCGAACAGGCTCCCAAAGTAGTCGAGCAGCTCCTCGGCGGTGAGGTAGTCGTAGAAGTACGGGTTCTCGGGGAGGTAGCCGATGCGCCGCCGGACCACGAGGTCGCCGAGGGGCCGGCCGAGGATCTCCGCGCGGCCGGATGTGGGAAAGATCAGCTGCATCAGCAGCTTGAGCGTCGTCGTCTTGCCGGCGCCGTTCGGGCCGAGGAAGCCGAACACCTCGCCGCGGCCGACCTCGAGGGTCAGCGCGTCGAGGGCGACGTAGGGACGGGGACGCCAGAAGCCGACGCGGTAATGCTTGGTGAGCTTCTCCGTGCTGATCGCGTCCATGAACAGAAGGCCCCAGGCCTCTCCCCTCGACTCCGCCCGGGATGCCCTGAGCGCAGTCGACGGGCAGGCCTCAGGCCTCAGGAGCCAGAGGTCCTCTTCAGCTCCCAGGCGATGGCCGCGTCGAAGTACGCCGGGCGCAGCGTGGAGGTGATGCGGATGCCGTTGATGAAGAAGGTGGGGGTGCCGCCAATCTGCAGCTTCTGCCCGAGCCGCGCGTCTTGCCGCACCTCGTCCAGCACCTTCGCGTACTGCGCATCGAAGTCGGTCACCTGGGCGATGTCGGCCAGCGCCCGCTTCACCGTGTCCCGCGTCATGCCCGGCTGATTGTCGAACAGCCACTCCTCCATCGCGGGCGCGCGGTTCCTGGCGCGCGCGAGCCGTACGGCGACGGCGGCCTCGCAGGCGGCCGAGTGTACGCCGCCTGTGTTGCACTCGGATTCGAGTGGGTAGTCGACGTTGACGAACGCCACCTGCCCCGCGTACTGCGTCTCGTACCTCTGCTGGATCGCCTTGTACGCGATGTAGGCCTGGCGGCACGCAGGGCACTGGTAATCGTTGAACTTGACGACCACGACCCTGGCGCCGCCCGACGGCATTCCGAGCTCGACGCGCGGCTGCGCCACCAGCCACGCCTCGAAGGCCTGCGTCTCGTCGGGGCCGAGCGACTCGGTCGGGGGCGCGGCCGGCGCCGCCGCCGCTGTCTCGGCCACCGGCGCCTCGCGGGGGAACCAGGCGACCAGGCCGACGCCGGCCGCGACGAGCACGACGGCCAGCGTCGAGGCGAGCGGGCTCGAGGTGACCCCGCGCAGGTCTCGCCCGAGCGCGCCGGGAAGCGCCGACAGGTCCGAGGCGGCTCCGCCTGACACGACGAAGAGGCCGACCACCGCGACGTACATCGCCATGCAGAGCGGGCACGCCTGGCGCAGGACGAAGAACGACGCGTAGCCGAGATACAGCACGGCCGCGAGGCCGACCGTTGACAGGATGAAGATGTAGCCGGCCACGCGCGCCGGGCGATTGTCGGGCGCGACGGCGGGTCCGGCCTTCCTGTCCGCCGAGGCCTTGGCGGAAGCAGGCTTGTCCCGCCGCAGTTCCGCCGGAGCGGAGGCGGACTTCATCCCCAATGCCCCGAGGAGCAGGACGAGGGCGGACCAGATCGTCCCACCCACCGCGACGGGCACGCCGAAGAGGCTTCCGTAGCGGCTCGTCAGCACCGCCTCGCAGCTCACCGACTCGCTCACGTCGCAGAAGCTCGTGTAGGAGGGGTCGGCGAGCAGCCGGAAGTGCACGTACAGCGCCGCGACGGAGGCGGCGAACCCAAGCGCGGCAAGAACGACGATGAGCGTGCGGGCGTGCTTCTTCATAGGCTCAGATCCTGCCGCATCCTACCAAAAAAACGAAGGCCCCAGGCCTCAGGCTGCGGCCTCAGCCACTGAGGCCTGGAACTGCCCTGGGGCCTGAGGCCTGTCGTGTTACTGCAGGATGATGCCGTCGCTCATGTCCGTAGCGAGGTCACTCGACCCGTCAGCCTTCTGGTAGATAGTGCCGCGCTGGTCGCTCGCGAATGCCCGCTGGCCGGTGCTGCCGACAGCATCCGGTCTGGCGCGCGCAAAATACGTGGAAATGGAGTCGGCGGACGCATCGTTGCACGTACTAGCCGCGGCCAGCACTGTGGTCGTATCGGCCCCAGGATCCACGCCCATGACATAGCCGCTCTTCACTACCTCGTTCGTCGCCAGATCGGGGCTGACGAAAGGCACCCCGTTAGCCGGCGCCTGAGCGAGATCTTCCAAACTCTGCGCGTAGCCGCCGCCGCCGCAGCTCGCCGCGAACGTCGCTTCAGCACTGTTGATGGCGCGAACTGACCCGATCGCCGACGCCTCGTTGCCCGACTGCCGCGCGCGCAGCAGCCCCGGCACCGCGATGGCCGCGATGATGCCGATAATCGCCACCACGATCAGCAGTTCGATCAGGGTGAATCCCTTGGTGTCCTGCATCTTCTTCATCTCTTGCTCCTCCGCAAAGTTGTCAGTTGTCGGTTGTCGGTTGTCGGTTGTCAGAAACCTCATCGGACCGGGCGACGCCGGCGACAGGCGGCAACTGACAACTGACGCAGCGAACGCTCGCCTATAGGCAATGGCTGTGCCCGAACCGCCAAGCTGAGGTCTTTCCTATAAGCAACTTATGCCGCAATTAGTTACAGAAACAGACCGGACGGCAGATCCAGGCGGCTATGGGCAGGCATGACAAAATGTGTCACTCCTGGCTGGCAATAAATGTCAGCCGCTAGCCGGTAGCCGGTAGCCGGTAGCACGTTCGACGTTCACGGTTCTTCCTACCGGCTACCACCTACCGGCTACCACCTACCGGCTACCACCTACCGGCTACCACCTACCGGCTACCGGCTAGCGCAGGTCGTACTTCTTCACGTAATACCGGAGCGAGCGGAAGCTCATGCCGAGCAGTTCCGCCGCCTTGACCTGGACGCCGCCGGCGCGGGCGAGCGCCAGGGCGATGTAGTGGCGGTAGAACTCCTCGCCCCGCGCCTCGAGGTCAAAGCCCTCGCCCAAGTCCGGAAATCCCTCCGCGGGCCCGTGGGCGCCACGTGGGGCGGGTCCTTTCGGACCCGCCAACCCTCGCACCTCGTCGGGCAGGCTTTCCGGCAGGATCGCCTCGGTCTGTTCGAGCGCGACGGCGCGTTCGATGGCGTTCTGCAGCTCCCGGACGTTGCCGCGCCAGGTGTGCGCCTCGAGGAGCCGCATCGCGTCGGCCGCGATGGTGCGCACGCGCTTGCCCATCTCGGAGGCGAACTGCTGCAGGAAGTGCTCGGCGAGCAGCGGAATGTCCTCCCGCCGGTCGCGCAGGGGCGGCACGGGAATCGACAGCACGTTCAGGCGGTAGTACAGGTCCTCGCGGAACCGCCCCTCGGCCACCATCCGGGTGAGGTCCTGGTTGCTGGCGGCAATCACGCGCACATCCGCCTGCACTTCGTCGGTGCCGCCGAGGCGCCGGAAGCGGTGGTCCTGCAGCACGCGCAGCAGCTTCACCTGCATCGACGGCGGCATCTCGCCGATCTCGTCGAGGAAGATCGTCCCGCCGCCCGCGGCTTCGAGGAGCCCCTTCTTGGCGGCGTGTGCGCCCGTGAAGGCGCCGCGCACGTGGCCGAAGAGCTCCGATTCGAGGAGCGGCTCCGGCACCGCGCCGCAGTTGACCGCCACGAACGGCCGGTCGCACCGCAGCGAGTTGAAGTGCACGGCCCGCGCCACGAGCTCCTTGCCCGTTCCCGACTCGCCGGTGACGAGCACCGTGCTGCTCGTGCCGGCGACGGTCCGGATGGTCGCGAACACGTGCTGCATCGGGTCGCTGCGGCCAAGGATGTTCGAGAACTCGTAGCGGCTGTTCAGCGCCCGCTTCAGCAGCAGGTTCTCCTCGCGCAGCCGGCGCGCCTCGAGGTGCTGCCGCACCTTGAGCCGCAGCTCGTCCATGCTGAAGGGTTTGGTGAAGTAGTCGGAGGCGCCGAGGCGCATCGCCTCGACGGCGCTCTCGGTCGAGGCGAAGGCGGTCATCATGAACGCGACTAGGTTGGCGTCGATCCGCTTGGCGGCGCGGAGCACCTCGACGCCGCTCGTGTCGGGCATTCGGATGTCGGACAGCAGCAGGTCGAACGGCTCCGCCTGCAGGCGCTCGATCGCCTCCTTCCCGCTGGCCACGGCGACCACGGCGTACCCGTCGCGGCGGAGCACGATCCGCAGCATCTCGCGCATCGACGGCTCGTCGTCGACGACGAGGATGCGTGCAGCGCCCGGCGCCTCCGGCTGCGGGAGCGGCTGCTTCATGAGGGGGCCCGCTCCGCCTCGCGGTCGGCTCCCTCCGGCGCCGGCTCGCCGCGCACCGGCAGCCGCACGCGAATGGTCGTGCCAATGCCGACCGTCGAGGACACTTCGATGCTGCCGCCGTAGTCGCTCACGATCCGCTGCACGATCGCGAGGCCAAGGCCGGTGCCCTTGTCGAAGGTGCTGCGAAACGGCTGGAAGATCGTGTCCAGCTCGTCGGTGGGAATGCCGCGCCCCTCGTCCTGGACGCTGAGCACCACCTCACCTGGTCCGGTCGATCCGTCCACGGCGAGCCGCAGCCGTCCCCCCTCGGGCATGGCGCGGAGGCCGTTGGAGGCGATGTTCCAGACAATCTGCCGGATCTGGTTCTCGTCCGCCTCGAACCAGAGCGGCCGGGGCGGCGCCTGCACGTCGATCACGTGGGAGGGACGCGCCTCCGGGCTGTTGCGCAGCAGCACGGCGGCATCCTGGACGACCCTGCCGACGTCGAGCCGGGCCACGGAGAACTTCTGCGGGCGCGCGTAGGCCAGGAAGGAGCGGATGGTGTCGTTCAGCCGCTCGGACTCCTTGAGCACGATCTCCATCAGTTGCGCCTGCTCGTCGTTGAGCGACAGTTCCTGCCGCAGCACCTGCATCGACCCGGAGATCGCCGCCAGCGGATTCCGGATCTCGTGCGCGATGCCGGCGGCCATCTCGCCGACCGCCGCGAGCCGCTGCTGCAGGCGCGCGCTCCGCTCGAGCCGGCGCAACTCGGTCACGTCCTGGAAGGTGAACAGGTACCCCGTACGGCCGTTGGGCAGCGCGATCATCGTCGCCATCAGGCCGAGGTCGAGCAGGCGTCCGTCGCCGGCGCGGTACTCGTACTCGACGCGGAGGATCCGCGTCTGCGCCAGCGTGCTCAACCGGACGCGGGATTCCGCCGGCACCTGCAGCACCTCGCCGGCGTCCCGATCGACCGCCTGCTCGGCGGGAACGCCGGTGATCGACGCCGCGGCGCGGTTGAACGTCAGGATGCGCCCCGCGGCGTCGGAGGTGACGAGGCCGCTCACGAGGCCGTCGATGACGTACTCGTTGAACGCGCGCAGGTCCTCGATTTCGTGCGACGCGTGCTCGAGGCGCGCGTCGGCCGACCGCAGCCGCTCCGCCAGCGACCCGGAGAGCAGCGCCACGGCGAGGAAGCCGAAGACGTTGATGGCAATCGTGTACTGGGCGAACCGCCCCGGCGGCAGCGGCGCGGCGCCGCCCAGCCACGCCGACAGCGCGCCGGCGTACTGCGCCCCCACGAGCGCCAGGTACAGCCCGGCGGTCACCGCCGCGAGCTGCAGCGCGCCCCGGCGGAAGCGGATCATGCTGGCGGCGATGATCGGCAGCACGTAGAGCGACGAGAAGTAGCTGACGACCCCGCCGGTCAGGCCGATGAAGCCCGAGACGAGCAGCGCGTCCACGGCGAGCTGCGCGTCGGCGAGCCACGGAAACCGGTCGACGATCCGCAGCGTGGCCAGGTAGACCAGGCTCAGCGCGTAAGTGACGCCGATCAGGAAGAAGAACGGGTCGATTGGAAATGCGCCAGGCCGGTTCAGTTGGATGAGGACCGCCGACCCGAGCAGCGCCGTGCTGACGACGACGCGGACGGCGATGAGCGCCGCGAGACGGGCGCGGAGGTCCAGACTAGCCTCCTCCGGTCAACTGGCTGATCAGGGAGAAGATCGGCAGGTACATGGCGATCACGATGCCGCCGACGATCCCGCCGAGCAGCGCGATCATGAGCGGCTCGAGCAGCGTCAGCAGACCGGCCACCGCCACGTCGACTTCCTCCTCGTAGAAGTCGGCGATCTTGGCGAGCATCGTGTCGAGCGCGCCGGTCGCCTCGCCCACGCCGATCATCTGGACGACCATCGGCGGGAACACCGCCGTCTGCTTCAACGGGCCGGCCACGGTGTCGCCCCGCTCGATGCTCTTGCGCGTGACCAGGATCGCCGCCTCGACCACGGCGTTGCCGGCGGTCCGCGCGGTGATGTCGAGCGCTTCGAGGATCGACACGCCCGAGGAGAGGAGCGTCGCCAGCGTCCGGCAGAACCGGGCGACGGCGATCTTCCGCATCAGGATCCCGAGCACCGGCAGCTTGAGGGTCAGGCCGTCGACGACCCTGCGGCCGCCCGTCGTGGCGTAGTACGCCCGGAAGCCGACGCTGAACGCCACCAGCCCGGCGATGATGAACGGCATGTAAGCCACCAGCCCGTTGCTCAGCGCAATGACGATGCGCGTCGGCAGCGGCAGGTCGGCGCCGAGGCCCGCGAAAAGCGTCGCAAACGTCGGGATCACCTTCCACAGGATCGCGGCGACCACGACCGTGGCAATCACGATGACGGCGATCGGGTAGATCATCGCCGACTTCACCTGCCCCTTCAGCTTGACCGCCTTCTCGATGTAGGTGGCCAGCCGCTTCAGGATCGCGTCGAGGATGCCGCCCGCCTCGCCCGCGGCGATCATGTTCGAGAAGAGGTTGTCGAAGACCTTGGGGTGCTTCTTCATCGCGTCGGCGAGCGAGGCGCCCCCCTCGACGTCGCCGCGCACCGCCAGGATGACCTCGCCGAACTTCCGGTCTTCCGCCTGCGTCCCCAGGATCTCGAGGCACTGCACGAGCGGCAGGCCGGCGCCGATCATGACGGAGAACTGCCGGGTGAAGACGGCGAGGTCCTTGGCCTTGACCCCTGTGGCGCGCGCCTTCTTCGCGCCGCGCGCCCGCGCCACCCGCTCCTTGACGGGTCCGATCTGGGTGACGAGGATCTGCTGCTCCCGGCGCAGCGCCGCCACCGCCGCGTCGAGCGTGTCGGCGACGAACTCTCCGGTGACCGTCTGCCCGCCGCGGGATCGTCCTGTGTAGGCGAACGTCGTTGCCATGTTGCGACTCCAGCTTGTAGCCGGTAGCCGGTAGCAAGAACGTTCGTGCTACCGGCTACCGGCTACCGGCTACCGGCTACCGGCTACCGGCTACCGGCTACCCATCTAACTCTACCTCCCCACCGCGGGCCGCGGCGGCGCGCCGGGGCGTCCGAGCCCCGCCCCCGCCACCACTCCGGCGCCGCGGTTGATCATGTCCTGCAGCTCCTCGCGGTTCGACGAGGCGCTCATGGCCGTGTCGAGCGTCACCAGCTTCTTCATGTACAGCGTGGCGAGCGACTGGTTCATCGTCTGCATGCCGAACTTCTCCTGCCCGGTCTGCATCGCAGAGTAGATCTGGTGCACCTTGTCCTCGCGGACGAGGTTCCGGATGGCGGGAGTCGGGATCAGGATTTCGAGCGACACGACGCGCCCCCCGCCGATCTTCGGCAGCAGCGCCTGACAGACGATCCCCTCGAGCACGAGCGAGAGCTGCGTGCGGATCTGGCTCTGCTGGTGGGCCGGAAAGATGTCGATGATGCGGTTGATCGTCTGGGCCGCCGAGTTGGTGTGCAGGGTGGCGAGCGTCAGGTGGCCCGTCTCGGCGATCCGCAGCGCCGATTCGACGGTCTCCAAATCGCGCATCTCGCCGATGAGCACGATGTCCGGGTCCTCCCGCAGCGCGGCCCGCAGCGCGTTGGCGAAGCCCTGCGTGTCCTGGTGCACCTCGCGCTGGTTGACGAGGCACCCCTGGTGCTGGTGGACGAACTCGATCGGGTCCTCGATCGTCAGGATGTGGTCCCGCCGCTCCCGGTTGATCTTGTCGATCATCGCGGCGAGCGTCGTCGACTTGCCGCTGCCGGTGGGGCCGGTCACCAGGATGAGGCCGCGCGGCTTCTCGGCGAGCGTCGCCAGCACCGGCGGGAGCCCCAGATCCTGGAACGAGCGAATCTGCTCGGGGATGAGCCGGTAGACGGCGCCGACGGCGCCGCGCTGGTGGAACATGTTGCAGCGGAAGCGCCCCACCCCCTGGATGCCGAACGAGAAGTCGAGCTCGAGGCTCTCCTCGAAGCGCTTCTTCTGCGCGTCGGTGAGCACGCTGTAGGTGAGCGCCTTGGTGTCGGCGGGCGTCAGGTCCGGTCCATCGAGCCGTTCGAGGTGCCCGTGCACGCGGATCTGGGGCGGCGTCCGCGTCGCCAGGTGCAGGTCCGATCCATCGACCTCGACCACCTTCTGCAGCAGTTCCGGGAGTGTCATCTCTTCCGCCTCAACTTCCAATTCCCAATTCCCAAATTCCCGATTCCCAAATTCTCACAACTCGCTTGGGAGTTGGCGTGTTGGGAGTTACTTCACCGTCTCCCTCACGACCTCATCGATCGTCGTCACGCCGTCCTTCACCTTCCGCAGCCCGCTCTGCCGAAGCGTGATCATCCCATCCTCGATCGCCTTGCGCCGGAGCTCGAGCGCGGAGGCGCCGACGAGAATCAGCTCGCGCAGCTCCTCGGTGACTTCCATCACCTCGTACAGGCCGACGCGCCCCTTGAAGCCGGTGTTGTTGCACTTCTCGCACCCCTTGCCGCGCTGCGGCACGACGGTCCTGGCCTCCTCGTTCGAGAACCCCGCCTGGACGAGGGCGGGCGCCGGCGTCGGGGTCGGCTCCAGGCAGTTCTTGCAGATCCGCCGCACGAGGCGCTGGGCGCAGATCAGGTTGAGCGAGCTGGCCACGAGGAACGGCTCGATGCCCATGTTCATCAGCCGGTTCACCGTGCTCGGCGCGTCGTTGGTATGCAGCGTCGAGAGGACCAGGTGGCCGGTGAGCGCCGCCTTGATCGCAATCTCCGCGGTCTCGAAGTCGCGGACCTCGCCGACGAGGATGATGTTCGGGTCCTGCCGCAGGAAGCTGCGGAGCGCGGCGGCGAACGTCAGCCCGATGTTCTCGCGCACCTGGACCTGATTGATCCCCATCAGGTTGAACTCGACCGGATCCTCCGCCGTCATGATGTTGGTCTCCGGCGTGTTGATGCGGGAGATCGACGAATAGAGCGTGTTGGTCTTGCCGGAGCCGGTCGGCCCCGTGACCAGCACCATGCCCCACGGCTTCAGGATGGCCGCCTCGAACCTGGCGAGCGACTCGCTCTCGAAGCCGAGCTTCGTCATGTCGAGCATCAGCTTGTCCTTGTCGAGCAGACGCATGACGATCTTCTCGCCGAAGAGCGTCGGCAGACACGACACGCGGAAGTCGATGTCCTTCGGCTGGCCGTTGTCCTGGAACCGGATCTTGATGCGGCCGTCCTGGGGCAGGCGCTTCTCGGAGATGTCGAGCTTCGCCATGATCTTCACCCGCGAGGTGATCGCGTCGCGGAACTTGAGCGGCGGCGACATGATGTTGTAGAGCACGCCGTCGATGCGGTAGCGCACGCGCAGCTCCTTCTCGTAGGGCTCGATGTGGATGTCGCTGGCGCCCTTCTGGATCGCCGACATCAGCAGCACGTTCACCAGCTTGATGATCGGCGCTTCCTCGCCCTGCCTGGCGAGCGTCTCGGCGCTGATCTCCTCGAGCTCCTCCAGCACCTCGACCTCGTCGGTATCGGTCGGCACCGGCATCTGCTCGAGCGCCTTGCTCGCCAGCTCCAGGGCGCTCGTGGCGGCCGCGCCGGTGCCGCCCGTCTTCCCGTAGTACTTCCCGAGCGCCTCGAGGACCGCCACCTCCGCCGCCACCACCGGCTCGACGTTGTAGCCCGTCATGAACCGGATGTCGTCCATCGCGAACACGTTGGTCGGGTCCGTCATCGCGATCGTGAGCGTGGCGCCGGCGCGCGCCAGCGGGACGATCTGGTACTTCTGCGCCGTCTCGGCGGGAACCAGCTTGATGACGGCGGGATCGATCTCGAAATCGGCGAGCGAAATGGAGGGAACGCCGTACTGCTTGCTCAGCAGCGCGGTGATCTCCGAGTCCTTGACGAAGCCGAGCGTCACCAGATTGAAGCCGAGCTTCCCCCCGTGCTGGCGCTGGTGATTCAGCGCCTCCTGGAGTTGCTCGACGGTGATGCGCTTCTCCTTGAGGAGCAGCTCGCCTATCCGGACGGCCATCGTGTGCGTTCAGAACGAGACGCGCGCCGCGACGCCCCACCCCTCCTCATCGGCGGCCCCGCCGCGGACCACGTGTCCGTCGATGTACCACCCCGTGCGCACGGCGACGCTGGCCCCCGCGGCGGCGCTTCGCTCGCGGGCACCGACCGTGTTGAGGCGCCCCCCGGCGCGGACGCCAAGGCGCCGCCCCAGGAACCATTGCTCGCCGCCCACCGCCACGACGCGGCGGCGTCCCGTCGCGACGGTATAGGCATCCACGTCCGCATCGATCGCCACCGTCAGCGGCACGCCGCCGACCGCCTCCGGCGCGACCGCCACGCCGAGGCGCGTCTGCCGCTCCATCCGTACGGGCCCGAAGGTCGCCTCGAGCGCGTTTCGCACCCGGGCGCCGAGCCGAACCACGCCCGCCGTCGCCAGGACGCCCAGGTCGAGGTCGAACCGGCCCTCGGTATCGCCCCCGCTCAGCCCGTCTCCCCGGTCCAGGAGTTCGCCGGGCGACGCAGGTTCATCGCTCTGTCCGGCGGAAAACCTGCCGCGCAGATACTTCAGTGTCGCGCCAGTATGTACCCCGGGAAGGAGCGTCTGAACGAGCGTCACGCCCAACTGGCTCGCCAACAGGGAGTGGATCGGCACCCCTGCCTCTCCGGTGTTTCGGCCGGGACGCTCCTCGGCTGTAGGGTCGGGCGGCTGTATGTCTGTGAGCCAAAAGCGGTAATAGGACAGGCCGAGCGCCGGGGTGCCGAGCGCAAGTCCCGACATGCGCTGGCGCCACGCCGGCAATTGGTCGTCGGTATCGACAACGCCTCGCATCAGCGCCATGTCGAAGAAAGGACCGGAGGCGAGGCCCGCCGGGTTCCACCAGGTCGCGCTGCTGTCGGAGGCGACCGCCACGAACGCGCCACCCATTCCCGACGCTCGACTGCCAACCACTTCGACCACCTGTGCCCAGGCCGTGGAGGGGGCGACCCCAACCGCGCTGCACAGGACGGCGACGCGGATGGCTGGACAGTGCCGCCTCAGGCCGGATAGTTTAGGGATCAAGGAAGAACCCTCATCGTATCAGGAGTTTGAGTGACTACCGCTTGGCCATTGCCGGTCCGACTTCGGGGGGTTCTCCGTTCGCCGCGCGCCACCTTCGAAGCGCTGGCCGCCGCGCCGCGCTGGGCGGATGTGCTGGTTGTCACCTCCCTGGCAGCGGCGTCCACGACCGCGCTCGTGCTCGAGACCGACATCGGACGGCTCGCCCTCGTCGATCATCTCGACAGGACTGCCACGGCGCTCGGACGGCCTCTCGACAATGGGCAGTACGCCGCCCTGCAGGAGACGGGCGCGCTCGGGACCGCCTACGCGGTCGTCACCGCGCTCATCAACGGGCCGGTCCTGGCCGCCGCCCTGTCCGCGCTGCTCGTCGGTGTGCTGCGGCCGGGCGCCGGCAGCAGCGTCACCTACCGCCAGGTCCTCGCCGTCGTCTCCCATGCAGGCGTCATCCTGGCGCTCCGGCAGCTGATGGCGGCGCCGCTCACCTACGCGCGTGAAACCCTGGCGAGCCCGCTGACGTTCGCTACGGTCTTCACACTGCTCGACGAGACCTCCCCCCTCTCACGATTCGCCGGCATGGTCGACGTGTTCGTCGTCTGGTGGATCGTGGTGCTCGCTACCGGGGTGTCGGTGCTCTACCGGCGGCCGGCCGCCCGCGTGGCCGTGACGTTCACGGGCGTCTACATCGTGCTGGCCGCCCTGGCGGCGCTCGCCGTCGCAATCACGGGAGGTTCCGCGTGAGCGGCCGGCGGCTGCTGGCGGCGGCCGCGATCCTCGTCCTGGCCGGCGCCGGCGGCGCCGTCCTCTGGCTGACGCGTCCGGAGCTTCCCGCGGTCATCGTGGAGAGCGTCCGCACGCGCGATCTCGAGGCGATCGTCACGGCGTCGGGCAAGATCCAGCCGAAGCGGCAGGTCAACGTGTCGGCCACGACCATGGGCCGCGTGACGCGGCTGGCGGTCGAAGAAGGACAGCGCGTCCGCGCCGGCCAGTTCCTGCTCGAGATCGATCCGCGGTCGTTCGAAGGGCAACTGCAGCGCGGCGAAGCGAACGTCGCCGCCGCCCGCTCGGCGCTCGAACAGGCGCGCACGGCGGTCGAGCAGACGCGCGTCACGCTCGACCTCGCCCGGCAGACGCTGAAGCGGCAGCAGGAGCTCTGGAGCGGCGGGCTGACCTCACGCGAGACGCTCGAGCGGACCGAGAACGAGGCGGAGCTGCGCGAAGCCGAGCTCAAAGTCCGGGAACAGGAGGTGCAGACGCGGGAGCAGCAGATCAAACAGGAGGAGGCGGGGCTCGCCACCACCCGCTATTCGCTCAGCCAGGTGATCATTTCGTCGCCGATGGACGGCATCATCACCCGCCGCAACATCGAAGAGAGCGAGAACGTCGTGGTCGGCACCATGAACAATCCCGGAACGGTGCTGCTGACGATTGCCGACATGTCGGTCATCGAAGCCGAGGTGGAGGTCGACGAGACGGATGTACCCGAGGTGAGGGTCGGCCAGCAGGCGCGCGTCACCATCGACGCGGTGCCGGATCGCACCTTCCTCGGCCGGGTGACCGAGATCGGCAACAGCCCGATTCAGACGGCGAGCACGCAGACGCCGACAACGACGCAGGCGACGAATTTCAAGGTGGTGATCACGATCGAGGAACAGATTCCCGACGTGCGGCCCGGGTTCACCTGCACGGCGGAGATCACGACGGCAACGCGTCCGCACGTCGTGTCGGTGCCGATCCAGGCGCTGACCGTGCGCGAGCTGCTCTACGACGCCGCAGGCGCCCTGGTCCGCGAGCCGCCCCCGGCGCCGCCGCCGCGGTTTCGCCTGTTCGACCGCGAGGCGGCGCCGAACCCGGCGCCGCCGGAGCCGCCGCCCGGCCATACGCGCCGTGAAACCGAAGGGGTGTTCGTGCTGCGCGGCACCCGCGCCGTGTTCGTCCCGGTGAAGGTCGGCATCGCCGGCGAGCGCTACTTCGAGGTGCTCTCGGGGCTGAACGAGCAGGACCGGGTGATCACGGGCCCCTTCTCGTCGGTCCGCGAGCTGGCCGACGGCGCGGACGTCACGCCGCAGACGCCCACGCCGGGTCCCTGAGATGCTCCTCGAAGCCGTCGCCATCGCCCTGCGCGCCGTCTGGGCCAACAAGTTGCGGTCGTTCATGACGGTGCTCGGCAACATCGTCGCCGTCGCGTCGATCGTCACCGTCGTGTCGCTCATCCAGGGAGTCAACGCGCTGGTCGCCGACGCGATCCTGACCGACGTCGGCGCCGATGCGTTCACGGTCCAGCGCGTGCCGCCGGTGACGCGCACGGAAGAGGAAGAGGAGCGCGTCCGCCGCAACCCGAACATCACCCTGGCGGAGGCGGACGCCATCCGCGCCTTCGGTCCCACGATCGACGCCGTGGCCGCGCAGGCGCAGCGGCGCGGGACGATCGGCTATCGCGACCAGGTGATCGAGAACGTCCAGGTCCAAGGTGTCACCAGCGAGTACGTCGAGTTCACGACCTTCGACGCCGAGCGCGGCCGGATGATGACGCCGCTCGAGGTCGATCGGAACCGGCCGGTCGTACTCCTCGGCTGGGACGTGGCGGAGCAGCTCTTCGGCGAGGGCAACCCGCTCGACAAGATCGTCAGGATCCAGGGGGCGCATTTCCGGGTGGTCGGCGTCAGCGAGAGAAAGGGAGGCCTCTTCGGCGCATCGCTCGACGGCTACGCGGTGATTCCGCTCGGCGCCCACATGAAGCTGTTCGGCGCCCGCCCGTCGCTCGCGCTGATGGTGAAGCCGGCCTCGCCGGATCGGCTGCAGGCGGCCATGGACGAGGCGACGGCGGCGCTGCGGATCGCGAGGCGGTTGAAGGGAACCGAGCCGGACGACTTCGGGATCTACACGTCGGACACGCTGCTCGGTCTCTACGAGCAGGCGACCACCGGGATTTTCGCCGTGCTCGTCGGCGTCGTGGCGCTCGCGCTCGTCGTCGGCGGCATCGTCATCATGAACATCATGCTCATGGTGGTCACGGAGCGGACGCGCGAGATAGGCCTGCGCAAGGCGCTCGGCGCGCGGCGGGCGGACATCGTGCTGCAGGTGCTGACCGAGTCGATCACGCTCTCGACCGTCGGGGGGCTCGCCGGCATCGCCTTCGGGTTCCTCGCCGCGCAGGCGATTGCGGCGGTCACGCCGCTGCCGGCGCTGCTCGAGCCGTGGTCGGTCGCGCTCGGCATCGGCGTCACCGCGGCCGTCGGGCTGTGCTTCGGCGCGTTTCCGGCCGCCCGCGCCGCCGCGCTCGACCCGATCGAAGCACTGAGACGGGAGTAACGGTGCGGGGTGCGACGGTGCGAGGGTGCGACGGTGCGTCCGATGGTGCGAGGGTGCGAGGTGCACTTCCGAAGTGCGACGGTGCGAGGTGCACTTCGAGAGTGCGACGGTGCGAGGTGCGACGGTGCATCCGGGAATGCGACAGTGCAACGGTGCGGCGATCGGTGTCGCTATGCGCTATTGCCCAGACATCGTCGCACCCTCGCATCCTCGGTCGCGCCGTCGCACCATCGGACGCACCGTCGCACCATCGGACGCACCGTCGTACCCCTCGGTCGCACCGTCGTACCCCTCGGTCGCACCGTCGTACCCCTCGGTCGCACCGTCGCACCCCTCGGTCGCACCGTCGCACCCCTCGGTCGCACCGTCGCACCGTCGCACCATCGGACGCACCCTCGCACCGTCGCACCCCGCACCATCGCACTATCTGCACCTGTGGGCTAGAGTTCGATGACCTCCCGAGCCGCGTTGCTGCGTGAAGTCGTGCTGCTGGCGCTCGACACGCTTCGCGCCAACAAGCTGCGTTCGGCGCTCACCGTGCTCGGCGTCGTCATCGGAATCACGGCGATCGTCGGCATGACGTCGCTCATCCGGGGGTTCGATCGATCGCTCCGCGACAGCATCCGCGAGCTCGGCCCGGACACGATCTTCGTGGCCAAGTTCAGCGGCGTAAGCGTGGCGGCGGGCCGCAATTTCACGGAGCTGCTCCGCCGCCCGAATCTCAGGGTCGAGGACGCCGCCGCGATCGAGCGGCTCGCGCCGTCGGCGGGGATCGTCGACGTCTGGCTCGGCGCCGGCGGCCCGCCCACGCAGACGCGCATCAGCTACCGGGGCGAGCGCACCAAGTCGCTGGCGGTGCTCGGCACGACCGAGGAGTTTGCGCGCATCAACTTCCTGGAAGTGCAGGCCGGCCGCTTCTTCACCGAAACGGAGGTGAGCCGGCGGCGCAACGTGGTGGTGCTCGGCTACGCGCCGTTCGAGGCGCTGTTCGGGCGCGCCGGCATCGATCCGATCGGCAAGCCGGTGCGCGTCGGCCCGGTGCAATACACCATCATCGGCGTCCTCGGGAAACGCCCCGCCGCGGGCGGGTTCGACCTCGGCCAGGACGACTTCGTCGTCATCCCCGAGACCACGTACCGGAAGCAGTTCGGCATCCAGATCTTCCGGCGCGGCAGCGAGACGCATCAGAGCGTGCTCATCGCCGCCGCGCCGCGGGCCGGCGCGACCCGGGACGGGCTCGTGGCGGAGGTGCAGGAGATCATGCGCATCCGGCACGGACTGCGCGTCGACGAACCGAACGACTTCGATCTCGTGTCGCAGGATGCCGCGCTCGAGGTCTGGGAGCGGGTGAGTCAGGCCACGCTCCTGGCGCTCGTCGTCATTTCGTCGGTCGCGCTGATGGTGGGCGGCATCGGCGTGATGGCGATCATGACCATTTCGGTGACGGAACGAACGCGCGAGATCGGCCTGCGCAAGGCGCTCGGCGCACGGCGCCGCGAGGTGCTGATGCAGTTCCTCACCGAGGCGGCGGTGCTCAGCTCGATCGGCGGCCTGCTCGGCATCGCCCTCGGCAGCGGCATCGGCGTGGCGGTGAACCTCTTCACGGGCTTTCCGGTCTCCCTGCCGTGGTGGTCGTTCCTGCTCGGCCTCCTCTTTTCCGCCGGCGTGGGGCTCGTCTTCGGCATGGTGCCGGCCGTTCGCGCCGCGCGGCTCGACCCGATCGAGGCGCTGCGGTACGAATAGCGCTCGTTCGGATCGTTGGGATAGTTCGGATCGTTCGGACCGTTCGAGTCAACCGCGATCGGCAGCCGAACGTTCCCATGATTCGCGCCGCCGGGACGCTTCCGCCACGGAACGGCAGCGGTGAACGCCACGTGGAACGCGGCGAAGAGCGAGACGTGCCGCCATGGCGGAGATCCCGCACGCACGTTCGGCTGACGCCGGACGCGACCTACGCCGCTAGCCCGCACTCTTCATGAATCAGTCGTTCACGCTTCTCGGTTCTCGCTTCTCGGTTCGTGTTCAGGGTTCGTGTTCGGGGTTCGCGGTTCAAGGTTCGGAGGTCTCTGCCCGCTGGCTCGTCCTCGCCGGAACCCCTCGACCCGGCGCGACGGGGACCGAGGAACGGCAGCACCGAACCGGAACACGAACGGAGAAGGGAGAACCCAGCAGTGTGAACGACGCGTTCGTGAATCATCCAGGCTAGTCGTAGTACTCAGGCGCCTTGCGGAGGGTCCGGTGACCGACGAGATCGTGCTGGATCCAGAGCGCCGCGCCGGTGCGCATGAGAAACGCCTCGAGCCCCCGACGCGAGGCCGCGGTCTGTTCCTCGCTCACCTCGAAGGTCGGCAACCGGTTCAGCGTGCGCTCCTCCGGGTAGTGGTAGAGGTCTCCTGAGAGCACGACACCGCCGGTCTTCGCGAGCTTCACGTAGAGCACCTGATGTCCTTCGCTGTGGCCGGGCGCGGCTTTCAGGATCACGGTCCCATCACCGAAGACATCGTGTTCGTCGGCGGTGATCGTCACGGACCGGCCGCCCTTCAGCGCGGCGTAGGTGGCCGGGCGCGCGGCGCCGGGCGCCGGCTCGGCGAACATCCTGTCACGATCGGAGGGCCGCACCAGCCACGTGGCGTGGGCGAACGCGTTCGCGTTCGCCGTGTGATCCCAGTGGTAGTGGGAGAGCGCGAGATGCGTGACGTCGGCCGGCGCGTACCCGCCCGCCCGAAGCTGCTCCCGGAGCGGCGGTCCGAGCGTGACCGCGCGCTCGTCGCCGTCGGCGCGCCGCACCCGGTGCTCGACCCCGCTCGCCGAGGAGCCCCGCTCGTCGTCGGCGATCGCGCCGGCGTCCCACGCCAGCACGCCCTTGGGGTGCACGATCAGGTACGCCGCAATCGAGAGCGGCGTGACCTGGACCTCCGCCTCGGTCAGGCGGTACCGTGCCGGATCCGAGGCGAGCACGCCGCCGTCGAGGACGTACAGCCGCGGCGTCGCGGCCGGGGCCTCCGCGCCGGGCCGCCCGCAGGCCACCGAGGCGGCGGCCGCCACAACGGCGAGGCCGGTGATCCTCGAGAGCATCATGCGCGGCTTGGAACGACTCGAACGATCCGAACCAGTTACGACTCCCGTTCTCCCGTCCGGATCCGGTAGCTCTCGAGCACCGGGAGGACGAACACCCGGCCGTCGCCGATCTCTCCGGTCCGTGCCGCCTGCACGATCGCCTTGATCGCATCGTCGGCAATCGAATCGGGGACGACGATCTCGACCTCCATCTTCGGCAGGAGGCTGACGTTGTATTCCTTGCCGCGGTAGATGGCGGTGTGCCCCTTCTGCTTGCCGTGCCCGCGCACCTCGGTCACCGTCATGCCCGAGATGTTCAGCTTGGCCAGCGCGTCCTTGACGTCGTCCACCTTGTTGGGCCGGACGATGCTCTTGATCAATTTCATTGCGGTCCCTCCAGTGTGCCCTGCAGGTCGGACGTCAGCGCTCGCTGCTCCGCCTCGGTGAGTTTGGCTCCTGCCTTGGTGATGTGGAACACGTCAATCGCCCGCTCGCCTTCCGTGGAGATCAGGACGAGATCGACGTCGCAGCCGTGCCGCGAGATCACGCGGCTGATGCGGTACAGCAATCCGATGACGTTGCCTGCCACGATGTCGAGGATGGTGTACCGGTCCGACGCCCCGCTGTCGGCGCGCACGATCGGCACCACCCGCGCGGCGCTCCTCGCGTGGAGCACGCTCTGCTCGCGCCCCCGCAGCAGCGATGTGACGTCCACCCGTCCGGACACGACGTCCTGCAGGACGTGGAGCACCTGCGCGTGCGCGTCCGTGTTGAGCGCCAGGAAGCGCTCGTCGTCGGAGAACTGGAAGACGTCGAGCACCAGACCGTTCGGGTTCGTCAGCGCCTGGCCGCGGAGGATGTCCATGCCGAACGACGACAGCACGCCGCAGATGTTCGAGAAGAGGAACGGCTTGTCGAGCGTGACGACGGCGAGCGTCCAGACGCTGTCGCTCGGCTCGAGCGACAGGTGCACTTCCGCCGGCCGGATATCGCGCGCCAGCCGCACGTGCCGGTAGATCGCCTCCCGGGGGAAGAGCTGCAGGTACCGCTGCGGCAGCCCCTCGACGAACCGGGCGACCTCCGCCTCCGGCAGGTCGGCGGGCCGCCCCGCGAGCAGTTCCATCATCCCGGCCTGATTCCGATCGATCAGCTCGTCGCCGTACCGCTGCGTCAGCTGGTTGTAGGTGTCGACGTACAGCCGCCAGATCAACTCTTCCTTCCACGGCGTGAGCGTGTCCGGGCTCACCGCCTCGACGTCGACGAGCGTCAGCAGGCAGAGCATCTTCAGGCGGTCCTCGGTGCCGACGAGCCGCCCGAAGTCGGCGACGATCTGCGGGTCGTCGGTATCGCGGCGGAAGGCGACGAGCGACATCTGCAGGTGGTGCCGGATCAGGAAGAGGACCGTCTCCCGCGCCTCCCGGGGCAACTGCAGCCGATCGAGCGCCTCCTCCGCCATCCGGACGCTCTCCGGGGCGTGCTCGTCGTCGCGCCACTTCCCCGTGTCGTGCAGCAGCAGCGCCAGCACGAGCAGCTCCGGGGCCGACAGGCTCGCCGCCACCGTCCGAAACCGCTCGCGCGTCGGGTCCTCCTTCGTCAGCAGCCACTCGAGGTTCCGGATCGTGAGCAGCGTGTGCTCGTCCACGGTGTACTTGTGGTAGAAGTCGCGCACCACGCGCCACGCGATCGCGTCGAACTCGGGAAAGATCCGGCCCATCAGCCCGCAATCGTGCATCTGCGACAGCCGCGCGTAGAGGCCCGCCCGCGGCCGGAGCAGCCGCAGCAGCGCCACGCGATCGCGCGGCTCTGGCGCAAAGTCCTCCGCGCGGTACCGCTCCACGTGCTGCTGAATGCACGAGAGCGCCTCGTCGGTCACCTCGGTGCCGGCCTCGATCGCCGCCTGAAAGGCGCCAATCCACGAGGCCGGCGTCCGCGCCGCCCGCACCGGATCGAGGAAGCGGATGCCGTCGCGCGACAGGCCGAGATTCGGCCCGACGGGCACCGGCGCCGCCCGCCGCATCCACTCGAGCGAGCGGCTCACGATGCGGGCATGGCGGAAATAGTCGCTCATGAGCCGCTCGACGCGCTGCCGCGGCTCGGCGCCCGGATAGCCGAGTACCTCCGCCGTGCGCTCCTGCAGCTCGTGGCTGAGCACGTTCTGGTTGCGTCCCGATTCGAGGTGGAGGATCGACCGCACCCGCAGGAGGAACTCCTCCGCCTCCTCGAAGCGGCCCGGATCGGCCGGTCCGCGGCGCAGCAGCAGGGGGTCGGTCAGCGCCGCGAGAGTGCGCGTCGCCATCAGGTCGCGGAGCGCGCCGGGCGCCTCCTTCACGTCGGGCTCCAGTTGATAGAGCGTCGCGTTGAAGCGGGCGTGCCGCTCCTCGACGAGCGTCAGCAGCGCGCGAAGGATGTAGGCGTGCGTGCCCGCCGTGTGAAACAGCTCGCGGAGCCGGTCGAACAGCGCGGGCGTGCCCGCCACGTGCCGCGCGTCGAGCAGCGCCAGGAGGAACTCCGGGTTGTCCTCCTCCAGCTCGACGAATTCGTCGAGTTCCCGCACCTGGTGGCCGACGACCACTCCGACGTCCCACAAGGGGTGAAGGAAGGCGCGCAGGAACCGCTCCTCGGACGGTCCGATCCGACCGCCGAACAGCAGCAGGAGGTCGATATCCGAGTGCAGGCAGAGGTGCCGCCGGCCGTACCCGCCGAGCGCGACAATGGCGACCGGCCGGTCGGGGACGCCGGCGTCAACGTACAGCTGGTGCAGGAGCGCGTCGACGCGGTCGGCGTGCCGCTCGAGCGCCACTCCTCCACCCGCGCCGGCCGCAATCTCCGCTCGAAGCTCCTGGCGTGCCGCGTCGAGTGCCGCCCTGAGGGCGGAGCCGGTGCCCGGCTGCGTTATCGACATGGGGCGAACATCTCCGGTCGCGGCTATGGATGTCAAGCACGGGGAAATGACTCGCCCCGACCCCGCTCAGTAGGCGAAGCCGACGCCGAAAGACCCGATGACCCGCGACTGGTCGCCGCCGTTGAGCGCCTCGGTCGTGTCGCCGAGCGCCTGCACCTCGACGCCGCCGTGCACGTTCCAGTTCGACCCGATCGGCACGGTGACGATCCCCGCCGTGCTGAAGAACCCGAACGTGTTGTCGACGCCGTCCAGCTCGTAGTAGTCGCCCACGCTGAGACCGACCTTGACCGGAAAGGCGATCGACGCCCGGGCGCCGCTGTAGCCGGGCGCCACGCCGAGCTCGAGGTACCTGCCGGCGTTCAGGCCGCCATCCGCCTGGTACTTGCCGGGCTCGGTCGCCATCTCGAACGCCACGAGCGCGTACGGCTTCAAGGCGCCGGCGCCAAGGTAGGCGCTGTCGTCAACCGACAGCTTGACGGCGATCTCCTTGACGTGGGTGAAGCTGTCGTTCGGGCTCGTGTAGGAGGTGTAGGTCGTCCCGACGGTCACTCCGCCGCCGAACCCGAGCCCCAGCGTTCCGTACACGTCCGACTCGTACCAGCCGCTCGGATTGGAATGGGCGCTGTTCCAGGTGCCGATATTGAGCGCCACCTTCTTGAGCGCTCCGTCCCCCTCGAACGCGGAGATGCCGACGTCGAGGAACGGCCAGGTCGCCATGCCCCGGCTGTGCTGCCGGATGCCCCGGAACATGTACCGGTTGACGAAGTCGATGCCGCCCGTGACCGAGACCGCCGGCGTCTGCGCAGGCGCGTCCTGCGCCAGGGCCGGGGCGGGAAGCAGTGTCACCGCCGCCGCAGCGGCCGCTGCCATGAATACGAATCGTCGTGCGTATCTCACCAACATCGTTCGTGCCTCCCTCGGAGTGCGAATAGAGCGGTCCATGGATACGGTCCTACGCGTCGGTCTTGACGGTCTGCAGCATCGGCTGCGGGCTGGCGGCTTCCCTCGCCATCGGGAGCGTCGGCGACGCGCCGCCCGTATGGAGGTATGCCTCCTCGCCGTGATGGCTGATGTCGAGCCCGACGCTCTCGTCGGCCAACGTGGCGCGGAGCGGAATCACGACGCCAATCAGCTTCAACAGGACGAAGCTCATGACGCCGCTGTAGACGATGGCCGTCAGCACGGCGGCGCCCTGGATCATCACCTGGCCCGGATTGCCGGCGATCAAGCCGTCGAAGACGCCGTTGATGCTCTTCTCGGCGAACACGCCCGTCAGCAGGGCGCCGACGGTGCCGCCGACGCCGTGCGCCGCCACCACGTCGAGCGAGTCGTCGAGCGACGTCTTGGCGCGGAGGATCAGAGCGAAGTAGCTCGGCACGGCCGCAATTGCGCCCAGGAGCACGCCGCTCATCGGGCTGATGAATCCCGCCGCCGGGGTGATGGCGACGAGCCCGACGACGATGGCGGTGGCCGCGCCGACGGCCGTCGGCTTGCCGGATCGCATCAGGTCGAGGAACGTCCACACCACCAGCGTCGCCGCCGGCGCCAGCATCGTCGTGGTGAACGCCAGTCCGGCGATCGGGCTCGCGGCCAGGGCGCTCCCGGCATTGAAGCCAAACCAGCCGAACCAGAGGAGGCCGGCGCCGAGGAGCACGAACGGGACGTTGTGCGGCAGCAGCGAGGAGGACGCTTGGTGTTCCGACCGTCGGCCGACGACAATGGCCGCGGCCAGCGCCGCGGCGCCCGCGTTCACGTGCACCACGGTGCCGCCGGCGAAGTCCCAGGCGCCCATGTCGGCGAGCCACCCGCCGCCCCACACCCAGTGCGCGAGCGGGGCGTACACGAAGACCGACCACAGGGAGATGAACGCCACGTAGGCCGAGAACCGCATCCGCTCGACGATCGCGCCGGAGATGAGCGCGGCCGTGATGATGCAGAACGTCGCCTGGAACGCCATGTAGAGCACGTGGGGAATGGTGAGCGGGACGATGGCGCCCGTCTCGGCGAGTCCGACGCCCCTCAGGAACGTGGCCGAGAGGTCGCCGATCCAGTTGTTGCCGGCCGTCAGCGCGAGAGAGTAGCCGACCAGCGCCCAGAGCACGCCCACGAAGCCGAGCGAGATGTAACTCATCATCATGGTGTTGAGCGCGTTCTTGGAGCGAACCAGCCCCCCGTAGAAGAAACCCAGCGCGGGGGTCATCAGGAGCACCAGCGCCGTGGAAATCAACATCCATGCGGTGTCAGCTTGATTCATTCCTCACCTCGGTGATGAAATTCGTCGCCTGCGACGTCAACGTCGGATGTGCGCCGCGAGCCTGCGGACGCCGCCCGCCAGAGAGCAAGATGGACGCCAGCCGCGGCGGAGGCCTCGCCGGGGGACGAATGGGCGATTTCCCAAGGAAACTTGGTCGGGAGGGCACCGGCGCGGCCGATATGCGCTGCTACAAAGTTGTCGAAAGTAACAAGAACTACGACAGAATAGTCTGGATTAGTCATTCTCCAGGGGCGCTCCGAAGACTCCGGAGGGGCGACCGCATTCCCAGGGGGGCGGCCCGGCGCCCGTGAAAACTGGGCCCATTCCGCCGAGGCGTCCCACAACCTTGTCGCATTGATGACTAATGCCTACATAACCGTAGGTAGCTGGCGCATCCGGCGGTGCCCTCGGCCGCACCGTCCCCCCAGAGCCGCTCGCCGCCTTGCAGCGCCAGAGGGGCAATGACTATGATGCCGAGACGGTCGTCACGGCAGTCGCGACCCGCCAGCGGTCAGGAGGGGCACCCCAGATGAAGGTCTACGACGCAGCAGGCATCCGCAACGTGGCGGTCGTCGGCCACGCCGGATGCGGCAAGACCCAGCTCGTGTCGGCGACGCTGTTCGCCGCCGGCGCCGTCAACCGGCTCGGCCGGGTCGACGACGGATCGACGGTCACCGACTTCGACGAGGAAGCGATCGCGCGCAAGCACACTCTCTCCTCCAGCCTGGCCTACGCCGAGTGGCGCGACACCAAGGTCAACATCATCGACACGCCGGGATTCGCCAACTTCCTCACCGATGCCCGCTCGGCGCTGCGCGTCGTCGAGGCCGCGGTGGTCGTCGTCGACGCGGTGGCGGGCGTGGAGGTGCAGACCGAGAAGCTCTGGGCCGAGGCAGCGGCGCTCAACCTGCCCCGCCTCGTCGTGGCCAACCGCCTCGAGCGCGACCGCGCCAGCCTCGAGCGTACGCTCGATTCGCTCCACCGGGACTGCGCACGGGAGATCGTGCCGATCCAGATGCCGCTCGGCGAGGAGCGGGAGTTTACCGGCGTCGTGGATCTGGTCCGCATGAAGGCGTTGACGTTCGCCGCCGACGCGAGCGGCACCATGACCGAGGGAGCCATCCCCGCGGCGCTGGCCGATCGGGCGGCCAAGGCGCGGGAGCAACTGATCGAAATGGTCGCAGAGGCCGACGAGGCGCTGATGGAGGCGTTCTTCGCCGAGGGGACGCTCACCCAGGACCAGCTCGAGTCGGGCTTGCGCGCGGCAACGATGGCCGGACGGCTGTTCCCGCTCGTCTGCACGTCGGGACTCCACGTGATCGGCGTCCAGCCGTTCCTCGACGCGATCGTCGCCAACGTCCCTTCACCGGCCGAGCGCGAGTTCCCCGCCCTCACCACGGGCGGCGCCGACACGACCGTCAAGGCCTCGGATACGGCGCCCTCCGCGGCGTTCGTCTGGAAGACGATTGCCGACCCGTTTGCCGGACGCATCACGATGCTCCGGGTCGTCAGCGGCGCCCTGAAGTCGGACTCCACGGTCCAGAACGTGCGGAGCGAGGCCGCCGAGCGGCTGGGCCACCTGATCGTGCTGCAGGGAAAGACGCAGACGCACGTGCCGGAGCTCAAAGCGGGCGATCTCGGCGCCGTGGCGAAGCTGAAGGAGACGCGCACCAACGACGTACTCGGCGACAAGGCGAGCCCGCTGCGGTTCGGGGAGATCACGTTCCCGGAGCCCGTGCTGTCGTACGCGATCGAGCCGAAGAGCCGCGGCGACGAAGACAAGATCAGCACCGCCATGCAGCGGCTGCGCGAGGAGGACCCCTCGATCGGCTACTCGCGGGATCCGCAGACCACCGAGCTGCTCCTGTCCGGGCAGGGCCAGATGCACATCGAAGTGACGGTGGCGAAGCTGAAGCGGCGCTTCGGCGTCGAGGTGAACCTGAAGCTGCCGCGGATCCCGTACCGCGAAACCATCCTGGCGAGCACCGAGGCGCACGGCCGCCACAAGAAGCAGACCGGCGGCCACGGGCAGTTCGGCGACTGCAAGATCCGCGTGGAGCCGCTTCCGCGGGGCAGCGACTTCCAGTTCGAGGACGACATCTTCGGCGGCTCGATTCCACGGCAGTTCGTTCCCGCCGTGGAGAAGGGGATCCAGGACGCGCGGTTGCGCGGGTACCTGGCCGGGTATCCGGTCGTCGACTTCAAGGCGACGGTCTTCGACGGCTCCTACCACCCGGTCGACTCGAACGAGCTCTCGTTCAAGCTGGCGGGCTCGCTCGCCTTCAAGGACGCCATGACACGGGCGCGCCCCACGATTCTCGAGCCAATCATGCAGGTGGAGGTGCACGCGCCGAGCGACTTCGCCGGCGATCTGATGGGTGATCTCAACGGGCGGCGCGGGCGCATCGCGGGGATGGACACGCGAGGGTCGATGACCGTCATCCGGGCGCAGGTGCCCATGGCCGAGATGCTCACCTACGAGCAGCACCTGACCTCGGCGACCGGCGGCCGCGGTTTGTACCACATGGAGTACTCGCACTACGAGGAGGTGCCGCAGCACCTCCAGACGAAGATCGTCGCCGCCGCCAAGGCCGAGCGCGGCCAGGAGGTAGCGGAAGAAGCGTAAGGACCGGCCGCCGCCGGCCTGCCGCTACCTGGTGCCGGCAGCGCCGCTCTCCTGCCCCGTGAGCCGCACGTGGAACGGCTCAGGGTCTGCGTCCACGAAGATCCGCCGGAACTCCTGCTCCATCGGGCGGTACGCCCGGCGGATCTCCGCCGTCCATCCGTAGTGCGGGCCCGACGGATGCGGGCTTCGCAGCGGAATCGCCTTGAAGAGACTCTCTGCGGCTGCTCCGCTCGTGAATTCCTCGAAGTCGTCTATGGCAGTCTCCAGATAGACGAACTGGTTCGTGAACACCCCCTCTTCGATATCGGACGTGCCGAACCGGCGTGCCGTGAACGTATCGGTCGGAACGGCGACGGCGTTGTGCGAGAGCGCCTCGAACCCGGTGGCCCAGTCGTACCACAGCATGCCGGCCGCCGAACGACTCGACGTGACGAGGTAGCGCGGAGCGCTCGGCACCCGGTTATCGATGATCATCGCCTTCGCGTGCGCCACCGAGGCGGTGCCAAACCGGGCCATGCGCGCCACTTCTCCACGCCCTCCCTCGTACGACACGAACAGGTAGAGATCGACGAACGGCCCGCGTTCGGTCGGGTCCACGATCTCGAACGTCGTCGGATCCGGTTCGCTCCCCTGCCGCTGCCAGACGCCAGCGACGGGACGACCGTCGAGCGCCAGCGGGGCTGGTGTCGCGCTGCCCACCCAACGCGCCTCGACGCGGCTGATGATCGGCTCGGGACGGCCGGTCGCCGGATCGAGCGGCATGTTGGTCGCCAGCGTCCCGGTGACACGGTGCGTCGCGATTCGCCAGCCGCATGTCAGGCTCTCACGCCTGAGTTCGAACGTGGTCCTCCCCGACGATGACGCGCCCGAGGCCGCGACGGGCGTGCAGAACGGTACCGTCTCGGCGTCGTAGGTCCGCTGCCGGACCTCCACGCGGGCGACGGTAAACGCGCGCCCGATGACGGCGTCCTCTTCGAGGCCGAGGCGACCGGTGAACACGAGCATGTGCCGGGCTGCCGGGATCGCCGGGGCCGGTATCCGGATCCCTTCGAACGCCCGCGAATCGCCTGGACGAAGCCGTACCGGTTCGCCATCCCCGAGCACCGCCAGCCTGGTGCGTCGCTCCCGCGGCGTGTCGGGATCGTGACGCGCCCAGATCTCGAACGTTCCCTCCATCTCCTCCGTGCTCGTATTCTGTACCTCCACGAGGACGCCCGACGCGTTCCACGTGACCGACGACACGGCCAGCGAGCCGCGGAAGAAGTAGTCGAGCACGCCGCGGGCGTAGCCAACCGCCCTCGGGAGCATGTGCGAGGCGGTTTCGTCCCACACGGCCTCGTCGACGCAAGGATACGGTGGCAGCACCGCCGCGCGGCCGTCGAGCCGACAGGCGGCGAGCGCAAACCTGGTTGCGAGCCCCTGGCCGGACGGCTTCTGGTAATAGGCCCGGATTCTCGGGCTCATAGGCGCGAGATCGGAGCGCTGGATGAGTTCGTCCCGTCGCGGAAACGGCAGGCGTCGATCCTGGGTATCGACGCCGGACAGCGTGTCCTCGCTGAAGAAGTTCGCATTGGCGAACTCCGCGATTCCGATCGGCTGGTTCAACGTGACGTTCGGATCGGCGCCGTCCATCTGATATCTGTCCGTATCGAGCAGCCTGGCAATCGGGAGCTTCGCAACGGCCTCGCCTTGGGGCGGCAGGAGGCCGGGCATGCCGACGCCAGGACCGATCGGTCTGGACAGGTATCGCGCCCTGAACGCCGTATCGCCGAGCCGCGCCTGCTGATCCGAGATCCAATACTCGTAGTTGCCTGCCGTTCGCGCTCTCAGCACCTCGCGGGAGAACGTACCGAACGGGTGGGGGTCGTTGCGCACGTGTTCGGGGACCGACGCATCGACGACGACGTGCATGAGATGCCCCAATGCCCTGAACAGGCCGGCGGTCTTCGCTTCGCGTTCCCGTGGGTCCTCGGTAGTCAGCGACAGGAAATAGAGACGTCGTGCGTTGTGCCACGCCCACTCTCCGCCAGCCGCTCCGCCGTCGTCCAGCGCCTGCTCGGTTGCCTGCATCCAACGCACAGACGACGTGTACTGATGCGCAAGCGGATGGAATGGGTATCGGCTGCGCAGGCCCGCCTCGTCCCACGGAAGCAGCGGATTGTGGAAATGACGGTAGACCCTGGCCTTGGTGGACAAGCGCGGGCCGTCATCCTCGCGCGCGCCTCCCTCGGCGAGCAAATCGGTGGGGCTCAGGGCCAGATTGCCCAAGACCACCTCTCGACCAGCCTTCAAACCGAGAGACTCGCGCAAGTACTTGTCGAATGTATCGGTATACGCATCGAATGTACCCTCCCCAGCCGCGGCGCGGTTGAGAAGCCGGTGCGTCGGGACGTTGAGCGCCTGGAGGGACACAGCCGCGCTCACCACCGCGACGGCAGTGACGGGACCGACAATCGACCGGATAATCATCGAACGCTCCTACTCTGGCGTCTAGCAGCCAAGGGTGTCTCGGTCGCGCGCGATGGCTTCTCGAAAGCGCGGACTCTTTCCAACTGCGGCGACAGACATCGTGCTCGCCACGAAAGGGAGGGCTTCGCAGCGCTCTTCGCGCGTAATCAGCCGTCGAAGTGTCGTCACCTTCGCTTCGCGCGGTGCGTACTGATCGCGCGGGGTTCCTGCCGGATCCTGGACGTCGTATCCAGGCGCAAACACGTAGAACCGGCGCCGAACGCCGGCGATGCCGCCTTCCCAGATCGGCGTCGGGCGCTCAGGAATTCGCCACTTCCCCTCTGCGTCGGTTACAGTCTCACGCGCGTCGATCTCATCACGCCCACCCTCGAAGTAGTTCATCAGGTGCGTCCACACGACGACGACGATGGCGCCCTCGATGGGCTTCCCGGTCTCGGCCTCGACGATTTGTCCCTCGAACGGACCGCGCACGTCCGGCCCGTTCTGGCAGCCTGCCGTCACCATCGCCAGCAACAACACCGCCACGCACCGCCGCAGGAACGACTCGCTCCGTCGCATCATCGCCGGCTCCTCAGAACCGCCACAGCCGCCACCGGCCGTCGGCATCGACCTGGAACCATATGGCATAGGAGAACAACACACCGTCACGCTCGGCCACCATCTCATACTGCGCGCCGCCGGCGCCGACCTCCACAAGTGAGATGGCCGGGAACACCTGGTCGACGTCGGCCATCGCATCCGCGGGCAACGCCCGGAAATACTCCGCCCAGGCCTGGCGCCGTTCCTCCACGACGAACGAGACGACAGCGTCGATATCGCCCTTGCGCAGCGCGTCCTTGAATCCCTTCCATACCGCTTGCAACCGGGCGTCGAGCACGGAGCGTTCGTACACTTCCACCAGGGCCCGGCGGGCGCGCACTTCTCCGTCGGGCGTCGTGATCCAGACGGTCGGCACATAGATGCCGGCCCGTGAATACGTCCCGTAGAAGTCGTCCGAACTCAGGACACCGTCGAACTCCAGGACGCCGTCGCCGTCGAGATCGATCGCCGCCGGGACGCCGCTGAATCCATGAAGGCCGAGCCGAACGGTCACTGGCGCCAGCCCTCCCGGTGGCCACACCTCGAGCGATTCCACGGAGCTCCGATCGGATGCCACAACGACGGAAACAGAGGCTTGCGCGGTCGCACCGGTGCGGCCGGCGGCCACGACCGTGAAGGTTGTCAGCTCCGGGTCTGCGGGAACTTCCATGGCAAAGGTACCGCCTTCAACGGATGCCGTCAGGCTGCCGCCGAACGCGGCCGGCAACGCCAGGGTGACCGAGACGATGTCGTCCGAGGATTCGACGGCGCCACGGATCCAGATCGAGTCAGTCGTCACGAGCTGCCCGTCGGCAGGTTCGAGAATGCGGACACGCAGCGACTGCACGGTAAACGACTGTACAGCCGGCGTCGGATCCTCGTTGCCGGCCAGGTCGCGCGCCCGGACCTCGAACCGGTGCCTCCCCTGGGTCAACCCGTCCAGGTCAACCGCGACGGACGGATCATACGGCGACCAGGCACCCGCATCGAGACGCCATGAATAGTCGAGCGTGGGCGACCAGAGGTCGCCGCCGCCCACCTCGAAGCGTACGTTCCGCTCGGCGGTCTCGGGCGCGGGCCCGGCGACAATCCAGGTATCGGGCGGCGTGCGATCGACGACGAGCAACTGCGCGAGGGCAGCCTGATTTCCGGCCCGGTCCACCGCCGCGACGGTCAGCCCATGAGGTCCTTCGGCGACTGCCTCCGTCTGAAGCACCGCCCCGGCGAGCAGCGCCGCAGGGGGCGCCGGGTTCGTCACCGCAGCCACGACCCTGTCCTCGAGCAGGAATGTCACGGCCGCAGGACCGCTTCCCTCATCTTCCGCGCGAGCGCGGAGTATGACCGGCATCCGCGTGTGCATGCCGGGCGAGGGCTCGAGCGGCGTCACGCGAGGCGGGATATCGTCATGCGTGACGCTCGTCACCGCAGCCGCTCCCGTGAGTCCGAGCCCGTTGGCGGCGGTCGCCCGGAATACGAGCTCGGTGGCGGTATTGGGAGCGAGCCGCGCCGGCAGCGTGAAGTCGCCGAGCGTGTCGGCCGTCGTCGACGCCAGTGGTTCGGACCGAGGCGGCTGAAGCAGCTGAATCCGCGCGCCGGGCTCCGACAGGCCGGCGACCGACAACGGGGACTGGTTGGTGAACGCAGGCACCGCCGGCACCGGCGGGAGAGGCGCACGAAAGCGCAGCACGCGGCCCGGATGCCGCCGCTCGATCGCAATCAGGTCTCCACTCGGTGTCAGCGCCAGTCCAGCGGGATCGGTCAGTCCCGCGGCAAACACCGTCACGCGGCCCTCGGAGTGGCGCTTCAGGATCGTGCCGGAACGGCCGTCCCCGCCGTCGATGGCGACGCCGCCGATGAACACGTCGTTCAGCACATCGACGCCGACAGCCAGCGCCCGATGCAGCGCGCCGCCGATGAGCGGCTCGACGGCACCAGCCACGCCATCCTCGTCGATCGGAATTCTCGCAACGATCGTCCGCAGGTTGCCGCGCTCCTGCACGAGACGCTTCGTCGCCACGTAGATTGCGTCAGGGGCGACGGCGATCGCCTCGACATCGCTCAAGCCCGAGACAACCTCCGTCACCGCGCCGGACTCCTCCAGCCGCGCGATCACGAATTCCGCCTTGGTATCGGCCCGCATGGCAACGAAGACGCGATCGTCTGGCCCGACCGCCACGGCGCGCGGCTGCCGCAGCGTCGCGGCCAGCACCGTCACGGCTCCGCCAGGAGTAATCCTCAGGATGCGTCGCCCCGCCGCTTCGGCGACAACGATCCGTCCGGCACGGTCTTGGGCGACGCCGATCGGCCCGTGCAGACCATCCAACAGCGGTTCGTGTCGGCCACCTGGATGGAGGCGCATCAGCGTCCCGGCCGCACGGTCCGTCAGGAGTATCGTGCCGGAGGGCTCCACAGCCACCCCCGACAGCTCCACGAAGCCCGATGCGAGCACGTCGACCGGGGCAAGCGCGGCGATCGGACGAAGATCTCTGGCCGCTGCCGACCGGGTATCGCCTGGCGCGAGGAGGAGTGCCGCCAGTACCGCCGCACCGACCCCTCCGGTCTTCAGCCGCCGCCATCCGAGCCTCCGCATCGCGCCCTGGTGGCGAGCAACAGCGCTGCCGTCCCGGCCGCTCCCGGACTGTTGTGCCAAGTCATTGAGGTGAAGACACTTGGAGTTCTCGTGCGGGACGGGAAACGATGGAGGGCACGAGCAGCGTCAACCGCGGTTTCCGGGAGAGGAGACCGACGACTGCGATGGGGAGGCGGGGCCTATCGGGCCCGCCTCTGTCGTTCCGTATGAGCGCCGACTACGACCCGCCGGCCTTCCGTGGGGTCGTCGGCTTGCGCGCGGCGCCCCGGGTCTGGCCACCGGCCTGCGCCTTCGAGGCGGCCTCGTCCTTCTTGCCGCCGCGCATCCGCTGGGCGGCCGCCTTGATCCGCTCGCCGACGCCCTTGGACTTCGGCTTGGCGGCTTCCTTCTCCGTCTTGTCCGCGGCCGCGCGCGGGTTGTACTCGCTGCCGACGAGCTCGACCTGGGCGACTTCGGCGGAATCGCCGCGCCGGAACCCGACGCGCAGGATCCGCGTGTAGCCGCCCGGCCGCTCCGCGAACCTGGGCGCGATGATGTCGAACAATTTACCGACCACCGACGTGTCGGGGAGCTCGGCCAGGACGAGCCGGCGCGCGTGCAGCGCGTTGCCGTCGGCGCCGCCGGAGGCGACACCGCGCTTGGCAATGGTGATGAGGCGCTCGACGAACGGCCGCAGCTCCTTCGCCTTGGGCACGGTCGTCTCGATGCGCTCGTGCCTGAGCAGCGCGATCGCCTGATTGCGCAGCAGCGCCACCCGGTGCTCCGTCACGCGCCCGAGCTTGCGGTGTGCAACGTTGTGTCTCATGGCTGGCGCTTCCTACTCCGTCTGCACCTGGACCGGCTGGTCGAGCCGCATGCCGAGGCTGAGACCCATGCCGTGCAGGATCTCCTTGATCTCGTTGAGCGACTTGCGGCCGAAGTTCTTCGTCCGCAGCATCTCCGCCTCGGTCTTCTGCACCAGCTCGCGGATGGTGCGGATGTTCGCATTCTTGAGGCAGTTGTACGAGCGGACCGACAGCTCCAGTTCCTCGACGCTCTTGTCGAGGTTCTCGTTGGCCACGACGGCGCGCTGCTGGTCGGCCTGGGCTTCCTGGGCTTCCTCGTCGGCGTCTTCGAGGTTGATGAAGATATTCAGATGGTCGCGAATCAGCTTCGCGGCGAGCGACACCGCGTCGCTCGCGGTGACCGATCCGTTCGTCCAGACATCGATCGTCAGCTTGTCGTAGTCGGTCGTCTGGCCCAGACGCGCCGCCTCGACCAGGTAGTTCACCTTCTTCACCGGCGAGTGCACCGAATCGATCGGGATCCAGCCGATGCCGAGATCTTCGTCGAAGTTCTTGTCGGCCGACACGTACCCACGGCCGCGCTTCATCCGCAGCTCCATGTGCAGTGTGCCGTGCTCGGCGATCGTCGCGATGTGCGCTTCGGGCTCGAGGATCTCGACGTCCGCGTCGGTATCGATGTCCTTGGCGCGCACGACGCCAGGCTTGTCGACGCGCAGGTAGAGCGTCTTGGTCGCGTCGGTGTGCAGCTTCAGCGGAATCTGCTTCAGGTTGAGGATGATGTCGGTCGCGTCCTCGACCACGCCGGGAATCGGCGAGAACTCGTGCAACACGCCGTCGATCTTGACCGCGGTGATCGCCGCGCCCTCGATGGACGAGAGCAGCACACGGCGCATCGCGTTGCCAATGGTGGTGCCGAAGCCGCGCTCGAACGGCTGGGCGCAGAACCGGCCGAACCGATCCGTGAGCGTCTCGCGCTCGAACTCGAGCCGCTTGGGGCGCTGAAATCCTTTCCAGAGCATCGTGTGTCCTTTCGCGAACGGGCCGGCAGCTCCGGCCTCCGGACCTGCAGTGTGTCTCCGCCGGCCTCCCGCCGCAGGTCCGTAGGGCTGCGGGCCGACGGGTGCGAACCAGTCTGTAGCTGGTAGCCGGTAGCTGGTAGCCGGTAGCCGGTAGGTGGTGGCCGGTAGCCACCCCCGGCCACCGACTGCCGGCTACCGACTCCGAACTCCCCGCTATTTCGAGTACAGCTCGACGATGAGCGATTCCTGTACCGGCAGGTTGATCTGCTCGCGCGTCGGGACCGAACTGACACGGGCCGACATCGCCTCCGGGTCGAGCTGGAGCCACTCCGGGATCCCGCGCCCCTTCACCTCCTCCATGGCATGGAGGATCGACGGCGTCTTCCGGCTGCGCTCGCGGACGGCGACGACGTCGCCGGGCTTCACCGAGTACGACGGGACGTCCACCTTGCGGCCGTTCACGGTGAAATGGCCGTGCCGCACGAGCTGGCGTGCCTGCGGACGCTAGGTGGCGAAGCCGAGCCGGTACGCCACGTTGTCGAGCCGCCGCTCGAGCAACTGCAACAGCGTCTCGCCGGTGATCCCGCGCGTCCGCTCCGCCTGCTCGAAATAGCGGCGGAACTGATCCTCCAGCACCCCGTAGATGCGCTTCACCTTCTGCTTCTCGCGCAGCTGTACGCCGTAGCCGGCCAGTTTCGATTTCCGCGTCTTGCCGTGTTGCCCGGGCGCGAAGTTCCGCTTCTCGATGGCGCACTTCTCGGCGTAGCAGCGCTCGCCCTTGAGGAACAGCTTCATCGCCTCCCGGCGGCACAGGCGGCAGACGGGGCCAATGTATCTCGCCATCGATCTACACCCTTCTCCTCTTCGTGGGGCGGCAGCCGTTGTGCGGAATCGGCGTGACGTCGCGGATCGACTTCACCTCGATGCCGATCGTCTGCAGCGCCCTGATCGCCGACTCACGCCCGGACCCCGGCCCCTTCACGCGCACCTCGGCGGTCCGCAGACCGTAGTTCTTGGCCGCGTTGGCGGCGGCGATTGCCGCCTGGGTCGCGGCAAACGGCGTCCCCTTCCGCGATCCCTTGAAGCCAATGCCGCCGGCGCTCGACCACGCAATCACGTTCCCCTCGGTATCGGTGATCGTGATGTGCGTGTTGTTGAACGAGGCGTGGATGTGCACGTAGCCGTGGTGCACCACCCGCTTCTCGCCGCGCTTCTTGAACGTCTTCCGGGGCTTCTTCGCCCCCTCGGCCTTCGTCTCGGCGCCGGTCGCCGCCGCAGTCGGATCAGTCTTGGCCATTGATTACACCGTCTTCTTCTTCGCGATCGCGCCCTTGCGCGGGCCCTTCCGCGTCCGCGCGTTCGTGCGCGTCCGCTGGCCGCGCACCGGCAGGTTGCGCCGGTGCCGAAGGCCGCGGTAGCAGCCGATTTCCATCAGCCGCTTGACGTTCATCGACACTTCCTTGCGGAGGTCACCCTCGACACCGCCGACTTCTTCGATCACGCGGCTGATCTTCCGCACGTCCTCTTCCGACAGGTCCTTGACGCGCACGTCCGGGCTCACCCCGGCGGAGGTCAGGATGTCGTTCGACCGCTTCCGGCCGATCCCGTAGATATACGTCAGCCCGATCTCGATCCGCTTCGTGCGCGGCAGGTCGATGCCTGCGATACGTGCCATACGTCGATCCTTGTCGGCTCCAGGCCTCGGGCCCCAGGCCTCAGCCTTGCCTCTGCTTGTGTTTCGAATTCGTGCAAATCACGCGAACGACACCGCGCCGCCGCACGATCTTGCACTTGTCGCAAATTCGCTTGACCGATGCTCGTACCTTCATAGGCCGCCCTTACCGCTTCCTCACGATCCGGCCGCGCGTCCGGTCGCGCGCCGTCAGTTCCACGACGACCCTGTCGCCAACGAGCAGCCGGATGAAGTTCCGCTCCAGGCCACCGCCGATGTGCGCGGTAATCGCCGTCTTGCCGTCGATCGACACCCGGTACAAGCCGCTCGGCAGCTGCGCCTCGACGACGCCCTCGACCTGCCGCTCCATGCCGTCACGAGCGAACCGCCGCGCCCATGCGCTCGCGCACCCGCGACGCGTCGTCCTCGAGCAACGTCAGGATCTCGCAGCCGTCGAGCGTCACGACCACCGTGTGCTCGAAGTGGGCCGAGAGGCTCCCGTCGCGCGTCACCGCGGTCCAGCCGTCGCCCAGCACCTTCACGCCAGGACCCCCGCGATTCACCATCGGCTCGATCGCGAGCACCATCCCCTCCGCCAGCCGCGGCCCGTAGCCGCCGGGACCGTAGTTGGCGATCTGCGGCTCCTCGTGCAGCGCGGTCCCGATACCGTGCCCGACGAACTCCCGGACGACGGAAAAGCCGTGCGCCTCGACGTGGCGCTGCACGGCGGCGCCGATATCGGAGACGCGGACGCCCGGCCGCACCGCCTCGATGCCGTGGAACAGCGCCTCCTCGGTGACGCGGAGCAGCCGGACGGCATCGTCGGACACCCGCCCCACGGGCACCGTCACCGCACAGTCGCCGAAGAAGCCGTCCAGCTTCGCACCTATGTCGAGCGAGAGGACGTCGCCCTCGGCCAGGCGGCGGTTCGACGGGATCCCGTGCACCACCTGCTCGTTGATCGACGCGCATACGGTGGCCGGGTACCCGTGGTACCCCTTGAACGCCGGCACCGCACCCGCCTCGCCAACGAGCGCCTCGGCGGCCGCATCGATCTCCCTGGTCGTCGCCCCTGGCACCGCCATCCGCCGGATGTCGGCCAGAATCCGCGCGACGAGCCGATTGACCCGCCGCAGCTTCTCGATCTCCGCCTTCGATCGGCAGACGATCATCGGCCGGCTTGCCCCTGCGCTCCCAGGGCGAATCCGACGAGAGTCCGTGCCGCATCGACGATCGTCGCCTCCAGCTCGTCGGCGACCCGGTCCGGCGGCTGTGCGCCGTTGACCGCTCGGAACGTCGGCCGCCCCACGTAGTAATCGACAACCGGCTTCGTCTGTTCCGCGTACACCCGCAGGCGCTCCCGCACGACGCGATCGTCATCGTCGGCGCGGTGAGCGAACGTGCCGCCGCAGCGCCGGCAGACGCTCGCGACCTCGCCGATCGGCTCGGCGTTCATGCCGCAGGTCGAGCAGACGCGCCTGGCCGCCAGGCGCCGGACGAGCTCTTCTTCCGGCACGGTGATGTCGATGACGATGAGGGGACCTTTTCCGAGCTCCTCCATCATCGCATCCAGCTCGCGTCCCTGGAAGACCGTTCGCGGAAATCCGTCGAGCACGAATCCGGCGTTCGTGTCGTCGCGGCTCAGTCGTTCCCGGACGATGCCGATCATGGTCCGATCGTCGACGAGCTCGCCGCGGTCGATCTTCTCCTTGGCCTTCAGCGCCAGCGGCAGGCCCCGCTTGATCCCGTCGCGCAGCATCTCGCCCGTCGAGATCTTCGGCAGGGCGTGCCGGGCGGCGAACCGCTCGGCCTGCGTGCCCTTGCCGGCGCCCGGAGGGCCCAGCATGATGACGTTGAGCGCCATCGGCTAGCCGCGGCGGCCGCGGATCCGCGTCTTCTTCATGAAGCCGTCGTAGTGCCGCATGATGAGCTGCGACTCCACCTGGTTGACGGTGTCCATCGCGACACCGACGACGATCAGCAGCGACGTGCCGCCGAAGTAGAAGGTGACCCCCGCGCCCTGGGTGAACCAGGCCGGCAGCATCGCGTCGAGCTGCTCGCCGATGAACGGGATCGGCGCGACGCGGAACCCGGTCAGCAGGAACTCCGGCAGCAGCGCGACGCACGCCAGGTAGAGCGCGCCCACCAATGTCAGGCGGGCGAGGATCGTGTCGATGTGCTCCGCGGTCCGCTTGCCCGGCCTGATGCCCGGGATGAAGCCGCCGTACTTGCGCATGTTCTCCGCGACGTCATCAGGATTGAAGATGATCGCCGTGTAGAAGTAGCAGAAGAAGATGATGCCGACCACGTACAGCAGGTTGTAGAGCGGCATGCCGTACGCCAACTGGTCGGCCACCGCGCGTCCCCACGTGCCGCTCTGAAACATCATGGCGACCGTCGCGGGAAACGCCAGGATGGAGGAGGCGAAGATCACCGGAATGACGCCCCCCGTGTTCACCTTGAGCGGGATGTGCGTGCTGGCGCCGCCGTACTGCCGCCGTCCGACCACTCGCTTGGCGTACTGCACCGTGATCCGGCGATGTCCGCGCTCGACGAAGATGATCGCGCCGACCACGGCCACCATCATGACGCTCAGGAACACGATCCGCAGCAGGCTCAACTGCCCCGTCCGCATCTGGTCGAACGTGGTGAGCACCGCCGACGGCAGGCCGACGACGATCCCGGCGAAGATGATGAGCGACATGCCGTTGCCGACGCCGCGCTCGGTGATTTGTTCGCCGAGCCACATCACGAACATCGTGCCGGTCGTCATCGTGACCACGCACATGAAACGGAACGCCCAGCCCGGGTCGTACACGAGGGGCAGGCCGCCGGCGATCTGCGTCTGCCGCTCCAGGAAGAACGCGATGCCGAGCGACTGGACGGCCGAGAGCGCGAACGTCAGGTAGCGCGTGTACTGCGTGATCTTGCGGCGACCGAGCTCGCCCTCCTTCGAGAGGCGCTCGAGCGTGGGCCACACCACCGTCAGCAACTGCAGGATGATCGAGGCGCTGATGTACGGCATCACTCCGAGCGCGAAGATCGTCATCTGCGACAGGTTGCCGCCGGAGAACATGTTGTACAGCCCGAACATCGTGTTCTGGGTCTGCTCGGCCAGGATCGCCAGCGCCTCGGTGTTGACGCCGGGCGTCGGGATGACGCCGCCGACGCGGTAGACGCCGATCAGCCCCAGCGTGAAGAGCACGCGATTGCGCAGATCGGCGACGGCCCACAGGTTCTTGAGCGGGTTGTCCATGGCTACGCTCCGAGCACCTCGGCGACGCCGCCGGAGGCGGCAATCTTCTCGGCTGCCTTGCCGCTGAACTTGTGGGCGCGGACGGTCAGCGTCTTGGCGATCTCGCCCCGCGCCAGCACCTTGATCCGCTGATGCCGGCTGCGCACGAGCCCCCGCTCGCGCAGCAGCTCCGGCGTGATCACCGTTCCCGCCTCGAAGCGCTCGGCCAGGGTGTCGAGGTTCACGACGGCGTACTCCGTGCGGAACTGGTTGTGGAAACCGCGCTTCGGCATCCGCCGGTGCAGCGGCATCTGTCCGCCTTCGAAGCCTCGCTTGAACTTGAAGCCGGACCGCGACTTCGCCCCCTTGTGGCCCCGGCCAGCCTGCGTGCCGCTGCCCGATCCGGGGCCGCGTCCCACGCGCTTGGGCGAGAACTTCGATCCCTCGGCCGGTTTCAGATTGCTGAGATCCATATGCCTGTCCAGCGGGTTCGCGTGCGGAACCCGCCCTACTCGGTCACCTCGACGAGGTGCCGCACCTTGTGAATCATGCCGCGGGTCGCCGGCGTGTCCGGCAGCTCCACCGTGTGGCGAATGCGGCGCAGCCCCATCCCCTCGACCGTCTTCGCCTGTGTCTCATTGAAGCCGATCGTACTTCGGACCAGCGTGACCTTGAGACGCTTCGGCGCCTTCTGTTCCGCAGCCTTCTTCGCCATGTCAGGCTCCCACGAGCTCCGCTTCGTCCTTGCCGCGGAAGCGCGCCACCTGCGATGGATCCATGAGCGCCATCAGCCCGGCGAACGTGGCGCGCACCACGTTGTGCGGATTGGCCGATCCGAGCGACTTGGTCAGCACGTTCTGAATGCCGGCCGATTCCACCACCGCGCGGACCGCGCCGCCCGCGATGAGTCCGGTCCCCTCCGGCGCCGGCTTCAGCAGCACGCTGCCGGAGCCGAACCGGCCGACGACCTGGTGCGGGATGGTGGTGCCCTTGAGAGGCACGCGGATCAGGTTCTTCTTCGCGGCCTCGATCCCCTTCTTGATGGCCGACGGCACTTCCTTCGCCTTGCCGACCCCGAAGCCGACCACGCCGTGGTTGTCGCCGACCACCACCAGGGCGCTGAAGCTCAGGTTCTTGCCGCCCTTGACGACCTTGGTGACACGATTGATGGAGACGACCGTGTCCTTGATTTCGAGCTGGGACGCGTCGATCTTCTCGCGCGTCCGGTTCATCATACCCACGTCAGAACTCCAGACCGGCTTCGCGCGCCGCATCGGCCACGGCCTTGACGCGACCGTGATACAGGAACCCGTTACGGTCGAACACCACCCGCGTGATCCCCTTGTCGAGCAGCCGCGCGGCGATCGTCTTGCCGATGGCCTGTGCGCCGGCCATGTTGCCGCCCTTCGCCTGTGTGCCGAACGCGCCCCTCACCGCCGGCTCGACGCTCGACGCCGACGCGATCGTCCGTCCGGTCATGTCGTCGACCACCTGCACGTAGATGTGCGCGAGGCTGCGGTACACCGTCAGCCGCGGGTGCGCGTCCGTGCCGTGGACGCGCTTGCGGATCCGGTACTTGATCCGGGTCCGGCGGTCCTCCCTGGTCTTGATCTTCATCGTCGATCCTGCCCAGCTCCAGGCTCCAGGCTCTGGCCGAAGCCCAGAGCATGGAGCCCAACGCCTACGCCCCCGTCTTCCCGACCTTCTTCTTCAGCACTTCCCCGGTGTAGCGCACGCCCTTCTGCTTGTAGGGGTCCGGCTTGCGCATCCGGCGGATCTCGGCGGCCACCTGGCCGACGAGCTGGCGGTCCGCGCCGGTCACCGTGAGGTGCGTCTGCTTGTCGATCGTGATGTCGATCCCGCCCGGGATGTCGAACACGATCGGGTGCGAGTACCCGAGTGCGAAGTGCACCTGCTTCCCCTTCAGCTCGGCGCGGTAGCCGATGCCGACGATGTCGAGCTCCTTCTTGAAGCCCTCGGTCACGCCGGTCACCGCGTTGGCGACGAGGCTCCGCGCCAGCCCGTGGAACTTCCCCAGCTCGCGATCCTCGCGCTGCGGCGTGGCGACCAGGCTGCCGTTCTCCTGCGCGACGGCGATGCCCGGCGGCAGCAGCTGCCGGAGCCGGCCTTTCGGGCCCTCCACCTCGACCGCATCGGGCGCAATCGTGACGGTGACGCCCTTCGGAATCGGGATCGGCTTCTTACCAATTCGAGACATATCACCAACCCAGTCGGCCTCGGGTTCCGGGCTCTGGACTTCGGGCCCTCTGAACTGCCCACAGCCAAGAGTCGAAGGCCCGAAGCCCTACCACACGTTACAGAGCACTTCGCCGCCGACGCCGGCCTTGCGGGCGGCGCGGCCGGTCATCACCCCGCGGGACGTCGTCAGGATGCTCGTGCCGAGGCCGCCGAGCACCGTCGGCACCTCCTCGACGCCGAGGTAGACGCGGCGGCCTGGGCGGCTGATGCGTTCGATGCCGCTGATGACCCGCTCGCCCCTCGGCCCGTACTTCAGGAACAGCCGGATGAGCTGCCGCGGCTGCCGCCCGGCCTTCTGCGAAGGCTCCTCGATCGCGCTGAATCCCTGGATGTACCCCTCGTCCTGAAGGATGCGCGCAATCTCCGCCTTCAGCCTGCTTGCCGGCAGATCCACCCGCGTGTGTTTGGCGATCACCGCGTTGCGGATGCGGGTCAGCATGTCGGAAATCGGATCGTTCATGGCTCCTGTCCCTACCACGAGCTCTTGATGACGCCGGTGACGTCGCCTTCGAGCGCCAGCCGACGGAAGCAGAGCCGGCACATCGAGAACTTGCGCAGGAAGCCGCGCGGCCGGCCGCACAGCTTGCACCGGTTGCGCAGGCGGATGCGGTACTTCGGTGGCTTGAGCTCTTTCGCCATCTTTGCAGTCGTTGCCATATCGTCAATTCGTCCTGAAAGGCATGCCCATCAGCTGAAGAAGCTTCCGGGCCTCTTCGTCTGTCTTCGCGGTGGTGACCACCGACACGTTCATCCCGCGCGCCTTGTCGACCTTCATGTAGTCGATCTCGGGGAAGAGCAGCTGGTCGCGGAGCCCCAGCGTATAGTTGCCGCGGCCGTCGAACCCCTTCGGCGACACGCCGCGGAAGTCGCGCACGCGCGGCAGCGCGATGCTGATCAGCCGGTCGAGGAACTCGTACATCCGCTCGCCGCGCAGGGTGACCATCGCGCCGACGGGCATCCCCTGGCGCAGCTTGAACTGCGCAATCGACTTGCTGGCGCGGCGCACCATCGCCTTCTGGCCCGTGATGCGCCCGAGCTCGTCGGCGCCGGTCTCGGCGACCTTCGCGTTCTGCGTCGCCTCGCCGAGCCCCATGTTGACGACGATCTTCTCGATCTTCGGGACCGCCATCACGTTCTCGTAGCCGAACTCCTTCCTGAGCGCCGGCGCGACTTCCTTCTGGTATCGATCCTTCAAGCGGCTCATTTGTCGAGCACTCCCTCGCACTTGCGGCAGATCCGGACCCTGCGTCCGTCGTTGAGGGTCCGGCGCCCCACCCGGGTCATATGGCCGCACTCCGGGCACACGAGCTGCACGTTGCTGGCGTGGAGCGCCGCTTCACGTTCGACGATCCCGCCCTTGACGTTGCGCTGCGGGTTGGGCCGCGTGTGCCGTTTGATGATGTTCACGCCCTCGACGACGAGGCGGTTCTTCTCCGGCAGCACGCGCAGCACGCGCCCCCGTTTGCCGTGATCCTTGCCCACCGTGACCATCACGGTGTCGTTCTTCCGAATCGGGGTCTGCAGACGAGACATGGCTCAGAGCACCTCCGGCGCGAGCGAGATGATCTTCATGAAGCGGCGCTCGCGCAGTTCCCGGGCCACGGGCCCGAACACACGGGTGCCGATCGGCTCGTGCTGGTCGTTGATGAGCACCGCCGCGTTGCGGTCGAAGCGGATGTAGCTGCCGTCGCGCCGGCGCTGCTCCTTCACGGTCCGTACGATCACCGCCTTGACGACCTGCCCTTTCTTGACGGTGCCGTCGGGCGTGGCTTCCTTGACCGAGGCGGTGACGATGTCGCCGAGCCGCGCGTAGCGCCCCGCGGACCCCCCGATCGGATTGATGACGGCGATCTTCCGTGCCCCGGAGTTGTCGGCCACGTCGAGGATGGAACGCATCTGAATCATGGCCTAGATCTCCTGCGCCCTGGCGACCACGCGCGTCACGACCCAGCGCTTGCGGCGGCTGAGCGGCCGCGACTCCGCGATGACGACCGTGTCGCCCACCTTGGCGTGGTTGTTCTCGTTGTGCGCCATGAACGTCGCGGTCTTGCGCTGGCTCTTCCCGTAGAGGGGATGGCGCACCTGCCGTTCGATGGCGACGACCACCGTCTTCTCCATCTTGTCGCTGACCACGGTGCCGGTCAGTTGTGATTTGACGCTCATGCCGTCTGCCGTTCCTTCTCCCGCAGAATCGTCTTCATGCGCGCCAGGTCGCGGCGGACCTCACGCACCTTGGTCGGCGCCTCCAGCGTGCCCATGGCCTTCTGGATGCGCAGCCGGAACAGCTGGTCGTCCAGATCCCTCACGCGGGCGCGCAGGTCGTCGACCGTCAGCTCGCGAACCTCCGCCGGCTTCACGACGCCTTCTCCTGGGCGAAGCGGGCGGCGAATTTCGTCTTGATCGGCAGCTTGGCCGCCGCGCGCGACATCGCCTGGCGCGCCTCGACCTCGGTGACGCCTTCCATCTCGAACATGATGCGGCCGGGCTGGATGACGCAGACCCACTGCTCGGGCGCGCCCTTTCCCTTGCCCATGCGCGTTTCCTGCGGCTTCTTCGTGATCGGCTTGTCGGGAAATACGCGCACCCAGACCTTGCCGCCGCGCTTGATGAAGCGCGTCATCGCCACGCGCGCCGCCTCGATCTGGCGGTCCGTCAGCCAGCACGGCTCCATCGCCTTCAGGCCGTAGTCGCCGAACGATACGTCGGCCCCGCGCCACGCCTTGCCGGTCATGCGCCCGCGCTGCTGTTTCCTGTACTTGACCTTCTTGGGCATCAACATGGAACGTCACCCTCAGGCTCTGGCGGGGCGGCGGGGCGCACGGTCGCGATACTCCTCGTCGCGCCCGGTGCGCGGCACCAGCCGCTCGCCCTTGTAGAGCCACACCTTCACGCCGATCTGGCCGTAGGTCGTGTTGGCCTCGGCGAAGCCGTAGTCGATGTCGGCGCGCAGCGTCTGCAACGGCAGTTGCCCGTGCAGGTACCACTCGGAGCGCGCGATCTCGGCGCCGTTCAGCCGGCCAGACACGCGCACCTTGATGCCGCGGGCGCCGAAGCGCAGCGCCGATTCCACCGCCTTGCGCATCGCCCGGCGGAAGGCCACGCGCTTCTCCAGCTGCATGCCGACCGACTCCGCAATGAGCTGCGCCTCGAGCTCCGGCTTCTGGATCTCCTGGATGTTGATGAAGACCTCGCGGCTGGTCCGCTTCTGGATCTCCTGCTTCAGCTTGTCGACCTCGATCCCCTTCCGGCCGATTATGATCCCGGGCCTCGAGGTGTAGATGTCGATCTTCAGCTTGTTGGCGGCGCGCTCGGTCTCGATCCGCGAGACGCCGGCGTGGGAGAACCGCGTCTTCAGGTTCTGCCGAAGGGCGAGGTCCTCGTGGAGCAGCTTCGCGTAGTCGCGATCGGAGTACCACCGCGACCGCCACGTCTTGTTGAACCCGAGCCGAAATCCGTACGGGTGAACCTTCTGGCCCACGTATCTCTCCTTCTACGCCTTCGCGGTCTTCCGCGCCTTCGGCGGCTTCGCCGGGGCCGTCTCTCCGGCCGCCTTCCGTCCACGCACCGACGTGCCGGCCCCGCCCCGGACCTGTCGCGCCGCCGCGTCGCCCGCCTCGGCCACCCGCGCGATCTGCAGCGGCCGCTCGGCGACGCGCACCGTGAGGTGCGCCGTCCGCTTCGTGACCCGGAACGCCCGGCCCATCGGCGCCGGCCGCACACGCTTCATCGACGACCCCTGGTTCGCATAGCACGCCAAGACGTACAGCCGCTCGACGTCGCCGCCGAACCCCTCCTGCTGCTGCGCGTTCGCCACGGCCGACCGCAGCACTTTGGCCAACTCCCGGGCGATGATCTTCCGCGTGAACTGGAGGGTCGCGAGCGCCTGGTTCACGCCCTTGCCGCGAATCAGCGCGCAGACGAGCCCCGCCTTCTGGGCCGACGTACGGATGCCGCGCGCGGTTGCCTCCGCTTCGATCATGCCTTGGCTCCTCCGCCACCACCCGCACCCGCGGCGGCGCCCGCGCCGCCGCCGCCACCGGCGCCCGCACCCGCCGGGCCGGCCGGCGCCGCGGCGGCTACGGCCGCAGCCTTCTCGGTCTTCGTCGTGTGCCCCTTGAACGCGCGGGTCGGCGCGAACTCGCCGAGCTTGTGGCCCACCATGTTCTCGGTGACGTACACCGGAATGAACTTCCTTCCGTTGTGCACCGCCATCGTGTGGCCGACCATCTCCGGGATCACCGTCGACCGGCGCGACCAGGTCTTGAAGACCTTCTTCTCGTTGGCCCGGTTCATCGCCTCGATCTTCTCGAGGAGCGAGGTGTCGACGAACGGCCCTTTCTTCAGTGAACGGCTCATGACTATTTCGTCCTTCTCTGGACGATGAAGCGGTCGGTGTGCTTGCGCCGCCGCGTCTTGTACCCCTTCGCCGGCTGGCCCCACGGCGACACCGGATGGCGTCCGCCCGACGTCTTCCCTTCGCCGCCGCCCAATGGATGGTCCACCGGGTTCATCGCCACGCCGCGCACGTGCGGCCGCTTGCCGAGCCAGCGGCTGCGTCCCGCCTTGCCGATCGACACGTTCTCGTGGTCGAGATTGCCGACCTGGCCGATCGTCGCGACGCACTCGATGTTGATCTTCCGGATCTCGCCCGACGGCATCTTCACCGACGCGTACTGCCCTTCGCGCGCGACGAGCTGCACCGACGAGCCGGCGCTGCGCGCGATCTGTCCACCCTTGCCCGGCTTCAGCTCGACATTGTGAATCATCGTGCCGAGGGGAATGTTCTTGAGGGGCAGGCAGTTGCCCGGCAGGATGTCGACGCTGTCTCCCGCGACGACCGTGTCGCCCACCTTCACCCCGACCGGCTGGAGGATATAGCGCTTCTCGCCGTCGGCGTAGGTGACGAGCGCGATCCGGGCCGAACGATTGGGGTCGTACTCGATCGTCGATACCGTCCCGGGGATGTTCTTCTTGTCCCGCTTGAAATCGATGATCCGGTAGAGCCGCTTGTGGCCGCCGCCGCGCCACCAGGACGTCAGCTGGCCGCGATTGTTGCGCCCGCCGGATCGGTGCAGCGGCTCGGTCAGCGGGCGGTACGGCTCGGCGGTCGTGAGGTCGTCGAACGTCTGAACCGTCTGAAACCGTGAGCCTGGCGACGTCGGGTTGTACTTGCGAATCGGCATATTCGTTCCCTGTAGCTCGTCGCTGGTAGGCGGCAGCCGGTAGCGCCTTGTCACCGGCTACACGCTACCGGCTACCGGCTACCGGCTACCGGCTACCAACCAGCCTTTACGCCCCCTGCAGGAATTCGGGCAGCTTTTCACCTTCTCGCAGCTTCACGTACGCCTTCTTCCAGTCCGGGCGCCGGCCGGCGTAGCGGCCCTGGCGCTTCACCTTGCCGTGTCCGACCGAGGTGCGGACGCTCTCGACCTTCGATCCGAGGAGCTGCTCGACGGCACGCTTGATGTCGATCTTGTTGGCGCCGGTCGCCACCTGGAACACGATCGTCCGCCCGTCCTCGCGCAGGATCGTCGTTTTCTCGGTGATCACGGGGCGCCGGATGACGTCGGTGAGCTTCATGATGGCCTCTCCGTCCTCAGCCGAGGGCTGCCTGGAGCCGTTCGAGTGCGGCCCGGGTCACGACCACACGCCGCGTGTCCATCACGTCGCGGGCGCTCACACGGCCGCTCGGAACGAACCGCACCCCCTCGATGTTGCGCACCGACAGCGCCAGGGTGTCTTCGGGCTTGACGTCGACGAGCAGCGCCTTGCCGTCGACGCCGAGCCGCCTGAGCATCTCCGCGGCCGCTTTCGTCTTGATCTCGCTCACGCTCAGCGCGTCGACGACCACGACCTGCTGATCCCGGAGCTTCTGGGCGAGCGCCGCCCGCAGCGCCCCCTTCTCCACCTTCTTCGGGAGCTGGTACTCGTAGCTGCGCGGCTGCGGTCCGAACACCGTTCCGCCCTTCCGCCACAGTGGGTTGCGGATCTCGCCGACGCGCGCGCGGCCGGTGCCCTTCTGCCGCCACGGCTTCTTGCCGCTGCCGCTGACGAGTGCCCGGGTCTTGGTGGCATGCGTCCCGCGGCGCTCGGCTGCATTGGCGCGGACGACCGACTCGTGAATCAAATCCGTCTTGATCCGGCCGCCGAACACCTCGTCCCGCAGCTCGAGCGAGCCGACCTTCTCGTTCTGCGCGTTCACGACGTCAACGGTCATGGCTACTTCTTGCCCTTCTTCTTCGCCGGTTCGGCCTGCACCACGCGGATCGGCTTGGCCGCCACCGCCTTGCGGATCACGACGACGCTGTTCGGTCCGCCCGGCACGGCGCCCTCGACGAGCAGCAGGTTGTTGTCCCTGTCGACGCGGACGACCTTCAGGTTGCGCACCGTCACGCGGGTATGTCCCATGTGCCCCGCCATGCGCATCCCCTTCACGACGCGCGAGGGGTACGAGGAGGCGCCGATCGATCCGGGGGCGCGGTGGAACATCGAGCCGTGCGTCGCACGGCCGCCGCTGAAATGGTGCCGCTTGACGACGCCCTGGAAGCCCTTGCCGCGGCTCGTCCCGATGACGTCCACGCGCTCGCCATCGGCGAAGATCGCCACGGTGACGTGGTCGCCCGCCTTCGGCACCTCGCCGCCCGCCTTGACCTTCACCTCGCGGCGGACGCGCGTCGGCGGCACGCCGGCCTTCTTGAAGTGCCCGGCCGTCGGCCTGTTCTCCTTCCCCGCCTTCACGTCGACGAGTCCGAGCTGCACCGCCTCGTAGCCGTCACGACCGGCTGCCTTCACCTGCGCCACCACACACGGACCCGCCTTCAGCACGGTGGCCGGGTGGACGGTGCCGTCCGCGTCGAACAACTGCGTCATCCCGACCTTCCTGCCGATCAGTCCTGTCACCATCGCCTACTTCCCGTGTTCCTTGCCGAACGCCTTGATCTCGACATCCACGCCCGCCGGCAGATCGAGTTTCATGAGCGCGTCGACGGTCTGCGGCGTCGGCTCGAAGATGTCGATCAGGCGCTTGTGCGTCCGGATTTCGAACTGCTCGCGCGACTTCTTGTCGACGTGCGGCGAGCGCAGGACCGTCCACTTGTTCTTCGAGGTCGGCAGCGGGATCGGGCCCGCCAGCTGCGCGCCCGTCCGCTTGGCGGTCTCGACGATCTCGCCGGTCGACTGGTCGAGGATCCGTGAATCGTACGCCTTCAGGCGGATCCGAATCTTGTCGCTGAACATGGCCATCGGTTTTTCCAGTCGTCGTCGGTGGTGGGTGATCGGTAGGAGGCTCCTGGTTCTCGCTACCGGCTACCGGCTACCGGCTACCGGCTACCGGCTACCGCCTACCAGCTACTCCACAATCTCCGTGATGGTGCCCGCGCCGACGGTCCGGCCGCCCTCCCGGATGGCGAACCGGCTCCCCTTCTCGATCGCCACCGGCGTGAGC
>MELF01000007.1 GCA_001767525.1 Acidobacteria bacterium RIFCSPLOWO2_12_FULL_68_19 | reverse complement strand
TCTCAAAACCCCTGCACCTTCGGTAACACCATTAATGGCGCGACGATGCGCCGCTCGGTAACACTTACTTATGGCTCGACACGGAGCGCTTCGGGCTCGCGGACGAACTCCCGGAGCCGCGCGAGCGTCAGCTCCAGGAGCGGATGCGCCGAGCCGGCCGACTGCGCGTGGGTACGATGGTGTGCCGGCGATTCAGTCATCCCGGAGATGCCGGCCGGTGAGCGTCATGAAGACGTCCTCGAGCGTGCCGTGCCGCGTGACCGCCTTCCTCTGACCGAGCGTCTCAATCAGTTCCTGCGGCGTCCCGAGCGCGATGACTCGGCCGCCATCGACGACCGCCACGCGGTCGCAGAGCGCCTCGGCTTCATCCATGTAATGCGTCGTGAGGACGACCGTGCCTCCCCCGGCGCGAAAGCGCTCCAGGACGCCCCAGAGCTGCCGCCGCGATTGCGGATCGAGGCCGGTGGTCGGCTCGTCCAGGAACAGCAGATCCGGCGCGCCGGCCAGGGCGCAGGCCACCGCCAGCCGCTGCCGCTGCCCGCCCGAGAGCGTTCCGACCCAACTGGCGCGCTTGCCGTCCAGTTCCACGAGGCGCAGCAGCTCGTCGACCGCCCGGCCGCGGTGGTAGAACGCGCGAAACAGGCGCAGCGTCTCCTCCACCGTCAGCTTCTCGGCGAGTCGCGTCTCCTGGAGCTGAATGCCGAGGCGCTGGCGCAGCTCGGGCGCGTCGGTCGGCCATCGCAGGCCGAGCACTTCGACCTCGCCCTCGTCAGGCGTCAGCAGCCCCTCCAGGATCTCGATGGTCGTCGTCTTGCCGGCGCCGTTCGGGCCGAGCAGCCCGAAGCACTCGCCCCGGCGCACCGTGAGGGAGAGGCGGTCCACGGCGGTCACGTCGCCGTACCGCTTGCTCAGGCGCTCGCACCGGACGGCGAATGCGTTCCTCACTTGCGGTACACTTCCAGGTCGTGCCCTCGGTCGTCCTGATTGCCTCTCCCGAACATCTGCCGGCACTGCGGGACCGTGGGGACCTCGGAGAGGTGACCGCGTTCACCGACGCCGAAGCACTGCGCGCCCTCGATCTCATCACGCGGCAGCGCTCGCCGGTAGTGGTGCTCGAGCGACTGTTCGCCGCCACCTCGCGGGGCGCCGCGCTCATCAACCGCATCAAGGCCGATCCGGCGCTCGCCGCGTGCGAGATCCGCATCATCGCGCACGACAGCCCCTCGGCGCGCCGGTCGCCCGCACCGGTGGACACCGCCGGCGTTGCCGCCGGTGCGCCGGCGGTCGCGGTGACCGCGCCGCTCGACCAGCGCGGCACGCGCCGCGCGCCGCGCTTCAAGGTCGCCGGCGGCGTCGAGATGCAGGTCGACGGCAACCCGGCGACGGTCGTCGACCTGTCGATCGTCGGCGCGCAGATCCTCTCGCCGACGATTCTCAGGCCGAATCAGCGGATCCGCGTGACGTTGCCGAACGGCCCGCGGTCGCTGCGCCTGAACGGAGTCGTCGCCTGGGCGTCGTTCGAAATTCCGAAAGGCACCGTGCGGTACCGCGCCGGCGTCGAGTTCCTCGACGCCGACCCCGCCGCGCTCGCGCGCGTCATCGAGGCGAACAAGACCTAGGAGCCTGTCCGAGTAATAGCATGGGCCGCGTTCCGAGCGCCGCGCCGGCAGATGCCAGGCGACGCGACGCAGGCAATGCCGGGGCGCATTGGCGAGGAGCGGCAACGCCGCAGATGCCGGTGCGCCGCCGGAACCCGCAGGGCGCATGGGGGTTGCGGGCGAGCTCGGCGTTACTCGTCGTCGCCGATGCGCACGGGCATCGCCTCCTCCTCGCGCCTTGATCTCGCCTCGCAAGCCCCATGCGCGCGACCCATGCTATTACTCGGACAGGCTCCTAGCGACCGAGCCACCCGGCCACCGTCGAGGCCGGCTTGACAATCGTCTCGCCCCGGTCGGATCCGGTCGAGACGATCGCGCATTCCACGCCGCTCGCCTCTTCGAGCCGCTCGATATAACGCCGCGCTTCGGCCGGCAGCTCCTCGAGGCGCGTGATGCCGCGGGTCGGCACCGACCAGCCCGGCAGCCGCTCGTAGACCGGTTCGGCCAGGGCGAGCGCGCGCAGGTCGGCAGGAAACTCCGTCAGCGTCCCCTGCGGCGTGCGGTAGCCGGTGCACAGCCGCACCTCCGGCAGCCCGTCGAGCACGTCGAGCTTGGTGAGCGCGAGCGCGTCGAGGCCGTTGATGCGCGCCGAGTAGCGCACGACCACCGCGTCGTACCAGCCGCAGCGGCGCGGGCGGCCGGTCGAGGCGCCGTATTCCTGCCCGCTCTCGCGCAGCCGGTCGGCCTCTTCGCCGTGCAGCTCGGTCGGCAGCGGTCCCTCTCCCACGCGCGTCGTGTACGCCTTGGCCACGCCGAGCACGCCGCCGATGGCGCGGGGCGGCACGCCAAGGCCGGTGCAGACGCCGCCGACCGACGCATTCGACGAGGTGACGAACGGGTACGTCCCGTGATCGATGTCGAGCAGCGTCGCCTGCGCCCCCTCGAACAGCACCGGCCGGCCGTCGCGCATCAGCCCCGCGAGGAACACCGACACGTCGCCGACCCACGCCCGCATCCGCTCCCCGTGCGCCAGGAGATCCTCGACGACCGGCCTCCAGTCGAGCGTCGAGTCCCGGATGATGCGGTTGCGGGCGCTGACGTTCTCGCGCACCTCCTCCTCGAGCGCCGCCCGGTCCCCGAACAGGTCGCAGACGCGGATGCCCCGGCGGCCGATCTTGTCCTCGTAGGCCGGTCCAATCCCGCGCGACGTGGTCCCGATCTTGCGCTCGCCGCGGCGCGCCTCGGAGAGCACGTCCAGCTCGCGGTGGTACGGCAGGATCAGGTGCGCCTTCTCGCTGATGAGCAGCCGCCCGTCCACCTTCACTCCCGTGCGCTCGAGCTGCTCGATCTCGCCAAAGAGCGCTTGCGGGTCGATGACGACCCCATTGCCGATGACGCAGGTGACCCCGGGATGCAGGATGCCGGACGGCACGAGGTGCAGGACGAACTTCCGCCCCTGCACGTACACGGTGTGGCCGGCGTTGTGCCCGCCCTGGTAGCGCGCCACGGCCGAGAAATGCGGCGTCAGCAGGTCGACGATCTTCCCTTTGCCCTCGTCGCCCCACTGCGAGCCAAGCACGGCGATATTGATCGACATTCGGGTATATCGTAATTCACGAATGATCTATCTCGATGGAACGTCGTTCACGCTCGGCGATCTCGTTGCGGTCGCGCGTGATTTCGCGCCGGTGGCGGTCGCCGACGCCGCCCGCACGCGCGTCGGGGCCGCGCGCGCGGTGGTCGACGACTTCGCCGGTCGCGCGGCGCCGACCTACGGCGTCAATACCGGCTTCGGCGACTTCGCGGAAGTGACCATCCCCGCCGGCTCCCTCGCGGCGCTGCAGGTGAACCTGCTGCGGAGCCACGCCGCCGGCGTCGGCGACCCGCTGCCGGTCGGGGTGGTGCGCGCGACGATGGCGCTGCGAGCGAACGTGCTGGCCAAGGGCTTCTCGGGCATCCGGCTCGAGACGCTCGACCTGCTCGTCGAGATGCTGAACCGGCGGGTACATCCGGTGGTCCCGTCCCGCGGCTCGGTCGGCGCCAGCGGCGACCTGGCGCCGCTCGCGCATCTGGCGCTGGTGCTCATCGGCGAGGGCGCCGCATGGCACGGCGACGTGCAGGGACCGGGAGCCGCGGCGCTCGACCGAGCCGGCCTCGCGCCCGTCACGCTTGCCGCCAAGGAAGGGCTCGCGCTGATCAACGGGACGCAGGCGTCAACGGCGCTCCTCGGCCTGGCAGTGGCCGACGCCGAGCGGCTGGCCCGCGCCGCCGACATCGCGGCGGCCCTCAGCATCGACGGGCTCCGCGGATCGACGCGTCCCTTCGACGGGCGGATCCACGAGGCGCGCGGCTTTACCGGCCAGCGCGCTTCGGCCGCCAACGTCCTTGCGCTGATGGTGGGAAGCCCCATCAACGCCTCCCATGCCAATTGCGGTCGGGTCCAGGACGCCTACTCCATGCGGTGTACGCCTCAGGTGCACGGCGCCGCCCGCGACGGCCTCGCCTTCGCACGGCGAACGTTCCAGACCGAGGCGAACGCGGCAACGGACAACCCGATGGTCTTTGCTGCCACCGGCGAGATCGTCTCGGGCGGAAATTTTCATGGCGCGCCGGTGGCGCTTGCCGCCGACGTCGTCTGCCTCGCGCTGGCGCAGATGGCGACGATCAGCGAACGCCGCTCGGAGCGGCTGGTCAATCCGGCGCTCAGCGGGCTTCCGCCGTTCCTCACGCGCCACGGCGGTCTGCAGTCGGGGCTGATGCTCGCGCAGGTGACCGCCGCGGCGCTCACGTCCGAACTGAAGACGCTCGCGCATCCCTCCTCGGTCGACTCGATCCCGACCTCGGCCGGGCGCGAAGACCACGTGAGCATGAGCATGGCGGCGGCGCTCAAGTCGGCCCGGGCGGTGGAACTCGCGCGCGACGTCGTCGCGTGCGAGCTGCTGTGCGCGAGCGAAGCCATCGACCTGCTCGCGCCGCTCATCTCGTCTGCGCCGCTCATGCGCGTCCATGATTTCATTCGCGCGCACGTGCCGGCGGTGGAGCACGACCGCTCGCTGTCGCCGGATCTCCGTCGGATTTCCGACATGATCGCGTCGGGCGAGCTCGAAAGCGCTTCAGGTCTGAATGTCAACTGAAAACTTTTCGTGTGAATTCATTTGACAAGCCCGCGCAGCGTTTCTAACTTCTGATCGTTCGCGCTCTTGGACGTTGCATCGGCTCTTCCTTCCAACTCGTCATGACGATTGGCACGCGCATCGTTCGATCGCCTCGCGGCGCAGCGCTCGCGTGCAAGGGTTGGCCGCAGGAAGCGGCGATGCGCATGCTGATGAACAACCTCGACCCCGACGTCGCCGAGCGTCCCGACGACCTCGTCGTCTACGGCGGATCGGGGAAGGCCGCGCGCAACTGGGAGGCGTACGACGCCATCGTCGAGGAACTTCGCCGTCTCGATCACGACGAGACGCTGCTCGTCCAGTCGGGTAAGCCCGTTGGTGTGTTCCGGACCGACCGCCGCGCCCCCCGCGTGCTCATCGCCAACGCGTTGCTCGTTCCGGCCTGGGCCACCTGGGAAAACTTCCGCGACCTCGAGGACCGAGGCCTGACGATGTACGGCCAGATGACCGCGGGAAGCTGGATTTACATCGGAACCCAGGGGATTTTGCAGGGTACATACGAGACGTTCGCCGCGGCGGCGCGCCGGCACTTCGACGGCTCGCTGGCGGGGCGGGTCGTGGTGACGGCCGGCCTCGGCGGCATGGGCGGCGCCCAGCCGCTGGCGGCCGCGATGAACGGCGCCGCCGCGCTGATTGTCGAAGTCGACCCGGACCGGATCGCCCGGCGCCTCGCCACCGGCTATCTGGACGAGGCGACGACGAGCCTGGAGGAGGCGCTCGACAAGGTCGAGCGCTGGCGCCGGAGCCGCACCGCCCGGTCGATCGGCCTCGACGGGAACGCCGCCGACGTGCTGCCTGAGATCGTGCGCCGCGGATTCGTGCCCGACGTGCTGACCGATCAGACATCGGCGCACGACGCGCTCAACGGCTACGTGCCGCACGGCATGTCCCTGGCCGAGGCGCGCGTGCTCCGCCAGCGGCAGCCGCAGGCCTACGTCGAGCGCGCGATGGCCTCGATGGCGCGCCACGTCGACGCGATGCTCGCGCTGCGCACGCGCGGCGCGGTGACGTTCGACTACGGCAACAACATCCGCGCGCAGGCGAAACGCGCCGGAATCGAGCATGCGTTTGACATTCCCGGCTTCGTGCCGGAATATGTGCGTCCCCTCTTCTGTGAGGGCAAGGGTCCGTTCAGGTGGGCCGCCCTCTCGGGAGATCCAGGCGACATATTCGTCACCGATCAAGCTGTGCTCGACATGTTCTCGCACGACGAAGCGCTCTGCCGCTGGATCCGGATGGCGCGCGAGCGTGTACGTTTTCAGGGGCTGCCCGCGCGCGTCTGCTGGCTCGGCTATGGCGACCGCGCGCGGTTCGGGCTGCGGATGAACGAGCTCGTACGGGCCGGCGTCCTGAAGGCGCCGATCGTCATCGGCCGGGATCATCTCGACAGCGGCTCGGTGGCGTCGCCCTACCGCGAGACCGAAGGCATGCGCGACGGCAGCGATGCGATTGCCGACTGGCCGGTGCTGAACGCCCTGCTCAACGTGGCGGCCGGCGCCACGTGGGTGTCGGTCCACCACGGCGGCGGCGTCGGCATCGGCTACTCGCTGCATGCGGGAATGGTGGTCGTGGCGGATGGGACGCGCGAGGCGGACGAGCGCCTGGAGCGCGTGCTCACGTGCGACCCGGGGATGGGGGTGGCGCGACATGCCGACGCCGGCTACCCGGCGGCACTCGCCACGGCGCGTGCTGGCGGGGTCAGGCTCCCGATGCGGGACCAGATATCGCGCAACTGACTGCAGGATCGACAGATAGCGCCACCGCAGATAGCGGGCGCGAACGGCCGGTCCGGGAAGTGGGGAAACGAGCATGACGAGTCCGCATACAGGATTCGACAGACGAGTGATGGCGGCGCTCGATGCGTCGCCGTCACGAATCCCGGTCATTCCGGGCGGGTGTGGCACGGGCCGCACCTGGCTGCTGCAGCGGCTGCGTGACCGTCTGGGCCGCGGCGCGGCCCAGTACATCGACGTGGAGCGGTGCGCCACCACGCCGGAACGGTTCCTCGAGGCGGTGGCCGCCTCCTCGCCCTTCCCGCGGCAGGGCGCCGACCGCGCCCCCGCCACGGCGCGGGAGGCGTTTGGCGCGCTGCTCGCCTTCTTCAACACGGCGCGCGCGCCGGGCGGCGCGCCCTGCACGTTCCTGCTCGACGAGGTCCTGGAACTGCGCACCTTCGAGAGCTTCCCGGGTCTGCGCCACGTCGTGCGCGACCTGCTCGAGGCGCTCGCCGCCAGCCCAAACCGCTTCGTGATGACCACCCGCTACGTGGCGCGCACGCACCGGCTGCTGCGCGACGCCACGGCGCGCTTCGAGGTCATGCACCAGCCGCCGCTCTCGGCGGCGGAGATCACCGATCTCCTCGCGCCGAACTTCAACGGGTTCGAGCAGACGCCGACCGACGACCGCGACCACCTGGGACGCCTGATGCAGGCGCTCACCGAGGGACGTGCCGCCTACGTGCGCGCCATTGCCGACATGACGGGACAGATGGGGCGCGGGCCCGATCCGGTGGCGGCGCTGGCGGCGCTCCTGCAGCCGGGCGCGGCGATCGAGCGCTGGTGCCGCTTCTGCTACGAGCTGCGTCTCCACCGCGCGCGGGGGTACGGCGCGCTCAAGGCGATCCTCGACATCCTGGCCGAGGAGGAGCCGCTCACGCTCACCGAGATCTCCCTGCGCCTGCGCCGGACGCCCGGCTCGACGAAGGACTACCTGTCGTGGCTGGAGGACGTCGACCTCGTCACGTCGCGGAACAAGCGCTACAGCTTCACCGACCCGCTGCTCCGCCTCTGGGTGCGCCTGCACTGCCGGCCGACGCCGCCGGGTGAAGACGAGGTCGCGCGCCAGGTGCAGGGCTACGCGCTCTCGCGGATGCCGCAGCCGCGGGAGCCCGCGCCCGCGCTCGCCTACGCGGGAGCCGGCCTCGACCCGTCGCCGGAGGAGCGGAAGAGCTGGGGAATCATCGAAATCGACTGAGGCCGAACGTGAAGTAGAAAAGTGGAAAAGTGGAAGAAGTGGAAAAGTAAGCTCTAACCTTTCCACTTTTCCACCTTTCTACTTCTTCCACTTTTCCACTTTTCCACTTCTTCCTACCTCTCTCCCTCGAGCGTCGCGATCGCCAGGCGAGCGGCTTCCTGTTCCGCCTCCTTCTTCGCCTTGCCCGTGGCGCTCCCGAGGACGTCGCCCGCCACGATCACCTCGATGGTGAACTGCTTCCGGTGGTCCGGACCCGCCTCCGCGGCCACCCGGTACTCCGGCAGGGGCCGGCCGAGCGCCTGCAGCCGTTCCTGCAGCGCCGACTTGTAGTCGAGTCCGACGACGTCCTGCTGGGCGCCCGTCTGGATGGCGCCGCCCAGCTCGCGCTCGAGGAACGAAGCCGCCGCCGCCAGGCCGCCGTCGAGATAGATCGCCGCAATCAGCGCTTCGTACCCGTCGGCCAGCAGCGCCTGCTTGAAGCGGCCCCCCGTCTTCTCCTCGCCTCGGCCGAGCAGCAGATGGTCCCCCAGGCGGATGTGTTCGGCGTGCCGCGCGAGCGACTGCGTCGAGACGACCGACGCCTTGATCTTCGATTTCTGCCCCTCGGTGTAGTCGGGGAACCGCCGGAACAGGGTTTCGGCGACGACCAGGCCGAGCACGGCGTCGCCGAGGAACTCGAGCGATTCGTTGTCGAAGACGCCGCCCGAGGTGTCCTCGGCGGCGCGCGACTTGTGGGTGAGGGCGTGCTCGAGCAGCCCGCGGTCGCTGAACCGGTAGCCGATGCGGCGCTGCAGGTCGTCGAACTCGTCCCGCAGCCGGACGACCCGGCTGCCGACGTCCTCGCGATGGCTGGCGATGACGCGCCGCGCCTCCTCCGCCGCGTCGGCGGCGACGGCCACGCGGATGTCGCCGAGCGCGTTCACCGCCATCGGCCAGATCGCCTGCGGATTGCCGGACGTGCGGAAGCTGGCGATGCCGTGGCTGTCGAGCAGCGCCATCACGACGCTCGCTTCGATGTCGGACCGGGTGGTGAAGACGACCGCAGGCTCGTTCTTCTGCATTTCGCCTGCTTCAGTGTACGCTCTTAGGCCGTGACGCTGCGCGACGACGCCCGGTTCAGCACGATCTGCATCCACGCGGGACAGGCGCCGGACCCCTCGACCGGGGCGATCATCACGCCAATCTACCAGACGTCGACCTACGTGCAGGACGCCCTCGGGGTCCACAAGGGATACGAGTACGCGCGCACGCAGAATCCGACGCGCGCGGCCCTGGAGGCGAACCTCGCGGCAATCGAGGGCGGGCGGGCGGCGTTCGCCTTCGCGTCCGGGATGGCCGCCACCGGCGCGGTCATGACGCTCCTCCAGTCCGGCGATCACGTCGTCGCGACCGACGACCTGTACGGCGGGACGTACCGCCTGTTCGAGCGGGTGCTGCGGAAATATCAGCTCGACTTCACCTACACGGACACCTCCGACCTGCGGCAGCTCGAGCGCGCCATCCGGCCGGCGACGCGGCTCGTCTTCCTCGAAACGCCGACCAATCCGATGCTGCGCATCACCGACCTGACGGCCGCCTGCGCTATCGCGCACGGCCATGGCGTTCCGGTGGCGGTCGATAATACGTTCGCGAGTCCGTACGTGCAGCGGCCGCTGCCGCTGGGCGCCGACCTGGTGATCCACAGCACCACGAAGTTCCTGAACGGCCATTCCGACAGCGTCGGCGGGGTCGTCGTCGCCGTCCGGGACGATCACATCGACTGGCTGCGGTTCGTTCAGAACGCCGAGGGCGCCATCATCGGACCGATGGACGCCTGGCTCGTGCTGCGCGGCACCAAGACGCTCCCGGTCCGGATGGAGCGCCACAACGCCAACGCGATGGTGCTCGCCGAATACCTCGCGTCCCACCCGAAGGTCGCCGCCGTGCACTACCCGGGCCTGCCGTCGCATCCGCAGCACGAGCTGGCCCGGCGGCAGATGCGCGGGTTTGGCGGGCTGATCTCGTTCTCGGTCGGCTCGCTGGAGCGCGCCCGGACCCTCCTCAACGGCGTGCGGCTGATGTCGCTGGCCGAGAGCCTGGGCGGCGTCGAAACGCTCATCAGCCATCCGGCGACGATGACGCACGCCTCGGTCCCGCCGGAGCGGCGCCGGGCGCTCGGAGTGACCGACGACCTGGTCCGCGTCTCGGTCGGGATCGAGGACATCGACGACCTGCGCGAGGATCTCGACCAGGCGCTCGACCGGATCTGATCTCCCTCGAGGACGTGACGTGAGCGAACTGATCGATCCGCTCCTGCACATCGATCGCTCGCTGCTGGAGCTCGTCGCCACCTATGGCGTCTGGATCTACGCCATCCTGTTCGCGATCGTCTTCGCCGAGACCGGGCTGGTCGTCACGCCTTTCCTGCCCGGCGACTCCCTCCTCTTTGCGACCGGGGCGCTCTCGGCCACCGGCGCGCTCGACGTCCGGGTGGTGTCGCTGCTCATCACGGTGGCGGCGGTCGGCGGCGACGCGGCCAACTACTCCGTCGGCCGCTTTGCGGGCGCACGGATCATCCGGCTCTCCCGGACCGATCCGCGATGGGCCCGCTGGGTGAATCCCGCCTACATCGCCCGGGCGCACGAGTTCTTCGAGCGGCACGGTGGCAGGGCCGTGGTGCTCGCCCGCTTCGTGCCGATCGTGCGTACGTTCGTGCCGTTCGTGGCGGGCGTCGCCGAGATGTCGTATCCGGCGTTTGCCTTCTACAACGTGACCGGCGGGGCGGCGTGGACCGGCGTCTGTGTGGGCGCCGGGTACCTCTTCGGCAACGTGCCGGTCGTCCGGGACAACTTCTCCCTCGTCGCCCTTGGCATCGTCATCGTCTCGGTGCTGCCGATGGTGTTCGAGTACCTGCGGTATCGGCGGGAGGCGCCCCGCAGCTCCTAGGAGCCTGTCCGAGTCATAGCATGGGCCGCGTTCCGAGCGCCGCGCCGGCAGATGCCAGGCGACGCGACGCAGGCAATGCCGGGGCGCATTGGCGAGGAGCGGCAACGCCGCAG
>MELF01000006.1 GCA_001767525.1 Acidobacteria bacterium RIFCSPLOWO2_12_FULL_68_19 | reverse complement strand
CTCTCACACGGCGTGGTAAGTCAACCAAGTGTTACCCATGTCCCCGGACTAATCTGTTACTCATGTCCCCGGCCGCTCAGTATCTCCGCAACTGGACGTTCCAGTCGGGATCATATTGGAAGATCAACGCCCTTTCGCTGAGCTCGATGGTATCGTCGACGACCATCGGATGTACGTGTAATCGCACTTCACCGGAGGCGGTCGCGATCAGCCCGTTGAGATGGCAGTTTGTGCTCTGGCCATCCCTGTAGCAGTTCTTCGGATGAATCGTGCCGTACCCGTGGTCGATTCTTTTCGCAAAGCTGTCGGTGCTCTTGCCGATGTACTTGAGCCGGGCGTCAACAGTGAAGCAGTACAGGCCCTTCAGTCGTTTGACCCCTGGGTCCTTGAGCTTGAACTCACAATACTCGCCATCTCCATGAGCATTGAGAAACTCACGATAGAACGGGTCTCCCCGCTGCTTCAGTTCGTAGAGGAACCGGCCCAGCTTCGCGTGAATCGACTCTTGATACTCCGCCGTAATGCGACCCACGAGCTGGACGTATTTCGGATGACAGATGGTTTCGCCGACGGTCTTGTTGTTCTTGCGGGCGAACAGATCCGTAACGTGACACGCGCCAAACGCCAGCGGCGTGTCCATGAACTCGAACGTCTGAGTTCCCAGCGACAACCGCAATCGCGTTTCGCCCATCTTAATTAAGTGTTCGTCCGGCTAACGTCGTATGAGTGGACGGCGCCATTTCCCGGCTACCGCCTGCACTCAGGCTTCCGCGCCCACCCTACGATGCCCTCACGTGGGGCCATTCTACTGGCATCGTCCACCCGGTCAACCCCAGTTGGTGCAGGGGGTTGGACGGACGGCGGCGTGCTCGACCCGTGAATTGGCGCTGGCGTCATAGAGCGGGGATTTCCCTGGATAGGCCGCTGGCGCCAATACCGGTTCGCACACGGTTGGGGTGGGCCCCGGAGGACTACTCCTGCCTGGTCGCCAAGGGACTTTCCAATCGGGTCCGATCCGGCCAGAAGTCCCTTTGGCGTTTATCGCGGCTTAGACGTCCAGCATCAGCTGCGGCGCGCAGCGCCGTCAGCTGCATGCTGTTGGGAGGCGCGCACTTGATGTGGCCGCCCATTCCTGCGAGGGCACCGCAGCCTGCTCCAGCACCATGCGGAGTCACGCGACACCCTATTTGCGCATACCACTCAGGAACTCGTCCACGTACGGGAAACTCCTCTCCAGGACTTCCAGCAACGTCGTGCCGACCTGCGTGGTCAGCCGTTTGAGATCAAAGCACTCCAAGACCGCACGCAGATGCTCGTCACTACCAGATGGAAACCTGTGCCGCTCCAACAGATACCTGGCGACAACTTGCAGCTCGCTCGGTGGAATCTCCTCGAATGATCGCGGCCCCCTGGTTCGCAACTTGATCGGTGGGCTTCCGTTCACTCTGACAATGGAGAATAGCAGGCCCCTTTCAGTCACCTCATTCTCAGAAACAAGACGCTGTTCTCGAATGGCGTCCGCAAGCGCCTTGTTCATAGTGCTCTTGAGCTCATGGCCCATTCGCTTGATGCCGCAGCCCCTCAGGTAAATGTCGTAGGCTCGCTTCGCAACCACTGGGCCTTCGACCTCGACTATCTGGACAATGCCTTCCGAAACTCTATGCGCGTTGACGCTGCGAGGGTCATTCCCAGGAAGGCCCGCATACTCCACATAATCGCTGAATGGCAAATTGGCGTCTCGCGAGTTGACCGAAGAAACGATCAATTGGGCACGGCCAAAGAGATTCCCGTCGCCAGTCGACGGATGCAGCCGAGCTTCTACTGGAAGCGCGTCTCCTCTTGCTGAACTGGTTCGTGCCGGCGGTGCCTCAGGAATCGATGCCTGAGCGCTCTCGACAATTTCAACAGGCATCACGGTGCCCTGCCCAACCGCCGGCTCTGTGACAAAGGGCACGATGCGGTGCTCGGTATGCACACTTCTAGGCGCGCCTTCAGCCCCAATCGGTTCGATACCGCGCTCGGCCAACGTCCTCACGAGGTCGTCCAGCATGTCCTTGCGCCGACGGATGAAAGCGGAGGCGAAACACCGCCAGAACACCCAACCGGCGCGCTCCAGGACGCGCTGGCGCTGCATGTCGTCGGCCCACTTGTCCGCGCCGTGGTACTTGTCGCCGTCGCATTCGACCGCCAGCCGCGCGTCGTTGTGTCCCTCAACCACCATATCAATGCGGTATTGGCCGACCCGCACTTGTGGGGTGATCCAGTAGCCACGCTGCGTGAGTTCGTCGTACATGTCGCGTTCGAAAGGGGACTCGCAAAGTGTGCGCAGATCCTCCACGCGCAGCTCATCCTGGGCGAAGGGTGTCGCGAAGTGTGCGATGAGACTGCGCCGCAACCGGTCCGCCTCGCTCAGATGCTCCAGTGCCACCGAGCGCACCAAGTACATCCGGTCCCTCGCGCGCGAAGCCGCCACGTTGAAACGCTGGGCGAAAGTATCGCGGGAGAGCGGCGCGCCGACCTCGTTGGGCGCCGACACCATCGAGAGAAACATGATGTCCCGCTCTTTGCCCTGGAACGTGCGTGCATCGCCACAAGCGATGCGATGGCGCTGCATTACTTCCGGCCCGAGTTCGTCGGTCAGCCGCTCCCATATCAACAGAGCCTGCTTGTCGGCAAGCAGCGAGACGACCCCGATGGAGCGCCCGCCCATGTTTGGGTCAGACACAATGGCCTTGATTTCATCGACGATGAATCGCGCCTCGGGCAAATTGACGTCGCCCCTGCGGTAGCCGTCTTCCACCACCACGTCGATGAGGGGCGGGTCGAGCCGCTCGGAGGCTTTGGGCATGCGCAGTGGCCGGAGCTCGTGATTGTAGAACTCGCGCTTGGAGTACTCGATGATCGGACCGACACAGCGGAAATGCTCCTTCAGCATCACCGCGCTCTTGGCAAAGACTACTTTGAACAGGTCATAGATGGAGCGCTCCGGCGACATCTGCGGGCGATAGGTTTCCACCTGATTGCCGAGGAAGCGACTCATGAGGCTTCGAATCTTCTCCTCCTCGAGACCGACGCCTTCGGGGGAGACTTGCTTGTCGTCGCCAACGATGAGCACTTTCATCGCCCGTAACAAGGAAGGCAATGCCGTTAGGTCCGATTGCGACGCTTCGTCAATGACGACGAGGTGGAAGCAGCCCAGTTCTGCAGGCAGCGATTCGGACACGCGGTAGTGCGGCATGATCCAGCACGGCACTGCAGGGTTCGCCTGCGATGCTGCCATACGCGCATCCTGCCGATAGCGCACCGCGCGCTTGCCAGTGCCCTTGCCGATTTTCTGAATGGCGTTGAGATAGGCCTGCAGAGCGGCCCGAATGCTGGGCGAAGCGTTCTCCGCGAGTTTCAGCCACGTCCGCTTCACTACGATGTCGCGATACGCGCGCGACAAATCGCTCTCCACTTCGTGGCGATCCTTCGCCAACCTCTTCAGCACTTCTTGTGCATCAATCGATTCGAGGTAGGTGGCCAGGCGTCTCAGGCGCCAAGCGCTGCGCCAGTTGTCCGGTAGAAGACCATCCACCGTGCCCTCAAGCGGTCGTTTGAGCGACGCCGCGTACTTAGGCGCCCCGGAGGCCTCAGCTTTGCCGCAACCCTCGCGCAGGGCGGCGAGATGCGTGCCCAGGCCCAGCACGCGAGATAGCTCCGCCATCAGCGCCGTCCACTCAGCCTGCATCCGGGCGTCTTCAATCTCAGGGTTGCCCAGCATCTCGGCGAGAAACCGGCGAATGTCCTCTATGACGCGGCCCGTGCGGCCTTCCAGTACCTTCTGAAAGCGCTCCTTGTGAGCCCAAACGTTGGCGAGTCGGTTCTTGGTGAGGTGGTGCCGCAGCGCCTTCTCCATCTCTGCGAGTCGCTGCGTGTTATCCGCCAGCTCGCGGACATGAGCCGAGTTGGGGAAAACGAGAGAAGCTGCGGCGCAGAGTTCGCCTTCCGCCTTCACTACGCTCTTCACCTTGAGGTAAAGGGCGTAGCCCTGGGCGGCGTCCAGGCCGCCTTCCGGCTTGTCCCCCGGTACGGCTTCGAGTTGAAGCTCGGGGGCAAGAGCGTTCCAGCGCAAGGCCAGTTCGCGCAGGCATTTCAACAACGCCAGATGCTCGGCGACATGCTTCCAACTCTCGGCGTTGGCAGGGGGATTGCCGAGAACGCGAATGCTGTCCAGCTGCTTCTTCTGCGCGGACCTGCCGAACAGTCCTTTCAGACCAAAGGGGCTCTTGCCCTCGGCAAGATTGCTCACAGCCTCCGCGAGCTCGGTATCAAGCTCGATGCCTGCGGGAGTGGTAACCGGCCGCTCAAGAAACGCCTTGCGCCGGTCGACAGCCTGCTCAAGCTCGGCGCCGAGGGCTTCCAGAATCGGCACCAGGTTGTCGTTGCCGCCGCGCCGCAGACGTTCGCGCATGGCGATCGTCCAGTAACGATGCGCCTGCACTACCTCGTCGCGCAATCGCTGGAGCGCCTCGATGTCCGTGAGGACTTGCTGAGCGCGAGCGAGCGTCTCCTGTGTCGAATCGGCGAGCGCCGGAACGTCGCCGTTTTCCACGCCCTGTTTCAGCTTTTCGAACTGGGACAGGTCCTGGTGGACTTCGAGCAGTGCCTTGGAGTCAGGAAACTCCACGAGTTGCGGCAGCGACGCATCGAGGTAGTCGACGTCTTGGCTTAGCGCACGCCTTGCCTCCCGTAGCCGCACAACATCCGCGTCCAAGAACTGCGGGGCGAATTCGGGAGTGATTCCAAGCGTGTCGGGAATCCACTCGAACTGGTCGACGTTCCCGACCACCTCGCGCGCCGCGTCTTGAGGGTCGATCTCCTCGGTTTCCAACGTGACCTTGGCGAGGTTCCGTTTCGCCCATTCGCCAATCTTGCGGTCAATGCTGGCAAGCTTGCCGTGGAGGGCATCAATGGATTCCTCAAGATGGTTGATGGCTCTTGCCGTACTGCCGCGGTCGAGGCCCTGTACCTCGGAGGCAATCTTGTGGATGGCGTGTTCGAACTGCTTCATTCCCTCCTGTTCGCTCGTCAGCAGCGAGATAGCGAGCGGACGGATTTCATCCGGCAGCTTCTCTTGCACCTCCCTGAGGGCTGGGTCCTTCATCGAAGTCACGAGCACCCGTTTACCTTCGGCAAGGTAGTGGCAGATGACGTTGGCGATGGTGTGCGTCTTGCCCGTACCAGGCGGACCCTGCACGACGACGCCATCGGAAATATCCAAGAGCTGCACGATGCGGAACTGCTCGTCGTTGAAAGGCTTCGGGAAGTAGATGTCGCGCGCCTTCTTGCCGCTTGTGCTGCCCTGCGAATGGTATGAGGCGGAGACACCACGGAAAGTTGGCAGTTCGACGACCGGGTTGGACGTGTCTGGGTCGGTCACGACCGCAGCCACTGCGGGCGGGTAGGACTCGGCCTCTTCGGCTCGTTTCTTCAGCTTTTCCAGGTCCTGCAGAAACAGACTGTTGGTGCGCGGGCGCGCAAGGAGCACCCACGTGTCGGTGACTTTTAGCTTGTCGTCGGACTTGGGCAGCGTCCGGTCGTCAGCCGACACTTCGTTTGGCCAGTAGATGCCGTTCGCGTCGAGGTTGGTAGCCGCCGTGCGAAGCAAAGGCTCGAAGGTGCCTCGGTCGAACGGAGAAAAGGTCGTCGTAGCCTTCCCGAAGAACTCCTTCGCCGCTTTCTCCAGGTCGGCAACGCCAGGGTTATCGACGGATGCGTACCAGTCGACCTCGATGCGAGCATCGACATCCCGAGGGCGGATTTCCACTTCGGCCGTCACAGGGTTGAGCGACATTTCGGCCAGCCGTCCTACCAGCGGATAGCTCACGGTGGTGTCATTGGAGTTCCAGATGCCGAGGCCCACGCCCCAGACGAGCTCGAGTTGCGCTTCGACAATGCCGCCCTCGAGCTGCTGCTTGAGCGTGAAGAGCTGGGAGTAAAGGCGTATGGTCTTGCGGCGGAGTTTCTCTTCCTCGGCCCAGGGGCGCCACTTCGTGTCGAGGTAGGTGGCGAACTGCGCCTTGACCAGGGCACACCTGTCGTAGTCGGAGAGCATGACCGTCGTCTCGGGGGCGATTACGGGTTTGCCTTGCTCCGGTGGACTTGCCGATGAAGAATGCGTCCCCTCAGCAATCAGGCTTGCGCCGTCCATGGCCTCGCGCAGCCGCGGCTCTTCCGTTGGCCCCTGCGTCATCTGCACCCAGGGCCGCAGTACCGCGCTGGCAATATCCGGCGGCCTCATCTCGTGCAGCCGCTCAAGGGCAAGCCAAATCTCGTCCTCGCTCTCGGGGCCGTTGACGTTAATGCGGATGCCCGGCAGTCCTTGGATCTCGTGCTCGTAGAGAGCGAAGCCACCGTGTGCGGCAACGGTAGCGGCTGGCTTGCCCCGCAGCCGCGCGGACTGCTGAGAGAATTCGATAAGGGAGAGAAGCCGATTTCTTTCTACGCTCATGAGGCTTCCCATGTCATTGGCCGGGGCTTTCGTACCATCGCACTTGTCTGTCGCCCTCATCGCGCGTCAGGTGCGCCAACGTTCCGAATGAGCCGCGCGCCCGCTGCAAATGTGCAAATGATTGCACAGATCACGGGGCGCGACGGCTCCATTCGGCTGTTGTTAGGCTGCCGAAACGTCAGTCGGGAAGGTGGGTCTATTCTCCACGACGCTTCAACCTAAACCGTCCTCCCGATTCCGCGACAAAATAAGGCCGCTCGTTGTCTAAATTGCCTACTGCATGATTTGGCAAGAACCGATCGGCGACAATTCTCTCGAGCTCTGTCGCCTTTGACAGTTCTTCGGCAGTGAAGGATGTCTTGAGACGACCATCGACTATGGCCGACTTGATCAGTCGAACAATTCGTCGCTCTGCCCGTATCTTCTTAACAAACCAAAGCAGTCGACGAAGCCAATTCCGGGGATCCCACGAACGGTTTAGCTGAACCCAGTACTCAACGGCTGACCGAACCATCGCAGCCTGCCGAGCCTCTGGCGGCGGATTGAAAACTCGGCCCAGGAAAAGGTTCGCTATGGGTAACTCGGCTGAAGCACTCAAACTTTGGCCTAAGCTTTTTGTTCCGTACCATCGACCGAATACGTCTTGGCAAAAAATGTATCGCGCTTCGTCGATAGTCCAGTCGAGCTGAACCCGCATTCTCCGCTCCACACTGGGCGCAAGATTGCCCACCCGGTCTATTGTCCGACCCTTATCGTTCGTCACGGACACATTGAGGGCTGCCCCGCGCCCAAAATTACGAACTACGGTTCGAGCATCCTCGTAGGCAACGACAACCACCGGTCTTTGGTCACTCCGAAGAAGAAGGTACGTGAGCCACGCGTATAGCAGCGCCGCACCCGCCGTAAGAACGAGAACCCAAAAGTTCGCCCGGCCGCCTGGCTGCCAACTGATCACATTCGGGAGAACGTACGCGAGCGTGAGGATCCCAAGGATGGCAAGAACGGTTGTCAGCCGCTTTGGCGTGTAGATCAACATGAAGACGCTTGTCTCAGGTACGAATTTGCTCGATAGGGTGGCAGCCTAACGTCGTATGAGTGGACGGCGCCATTTCCCGGCTACCGCCTGCACTCAGGCTTCCGCGCCCACCCTATGATGCCCTCACGTGGAGCCATTCTACTGGCATCGTCCGCCCGGTCAACCGCAGTTGGTGCAGGGGGTTGGACGGACGGCGGCGTGCTCGACCCGTGAATTGGCGCTGGCGTCATAGAGCGCGGATTCAATGCCGGTTCGCACACGGTTGGGGTGGCCCCGGAGGATTACTCCTGCCTGGTCGCCTTGTGGCGATCGATAACGGTGCGACGTCATGCAGGACAGGCCAAGTCTGTGCCGGCGGCAACAGAGCTCATGGGCGTCAAGGATTGTCCGGCGGCCTCCCAGGTGGAGGAAGTGCCAATCCGCGGCCGGATGACGTGGGGCTGATTTGGGGGCATCCCCAGCGGAAACGGCGGATCGCGCGGGACGAGAGGGCTGGTTTTCCCGAAGACTTTCGAAAACAGGCCGGTTTCCAAAAACCCTGTCAAGACCGAATCCCACCCTCTCCGCCAACCATCGATTCTTTGTTTTCAATAACTTCAGGCCTCCGGACATGGGCGTAAGAATCTATGCAACGCCGGGCGCCTGATAGACGAGCGCTAGGTCGGTCCCAGGTTCGATTCTGTTCTTCCTGCTCGGGACGTGGCGTTCGCGGCATGGGCGGCTCCTTCCGACATGCGATGCCTTGACGGATACACGGTATCCGTATATCGTGATGCCATGATCCAGTCGTTCGCGGACGCCACGACCGCGGACCTATGGGAAGAGCGAAACAGTAAGGCCGCGCGGCGTGTGCCCCGCGACATCTGGCCGATTGTGCATCGGAGGTTGACGATGCTTGACGGCGCGCAGCGGCTGGACGACCTGGCGGCTGTTCCCGGCAATCGACTGGAGGCGTTGGCTGGGGACCGGAAGGGGCAGCACAGCATTCGCGTGAACCAGCAGTAACGGATCACTTTCCGGTGGGAGAGACACGATGCGCACGACGTCTGTTGCGAGGACTACCACTGAGAGCATCCCACGTGATGCCGCAAGCGTGGGGCCGGCGGTGCACCCTGGCGAGATCCTCCTCGAGGAGTTTCTGAAGCCGCTCGAGATGACACAGGCCGCCGCAGCCAAGACGCTGGGGATGTCCACCGTACGCCTGAACGAGCTCGTGCGCGGCAAACGCGGCGTGACCGCCGACACAGCGCTCCGACTCGCGCAGCTCTTCAAGACGACGCCGCAGTTCTGGATGCATATGCAGGCCAACTTCGACCTCAAGGCGGCGATGGTTCGACGACGCACCATGAAGCTGGCCAATAGGGCGTAGGCGACTGCGGAGAAGCGCGCCGCGGCGAGCGCGACAGCGTGCAAGGCGCCGCGGCGGCCAGGGCATTCCTGGCCGCGCGAAGCGCGGCAGGAGATACTGGCATCGCCCGACGCGCTGGGCGCGTCGTGAGTTGGCGCGAACCTACCCGCTCCGCCATGTAAGTCGTTGCCTCTCCACATGACGCGGGGATCCCGTCGCTGACGGGTACTTGGCCACAGTGGAGTGTCTGGCGCCGGACTACTCGTCCTTCTTCCGACGACGAATCGGGAGCGTCCAGTTCTCGAACGTCAATCCTTTCACGCGGCCGAACTCGGTGGTGTTGTTCGTGACGAGGACGAGCCCAAGGCTCCGTGCGTGAGCGGCAATGAAAAGGCCGTTCGCTCCGATCATCTGGCCGCGTGTCTTCAGGTCGGCACGTACCTGGGCGTAGTGGGTAGCGGCGGCGTCCGGGAGCTCCAGCACCTCGACGTAGGGCAGGAAGGCCTGCAGCGCCATGGCATCCTGCGTGCGCCGGGGTGAAACTTCAACGCCGTAGAGCAGCTCGGACTTGGTGATGACGGAGATGCAGACGTCGACGACGGGAACCGCCTGCAATCGGTTCAACACGGTTTCGCTCGAACGCTTCATGATGTACGAGCACGTGTCCGTGTCGAGCATGTAGCGGGCCATCAGGGCTCGCGCTCCTGCACGGGCAGATCCTCGACATCCTCCATGAACGCGTCGGACGCCACCGGGCCGCTGTGGAGATAAGGCGCCCAATCCGTTGGGCGTGGCGACAGGATCACATCCTCCCCTTCTTTGCGAATGAACACTTCGTCGGTGCTGAACTGGAACTCCTTCGGCAACCGTACGGCCTGGCTGCGGTTGTTCATGAACACCTTGGCTCGTCGCTGCATGTCGGATTCCTCCTGGGAGTCTGTGCCGTATACATTAGTATATGCCACCCCTGATGCCGTCAGACCGGAGACATTCTCGAAGCTGCAGGCCGGATTCAGCGCTACGTCGGCACAATGGCCTTCGCGGAGTTCCTCGCGAACTCCGAGGATGCCGTGGTTCGTAACCCTGGAGATTCTCGGCGAGGCTGTGACTGCTGGGCTGGGGGCTGATTCGGGGCCTCGTCAGCGGGTGCTGCCCGGCCAGGTATAGCAACTATAATAGTTGCGAGGGTTGCCATGCCAGAGAAGGTGTCGACCATGGACGTCCGACAACGAATCGGCGACATGCTGAATCGCGTCGCCCTTCGACACGACGAGTTCATCATCGAACGGAAGGGCAAGCCGCTGGCCGCATTGGTACCCGTCGAGCGGCTCGAGCAGATGCGACGCTTTGCGCGCCGGCACGCGCTGGATGTCATCGAGCAGCAAAAGGGCGGAGCGCTCACCGAAGACGAGGCGAGCATGCTTGCACTGGAGGCGCAGCGATGGGCTCGTCGCCAGAGGCGCAAGTCGCGTGCGAAGGCGACGTAGGCGGTGCTTCGCGCCGTTCTCGACGCAAACGTATTCGTCAGTGCCTACGTGCGTCCTGAAGGTCCGCCAGGGCAGATTATCGAGCGGTTCCTCAGGGACGCGGCGTTCGAGATCGTGGTGTCGGCCGAAATCGCCGAGGAAGTCTTGCAGGCGCTTGCCTATTCGAAGGTGCGCAAGGCCGCCCGAACCAACGTGGAAGCGGAGTTATGGTTCGAGGACATCCTCGTCCTCTCACAGATGGTCGCCGGAGAGTACACGGTGACCGGCGTGAGCGCCGACCCCGACGATGACAAGTACATCGCTGCGGCGATCGAAGGACGTGCTGTCCTGGTCGTCTCCGGAGATCCCGACCTCCTCGCGATCGGCGAGCACCGAGGCGTGCGGATTGTCACTCCTCGGGCATTTTTCGACCTGCTGGCTGCTCGATCTTGAGCATGGCTTGACGCGTGCGGACACAGATGCGGCAAGTCGCGGCGGTTTCCTGCGCGATCGCCCTGCTCTCGACGCTCATCGCCGGCGCGGAGCGCTTCGTCACCGTCGCCCCGTCCGTCCGGCTCTTCGTGCGCGACGAGGGGCGCGGCGCCCCGATCGTCGTGCTGCACGGCGGCCCGGGACTCGACAGCAACTACCTGGCGGACGATCTCCTGCCGCTCGCCAGCCGGCGCCGCGTCGTCTTCTTCGATCAGCGCGGTGCGGGCCGGTCGTCGCTGGCCGGCGGGGTGACGGCGGAAACGCTCGTGGAGGATCTCGAGGCGCTGCGCCGGCAGCTCCGCTTCGACCGGCTCACGCTCCTCGGACATTCGTGGGGCGCCGGTCTGGCGGCGCTGTACGCGATGACGTACCCCGCTCGGGTGGAGCGCCTGGTGCTGGTCGGCGCCATGCCGGCGCAGGCCAGGTGGCTGAACGTGTTCGATGCCAATCTTCGCGACCGGTTGAGCGCCTCCGATCAGGCGAGGCTGGGTGAAGCCGACGCCGACTGGCAGAAGGCGAGCGGCGATGTCGAGCAGATCGAGCGCTGCCGGGCCTACTGGGCCGTTCTGGGCAAGGCGTACTACGCGCACCCCGAGGCGAGGTCGCCGCGGTCGCGAGGAAACCTCTGCGCGCCGCCGGGCGCGGCGCTCGCCAGCGGCCGGCGCGTCAACGTCGCCGTCTGGGCCTCGCTGGGCGACTTCGACTGGCGCCCTCGCCTGGCCTCGGTGCGCGCGCCCATGCTCCTCGTCCACGGCGACCGCGACCCGATGCCGCTCGATGCGGCCCGCGAATGGCGGGCGAGGGTCCCTTCCTCGCGTCTGCTCGTCGTGGCTGACGCCGGCCACATGCCGTACGTCGAGCAGCCCGATCTCTTCTTTCCCGCGGTGCAGACGTTTCTCGATGGCCGCTGGCCGGCGGCGGCGCGATGATCGCCGCGGTCCCCTGGCGTCACTCGTCAGCGACCATCGACGGGATCACCCGCGGGTACTCCGGAAAGTACCGCTCGATGACCGGCAGCTCGAATCGGGGGAGAATCGAGTCCTTCGACTCCCGTGCGAGCAGGAACTCGAAGGAGGCGCGCAGCAGCGCTTCGGGACTCGCGTCGGGCGCATAGCGCTCGACGTCCGACGGCCACACGTTCACCTCGTGCGTCGTCGAGCCGCCGCCTTCCTCGACCGTCACGATGTACCGAGCCCCGCCGGCGTGCGCGATGGAGATTGTCGCCATTACGCATGGTCCAAGTCTGCTGTCGATGGCCTGAGGCTCAGTTCGACGGCGGATTCTTCTTCTGCTCCGCCACGAGCGTGTTCCAGTTCTTCTCCATGTTGTCGACCCACGCGCGGAAACCGGCGGGATCGATGTAAGGGTTCGTCGCGCCCGTCCCCAGCCGCTTGTACTTGCCCGCCAGGTCGAAGAACCAGCTGTGCGATGCGAGGAACACGTCGGGCTTCATCGTCTTGTACTTCTGGATGCTCTGGAGGAAGTGATCGGCAATCTCGGGATAGTTCTTGTTGTTGACGAGCCGCGCGTCCTCCTGCAGCCCGCCGCACGCGATGACGACGTTGTAGGACCGGCCGCCTTCCTGCACGGTTGTTTCCCAGGTGGTGCAGCCGCGCGTGTGCCCGGGCGTCAGGTGGGCCGTCAGCGTGGCCCCGCCCAGTCGTACCTGCTCGCCGTCCTTCAGCACGCGATCGATCGGATGGGGCTTCCCGCTCGGCGCCTTCATCGCCTTCAGCGCCGGCACGTCCTGCTCCATCGCCATCACCTGCGCCCCGCCGGTCAGCTCCTTGACGACGGCATCGGCCTGCATGTGGTCGCCGTGGGCGTGGCTGCCCAGGATGATCTTGACGTCGGTCAGCGTGAAGCCGAGCTTCTCGATCGACTGGCGCAGCAGCGGCACCGTCTCCTCGAAATTCACGTTGATCAGGATGTGGCCTTCCGGCGTCGTGACGAGGAACGAGTTGAGCGTCCCGGTGCCGACGTAATGAATGTTGCCGATGATCCGGTGGGCGGGAAACGCCACGCGGTCCTGCGTGCGATCCTCGACCGTCTGGGCGTAGGTCAGCGTGGGCGCGGCGATCAGGCCGGCGAGCGCCAGCGCGCGCGTGGTCGTGAATACGGTCATGTCAAGGCTCCTGTCCTGCGGATGAAATCGTCCCATGATAATTGACATGCGCCGCGGCCGTGTGGAAGGATAAGGCCCTCGTGTTCGTGCACCCGACCTGCGCGTGTTGTTGTTGTCAGGGGGCTTCAGCCTCCGCTGGCCGCGCTGCGTCGGTTTCGCACCTCTGATACCCGTTACACGAACCAGTTTCCCGCAGCAGGCCCGGAAGGCTGATCAGGCTTTCCGGGCCTTTTGCTTTTGTGCGAGGCGAACATGCTCGATACGGTCACGACCACCGATCGCGTGACGGCCCAGCAACGGGCGACGCCGCTCGTCCGCGTCCCGGAGGACTGGCTGGCCGTCGTCCTCGGCGCCGTTGTGCTGGCGCTCGTCCTGCTTGGCGCGGTGCCGGCGCTGCCCGGGCTCCGGTGGAGCGACGGCGCGTCGGCGGCCAGGCTCCTGACGCCGGAAGTGCTCGGCGGCTGGGTGGCGACAGGCGTCGGCGTCGGGCTGCTCGCCGCCGTCGGGCTCGTGCTCGAGGGGGGAGACCTCGGCCGCTTCACCCGAGGCTACCCGGCCGTCTTCGCGCTCGCATGGCTGTCGCTCGTGCTCGCCGGCCATGCCGCGCCGGCGGCGTGGGGCATCGAGTACGTCGTCTTCGCGCTCGCGCTGGGGCTGCTCGTGAGCCACGCGGGCGGCGCCAGTCCGTCGATACGGGCGGCGGCCCGGTCGGAGCTCTTCATCAAGACGGGACTGGTGATCATGGGCGCGACGGTCCTGTTCGCCGACGTGCTCCAGGCGGGTGCGCTCGGCATCGTGCAGGCGCTCGGGGTGGTCGTCGTCGTCTGGTACGTGGCGTTCTGGCTGGCGACGCGCTTCCGCGTCGACGAGGAACTGGCGGTGATGCTCTCGACCGCCGTCTCGATCTGCGGCGTCTCGGCGGCGATCGCGGCCTGCGGCGCCATTCAGGGCGACCGCCGCAAGCTGAGCTACGTCTCGGCGCTCGTGCTGGTCGTGGCGGTGCCGATGATCGTCCTGATGCCCTGGATCGTGCGCCTCCTCGGCGTTCCCGACGCGGTAGCGGGCGCGTGGATGGGCGGGACGCTCGACACCACCCCCTCGGTCGTCGCGGCGAGTGCGCTCGTCAGCGACGCCACCATGAAGATCGGCACGATCGTGAAGTTCTCCCAGAACGTGCTGATCGGCGTCGCCGCGCTGGTGCTGTCGATCTGGTGGGCGATGCGCCACGGCGACGGCCGCGACCGCGCACCCGGCGCCTCCGTCATCTGGCAGCGCTTCCCGAAGTTCGTCCTCGGCTTCCTGGCGGCGTCGCTCGTGTTCTCGTTCCTCCTCGGGCCGGAGCTGGTGGCGCGCACCAAGGACGCCGTCGGATCGGTGCGGACGATCTGGTTCGCCCTCGCCTTCGTCTCCATCGGCCTGGAGACGCGGCTGGGGAACCTCGTGGGCCTCGACGGCGGACGGCCGCTCGGCGCCTTCCTGCTCGCGCAGGCGTTCAATGTCGCGTGGACGCTGCTGCTGGCGTGGCTGATCTTCGGAGGCGTGCTGTTCTCTCCTCCCGTGCTGTAGACGCGCACCGGCGCCGGCACTCGCGCCGGCACCCGCGCCGGACAGAACGTGCCTGGCGGCGGTGCGCTGACGCCAGGTTCTGACACCGGGGTATAGTTGCCCTCCCAGCGAGGAGGACACCATGCCGAAGTATCTGATCGCGGCGTCGTACACCGCCGAGGGCGTCAAGGGTCTGGCGAGGGATGGCGGGACCAAGCGCCGGCAGGCGGCGGAGGCGGCCATCAAGAGCGCCGGAGGAAGGCTCGAAGGGTTCTACTTCGCGTTTGGCGAGCGCGATGCCTACGTGATCGTCGACGCCCCCGACAATGCGTCGATCGCGGCGGCGTCGCTGGCGATCAACGGGAGCGGCGCCGTGCAGGCGAAGACGGTGGTGCTGCTCACGCCCGAAGAGATGGACCAGGCGGCGAAGAAGACCGTCAGCTACCAGCCGCCCGGCCGCTGATGGGCGATCGGTCTGGCGGGTCCGCTTCGCGGAACCCGCCCTACGTAACGTAGGCCGGGTGCCGCGACGGGCGCGACCGGGCCGTCGCGGACCCGGCGCGATCATTTCGCCAGCGGGTCGGGCCTGAGTTGGAACCGCATCGCGATGGGCGGCGTCCCTTTTCCGGTCTCCATGTGAAAGGGCGTGCGGCTGCTGACCGTCGACCAGAGCCCGCGCCCCTTCCAGCCGGCGTTTGGATCGTCGATGCGGCCGTCGAGCCACTTGGTGTAGAAACCCATCGGATACGGCACGCGCAGCACCACCCACCGGCCCTCGTCCAGCGCCAGGAACGCGTCCGACTGGTTCCCGGTGGCGACTGGCGTGTTCGCGCCGAGGCCGAGCGTGTCGAACTGATCGACCCAGGCGAAGTAGCTCCCCTCGGCGCTCCCGTTCTCCTGCACGTTGCCGAACTGCGGCAGCGGCTGCGGGTGGAGCGTCCATCCTTCGGGGCAGTGCCGGCCGGTCGCCTTCGGGCCGTTGAGGGGGTTGCGGCACGTACGGCGATCGAAGCTCGCCAGGTGCCCGCTGCCGAGCGCCACCCATGCCACGCCGTTGCGATCGACGTCCATGCCGCGCGGCGAGTAACCCTGAACCGGCGCGTCCGCGGTCTGCCACGGCACTTCGTACCGCTCGGCCAGCGCCGTCTCCGTCGGGTTCGAGCCGGGGACGAGCCGGACGATCGCCCCGGGGAAGCCGAGGACCGATCCCCACACGGAGCCGTCCGGCGCCGGGTTCACCGTATAGAGCGCGTCGGTGATCCGCGTGTCCTGGTCGTCCCGGCGGCCGTTGCCGCTCGTGTCGAGGACGAGCGCGGTCCATCCCTGCGACTTCGCTTCGTCTTTGGTCTCGTCGAACGCCTTCGTGTCGATCCAGCCGAAGTAGGGGCTGCCGTACCCGTTGAACCAGAGCGTGTTGTTCGCGTCCTCGGCGAACATCAGGTGATGGGTATCGAAGCAGGTGCTGATCTGCGTGAGCTGCTTCGTCTTCGGGTCGTACATCGCCGCGTGCCGCACGGCGCCGTCGATGGGAAAGCGGCGCGCCGAGGGATGGGCCGACCCCTTGCGGCAGTAGTCCGGGTTCTCGGGCGGACGGACGCGCGCCGTCATCCAGACGCGCCCCTGGCCGTCGATCATCGGGTTGTGAATGTCCATCCGGCTCGTCCAGATGGCCTCGCCGTCCCAGTAGCGCGACGGCTGCAGCACCTTTCCCGGCGCAATCGGCGTGCGCGGATCGCGAGGGGCCACCGGGATCCGGCTCGTCGTGTGCTGAACCGGATCGAGCACCGGAATGTAGTCCGCGCTCAGTTCGGGGGCGCCGTAGATCGGGCCGTTGGCATTCACCGTGGGACGACGGCGATCGGTGGACACCTGGTCGTGGAGGTACGTCTTCTCGTCGGCCCAGCGCCACTGGGTGATCACGACGTTCCGCTCGAGGCCCTGCGGGCGCGGCGGCGCCGGCGGCACCTCGCCCTTGGCGATCCGATCGGTCCAGTCGGCGAACATCGCGATCGCCCGCGGCGCTCCGAACGTGCCGATTTCGCGCACCATGTCGGCTCCGGCCTGCCCCGACTGGATGCGCCGGAGCCAGGCCTCCTTCGAGGGGAGGAGCACGCCGAGTTCCGGCGGAGTCTCGCGGGTGGCCTTGTTGCCGAGCTGGTGGCAGGTGTAGCAACTGCCGTTCTTCAGCCACGCGAGCCACTGCGCCTGGTCCTTCATCGCCGGCGCGATGCCGTTGCCCTGCGGGCCGGTGCCGGGGAATTCGCCCTTGTCGGGAATCCGCAGCATCGACGCCCAGTAGCCCGCCGGGTAGTACTGGGCGGCGGCTCGCGGATCCGGCGCCGGCACGGCGTCGAGCGCCAGCGTCCGGCCCGGCGCTGCCTCCGCTTTCGGCGAATCGACGAGTCCGTACCCACGTACCCACACGCGATAGGACGCCTTCGGGAGGTCCGGCACGAGAAAGCGCCCCTCGTCGTTGGTGACGACGATCTTCGCGAACGGCGTCGGCAGATCCCGGGTCTCCGCAATCACCCACACGCCCGCCTCTGGTCCCTTCGCGCCGGTGACGACGCCGCCGATGTCGTCGGCATCGACGGCGGCCGCGGGCGTCTCGGGTTGTCGCGCGCAGCTCGCCAGCAGCGATGCCGCGCCGAGCAGCATGACGCATCTTCTTCGCATGGTGGTCTCCCGTTCGGTCTGTCGATGATACGTCCGTCCGCGGTGGCGCCGCCAGGAATCCAGTAAGATACCGGGCTCATGAAGCCTCATCTGCTGTCGCGCCGCGGCGCCGTGAAGGCTCTTGGCGCGGCCGCGGGCGCCGCGCTCGCCGCCGGCGATCTCCTGGCGCAGCGCGTCGAGCCTCGCTCCACCGTCACGACTCCTCCGCGCGACTTCGACGAGCCGACGACGTATTTCAACGATCCAGACGTGCTGACGGTCGACCCGCAGTTCAGCGGCTACGTCCAGCCGCAGAACGCGATCCGCCGCCTCTGGACGGGAGGGCAATGGCTCGAAGGCGCCGCGTGGAGCGGGCAGGGGAAGTACCTCGTCTTCAGCGACATCCCGAACAACCGCCAGATGCGCTGGACCGAAGACGAAGGACGCGTCAGCGTGTTCCGGTCCCCGGCGAACAACAGCAACGGCAACACGTTCGACTTCCAGGGACGCCAGCTCTCCTGCGAGCACCTGATGCGGCGCGTGGTCCGGTACGAGCACGACGGGTCGGTGACCGTCATTGCGGATAGTGTCGGCGGCAAGCGGCTCAACTCGCCGAACGACGTGGTGCCGCATCCGGATGGAAGCTACTGGTTCACCGATCCGCCGTACGGCGGTGGGCTGTTCGAGGGACAGCCAGACGAGGCGGGCGGGCCGACCAATCCCGCCGGGCGCCTCAATCCCCGGCTCGGGCAGCCGCCGGAGCTCGGCCGGTTCCGGCGCGAGCTCCCGACGGCGGTCTACCGCGTCGATTCGAGCGGCAGGGTGGACATGGTGATCGGCGAGGATCAGCTCGCGGACCCGAACGGCCTCGTCTTCTCGCCCGACTACACGCGGCTGTATGTGATCAGCACCGGCCGCGGACCGGGCGACAAGGGGTCCGGCGGCACCGGCGAGATGTTCGTCTTCGACGTGGCGAGCGCGCGTGTGACGAACCGGCGCCTCTTCACCAACTTCATGGTCGACGGCGTCAAGTGCGGCCCCGACGGCGCGCGCTCGGATGTGGACGGCAACATCTGGTGCTCGAGCAACGCCGGGCGCGCCGTCGGTTATAGCGGCGTCACGGTCTGGAATCCCGACGGCCGGCTCATCGGACGCATCCGCCTGCCCGAGGTGTGCGCGAACGTCTGCTTCGGCGGGCCGAAGCGGAACCGGCTCTTCATGGTGGCGAGCCAGTCGCTCTACGCCGTCTTCGTCAACACGCAGGGCGCGGCTCCGGGCTAGGAACCGGAGAATCAAGTGAACATTGGGTTCATCGGCCTCGGCGTCATGGGGCGGCCGATGGCGCTGCATCTTGTGAGGGCCGGCCATCGAGTATGCGTGTACGCACGGCGGCCCGAGACGGCGGCGCCGCTCGTCGAGGCGGGGGCCGAGCGCGCGGCCACTCCGGCCGAGCTCGCCTCGCAGTCGGGGGTCGTCATCACGATGGTGACGGCCACGACGGACGTGGAGGAGGTGCTGCTCGGGCCGAGCGGTGTAGCGACCGGCGCAAGACCTGGAACGATCGCGATCGACATGAGCACGATTGCGCCGCAGGTGACACGCCGCATCGCCCAGCGGCTGGCCGAGCGGCAGGTGCGGATGCTGGATGCGCCGGTCACGGGCGGTCCCGCCGGCGCCGAGGCGGCGACGCTCACGATCATGGTGGGCGGCGAGGCCGCCGTGCTCGACCAGGCGCGGCCAATTCTCGAGCGGCTCGGCCGCCAGATCGTGCACCTGGGTGGCCACGGCGCGGGCCAGATTGCGAAGGCGTGCAACCAGCTTGCCCTGCTGGTGAACGCCGAAGGGGTGGCGGAGGCGCTGGCGCTCGGCGCGCGCTGCGGCCTGGACCCGCGGCGGCTCCGCGAGGCGCTGCTCGGCGGCATCGCGTCGAGCCGCGTGCTCGACGTCTTCGGCGCGCGGATGGCCGAGCGACGCTTCGAGCCGGGCATGGCCACCCGCCTCTACGACAAGGACCTCACCATCGTCCTCGATCTCGCTCGCGAGGCGGGGCAAGCCTTGCCGGCGGCGGCGGTCGTCCGGGCGCACCTGGATCGGCTCGTGGCTGAGGGCAGATCCGGCCACGACCTCGCCGCGCTCATCGAGATCGTCGAACGCCTGAAGCCGTGACCGCGCGCCACTCGGATGGTGGCCGCTGTCTGTGGGCTGCGGTATAGTCCGTGTGCTGTCAGCGGCCCAGTGGCGCCGTCGCAGTGAGCGAGCGCGGGTCCGAGAAGAAACCTGATCGAGGAGGACGCCGATCGTGGATCCGATCAGACGGAAGATACTGGCAGCGGGGGCCGCCGCGACGGCGATGGCCGCAGCCCCGCGCGTGTTTGCTCAGCAGGCTGGGCAAGGAGGAGCCGCCATGTCCTTCTACGAGAGAGGCCCGGTTCGCATCCACTACGAAGAAGCCGGCGCCGGCTTCCCGTTGCTGCTCATCGCCGGCGGGGGATTGAACTCGACGATCTCCGGCCTGCTCCGGGGCGATCCCTTCAATCCGATCGAGGAGTTCAAGGGAGAGTACCGCTGCATCGCGTCGGACCTGCGCAACGCCAACGGCGGCGAGTCCTCCGGCCCGCTCGAGATCGATCGGCCGTGGGATGGGTACACCGACGACCACCTCGGTCTGATGGATCACCTGGGCATCGACAGATTCATGGTGATGGGCTTCTGCATCGGCGGTCCGTTCATCTGGAACCTCCTGAAGCGGGCGCCCGGCCGTATCGTCGCGGCGGTGCTCGCGCAGCCCAGCGGATCGCGTCCAGAGATGCGCGACCTCTTCTACGACATCAACATGAAGGGCTGGGGTCCCTCGCTCGTCGCCCGCCGGCCCGACATCACGATGGAGATGGTCGACCGATTCCTGACCAGGATGTACCGGACCAACCCCGACTTCGTTTTCACCGTGACGCGCGATTTCGTGCGCAACTGCCAGACGCCCGTGCTGATCCTGCCGGATGACATCCCGGCGCATCCGTACGCCGTCGCCATGGAGGCCGCGATGCTCGCGCCGAAGGCCGAAGTGAGCCTGTTCCCGTGGAAGGAGCCGAAGGAGCGGATTCCCCTGGCGGTGCGCCAGATCCGCTCCTTCCTCCGGGCCCATCGGCCTAGGTCGGCTTGAGTTAGCCGCCGCCCGCCGCGCCGCCGGTCTGCTGCTGAGCCGCCGCGGGGCCGACGGTCCGCTCGAAATCGGCGTGCGAACTGGGATTGCCGTGAATTGGCACGTGCTGCATCACGTCGAGCGTCAGGCGCCTGATGTTGGTGTACAGCGCGACCGCGTTCGCATTGACATTGGCGGGTGGCGTCCCGGGCGCGGGCGGCCCCATATCCGCGCTGACGAGCAACTTCGGCCCCGGCAGGTAGACGATCGCCATGTCGCCGGCGTGATTGAGACCGTCCACGTGGTAGCTGATGAGCGTCTGCGTACCGTCGCTGATCGCATGCCGCTCGGCGTAGGTCTCGAGCCGTTGAGGTCCCGGACCGGTCGTCCCGAACGGGAAGTTCGCCAGCCGGTCGGGGCTCAAGCTGCGCGGCTGCGGGGCCAGCACGACCCGCTCGTAGAAATCCTTGTTGCTTTCGTGCGTCACGATGGTGGCGCCTTCGGCCGCAAAGGCCCGGATGCCGCCCGAATGATCCCAGTGATGATGCGTATTGACGAGATAGCGGATCGGCTTGTTGGGAATCACCTTTTTGGCCGCCGCGATCACCGCATTTGAACGGGCGTCGTCCAACGGGCCTTCGATGACGGTGATGAAGTCGCGGAATGCAATCGCGACGCTGTTGTGCGACCCGCCGGCCAACAGCCAGACCCCTGGGGCGAGCTCGGTCGTCGTCACGTTCACGGCCGGCGCCTTCGCCGTGCGGACACTGTCGGGGACCGTCTGAGCGGCATTCGCGACATTCACCGTCGCCTTGCCGATGGTCAGATCCAGGAGGTTCCGGCCACCGAGGAACGGATGGTCGCCCTGGTGCATGTGAACGTGGAAGGGAAATTTCACTCCACTCCCCACGTCCCGGTACTCGCTGTAGCGGATCTCGACCTGCATATCGCCCATCACGGAGCTGGGAATCCAGGTGACCACGCGTTCGAGCAGATTCTGGTCGTTGAACTCGCCGGTCGCGCGGTACTTGCCCATGGTGGTGAAGCCGATGACCTTCAGTGTCCGGCCGGTGAGAACGAAATGCCGGTCGGAGACGCTCACATTCGGATCCTGCAGGGCGGCCTTGATGAAGCCGTGCGGGCTGACCCAGAGCATGAACTGGCGAATCTCGGCCTGGTCCACCTGTGCCTGGGGCTGACCCTGGGCGTTCAACGTCCACGCGAAAGTGCCGCTGACGAAATTGGTCGTCCGCGGTGCGCCCTGGATCGGAAACCCTGCGCCGCCGCCGATACGCGGATTGTTCCCCTGCACGCGCACGTACTCTTCCCGCGCCGATCTGCTGCCGTAATCGATGGTGTGCGTATAGCTCTGCAAGTCCACGCGGTTCCAATCCTGGTCCGCGGTGAAGTTCTGCCCGAGGAACCTGATCCATCCGGTGGCGTCGTACTGGACGGAATTCACCGCGCTCGCACCCACGGCACGGTCGGCCGCCTGCAGCAGACTCCTTGCATCCTGAGCGGCCGCTGACCCCGCCATCAGGGCCGATAACACGACCAGCGTCGTCCCGAGTTGGTATCTCATACCCGTCCTCCTTGCCACAGGGGCAAAGAATACTCCCCAAGAGGCCGTCTGTTGCAGATCGCGGAAAGTTGCTTCTTCGCCGATCGACAGGCCCGGATTGAAGAGCCATGCCGTAACTTCCAGTTGCCTGGCCGGCGCACCTGCCGCCCTCCGGGCCTCGTGTGGACCGGCACCATCCGCTTCAAGACCCGACTGCTCTACCTCTCGACGGCCCTCCGGCTACATCGGGTCGGCCTCGAAGAGGTGGATGACGGAATCTGGTCGCGCTACTTCTGCAACGTGCTCCTGGGCAGGATTGCCGAACGCAAAGCGCTGATGAAAGGGCAACTGGGTCTTACCTATGTTCCCGGTTGCTCAATCTATTCAACCTCTTCGAGCAAGACACCTCGACCTTCGCGAATGGCCGTCCGGGCCTCCGCTACCCGCCGGAGGAATTCCGGATGATGTTCTAGCCGGTATTCGAACCAATCGTCGTCGGAGGCAAAACCGATGAGTACACCAGCCGGTCGACCGTGCCTGGTAATCACGATCTCTTCCTGCGCGGCGAGTCGCAGGTACCTGGAGAGGTCATCCTTTACCTGCGCCAGCGCCACCGCTTGAAGTCGGCGTGCCTTTTGTCGCAAGCCAGGCCTGTGCTTGCGCCTTGGGGACGATGGCAAGGACTTCGACTGTCGTTTCCGTAACGTCATAGAACACCCTGATGTCCCACGGACGGCAGATCGCCGCGGGAGTTCCGAACGAGATAGAAACGGTTTCGGTGTTCGTCGTGCCACTGCCCAATCGCGAAGGTGCGAGCTGTGTCAGCACGTTTGGAGAGCACAAGCTATGCATGACCTTCGTAGCATGGCGGTCGAGGTCAGTTGAAAAACCTACGCTCACCCAAGCGCCCGCCAGATCGGCACCCGTCGACTGCACAGCCTTTAGAAGGCGTTCCGTCGGCGTTTCGTCGAGGCACAGAGCTGCCTCCCTCAAGAGGTCTCCGGGTCTGGCAGCTAGTGCTTCGACCGTAAGAGCCCCGGCAAGTCGCGCGCCGAGGACGTCAACAAGCCTGTACTCTCTCGGCATGCGGCTCTCGTCGATTTCGCGGCGATCACAGAGCACGAGATCGAGGAGGCGCCGGTCATCGTTGTCAAGGTAAGGGGCGAATGTGCTCTCTATGTCCTGGGGGACGAGCAGATCGTAGATACCCGGAACGCTTGAGTAGCCGTCGGGCCATCTTGCAGTGAGAGCGATAACGCAGCGGTGCCTTTGCGCGAGAGCACTGAGGTCCTGGCGGGCGCGCTCCTGCTCCTCGTCGTACCAGTCCGGCCAGGTGATACAACAGAGCACGACCACGTCGGCGGCTTGAGTCGAGAGGGTCTTGATCGTGTTTGTCCAAGAATTTCCGGACGCTCCCGGTAGTCTCCGAATCGCCAAAATACCGAAGCGTGAGGCCCACCGTCGCGAATGCGCGACCGGTGACAGCAGCTGCGATCCTGGCATGAGTACTCGCCTCATGGACGATGAGCGCTGGCACGGCGCTTTCCGCCGCCTCACGGAGAATCTCAAGGAGATCTCGCCGCGCGTGATTCCCTTCACTGCCCACCATTGCGAACTCACTACAGTAGCCGTCGTGACCGGTCAGGTGCGTGTGCTGCCAGCGTCCATTAGCGCCCTTGATCGCCTTCCAAGTATAGTTGTCAGGCGTTCCAGTTTACTCCCGAGGTGGTGCGACTGACGTGGCAACTGCGAGGCGGGAAAGCGTGCTACAGCCAATCGAGACGATTGGTCCTGAGTGGTCGTCCAGGGCGGAGTGGATCAACCGCCCTGGGTGCGGCTCGCTCAAACGGCATCAGGTTCGATTCCCAATCGGTCGCTAACGGCGCCCCGCAGCTTCTGCTGGCATCCGAGGTAGCGCTCCGTCGTCGGGATGGAGACATGGCGAGCAGGAACTGGAACTGGTCCAGTTCAACCGCCGGCCAGGTGGCAGAGACGGGCACAGGTGCGCCGCAGATCATGCGGTGCCAGCTTATCGATGCCGGCGCGAGCTGCCGCCGTGCGGACGACATCCGAGAGCACCTTCATTGACGGCGATCGACGGTTCGTGAGGCCGTTACGGCAAGTCATTGATCTGGCGGATCTTGATCGACCTCCATCGTCGTCGATTCAGCTGTCTGGTCACTTCTGCTAACCGGAGGATTGCTGGTTCGAGTCCAGCCCGAGGAGCCACACAAACAGCGTAGCGGTTGCCCTATCTCGCAAGCGCCGCGTCCTCCCGCGCCGGCGTTTCGATGCTGTGTCTCGTTCTCACGCATCGGCGGAACGGGCCGCTGTGAGCGGCAGGGCGGTGGCACGTGCGACGCCGAGCACGATCGTCACCTCGTGCTCGTCGCCATCCTCACGCAGCGGAATCGCGCGCGGGTTGACGGCGACGCCATCGAGGTGGGCCGACGCAATCCCCTGCGACCGGTGCTCGGGATTGGTGACGGTGAAGCGATACCGCGTCGTGCCCAGCGTCCAGTCGATCGAGTACCCCGGCCACACGGCGGGAATGCAGGGCTCGACGCTGATCGTCGCGCCCTGGCGACGCAACCCCAACAGCGCCTGGATGGCCGCCTGGTACATCCAGCCCGCCGACCCGGTGTACCACGTCCAGCCGCCGCGCCCGACGTGCATCGGGTGAGCGTAGACGTCCGCCGCGATGGCAAACGGCTCTACCTTGTAGCGCTCCGCATCTTCCAGCGTCCGCATGTGATTAATCGGGTTGAGCATGTGGAACAGCTCCATCGCTTCGTCCCCCATGCCGAGACGCGCCAGCGCGATCACCGTCCAGACCGCGGCGTGCGTGTACTGGCCGCCGTTCTCGCGCACGCCAGGCAGGTACCCCTTGATGTAGCCCGGGTCGTGCGCCATGCGATCGAACGGCGGCGTGAGCAGCAGCACGACCTGAGCGTCGCGCCGCACGAGGTGCGCGCGCACGGCGTTCATCGCGCGCTCGGCGCGACGCGCCTGTGCCGCCGCCGACAGCACCGCCCACGACTGTGTCAGCGAATCGAGCTTGCATTCCTCGTTCTGCACCGACCCGAGCGGCGTCCCGTCGTCGAAGTACGCGCGGCGGTACCAGTCGCCGTCCCATGCCAGTTCGAGCATGCCGGCCAGCCACCGCGCCTCGTCGCGATAGGCCTGGGCGAGATCGCTGCGCCCGCGGCGTGCGCAGATGGGAGCGAAGTCGTTGAGCACCGTGACCAGGAACCAGCCGAGCCACACGCTTTCGCCCCGGCCCGCGTGCCCCACGCGATTCATGCCATCGTTCCAGTCGCCTGAACCGATCAGCGGCAGGCCGTGCGCGCCGTATTTCATCGCCCGGGCGATGGCCCGGACCGCGTGCTCGAAGAGCGATGCCGTCTCCGACGTCACGCGCGGCAGCAGATAGGTCTCGGACTGATCCGGTTCGAGCGCGGGCGCGTCGAGGAAGGGGGCCTCTTCGTCCAGCACTGATTCGTCGCCGGTCTGCGAGATGTAGCTGGCGAGGACGTAGGGCAGCCAGAGCAGATCGTCGGAGCAGCGCGTCCGCGTGCCGCGTCCGCTCCGCGGATGCCACCAGTGCTGCACGTCGCCCTCGACGAACTGCCGCGACGCCGCGTGCACCAGGTGCGCGCGGCACAGCTCCGGGCGCGAGTACATCAGTGCCAGCACGTCCTGGAGCTGATCGCGGAAGCCGAACGCACCGCTCGGCTGATACGGTCCGCTGCGAGCCCAGATGCGGCAGCACAACGTCTGATAGAGCAGCCACCGGTTGACGATCAGATCGAAGGAGTCGTCCGGCGTGCGGACCTGGACAGCTCCCAGCGTCTCGTCCCACCTCCGCTCGACCGCGGCAAGCGTCGCCTCTGCCTGCGCCAGCGACGAATAGCGGGCCGCGAGTGCCACGGCACTGGCGCGATTGGGCCCGTGGCCGAGAACGAACGCGACACGATGTGATTCGCCGGGTGCCAGCGCCACGGCCACGTGCAGCGCTCCGCACGAATCGAGGCCGGCGCCGGTCCGTTTCGCGAGGCGCTCGCGGAAGAGTGCGGCCGGCGCGCTCAGGCTGCGGTTGCGGCCCACGAACTCGGTGCGATCGGCCGTGTACGAGCGCGGCGCCTCGGTGGCGCGCCAGAACGCGACGCTCTCGCTCCACTCCGCGTTGTATGCGTTGCGCGCCAGCAGCGCTCCCGTCGCGTCGTCGAGCTCGGTGACGACGAAGCGCCGTTCGCCGGCGCGCGGCGGACCGAGGCACCACTCGACGTAGCCGAAGACGCTGATGTGCCGCGGCCTCGTCCCCGTGTTGGTCAGCGTCACGACCGCCAGCTTGACGGGATCCTCCGGGGCCACGAATACGGCGAACTCGTGATGCATCCCGTCGATCGCGTGCTCGTAGCGCGTGACGCCGGCGGCATGACGGATCACCCAGCGGCCGCCGTCAGGCCTCCGCGGGAGCGGCCCCGGTGTTGCGCCCCACACCGCGCCGGAGTGGTCGTCCCGGAGATACAGCGCTTCCGCGGTGGGATCGACGAGCGGGTCGTTGGCAAACGGTGTCAGCCGGTTCTCGCGACTGTTGCCGGCCCAGGAAAATGCGGACCCGGAGCTGCTGACGATCGTGCCGAAGGCCGGATTCGCCAGGACGTTGGACCACGGGAGCGGCGTTTCGCGCTCGCCCTCCAGCACGACGACGTACTCGCGGCCGTCGCGCGTGAACCCACCGAGGCCGTTCTCCATCACGAGGGCCGGAACAGCAACGGGCGCGGCGCCCGGCTGTGGCGGGCTCAGCGCGGCGGTCCGCGGGACGTCGTGCTCGTCGTATATCCACGATGCCGGCCGTTCCAGCTGTGATACGAGGTCGCCGAGATCGCCCACCAGCACCGCCTGCGCCACTGCCGAGAGCAGCAGGCGCTCGGCCTCGGACATGCCGTCGGTGCGCACCAGGAAGACGCCGCCGGTCTTCCCGAACCAGCCGCCCCACGGCGACTCCTGCACCAGCCGCGACAGCAGCGCCTGCATCTCGTCGAGGTAGTCCACTGGATGCTCGTTCAGGATGACGACGTCGGCGCGCAGGCCCTTGACGCGCCAGTACTCCTGCGCGTTGAGCACCTGCCGCACCAACGGGAGCGACGACACATCGGCGACGCGCAGCAGCACGATCGGCAGGTCGCCGGAAATGCCCTGACCCCAGAGATTCTGCTGCGCGAGCGTGTTGCCGGCCAGCGCTGCCGGGCTGAGGCACGAGGGATCGGTGCCGAAGACACGCGACGCCAGCCGATCGAAGAGGATCGCGTGTTCATCGCTGAGTCCTAGGTTCTGCAGCGTGATGTGGACGTGCGTGAACGCCATCGAGAACGCGCGCGTGGCGGCGCTACCGTCCCGGTACTTGCGCGCGAGCGCGAGCGCGGCCGCGCGATCCGGCGCCACGCCGGTGGCGAAGCTCACGCGCACGACCGCGCCGGCCGCTAGGCGGACGCGCTCGCGCAGCGCGCCGATCGGGTCGAGCACCGCGCCGGTCGTGCCCGACAGCGCGCGGCCGTCGAGAGCGATCGCATTCGCCGGCGACCGGCTGCGACCGACGAAGCGGGCGCGGTCGGTTTCCCATTCCACGGCGCCGCCCAGCCGCGGGCCGTCCACGCCGAGCACATGGAAGCCCACGATCGGCGACTCGTCGGTGCCGCGCGGGCGGCGATGGAAGAGCAGACCCGCGCTCTGCGGATCGAACTCCGTCTCGATGAACAGCTTGCCGAACGCCGGGTGCGCCAGGTCGTCCTCGGGGCGTCCCAGCACGATCTCCGCGTAGCTGGTCACCTCGATCTCGCGGGTCTGCGCGCCGCGGTTGACGATCGTCAGCCGGCGCACCTCGACATCGTCCTCCGACGAGACCGTGATCTCGAGCTGCGTCTCGATGTCGGCGTCGCGGCGACGGAACGTGATCTTGTCGAGGTCGAACGTCACGTCGAACCGGTCCGGCTCCGCGCAGACCGGCTGGTAAGTAGCCGCCCACACGCGGCCCGACCAAGGATCGCGCAGGTAGACATAGTGGGCGCCGCCGTCGGAGGTGCGATCGTCGCGGCGCCGCGTCACCGCCGTGTCGCGCCACACGCTGAAGCCGCCACCGGCATTGGTGACCGCGGCCGTGTACCGTCCGTTCGAGAGAAAGTGCGTGTGCACGCTCGTCGAGTGCGGCGTGCGGAAGCGGCGCGTCGCGTAGACCGGCAGCGTGGGGGGCGCCATCTCGCTCTCCGCCGGACGCGGCTCCGACAGGATCGCCTCGCGGGGGACGCGCTCCTGCAGTAGCAGCTCCGTCGCCTGCACGCGCGGATCCGCATGGAAGCGGAAGACGAACACGTCGTGAAAGACCACGTTGGCCAGCGCGACGAGCGACATCCCCTGGTGGTGCGCGAAGTAGGCGCGCACCACGGCCGGCACCGCCGCGGCATCTGCGTCCACGTCGCGCCGGCGCGGACTGTAATCGAGCGCCTCGTAGAAGCCGAATCTCCCCTCCAGGCCCACCTCCGCCAGCCGTTCCAGATTGTCCGCCGCGGCCGACGGCGTCACGAGGCTCGCCAGCGCGGTGGCGTAGGGGGCGATCACCAGGTCGGTGGACAACCCGCGCTTGAGGCCCAGGCCGGGCACGCCGAACGCACGGTACTGATAGTTGCCCTCGCGATCGGTGAAGGCATACGCCGACTCCGAGATGCCCCACGGCACGTGGCGCTGCCGGCCGTACTCGATCTGGCGCCGCACGCTCGCGCGACAGCTCTGATCCAGCAGCGTGCCGGGGAAGGTCCGCATCAGCAGCTGCGGCATCAGGTACTCGAACATCGTGCCGCCCCACGACATCAGCGTGGCGCGGCCGTCCATGTTGGTAACGAGGCGCCCGAGGTGGAACCAGTGGTGCTGCGGGACGTCGCCCTTGGCGATCGCGACAAAGCTGGCGAGGCGCGCTTCGGAGGCGAGCAGGTCGTAGAACGACGCGTCCGGCCGCCCCGGCCCCTCGGCGTCGGCGAGGCGGTAGCCGATGGAGAAGATCCGGCGCCGGCGGTCGTACAGGAAGTCGAACCGCATCGCGTCCGCAAGCGCCGACATCCGGGCCGCGAAAGCCGCCAGTGGCACCGCCGGTGGCGGCGCGTCGGCCGTCGCCCGCGGGATCGCGTCAAGGACCGCGCGATACCAGTGGGCGAGGTCCTCGCCGGACGCGGGGCCGTCGGGATCGCCGAGTCTCACGCCAACTGCGGCGAGCTCGAGGCCGAGCGTCTCGACCGACGCACGGATCTCCGGCTCGGGCCGTTCGCTGCGCGTTGCCCGGACGATGGCGCGCGCCAGGCGATTGACGTCAACGAGCGTCTGCCGATCGAGGCCGCCGGCCGTGACCGTCGCGGAGGCTTCGGCGAGCAGGTCCGCGGCGTCGGCGACGCCAGCAAGCCGCTGCGCGACCGTCTGCGGACGGCGTTCGAGCTCGAGCACTCCCTGCGCGAGGGCCATTAACGCGCCGGCGAGGTTGCCGCTGTCCACCGTCGAGACGTACCGCGGGTGCAGCGGGGCCAGCGTCGCCGTGTCGTACCAGTTCAGGAAGTGCCCCTTGTACCGCTCCAGGCTCTCGAGCGTTCGCAGCGTCGCATCGAGGCGGCGGCAGAGCGCCTCGGTGGAGATGTAACCGAGGTCGTGGGCGGCCAGCGTAGACAGCAGGCCCATCCCGATGTTGGTCGGTGAGGTGCGGCGCGCGAGCTTCGGCGCGTCGCCATCCTCCTGGTAGTTGTCGGGCACCAGCCACGCGTCCGCCTCGGTCACGAACGTCTCGAAGTAGCGCCAGGTCCTGCGGGCCGTCCGCCGCAGCACCGTGCGCTCCCGATCGCTCAGCGGCCGCACGCGGGCGCCGACCGGCAGGCTGAGCCAGTAGGCGACCGCGGGCGCGAACGCCCAGAGGAGCAGGAACGGCGCCGCGGCCGGCAAGGCCTCGGGCGTTCTCAAGACGATCGCCGCAAAGACAACGGCGGCGATGATAGGGCTGGAGACCATCTCGGCCACGAAGCGCCGCAGGCGCCGCTGACCGACCAGCCCGGCAGCCCGGGCTGCCGTGGTCGCCGCCGTCTCCCATTCCAGCAGGCGGCGCCTAGTGACCGTGAGGCGCACGAGCGTCACGCCGATCGCATGCACCGTGTCGAAGGCGTGAAACGCGAGGAAAGTGAGAGTGAGCGTCACCTGCGCCAGCGCCGTCCCCGCATCCCGCCTCACGTTCGCCAGGAACACAGGAATCGACTGCGCCCGCCGCGGGCCAACGACGAGGCGCGCCAGCACGGGCAGGAGCTGCGACGCGGCCACGCCGAGCACCGCGAGCGTCCAAAACCACCGCGGACCGGGCAGCACCGTCCACCCCGCGACGAGCAGCGCCAGCAGCGTGGGTGCCACGAGGCTGCGCCGCAGGTTGTCCAGGATCTTCCAGCGCCCGATGATCGGCAGCCGGTTCCGCCTGAGGCCGCGCGGTCCGGGCACGAACGGGAACAGCCAGAAGAGGATCTGCCAGTCGCCCCGGATCCAGCGGTGCTGCCGGCGCGCGTGCGACAGCACGCTTGACGGATACTCGTCAACTAGCTCGACGTCGGACACAAGCGCGACTCGCGCGTGCAGGCCTTCAAAGAGGTCGTGCGAGAGCAGGGCGTTCTCCGGCACCGAGCCCTCGAGCGCCGCGGTGAACGCCTCGACGTCGTACACCCCCTTGCCGGTGAAGATGCCCTCGTTGAAGAGGTCCTGATAGATGTCGGAGACCGCCGTCGTGTACGGATCGACGCCGGTGTGCCCCGAGTAGAGGCGCGCGAACAGCGATCCGGCGGCGCTCATGAAAGTGACGCTGATGCGAGGCTGCAGGATCCCGTAGCCTTCAGTGATGCGGCCGACCTGGGGGTCGAACGTCGGGCGATTCAGGGGGTGGCAGATGATCCCGATCAGCTCGCGCCCCACACCTCTCGGCAGCCGCGTATCACTGTCGAGGGTGATGCAGTACCTGACCTGCGGCAGGATCGACAGGTCGCCGACGCAGACGGCGAAGCTCGTGTCGGTGGCGCTGCGCAGCAGGCGGTTGAACTCCTCGATCTTCCCGCGCTTGCGCTCCCATCCCATCCAGAGCCCTTCGCGATCGTTCCACTGACGCAACCGGTGGAACAGGAAGAACCGATCGGCGGCGCCGTCCGCGTACTTGGCGTTGAGCGCGGCGATTCCCGAGCGTGCGGCCGCCAGGATCGCCGCGTCGCCCGGCAACGTCTCGCTGGCCGCGTCCGGGAAATCGCTGAGCAGGGCGAAGTGGATGTGGGGATCGATGTTGCCGAGCGCCTGCACCTCGAGGTGCGCGATCAGGCCCTCGACCCGCGCCACGCTGTCGAGCAGCGTCGGGACGATCACCATCGTCCGCGCCGACGCAGGGACGGCGTCGAACTCGATCCGCGGGAGTCGCCGCGGCGGAATCAGGTAGCTGATCATCCGCTGTAGCAGCTGGATGACGATCTCGCTCGCCGGAATCGCGGCCAGCAGCGCGACGGCGACCAGCGCTGCACCGCGCCAGCTATGCAGCCAGGCGTAGACGACAGCGATGCCGACGAGAAGCGCCGTGCCGAGGGCGATTGTGCCGAGGTACCCGGGCGTGGCCCACGCGAAGAAGACGCGCCGCACACGTTGCTGAAGATTCGGCTGCCACGCGACGCTGCGCTCGAACAGCCGCCGTCCGGGGCCGATCAGGTGATAGCCGACGTGCGCCGCCCGCGCCTCGGGCGTCCGCACATGGATCTGGCGTGTGCGCTCCACGCTCTTGAGCGCGAGCAGCAGCTGGCCTTCGCCGGTCGGCGGCGCCAGCTCCTCGACGGCGTGCCGATACCGGTCGCGGCTGCGGAAGTCCATCTGACCGTAGACGCCGGCCGGGTCGCGCTGGAGTACCTGCTCGACGAGGCTGACGCTCTCGAAGAACTCGCTCCAGTCGAAGGTCGAGATCAGCCGGAGGCTGCCAATAAGATTGGCCATGCCAGCCTGTTCAGTGGCCTGATGCTGCCCCTCGGCTCGAATCGCGTCCTCGATCGTCTGGCCCCGCGCGGCGAGCATCGTCTCCAGCTGGACATGCAGACCGGACGCGATGGCGCCGAGGGCGCGTGATCGCTGCAGCAGGCGCGTGACGAAGGCATGGTGGGGATGCGCCGGCCACGCGCCGCCGTCGGCCGGTCCGGCCTCGATGAAGGTCGCGAGCCGGTCGGCGGCGAGCCGGTGCAGACGGTTGACCGCGAGCACGTCGCCGCGCTCGCGCAGGTGGTCCAGCAGCGCGAGCTTCAGCGCGCTCGGCCACGCCCACAGCTCGCCCATTGTTAGCGGCGTGACCGATTGGAACGCGCTGATGAACCGTTGCAGGCGCGGCGCGTCGAGCCGTCCGGCGCTCGACCCGATCAGCTCCAGCGCCAGCGCGTAGATGCGGGGGAGTCCGGCGAACTCGTCGGCGGCGACGCGCGGCAACCGGCGGAAGAACGACGGCGGAAGATCGTGATGGATGTCTCGCGCGGCGGACGAGATGATATGGAAGTTGTCGAGGAGCCACTCGGCAGCCGGCGTCATCGATTCCTGCCGGGCGTCCTCCGCCAGCGCGGTGTAGACGCTGCGCAGGGCGCGCATGTGCTGCTTGAGTTGGCGCAGGTGGCCGCGTCCGCCGCCAGACTGGCGCGGCGCGATCGAGAGCAGCGCGGCGAGGCGGCGCGCGTGCTCTTCGAGCGATTCGATGCTGAGCAGCTCCTCTCTGGCCCGCGATGACCTCACTAAGGCATCGTACATCAGCGCCAGCCGGCCGAACCCACGCTGCAGCGTCGAGGTAGCTTCGCCGATCGTGAGCCACGCGCTCGCCCCACCCTTCCCTCCGCGTCGCTGAAGATTTCGGCCGCGGGCGTGCCATGTGCTCGAACTCGGCTCTCGTGCCCGCGCTTCAATCGTGCGTTGGTGGATTCTGGTGGCGATATTCGGTGACGAGTGCGCTTGTGATGGTCTTCAGCGCTGTCTTGTCCTGTCTGCTGCTTGCGAGCTGCAAGTCCGATCTCTCCGTTGAATCGCACGTCGATCGCCGGAACAGCGCCGGGCCGCACTCGATGACCGGGGTCACGCCGTATGGACGAGCAGTTGCGGAAATCGTCCAGGGCGGTGAGCCGCAGAAGATCGAACCGACGGCGAGGCCCATGCGCTCCCCACAATGGGAATACTCCCGAGTCGCCTGCTGGCGGGCAACTCGCTGGTGGCCGTGTGAATCCGTGACAGACCATGTCGCCGCTCGGATGGTCTACCAGCCGATGGCGAGTCCGTCCTTGCGCGGATCGGACCCGCCTTCGAGAACCCCGGTCCGCCTGTCGAGCCGCACCGCCTGATAGCCGCCCATCAGGCCGCGGCCGTCGTGCACCGCGTGTCCGCGGGCGCGCAGCTCGGCGCGCACCGGCTCGCTCACGCCCGATTCCAGGGCGAGCCCCTCTTCGAGATGCCGCACCCGCGCGACCTCGCCCGTCTCCTGCACGTTCATCCCGAAGTCGACCATGTTGGCGACGATCTGCGCGTGCGCCTGCGCCTGGTTGTCGGCGCCCATGACGCCGAAGGCCATGACCGTGTGCTCGCCCGCGAGGAACGCCGGCACGAGCGTATGGGCCGGCCGCTTGCCCGGCGCGAGCCGGTTCGGATGGCCAGCCCGCAGCGTGAAGCCGGCGCCGCGGGAATGGAGCGCGATGCCCGTGCCGGGGACGACGAGGCCGGAGCCGAAGCTGTCGAACAGCGAGTTGATGAGCGAGATGACGTTGCCGAAACGATCCGCCGCCGCCAGGTACACGGTGTCCCCCCGGCGTTCGACGGCGGGTCCGCTACGCGGACCCCGCCCTACGTAGGGCTGGGGTGGGGCGGGCTCGTACCGGGGGGCGGCCCGGCGTCCATCGATCTGCTTCCGGCGCTCCGCCGCGTACTCCTTCGAGACCAGAAGTTGGAGCAGTGCCGAGGGCACGCGGGCCGGATCGGCCAGATGCGCCGCCCGGTCGGCAAACGCGATCCGCTTCGCCTCGGCGTAGACGTGCAGGTAGTCGGCGCTGTTGTGTCCCATCGACCGCACGTCGTATCCCTCGAGAATATTGAGCATCTCGAGCGCCACGAACCCCTGCGTGTTCGGGGGCAACTCATGCACCCTGTGGCCGCGGTACGTCGTCGAGACCGGCTCCACCCAGTCGGCCCGATGCGCCGCGAGGTCGGCAACCGTCAGAAAGCCTCCGCGCCCCGCGACATGTGCGGCAATGGCCGCCCCAATGGGTCCTCCGTACACGGCCTCGGGGCCGCCGCTCGCGATCTGCTCCAGCGTGGCCGCCAGATCGGGATTGCGGAAGATCGTCCCGGCCGCGGGCGCACGGCCGCCGGGCAGCAGGACCCGGCTTGCTTCCGCGTCGGTGGCGAGGCGCGGCGCGACCGCGTCCCACTGGGCCGCCACGATTTCCGACACGGGAAATCCTTCGCGGGCGTAGTGGATCGCCGGAGCAAGCGCCCGGGCCAGCCGAATCGATCCGTACTCCTGGAGCAGCCCGGCCCAGCCGGCAACCGAGCCGGGCACGGTAACGGTGAGCGGTCCGTGCAGCGGCATCGCCGCGAGCCCCCGCGCGGTGAGCGCGTCAGGGTCGGCCCGCGATCCCGCGCGACCGCTCGAATTGAGACCTTTGAGCGTGCCGGACCTGCCGTCGTGGACGATGGCGAACAGGTCGCCGCCGACTCCCGTCATCGTCGGCTCGACTACGGCGAGGACGGCGGCGGCGGTGACGGCGGCGTCAATCGCGTTGCCGCCTTCCTGGAGCGCCTGCAGGCCGGCCGCGGAGGCGAGCGGCTGGCTCGTGGCAATCATCCCGCTGCGCGCGCAGACGGGCGACCGTGTGCCGGTGATCCTTCCGGTGGGCCGATCGCCGGAAGGCGCCGCTCGGTGGGTCATCAGCGAGTCCTATCGTCCCCGGTCGAGCGAAGCGGGGTCAAGGGCGCCGCTTCCCGGTATGATTTGGGCTGCCACGTGCCGGACGACTCGCTCGACCAATCCGTCTGGTCGCAGGACATCTACCAGGCGCTCAAGGAGGCGCAGATCGGTCAGGTCGCCTACGTGCCCGACGCCGGGCACAAGGATCTGATCGAGCGCTGTCACGCCGACGCGGGCATGCGGACCGTGTCGCTGACCACCGAGGAGGAGGGGGTGGCGCTGCTGGCCGGCGCCTGGCTCGGCGGCGTGCGCGGCGTGCTGCTGATGCAGTCGAGCGGCGTCGGCAACTGCGTCAACATGCTGTCGCTCGTCGAGGAGTGCCGCTTTCCGCTGTTGATGATCGTCACGATGCGCGGGCAGTGGGGAGAAACGAACCCGTGGCAGGTGCCGATGGGGCAGGCGGCCCCCGTCGTCCTCGCCACCTGCGGCGTGATCGTGCAACACCTGGAGGCCGCAGGTGATCTGGCGCCAGGGGTCGCCGCGGCGGCGCAGATGGCGTTTGTCTCGAACCGGGCCGTGGCGCTGCTCGTGGGCCAGCGCTTTATCGGCGCGAAGAAGTTCGACTGATGCTCGACCGTCGAGACGCCGTCTCTGCCATCCTGCGGGCGCGGGGCAGCGCGCTCCTCGTGACCGGCCTCGGCTCGCCCACATGGGACGTCGCCGCGACCGCCGATTCCCCGTGCAACTTCTATCTGTGGGGCGCCATGGGCGGCGCGGCCGTGCTCGGCCTCGGGCTGGCGCTGGCGCAGCCATCTCGCCGCGTGCTGGTGCTGACCGGCGACGGCGAGCTGCTGATGGGCCTCGGCGGCCTTGCGACCATCGGCGCCGCGCGCCCGTCCAACCTGTCGGTGGTCGTGCTCGACAACGAGCGGTACGGCGAAACCGGCATGCAGGCGTCGCACACCGCCCGCGGCGTGGATCTGGCCGCGATGGCGCGCGCGGCGGGTTTTCCGGCGGCCAGCACGGTGACGACCGCCGAGGAGCTGGACCGGGCGCTGCCGGCGCTGTACGGCGGCGCCGGGCCGGTGCTGCTCGTCGTGAAGGTGCTCGCGAACCAGCCGCCGCTGCGGGTCCCGCTGCGCGACGGCACGCACATCAAGAACCGGTTCCGGGAGGCGCTGCTCGGGCCGAAGGCCTTCGGGTAGACCCAACCGATGAGCATGGTCGTGGACGAGCGGGCGGAGTTGCACCGGAGCCTGCGGCAGAGCATCCGCGAGATCTCCGCGCGCTTCCCTGATGCCTACTGGCGGCGCCTCGACGCCGAGCGGGGGTATCCCGAGGAGTTCGTGCGCGCGCTGACCGAGGCGGGCTTTCTCGCGGCGCTCATCCCCGCCGAATACGGCGGGTCGGGGCTGGGCATCGCCGAGGCCGCCATCATCCTGGAGGAGGTCAACCGCTGCGGCGGCAACGCCGCCGCGTGCCACGCGCAGATGTACATCATGGGCTCGCTGCTGCGGCACGGCAGCGAGGCGCAGAAGCGGACGTACCTCCCTGCGATCGCCGGCGGCACGCTGCGCCTGCAGGCGTTCGGCGTCTCGGAACCGACCACCGGCTCCGACACCACGCAGCTCAAGACCGTGGCCGTGCGCCAGGGCGACCACTACGTCGTCACCGGACAGAAGGTCTGGATCTCGCGCGCGGAGTACTCCGACCTGATGCTGCTCATGGCCCGGACGACGCCGGTGGAGCAGGTGAAGAAGCGCACCGACGGGTTGTCGATGCTCCTGGTCGACATGCGCGAGGCGGTCGGGCACGGCCTCACGATCCGGCCCATCCGGACGATGATGAATCACTCCACGACAGAGATCTTTTTCGATGGTTTGAAGGTGCCGGTGGGACACCTCGTCGGGGAGGAGGGGAAGGGCTTCCGGTATCTGCTGGACGGATTGAACGCGGAGCGGATCCTGATTGCGGCCGAGTGCGTCGGCGACGGCCGCTGGTTCGTCGAGCGCGCCACCCGCTACGCGAAGGAGCGCGTCGTCTTCGGGCGGCCGATCGGGCAGAACCAGGGCGTGCAGTTTCCGATCGCCCGCGCCCACGTCAACGTGGAGGCGGCCGACCTGATGCGCGTCCGCGCCGCCGAGCTGTTCGACCGCGGCGAGCCGTGCGGCGCGGAGGCGAACATGGCGAAGCTGCTGGCGGCCGATGCTTCGTGGGAGGCCGCCAACGTCGCCGTGCAGACCTACGGCGGCTTCGGCTTCGCCGAGGAGTACGACGTCGAGCGGAAGTTCCGGGAGACGCGCCTCTATCAGGTGGCGCCCGTCTCGACCAACCTGATTCTGAGCTACGTGGCCGAGCACGTGCTCGGGCTGCCGAGGTCCTACTGATGACGCGCGAGGTGGCGCTCCTGGCGGAGTTCGTCGCGCGCGCCGCGCCGCCGCCGCAGGCGCGCGACCGGGCGGCCGCCGCCGTCCGCGACACCGTTGGCGTGACGCTGGCCGGCGCGGTTGAACCGGCCGCGCGGCTCGTGCAGGCGATGGCGTCCGACGAGGGCCGCGGGCGATGCGCGGTCGTCGGCACACCGCTCCGGACGGGCGCGAGCTGGGCGGCGCTCGCCAACGGCGTCGCCGCCCACGCGCTCGACTACGACGACATGTGCTTCGTGTCGCTCGCGCATCCGAGCTGCGCGCTGCTTCCCGCGGCGCTCGCCGCCGGCGAGATGGCGCGGGCGTCCGGCCGCGCGCTCGTCGACGCCTACGGCGTCGGCTTCGAAATCGAGTGCCGCCTGGGCAAAGTGATGAACCCGAGGCACTACCACGAACGCGGCTGGCACTGCACGTCGACGATCGGCACGATTGGCGCCGCGGCTGCCGCCGCTCGCGTGCTTGGCCTCGCGCCCCTCGAGGCGGGCCATGCGCTCGGCATCGCCGCCTCGTCGGCCTGCGGGCTGAAGGAAAACCTCGGGAGCATGGTCAAGCCGCTGCACGCGGGCATGGCGGCCCGTAACGGAGTGACGGCGGCGCTCCTGGCCAGGCGCGGGTACACGGCCAGCGAGCGATCGCTCGACGGACCGCAGGGGCTGCTCTCCGCGATGGACGCCCAGCAGGAGACGCTCGCGGGTGCGGTCGTCGATCTCGAGGGCCCAGGCGGGTCCACAGGACCCGCCCTACAGTGGGAGATTCTGGCGACCGGCATCACCGTCAAGCTGTACCCGTCGTGCGCCGCCACGCACCCGACGCTCGACCTGCTGCTCGATCTTCGCCGGCGCGAACGCTTCACTGCGGACGACGTGGAGGCGATCGAGATCGAGGTCGACTCCATGACGCCGCGCCTGCTGATCTATGATTGGCCCTCCACGGATCTGGAGGGAAAGTTCAGCATGCCGTTCTGCGCGGCGGCGGCCGTCGTCGACGGCGAAGTCGGGATCGGCACGTTTGCTCCAGACCGGATCCACGCCTCGGCGATCCGGGCGGTGATGCCGAAGGTGACGATGCGCGTAGACCCAGCGTTCGATGCTACCGCGCCGCTCTCGCACGCGCGCGTGACGCTGCGGCTGCGCGGCGGGCGCGTGCTCACCGCGGCCGCCGACGGCGCCCGGGGCTACCCGGCCCGGCCCGCGAGCGAGGACGAGCTCGCCGCGAAGTTCAAAGCGTGCGCGCGGCGGACGCTGGCCGGCGACGCCGCCTCCCGCGCCTGGGCGGCGCTGGCCGATGTGGAGCGGGTCGAGGAGGTGTCGGCGCTCGCGGATCTCCTGATGCCGACGGTTGCGGCGGGCGTGTCGTGATGCAGGGCAGCATCGACCGGCGCGGCTTTCTCCTGGGCGGCGTCACGCTCGCGGCCGCCCTGGCGTCCTCGAGGGGCGCTCGAGCGCAAGGGGGGTCCGCCCTCGCCGTCAAGTCGGTCGAACGTCTCGCCGGGAGCGCCACGAGCTACGCCTACGCCGTCAAGGCGGGGCCATGGCTCTTTCTCAACGGCCACGAGGCCTATGATTTCGAAAGAGGGCTCGCGCCGGACGTCGAGGGGCCGGCGGGCAATCGCCTGAGCGGCCGGCCGCCGCTGCGCCGTGAGGCCGATTACATCCTCGGGCGGATGCGGACGATCCTCAGGGAATTCGGTTCCGACCTCGCCAACGCCGTCCGCCTCGACCAGTACTACACGACGGGTTCGGCCGTGTCGGCCTACCACCTGGCGCGGTTTGCCGAGTTCGGCGCCTACATCCCGCCGAGCACCTCGATCATCATGGAGCGCTGCTTCAGCGCGCGCGCGAACATCCATACCTCCCTGATCGCGATCGTTCCGGGCCCGGGCTGGACGCTCGAAAAGGTTGCCTTTCCCGGCGAGCCGCTCTCGCCCTCCGGCTATACGCCGGCGGTGGCGGTCAACGACTTCGTCTTCGTCGCCGGCAATCAGGCCCTTCAGGACGGCAGGCTCGCTCCGGGCGTGGAGGTTCCAGCGACGAGCCGCTGGCAAGGGGAGACGAGTTTCCGCCGGCAGGTGCACTACGTGATCAGGCAGCGGCTGGCGCCCTCGCTGCAGGCGGCCGGATCGTCACTCGAGCAGAGCCTCAAGGCGCAGGCGTACGTCCGCGGCGTGGAGAACATTCCGGAGTTCCTGGACGTGTGGGCGCAGTACTTCCGTGACATCCCATGCGCGCTGACGGTGGTACCGGCCAAGGACTATTCCAGCTCCGAGAGCATGCTCGAGATCAACGTGATCGCGCTCAAGAACAACGCCGCACGCCGCAAGCAAGTGGTCGAGGTCGCCGTCCCGCCCCTGGCGGCCTGGGGACCGTGCGTGCGCGCCGGCGATCTGGTCTTCCCCTCCGGTCTGATGGCGGTTGGGCGCGACGGGCTGGTGCCGTCGGTCGAGCACGCGGCCGCGCTCGACGGCCTGAGCTTGAGGGGCCAGGCGCAGGGCGCGATGGTGCTCTCCTACGCCGAGGCGGTCTGCAAGGCCGCCGGAGTGTCCATGCGCAACGTTCTCCGGACGCAGTATTTCCTGACCGACATCAGGGACTTCGCCGGCGTCTCGGCGGCCTGGTCCGATCGCTACGGGAAGCAGCCCCACCCGTTCGCCGCCGTGCAAGTACCCGGCCCGTTGCCGCCGTCGGGCGCCTGCCTTGTCGGTGACTTCTGGATCTACGCAGGGTCGTGATGCCGCCGGCCGCGTACCGCTGGGTCATCCTCGTCTTCGGCATCCTCGCCTATGCCACCAGCCATTTCGCCCGTCAGAACTACACGGGCATCCAGCGGTTCATGCAGGCCGATTTCGATCTCGACCGGGGCACGCTGGGGCTGCTCGGCGCGGCGTTCTTCTACGCGTACGCCCTGTGCCAGATGCCGTGGGGCCTTGCCGCGGACAAGCTCGGGAGCCGGATCGCCGCCACGCTCGGCATCCTGCTCACGGCGGCGACGATGGTCGGGTTCGCCTCCAGTCAGTCTCAGGCGGCGCTCCTCGTCTGGCGCGCCGCCGCGGGCGTGGCCGCCGCCGCCGCGTACGTCTCGGTGTCGGGCGGGGTCGCGCGCTGGTTTCCGCCCAACGAGCGCGGCTTCAGTCAATCGGCCTTCGGCGGGATGGGCGGCGCGATCGGCGAGGGGTGCGCCTACTTCCTGCTGCCGGTCGTCGCCCTCTCGTTTGCCTCGGGATGGCGGCAGGCGACCAATACGATGGCGATCGCCATCGTCTTGATGGGCCTGCTGTGCTTCCTCTTCCTGCGGTCGGCGCCGCCCGGCCAGCCCGCGACGACGAAGAAGCCGTTCACGTGGCGGCTGCTCGCCGACCCGTACCTCTGGTGCTATACGGCGCTCTTTGCCGGGTTCATGGTGGGCACGCGCACGGCGCAGGCGTGGATCTCCATCTACATGGCCGACGTCTATGCCGCCGCCCACGGCTACGAGACGAACGCCGCCGTGGTGACGGGCGGCCTGTTCGCGACCGTCGCGTATTCGATGATCGGCCGCGGTCTCGGTGTCCCACTGGCCGGCAAGGTGTCCGACGTCCTGGTCCGGCGCGGTATTTCCCGAGTTGCCGTCGTCATCGGCTGGCTCGTTCTGACCGTGGTGCTGTTCCAACTGCTGTCGATGCGCGTGACCGGGCTCTGGCTGCTCGCCGTGGTGGCGGTGCTCGCCGGGACGGCGGTCAACTGCTTCACGCTCATCACCGCGTCGGTCTCGGAGACCTACGGCCCCGACAAGACCGCGTCCATCACGGGCTTCGTGAACATGTGCGGGCAGCTCGTCGGCGCCACCTCGCTCGCCTCGAGCGGCTACCTGGGGATCGCGCTGCGCGGCGCCGACACCGGCCCGCTCGCCGAGTACCAGGGCGTGTGGCTGTCCGGCGTGCTGAGCGTCTCGGTGATGACGGTCATCGGGGCGGGGATCTACCTCACGAAACTCAAGACGCGGGGCGCAAGACTCGAGGTGGCAGGCCTGGAAATCTAGGTCCTGCGCTAGGAATCGAGCGTGTTCCGGATCCTCCGTCGCAGCTCCTGGGCGGTGAACGGCTTGGTGAGAACCCGATCGGTCGCCTCGAGCACGCCCTGGCGCAGCAGCGCGTCCGTCGTGTAGCCCGTCATGTACAGGACCTTGATGTCCGAGCGCCGTTCGACCACGCGCGTGGCCAGCTCCCGCCCGTTCATGCCCGGCATGACCATGTCGGTGACCAGCAGGTGGATCGAGTCGGAAAAGCGTTCGAGCAGGTGGAGCGCCTCGGCGCCGTTTCCCGCGTCGACCACGCGGTAGCCGGCCGACGCGAGAATTCGTTTCGTCAGCGTCCGGAGCGCCGTCTCGTCTTCGACGACGAGAATGGTCTCGTGGCCGTCGACGACCGCCGGCGGCGCGGCGGGCGGCCGTCTGGTTGGCGCCGCGTCGACCCGCGGCAGATACACCGTGAAGGTCGTTCCCGCGCCGGGGCGGCTGTTGACCCACACCGTTCCGCCGCTCTGCCTGACGATGCCGTAGACCGTCGACAGCCCGAGGCCCGTCCCCTTGCCCGGCGCCTTGGTCGTGAAGAACGGCTCGAACGCGTGCTCGAGAGCCGCCTCGTCCATGCCGACGCCGGTGTCACCGACGGCGAGCATCACCTGCGGTTCCCGCTGCTGCTGGTGCGGCGACGCTCCGGCCGCGATGTTGCGCGTCTCGATCGTCAGCGTGCCGCCGCCGGGCATCGCGTCGCGGGCGTTGACGGCGAGGTTGAGGATGACCTGCTCGACCTGGGTCGGATCCGCCTTGACGCACCAGAGGTCGCCGGCGATCGCGAGCACCATCTTGACGTCCTCGCCGACGAGCCGCTGCAGGATCGGCTGCATGCCAAGGAGGATGGTGTTCAGATCGATCACGTCCGGCTGGAGGATCTGCTGGCGGCTCACGGCGAGCAGATGCCGCGTCAGGCCGGCGGCGCGCTCGCCCGCCAGGCGGATCTCTTCGAGGTCGGCCCGCAGGGGGCTGCCGTCGTGGAGGCCGGCGATCATGAGGTCGGCCGTGCCGTTGATGATGGTCAGGAGGTTGTTGAAGTCGTGGGCGACGCCGCCCGCCAGCCGTCCGACGGTCTCCATCTTCTGCGCCTGGAGCAACTGCGTCTGGAGCTCGGTGCGCTCGGTGACGTCGACGTGAGAGCCCAGCATCCGCACCGGCCTGCCGGCGTCATCGAAGACGAGCGAGGCGTGCGACAGAATGCGCCGGTACGACCCGTCCTTGTGGCGGAACCGGAACTCCGTCTCGAGCTCCGGCCGGCTGCCCTCGACACAGACCTTTGTTTGCTCGAGCACCCCGGAGAGGTCGTCCGGGTGGACGCGGCTCTGCCATTCCTCCAACGTGTCGCCGACCTCGTCCTCCTCGAAGCCGATTTGGCGCTTCCATTCGGGTGAGTAGTACACCTTGTTCGTCGGCAGATCCCAATCCCACAGGCCGACACGGCCGGCTCGCGCGGCGCGGCGGAGGCGGTCTTCGCTCTCGCGCAGCGCCGACTCCACGCGCCTGCGCTCGGTGACATCGCGGGCGAAGGTCTGGAAGCGGCCGTCCGAGAGGCGTGTGGCCACCGCCTCGGCGATGAAGACCGAGCCGTCCTTGCGCCGGGCGCGCCATTCGCTCGTGCTCGCCTGCACGCCGGCCAGCCGCGTCGCTTCCTGCCCCACGCGAGGCTGATCCTCCGGCATCACGAACGTTTCGACTGGCAGGCCGATCAACTCGTCGCGCCCGTAGCCGATCATTTGGCAACCGGCAGGATTGACGTCGAGGAACCGCCGCTCGTCGTCGCAGACGAAGATGCCGTCGGTCGCCTGCTCGAACAGCGTTCGGAAGTTCTTCTCGCTCTCGCGGAGCGCCGCGTCGGCCAGCTTGCGATCGGTGATATCGCGGGTAATGCCGAGCGCGGCGGCAATCGTCCCGCGTTCGTCGCGCAGCGGGACGGCGTGCATTTCCAGCCAGCGCGGTGTGCCCTTGAGGCCAGTGATGCGGAACTCGAGCGTGCCGCTCTCGCCCCGGAAGACGCGCGCGGTGAGCGCGCGGAACGCCTCCCGGTGCTCCTCCTCCACGAGCGAAGAGACACAGGCGCCTCGGATCTGCTCGAACCCCTCGGCTTCGATCATCTGCAGGCCCGCCGGATTCATCATGAGGAGCGAACCGTCGGCGTCGAGCAGCTTGACGCACTCGGGCTCGGCATCGACGATCGCCTTGAGCAGTCGCTCTCGATCGGCCAGATCCAGGTGCGCCAGCGCCTGGTCGGCGGAAGCCTGGGGCGAGGCGGGACGGGCTGGCGGACGCTCCCTTCCGTTGGTCGATTGTGGCGGCATGGTCGGTGGTAGAGCGGAAGAAACGGATTCTATCGGATCTGCACTCAGCGCGTCCGAGGCCGCAACTGGGGGCGGTTGCCGGCCTGGTGGTAGCTGAAACCGTCGGGCCGGCCGGTCGAGACGCCGGATGTACAGGCGACGCGGCTCGCGGTGGGCCGGGTTGCCGGCGACCACGACCCGGTCGCCGGGCCTCAGAGTGGTCTCGGTGAACCCGATCTGCGCCAGCTCGAAACGATTGTCCATGTCGAGCTGCCACCGCTCGGCGGCGCCGTCTCGCCGGATTTCGACGACGAGGAACGGGTGAGGGTTGACGAACCGGAACTCCGTCACGACGCCGTCGACCGTCGCCTCGAGCGAGGTGTTGTAATAGCCCGCAATGGAGTGATGCGCGTCGGCCGCGCCGCCCGCAGCCAGGACCAGGACGCACGAAACCAGCCAGCGCGTCATGTCACCCTTCACCTGCATCAATACGGCAGCGCCGCACACGGCGTTTCAGGGCCACCAGTCGCACCGAATCGATAGTAGACTCACGCCCATGCCGTCGATATTCGTCCTGCTCGTGCTTGCCCTTGCCTTGCCGCTCCAGACCGCAGAGCTCGCGCCCACCGGTGTGCTGCGGGCCTCCTTCATCGGGAACAATCCCAACCAGGGGCGCGTCGATCCGGCAGGGACCGTCACCGGACCGGCGGCCGACCTGGTACGCGAGCTGGCACGGCGCCTGGACGTGAAGTTCGAGATCTCGCCGCTGCCGTCGGCTGGCGCGGTGCTCGACAGCGTGCGGGACGGAAAGGTCGACATCGGATTTCTCGCGTACGAGAAGGCGCGCGCCGCGCAGGTGGACTTCTCCGACGACTACTCGGTGACGGGCAGCGTCTACGCCGTGCGCGGCGATTCTCTCCTGAAGCGCTCGGCGGATGTCGACCGCGCCGGTGTCACGGTCGCCGCCATCCGGGGGCAGAGCCAGGAGGTGTACCTGCGCGAGACCCTGAAGGCGGCGCGGCTCGATTCGCTGCCGGCGGCGCCCCCGAACGCCGAGCTGGCGAAGATGCTGCTCGGTGGGCAGGTCCACGCGGTCGGGGCGAACCGCACGCGGATGGAGGAACTCGTGCGCGAGTTCCCGACGCTGCGCGTGCTCCCGGACGACTTCATGCAGACGACGCAAGCGATCGTGGTGGCCAAGGGACAGGCGTCGCACCTGGCATATCTCAATCGTTTCCTCGCCGAGGTGCGCGCGTCGGGGTTCGTGAAGGCGTCGCTCGGCCGGGCGAAGCTCGTGGGTGTGGACGTCGCGGGGCCGACAACGCGGTAGGAAGGTTGACGCGCGTGGAGGGAGCGGACGAGTCAGGGGGCAGGGATGGGGCAGGGCTCGAGGCGTGGGGTTCTTGGCTTCGGGCTTTGGGCGGTTCAGGGTTCAGGGAGTCATACGTATGAACAAGACAGTGACGATGCTCGTGGCGCTCGTGGTTGGCCTCGTGGCCGGTATTCCGCTCGGAGGCCGCCTGATGGGGCCGGGCGCGGGGGTGGAGAGAGAGACTGCAGCCCCGGTGGCACCGGCCGTCGCCGCGGCCGTGCCTGACGCGATCGGCGCAGAGGACCATTCGGGTCCCTACGAGGTGCAGGAGGGGTGGCCGAAGGACATCAGCACGCTGCCCGGCCATGAGAAGTGGACGTTCGGTGCGGCCCAGGGCATCTTCGCCGAGAGCCCGAACCGGGTGTACCTGCTCGCGCGCGGCGAGCTGCCGAACCTGAAGCGGCCGGCGGTGAAGCGGTTCCCCGAGGTCGGCCCCAGCGTGCAGTTCCCGATCGGCGGCCAGCCGTGGCGCAGCGCGACCGCGACGGCGCTGCCCGGCGCCGGCGGCACCGGACAGGATCCGGCCAAGGGGATGGAGATCTGGCGCGGCTCGTCGCCGCCGTACCGGCAGGTGGGCGTCGACGCGCGCTGGGAGCACTGCTTCCTGGTCGTCGACGCGGAGGGGAACATCCTCGAACAGTGGACCGAGTGGGACAAGATCTTCAAGCGTCCGCATTCCGTCTACGTGAGCCCGTACGACGCGCAGAAGTTCGTCTGGATCGTCGACGACCACATGCACGCCGTCTACAAGTTCACCAACGACGGCAAGGAGCTGGTCCAGACGATCGGCACCCCGGGCGTGCCCGGCGCCGACGCGACGCATTTCAACCGGCCGACGTTCATGGCGTGGATGCCCGACGGCAGCTTCTACGTGGCCGACGGCTACAACGGCACGCGCGTGGCCAAGTTCGACGCCGAGGGGAAGTTCCTGCTCGACTTCGGCATGGCCGGCAGCGGCTCCGGCGACGAGGGCGACGAGACGCGGCCCGGCTACATGAACAATGTGCACGGCGTCGCCGTCGACGTGGAGACGCGGCGCGTGTTCGTCAACGACCGCGCCAACCACCGCATCCAGATCTTCGACGAGAACGGGAAGTACCTCTCGGAGTGGAAGATCGCCGTGCGGCCGTCGAGCCTGCACCTGATTCAGATCGGCGCCGACCGGAAGCTCGTGGCGTTCGACCGCAACACGCACAAGATGCTGAAGTACGAGCTGGACGGCCGCCTCATCTACTCGTGGGGCACCGTCGGCGACTTTCCGGGGACGCTCTGGGGCGTGCACGGCATCAGCACGGATCAGGAAGGCAACCTGTACGTGGCCGAAGTCGATGCCGGGCGCTTCCAGAAGTTCCGCCCGCGCGCTGGCGCGAAGCCGGAGTATCTGATCAGCAAGCCGATCTATTCGGCGTGGAAGTAGCCCCGCTGGTGGATGGCCGGTGGCCGGTGGTCGGGAGTGGTTCATAGCTCCTTGGTTCTGAACCATCAGCCACCGCCCACCAGCCACCACCCGGCCGCTCGGCCCTCCGTTCGTCCAGTCCCCCTGTTGCTCGTCGCGTGCACCGGTGTGGCGATCTGGCTCCTGCCGCGGCCGGGCGCGGTCGATCCGCGGGCGTGGCGCCTGCTGGCCATCTTCGTCGCCACGATCGTCGGCATCATCGCCAAACCGCTCCCCATCGGCGCCGTGGCGTTTGTCGGCATCGCGGCGACGCTCGCCACGAGCACGCTCGGGCTCGACGAGGCGCTCAGCGGCTTCACGAGCGGCCCCGTCTGGCTGGTGATGACCGCGTTCTTCATCGCCTCCGGCTTCATCCGCACCGGGCTGGGCGAGCGCATCGCCTACCTCCTCGTCGCGCTGTTCGGCCGCAGCACGCTCGGCCTCGGCTACAGCTTCGCCGCCGCCGACCTCGTGCTGGCGCCGTTGATTCCCTCCAACACGGCGCGGGCGGGCGGGGTCGTCTTTCCGATTCTGCAGTCGCTGGCGGGCACCGTCGTGCGCGGAGCGTCCGCCGACGCACGGCGGACGCGGGCGTTTCTCACGCTGGCCGCCTACAACGCGACCGTCATTACGAGCGCCATGTTCGTCACCGCGATGGTGGCGAACCCGCTCGTCGTGCAGCTCGCCTCGAGCCAGGGCATTACGCTGACCTGGACCGGCTGGGCCGCGGCGGCGGCGGTGCCGGGCGTCATCAGCCTCCTCGTCGTGCCGCCGGTCATCTACATGCTGACGGCGCGCGGCGCGGCGATGCAGGCCGATGCGCCCGAGGCGGCGCGGGCCGCGCTCGCACGGCTCGGTCCGATGACGCGGAGCGAGCGGGTGATGGCGACGGTGTCGGTGCTGCTGCTGGCCGCCTGGATCGCCGGTTCGTCGATTGGCCTCGATCCGACGGCGGCGGCGCTCATGGCGGTGGCGGCGCTGCTCGTCACCGGCGTGCTCGGGTGGGATGCGGTGGCCGGGGATCGGGAGGCGTGGAACACGTTCGTCTGGTTCGCCACGCTGGTGATGATGGCGAGCCATCTCGGCGAGCTGGGGCTCATCGCGTGGTTCACCGCCCAGGTGCAGCCGCTCGCCGGCGGCGTCGGCTGGCTGCCGGGCTTTGCCGGGATGGTGCTCGTCTATTTCTACACGCACTACTTCTTCGCGAGCATGACGGCGCACATCAGTGCGATGTACGCGCCGTTTCTCGCCGTCGCGCTCGGGCTCGGGACGCCTCCCGTCTTCGCCGCCCTCGTCCTCGCCTTCGCGAGCAGCCTCTTCGCCAGCCTCACGCACTACGGGACCGCGGCGGCGCCGATCCTCTTCGGCGGCGGGCACGTCTCGCTCGGCGCCTGGTGGCGGACCGGGCTCATCGTCAGCGTCGTCAATATCGCGATCTGGATGGGAATCGGTTCGCTGTGGTGGCGGGTGCTGGGGCTCTGGTAGGCCCCGTGCCGAATGAGCCGCGCGCCGGGGTGACGAGTGCTGCCGACCGCGGGCGCGACGGCTCCAGCGCGCCGCCGGCCTGGCGTGGGACACACGCAGACGTGTTACACTGTAACACGTGAAGAGCACCCTGACGATCCGGCTGGACAAGGACCTGGAGCGCATGCTCGACCGGCTCTGCAAGCGCACCGGCCAGAGCCGCAGCGACATCGTGCGCCAGGCGGTGCGCCGCGAAGTGTCGCTGCGGCGATTCGAGGACCTGCGGCGACGGGCCTTGCCCTTTGCCGAGGCGCGTGGGTTCTTGACCGATGAAGACGTGTTCCGCGAGATCTCGTGAGGGTCTTCCTGGACACCAATGTTCTGGTGGCGGCGTTTGCGACCCGCGGCTTGTGCGCGGACCTGGTCCGGACCGTGCTCGCCGACCACGAGTTGATCACGGGAGACGTAGTCCTGACCGAGCTCCGCGCGGTGCTCGAAGGACGCATGAAGCTGCCGGCGAGTACCGTGACCGAAATCGTCGCGCTCCTGCGAGCCCAAGTCGTGGTCCCGAAACCGGCAGCGCCGTCGTCGATCCCCATCCGAGACTCGGACGACCAGTGGATTGTCGCATCGGCAGTCGCGGGACACGCCGACGTGCTGATCGCAGGAGATCAGGATCTGCTTGCCGTCGCGAAGCAGTCGCCGGTGCCGATCCTCAGCCCCCGCGGCTTCTGGGAACAGCTCCGCTCGGGTTCGTGATCGGTTCCGGGTGCTGGGGCTCTCCGCGTCTGAACTTGACGCCCCACAATCAGCAAATCCGTGCTCACAATGTCTGGCTGCGACGCGATCCATGGCTCAAGATCGTACGGTTCAGTCCGCGCTTCATTCTTCAGTGCCGTCTGGACTGGCATCAGCTTCCCGTCGACGATTTGCCACGTCCTAACTTCGGTGCCCAAGTTGATCTCCATCCCCTACGAGCGCGGCACCCGGCATGAGCGTCAAATCCGCCTAACTCGTCTTGATTGGAGCGCACCGAGCGAACTCGGTTCAGGCGGCGAGTACCGCTGGACGACACGGTGAGCATCCGCCCCGAGCTCGATGACGCGCGGATGGTAACGCGCGAGGCGGCGAGTCGAGTTCCCGACCAGTGACAGGACGATCGCTACGGCGTCTTCGTCTCCTTGACAGCAAGGAGTGTCCGCCAGGCGGCCGGCCCGCGCTCGTGGATCGAGTTCCCGTCCGCATCCACCGCCACCATCACCGGCATGTTCTCCACCTCGAACTCGCGAATGGCCTCCATTCCGAGATCGGCGAACGCCACGACGCGTGCCGAGCGGACCGCCTTCGACACGAGATAGGCGGCGCCGCCCACCGCAATCAGATAGACGGCCGTGTGCCGCCGGATCGCGTCGATCGCCATGGGCCCGCGCTCGCCCTTGCCGATCATGCCGAGCAGCCCCGTGCGCGCCAGCATCGGCTCGGTGAACGCGTCCATGCGCGTCGCCGTCGTCGGCCCGGCGGGGCCGACCACCTCGGCTCCGACGGGATCGACGGGGCCGACGTAGTAGATGAATCGGTTCCTGAAATCGACTCCCGGCGGCAGCGCCTCGCCCGCCGCGAGCAGGTCGGCGATACGGCGATGCGCCGCGTCGCGGCCGGTCAGCAGGCGTCCCGACAGCAGAAGCGTCTCGCCCGACGTCCATGTGACCACGTCCTCCCGAGTGACCGCATCGAGATCGACACGCCGCGCGGCGCTCGCCGGCGCCCAGCGCACCTCCGGCCAGTCGGCGGGACTGGGAGCGGGCAGGCGGGCGGGGCCGCTGCCGTCGAGGACGAAGCAGGCACGGCGGGCGGCCGCGCAGTCGGGAATCACCGCCACCGGCAGCGACGCCGCGTGGCTCGGGTAATCGAGGATCTTCACGTCGAGCACGGTGGTCAGGCCGCCGAGACCCTGCGCGCCGATGCCGAGGGCGTTGGCCTTGTCATGGATCTCGATGCGGAGCTGCTCGATGCGGGTCCGCGGGCCGCGCGCCCGCAGCTCGTGCATGTCGATCGGCGCAAGGAGCGACTCCTTGGCGAGCAGCATCGCCTTTTCCGCGTCGCCGCCGATCCCGAGGCCGAGCACACCCGGCGGGCACCAGCCCGCGCCCATCGCGGAGAGCTCGCGCACCACCCACTCGACCAGATCGTCCGACGGGTTGAGCGTCACAAACGCCGCCTTGTGCTCCGAGCCGCCGCCCTTGGCCGCCAGCCTCACGCGCACCATGTCGCCCTGGACCAGCCGCGTGTGAATCACCGCGGGCGTGTTGTCGCCCGTGTTGGTTCGCGCGCCGGCAGGATCGGCCACCATCGACGCCCGGAGCGGGTTGCCGGGATCGCGGTAGGCACGCCGCACGCCCTCGTTCACCATCTCGTCCACGCTCATCGCGGCGTCCCACCGCACGTCCATCCCGACCTCGAGGAACACCACGACGATGCCCGTGTCCTGGCAGAGGGGGCGCCGCCCTTCGGCGCACATGCGTGAGTTGGTGATGATCTGCGCGATGGCGTCGCGGGCGGCGGGCGACCGCTCGCGGCGGTAGGCCTCGCCCAGGGCGCGGACGTAATCGGGTGGATGGAAGTACGAGATGTGCTGCAGCGCGTCGGCGACGGCCGTGATGAAGTCGTCTTGGCGGACGTGTCGAGCCATAAGTAAGTGTTACCGAGCGGCGCATCGTCGCGCCATTAATGGTGTTACCGAAGGTGCAGGGGTTTTGAGAGGCGGGG
>MELF01000005.1 GCA_001767525.1 Acidobacteria bacterium RIFCSPLOWO2_12_FULL_68_19 | reverse complement strand
CTCCTGTGGCACACCGGCTTCGGTAACATGAGTTTTGGCGCGACGACCTTTCCTTCGGTAACACTTACCATGGCGCGATACGAGTCCTTGACACCCAGGCGCCTACCCTTGATAGAGTACGCGGTTGCAGTACGCGGGAGGCGTCGAATTCTTCCTTTCGAGGTGAGAACCATGCGACAGCGAGCAATCGTAGCGGTGGCCACTGCGGCGTTCCTGGCGCTGCTGCTCCCGGCGACGACCGAAGGCCAGCGCGGCCAGCCGGTGCAGCTGCCGGACGGCCCTGGCAAGGACATGGTCCAGGCGGCGTGCACCAAGTGCCACGGACTGAATTTCATCTCCAACTCCTTCGGATTCACCCGCGAAGAGTGGCCGAAGCTGTTCGGCTCGATGGTCGCCCTGCCCAGGAGCGACGCGGACGCCATCACCGACTATCTGGCCAAGAACTTCCCCGAGAAGCCGAACATCCCGAAGGCCGTGATCATCCCGGGTCCCGTGACGGTCAACTTCAGGGAATGGCAGGCCCCGACGCTCGGCCAGCGGCCGCACGATCCGCTCGCGGCGCGCGACGGCTCGATCTGGTGGACGGGCCAGTATCAGAGCCGGCTCGGGCGCGTCGACCCGCGCAGTGGCGCGATGAAGGAGTTCCCGCTCGACACGCCGAACTCCGGTCCCCACGGTCTGGTTGAAGACAAGGACGGCAACATCTGGTACACCGGCATCAATGTCCATGAAATCGGCAAGGTGGACCCGAAGACCGGCGCCGTGACGGAGTACAAGGTGCCGGAGCCGGCGCGCAATCCTCACACGCCGATCATCGACCAGAAGGGCATGCTCTTCTTCACGACGCAGTCGGGTCACGTAGGCCGGCTGAACACGGCGACGGGCGAAATCCGGGTGTCCAAGACGCCGACCGACGGTACCTACCCGTACGGCATCCAGGTGAACTCGAAGGGCGTGCCCTGGTACGTCGACTTCCGCGGCAACCGCGTCGGGAGCGTGGACCCGGTGACGATGGAGATCAAGGAATACCCGCTGCCGAATCCGGATGCACGTCCGCGCCGGCTGGCGCTCACGCCCGACGACGTCATGTGGTACGCCGACTACGCGCGGGGGTCTCTCGGCCGCTTCGACCCGAAGACCGGCCAAGTCAAGGAATGGCCCTCACCGGGCGGCAAGGATTCCCGTCCCTACGGAATCGCGTCGGTTGGCGACGTGATCTGGTACAGCGAATCGGGTGTGAAGCCGAACACGCTCGTGCGCTTCGACACCAAGACCGAGAAGTTCCAGACGTGGGCCATCCCCTCGGGCGGTCATGTGGTCCGCAACATGATGGCGACCAGGGACGGCAACCTCGTGCTGGCCGAGAGCGGCATCAACACGGTCGCCATCGCCGAGGTGCGCGGAACGCGAAGTACCGCGGCGCGATAACCGCCGCCGTTCTCCTTTCGGGCGGGCACGGGGAGCCACCTCCCCGTGCCTTTTCTTTATTGCCCGGCTCCTACCGCTCGGCGGACGTTCGCGCGGGCGTATCGGACCCGACCAGCATGCGGATCATCCCGTCCTGACGCGAGGTCAGGAAGATCTCGCCGTCCCGCGCCACGCCCATGTGCAGGTCGGCGCGCATCAGCGGTCCTCCGCCCATCGTCCGCTCCGCCAGCTCCCTGAACGTGACGTCGCGGGTCGTCCCGTTCGGCTCGCGCACGACGAGCTGCACCTCCTCGATCGGCGCCACCGTCCGCGGAATGCCGTCGTCAGCGGCCTTCAGCGCGGCGACGTCGGCCGCGAAGACGCGGCCGCGCATGATGTCGCCGAACAGGAACTTGCCGCGCAGGGCGGGGATGCGGCCGCTGTACACGACGCCGCCCGTAATCGACACGCCTTCCCCATGGTCGTACATCGCCACCGGATAGGTGAAGCCGTCTTTCGTCTTCCCGTCGAGAATATCGGCCGGCAGCGGGAACACCACGCCGAGCGTCCCGCCGGGCACGTTGACGCCGTTGTCGAACAGCCCTTCGCGGCGCATCCATCCGTAGTTGCCGCCTTCCCGGACGATGTTGATTTCCTCGATGTTGCTCATGCCGATGTCGACGGCGAACAGCGTGCCGTCGGAGAGGTCCCATGACAGCCGGTGCGCGTTGCGAAAGCCGTACGCATAGATCTCGCCCAGCGTCTTCGGATCGCCGTCCGAGGCGAACTTGTTGATCCGCGGGATCGTGTAGTCGCCGAGCCCCTTCACTGCTCGCGTCACGCCGGGACTCCGCGGGTCGATCCGCAGCATGGCGGTGACGAGTGTGTCGAGCCGCTGCGTTTGCCCGGGATTGCTCGCACGCGGGCCTCCGCCGTTGCTGAAGCCGAAGTCGGTGCCGCCGATGTACAGGAGTCCGTAGTCGGGCGACCCAGGCTTCGCCGTCGGGTTGAACTCGAGCGAGCCGATGGGATGGAAATAGTTGTTCACCACGTGTGCGACTCGCAGCAACTCCCGGTGCCCCCCCGCGAAGGCCTGCGCCCGCGGATTGGCGGCCCGCCACTCGGTGACCACCGTGTGGTACGTCACGTCCGCGGACCCGAACCCCGGCGGGATGAAGTGCGGCACGCCCGGGTTGCCCTCCGCCTTCTCGCCGTGCACCGTGTAGAGAAGGCCGTTGCGATCGAACTCCGGATGAAACGTGAAGCCAATGAAGCCGCTCTGCAGGCTGCGATAGAAGCCGAGGGGAAACGCCGCAGCCAGGTCGAGGTACACCCTCGGCTGCGTGCCGTTCTCGAGCACATAGAGGCGGCCCCGTGAGTCGTTGGCGAACCGGCGGCCGTCGGGCAGCTCGCGCACGAAGCTGACTCGCGCCCAGGCGCCTGGCGCGGTGTCCTCGCTCGCCGGCCGCAGACCGCGCGAGTCGGGCAGGCGCGCCACATCCCGGATCTCGACCCGCAGTCCGCGGGTGGTAACGGGCGTCGGAATCGGATCACTCACCTGCGCTGCCGCGCCGAGCGCGGCCAGCAGCACCGCCATGAACGCCACGAACCTCGTCATCTCAACCTGCCTCTCTTCATTGCCTCGTAGTCAGCGGGTGTATCCACGTCCACGAGGCATCCTTCGTCATCGACCGGCACATTGACGACGCGGTCGGCATGCGCGCGGAGGAGGGCCTTCGCGCCCTCACCAAGGGGTGTGCGCCGGAGCTCGTCGAACACCGCGCGATCGAACAGCACCGGATGTCCATGCCGGTCGCCGACGGCGGGCCGGACGATCGGTGCGTGGCTCCCCCGCCAGGCGGCGACGACCGCCCGGACCGTCGACGGACTGACCATCGGCACGTCGACGAGCGTCACCAGTACGGCCTCGACGGTCGGCTCGCTCGCCGCGTCGAGACCCACCCAGAGCGACGAGAGCTGTCCGCGCGACGGGTCAGGATTATTGACCACCACGACCCGGACCGGAAGGCGATCGGCGACGAGCGCGTCGGCCACGACCGCATGGTCGCGCCCGGTCACGACCACCACGTCGCGTACACCCGCCTCGACGAACGTCCGGGCCAGGCGCGCCACGAATGGGCGGCCGTCGGGGTCGGCCAGGAGCGCCTTCGGGCGCCCCATGCGCGTCGAGGCGCCGGCGGCCAGAATAATGGCAGCAACCATCCGGTCCATCGTACCGGGACGGCCGCGTGCGTGCAATTTGCACGATACAAAGGGGTTCGGGCACTCCTTGACTTCCCAGTCCGGAGTCCCTACACTTGCCGAGCTTTCAGGCGCCGGTGCGCTGGACCGCTACGCTCCACCGTGGCTTCATAGTTCGCTCACCAGCGGTCCATGGAGCGTCTGGGATTGTTTCCCAGGCTTGACGCGCATCGGAGGACACGTCCATGCCAACGGGCACTATCGCACGCCTCCTCATCGACAAGGGATTCGGATTCATTCGCGATGAAGGCGGCATCGAGCATTTCTTCCACCGCAGCGCCGTTCGCGGCGCGGTCTTCGAGCTGCTGCGCGAAGGCCAGCGTGTGGAGTTCACACAGGAGGAATCGACGAAGGGACCTCGGGCGGGCGACGTTCGCCTGATTGAAAGCTAGACCCGTTTCGCCCGGCCCCGGCCGGGGCCGGGAGCATCCCGATGCCCTGATGCCGCTCCGCGTACCCGCCCGCCGCGGTTCGCGCCGTCGCGTTCTCATCGCCGCGTCGGCGGTCGTACTCGCGCTCGGTGGGTATGGGTTCGTCGAGCTCGGCACGTTCCTGGCCGCTGAGGATCCGCTCCGGAAGGCGGACGCGATTCTGGCTCTGGCGGGCACCACTATGACCCGCCAGCTCGAGGCTGCCGACCTCCACTTGGCCGGGTACGCGCGCTACATCGTGCTGTCGCGGGAACCGTCCGACGGCGGAGAAGTCGCGCTCGGCAGGCGCGGCATCCGCCTGCCGCCGGAGGTGGAACGGGCGCGCGCGGCCTTCGTGGAGCTCGGCATCCCGAACGAGTCCATCATCATCCCGGATCGGGTCCACAACAGCACGGCGGCCGAAGCGGTCACGCTGCGGGAGCTGAGCGCCGCCCGGGGGTGGCGCCAGGTGATCGTGGTCTCGTCCAAGTACCATTTGAGGCGCGCGGGATTCGCCTTCCGGCGCGAGCTGCGCGGCACCGGGGTCGAGGTGGTGATGCGAGGGAGCCGCTATGACACGGCAGATCCGGACTGGTGGTGGCGGCACCGGACCGATCTCCGCGATGTCTTTCCGGAGGTGCCCAAGCTTATCGCGTACGTACTCGGCCTCGGGGCGTAGAAGCCACCGTGCGAAGCGGTCGCCGCGCGACCGCTCGTCGCCACGGTGGGGACCGCCACCGCGTGTGGCCTATGCGTCCGGCGAGCCCTCGGGACGGATGTTCCCGGCCCGCGGCCCTTTGGCCGACGGTTCTTCGTCGAAGCTGACCCGCTGGCCTTCGTTGAGCTCCTCGAATGTCCCTGTCCTGACCGCGCTCCGGTGGAAGAACCACTCCTGGCCCCCATCATCGCGAATGAACCCGAAGCCGCGGTCCCGCACCAGCCGCTTGATCGTCCCGCTCGCCATGTCCACTCACCTCCGTGGCCGTCTCTGGGAGACCCTCGTCCGGCGGAATCCAAGTTCCGTTCCACCGGGTCCTCCACCCTCCACCGGAGCTGCCCGAAAGCCCGGCGGTTGTCACAGATCATCTGGCGCGCCCTGTGAGCCGGCTCCACCACCCGGAGGCCGTTTCCAGCGCTCCCGTGGCGGGCCGCCAGCTCAGCAGTTGTCTGCAGGCGGCGGAGGCGAACGCCGCGTCCGCTGTCAGCACCAGCATCGCCAGCCCGCGCTGGGCGGCGATGCTGGATAGATCGGCGGCGAAACGAGGCACGTCCGGCGAGGCGAGCGCCGCAGTCGGGTGCTCGGCCAGCAGCATCCGGGGCTCGAGCGCCAGCGCCTTGCCCAGCCGCACGCGCGTCCGGATGTCGGGGCCGGCTTCCGTCATCCGGGCCCTCAAGGTCCCACCAACCAGGCCGACCTCGGCGCCGAGGCGCTCGACCTGCGCGCGCACCTCGCCCGGCATCCTCTCGACGTCGAACGACCACGGCAGAGCGAGGTTCTGCTCCACCGTCAGCTCCTCCAGCAGCACGACCCGGTCGCTGAGCACGCCAATGCGGTCGAGCAGTTGGAACCATGCGTGGGCATCGGCAATCTGTCCGGTGGAGGCGCCGAACACCTGAACGTCGCCCGCATCGGGCAGCGTGGCGCCGGTCATCAGATTGACGAGCACTTCGGCGGCTGCGCGATCGAAGCCGAGGAGCGCGACCGTATCGCCGGCACGGAACTCGAACCGCTCGACGCGGAGCGGCCGCAGGCCGTGGTAGTCCTTGCGGATGCCGCGCAGCGCGACCAGGAGCTCACGGTCGGTCATGGAGGCGCGCGCACAGGCGATCGAACTCGGCGGCCGGCATCGTCACAGACCCCGGCTCCAGCCCATGCGCCGGGTCGCCGTGGAAATCGGAGCCGCCCGTCACCAGCAACCGCCGCTCCCTGGCTACCAGGATGTACTTCTCGACGAGGAGGGCGTCATGGTCGGGATGGAACGCCTCGATCGCATCGAGCCCGGCGTCTTTGAGCGGACCAACCCGCGGCTCGACGCGCAGCTTGCCGGGGTGCGCGAGCGAGGCGAGGCCGCCGGCGTCGTGAATGATCTCGATGACGGCCTCTGGCACGGCCCCGGCGCGGGGTACGAACGCAGGGCAATCGGCACCGAGCCAGCGGTCGAACGCTTCCCGTGTGTCGACGACGTAGCCCGCGTCGATCATGGCGCGCGCGACGAGCGGGCGTCCGAACGAGCGGCGGCTGTCGGCCGCCGCGTGCTCCACGATCGGCTGAAGGTTCACCGGCATGCCGAGCGCGGCCAGCCGCTCGCCAATCGCTTCGAGACGGGCCAGCCGCGCCCGACGCTGCGCCGCGAGAAAGCGACCGAGCCCCTCATGCCGCGGGTCCAGGAAATAGCCCAGGATGTGGATGTCTCGACCGCTCTCGATTGCGGTGATTTCAATGCCGCTGACCGCCTCGATCCCGTGCTCGGGCGCGAGGCGACGCACCTCGTCGACTGCGGCGGTCGTGTCGTGGTCCGTGATCGCGATGACCGTAAGACCGGCGCGAGACGCTCGTTCGACGACCTCCCGTGGCGTGCAGCGGCCGTCGGAGGCGGTGGTGTGAAGGTGGAGATCGATCGCCCTTCGACGCCGCTCGCCCCTCGGCGCTGCTCGGGGCGACCCTGAGCCTATCGAAGGACCGTGGCGACCCTGAGCCCGCCGAAGGGTCACCGCGCGGCGCGCGCGGCCGGTGGCCCCTGCCGCGCGGACCGTCGCGTGCGTCCCTGGCGCTTGACGAGCCCGCGGTACTCGCGAATCAGCAGCTCCAGGTGCTGGCGCTCCTCGTCGGCGAACTCCAGGAAGATTTGCTTGCCTTCGGAATCCTCGAACCGATCTCCGTACTTCTTGAAGAAGCGGTGCGATCCGCGCTCGCAGCGGATGCCGATCATGAGAGCCTGCTGGTCGTTGATCCCCTGGCGCAGGCGTTCGGCCCCTTCGGCGAACAGCCCATTTGCGGCACCCTTGAAGAAGAGGAACGTCGGCCGCGACTCGAGCTGCGGGTCCCGCTGGAGCAGCTCGCCGTAGCGCACTTCGAGCTTGCCCAGGTGTTCCTTCTCCTCCGCCGCGAGGTCCTCGAACACCTTGCGGCCGCGCATGTCGCGTGTCAGCCGCGCCGCACGGGTGTAGAACTCGAGGCCGCTGCGCTCGGTCGCAATCGCGATGCGCAGGGCGTCCCGGGCGAACAGCAGCGTCTTGCGACCGTCATCCTGCGAGGAATGCCGGCCGGTCCGGCACTCCTCGCACGTCCCGTAGATCTGAACCACGCTCTGCGAGGCTGCAAAGCTTCTCGCCGCCGCCACTTCCTCGACGAGCGCCTCGATGTCCGAGCTCAGGAACTCGTACGAACGACTGCAGCTCTTGCAGATGAGATGGAAGTGACGCGGCTGGCGATACGAGTGCTCGAAGCGAAAACGCCCCTCGCCGAAATCGACCTTCCGGGCGATACCGGCGTCGACCATCCACTGCAGCGTGCGGTAGACGGTGGCGCGGCTGATCCGGTGGTCTTCGCGGCGGATGAGGTCGACCAGATCGTCGGCGCTGAGGTGCCCTTCCTGGCGAAGGAAGACGTTGACGATCTGGTCCCGCTTGTTCGACCGCTTGCCTCCGATCGGCTTCAGCCGGGTCAGGTCAGGGAGCGTAGTCACGTTCGGTCAAAGATCGAAGGTCAGCGGGCAAGAAGTCGGCGGTAACAGCAGCCTTCGAGCCCTCGCCTGTCGACCATTGCCTTACACGCGGGTTTACGTCGTGAAGGACTGGCCGCACCCGCAGGTCGAGACTGCGTTCGGGTTCCTGATCGTGAAGCCGCCGCCCGTCACGGTATCGACGAAGTCGACTTCGGCGCCGCGGAGATAGCTGATGCTGACCGGGTCGATGAAGAGCTTCACGCCGTTGGACTCGAACACCTGGTCGCCGGCGCCGCCGTCTTCCTCGATCATCAGCCCGTACTGGAATCCGGAGCAGCCGCCGCCCTGCACGAACACGCGCAGGCCGCTGCCCGTCTTGCCTTCCTCGGCAAGCAGCTCGTTGATCTTCGATGCAGCCGTGGGGGACACTTGAATCACGTCTGGAATCTCCTCGTCCTGAATTATAAGCTCCGCCACCGACCCACACAAGCCCGGTCGTCGCTTTTAAGTTGCTGTGACATAAAGAGTTATTCCAATTTTTGGGGCGCTGGGGTCACGGCCATCGTCGACAGCACCTCAAGCGATTGCCGCTCGAGGTCCCGATGCAGGCTGTTGCCGTGGGCGTCCATGGTGACGATAGCGGGAAAATCGCTCACCTGGAGGTGCCACATCGCTTCCGGCGTGCCGAACTCCAGGAGCGACACACCGTCCACGCGGCCGATAGTCCGCGCGTAGAACTGTGCGGCGCCCCCGACGGCGTTGAGATATACCGCGCCGGCCTCCTTCAACGCCGCGAGCGTTCTTGCCCCCATGCCGCCCTTGCCGATGACGACGCGCACGCCGTAGCGCCGGATGATGTCAGCCTGGTACGGCTCCTCGCGGATACTCGTCGTCGGGCCGGCCGCGGTAACCTTCCATTCACCGCCCTCCTTCACCACCACCGGACCGCAGTGGTACAGGACGGAACCGTTGAGGTCGACCGGCGGCTCGTGCTTCATCAGATGGGCATGTACCGCATCGCGGCCGGTATTGACGCGACCCGACACGAGCACCACGTCGCCGACCTCGAGCGCGCGCACCTGCGCCTCGGTCAACGGCGTCTGGAGGCGCACTTCCCGTCCCGTCCGCTGGAAGCCCGCCTGATCCGCCATCGCGGCGACGGGTGTCGCGGGATCGCGATAGAGCCACCTGGTGATCTCGCCGGTTCCTCCGTCGAGCACGACGCCGAGGCGGCGGAAGGCCCAGCAGTCGTACGCGATCGACACGAAGAAACTGGCGGGCAGCCGATTGAGCGCACCGATCTTGCACCCGATGAGCGATGTGCGTCCGCCGAATCCCATCGTACCGATTCCGAGCCTGTTCACCTCGCCCATGATCGACGCCTCGAGCTCGGCGAGCCGCGGATCCGGATTGATGTCGTCGAGCGTGCGGAAGAGCTGCTCCTTCGCGTGGACGTATCCGGAGGTTCGGTCTCCGCCAATACAGACACCCACCGCGCCCGGTGCGCACCCCTTGCCCTGCGCGTTCCAGACCGCGTGGAGGATGCACTTTCGGACGCCTTCGAGCGTACGGTCGGCGCGACCGAGCCCCTGCAGTTCCACGGGCAGTGCGTACTGCGCGTTCATGTTCTCGCAACCGCCGCCCTTCAGGATGAGTCGCACCTCGATGTCATCGCGCTCCCACTGCTCGAAGTGCACGATCGGCGTTCCCGCCCCCAGATTCGTCCCGGAATTCTCGCCGGTAATCGAATCGACGGAATTGGGCCGGAGCTTCCCGCGGCGCGTCGCCTCGGCCACGGCGTCGAGGATCTGGTGCTCCATGACGATCTGATTGGCCCCGACCGGAACCTTGATCTCGAAGGTCGGCATCCCGGTGTCCTGGCAGATCGCTCCCTCGCAGTCGGCTGCCTGATCGATGTTCTGCGCGACGATCGACAACGCCTGCGCCGACCGGGTGCCGGCCGGCTCCACCGCCATCGCCACCTTCATCGCCGCGCGGACGTCGGGCGGCAGATCGGTCGAGGTTCTGACGATGAGCGTGAGCAGGCTGTCGAAGAAGGCAGAGCCCATTCGAGCAGTATAATTGAGGGGCCGGCGCCACATGGAACTTCGAATCGAGCGCGGTCCTCTCGGTGAACATCCCGTTCTCGCCTTCGCCTACCACGGAATCCAGACCGCCTGGGGCCGGCGACAACTCTTCAGTCGGACTGTTGACGATCCTGCGCGAGGCGACGGTTCCGACATCGCCGGCGAGATAGAGCGGTGAGAACCGTCCTGCTGGTGGCCGTCTTCGTCGGGATGGGCCTTCAGACTGGCTCCGACGCGCAGTCTGTCGACGGCCGGTCGGGGCGCTTGTTTCCGCCTCACGATCTCGGCCTGCTCGAAGGACCCGACCGGGAGGCCTGGCAGAAGCCCGACGAGATCATGGACGTGCTCGGCATCGCGGATGGCGCGGCGGTGGCCGACATCGGGGCCGGCGCCGGCTGGTTCACCATCCGTCTCGCCCGTCGCGTCGGCCCGAGTGGAGCCGTCTACGCGCAGGACGTGCAGCCGCAGATGCTCGCAGCAATCCGCCGCCGCGTCGCCCGCGAAGGGCTGCGGAACGTGGAGACGCGCCTCGGATCGCGCAGCTCGTCGAACCTGCCCGCGCGATCGCTCGATGCAGTGCTCGCGGTGGACGTCTATCCGGAGGTGGACGATCGCGTCGCCTTCCTCCGCAACATCGCGGAAGCGCTGAAGCCGGGTGGCCGCGTCGGCATCGTCAACTACAACCCGGGCCGCGGGGGCCCCGGCCCCGCACCGTCGGAAGGCGCGCGCGTCGACAGCGAGAGCGTGGAAAAGGACGCGCTCTCCGCCGGCTTGCGCGTACTCGCGCGGCAGAATCTGCCCTATCAGTATTTGCTGGTACTCGGCCGGCAACCTTGAGTCGCCCCGTCACCGGGGTCTGACCCCATACGGTACAATCGCGTCTGATGCATCCCACATTCGTCGACGCGCTGGTGGCGCGCCGCGAGGCGCCGCTCGGGGCGGTGCGGGCGGCCGCGGTACTCTTTGTCGCCGCCCTCACGGCTGCCGCCGCACAGGTCAGTGCGCCGCTCCCCTTCACCGCGGTGCCGCTCACCTTTCAGCCGATGGTCGTGCTGCTCGGAGGCCTGGCGCTCGGCCCGCGACTGGGGATGGCCAGCCAGCTTGCGTATCTGACGGCCGGCATCGTGGGGCTGCCGGTCTTTGCCGCGTCCGCCACCCTGCCACCAGGGGCGCTTCGCCTCGTCGGTCCCACCGCCGGCTATCTGCTGTCGTATCCGGTTGCGGCGTTCCTGGTCGGATATCTCGCGGAGCGCGGTTTCGATCGGCGGTATCTCACCTCGGTGCTGGCGATGCTCCTCGGACTTGTCGTCGTTTACGGCTGCGGAGTGGCGTGGCTCGCCTATTTCACCTCGCCAATCTCGGCTGACGCGCGGATCGGCCTGCGGGCGGCGCTCTCTGCCGGCGCCTATCCGTTTGTCGCCTCCGACGTGGTCAAGCTGCTCGCGGCGGCCGGCATCCTCCCGGGATTCTGGGCGCTGCTCGGCCGGACCGACACCCGACAGGGAGATCGCATCGACACCCGACCGTAGGATTGCCCCGACAAGCGGCAGTCGGATTGCACCAACGACCGCAGTGGCATCGCATCTTCTAGCGCCCCCGCGCGTCGCGTTGACCATCGCCGGCAGCGATTCGAGCGCCGGAGCCGGCATCCAGGCCGACCTCAAGACGTTCGCCGCCCACGGCGTGTACGGCGTCAGCGCCATCACGGCGGTGACCGCGCAGAACACCGTCGGCGTCACCGGCTTCCAACCGCTCTCGGCAGACCTCGTCACCGCGCAAATCGAAGCGGTCGTCTCCGACATCGGCGTGCACGCCGCCAAGACCGGAATGCTCCCGACGGCGGCGATCGTCGAAGCCGTCGCGGCGGCGATCGCGGACCTGGAGATCCCACTGCTCGTCGTCGACCCGGTGATGATGGCCACGAGCGGCCACCGCCTCGTCGACGAGGAGGCGCTGGCGGCGATGCGAGCCGAGCTGGTCCGGCGGGCTTTCGTCGTGACGCCGAACATCCCGGAAGCCGAGGCGCTGGCCGGGATGACGATTACCTCTGACGCGGACCGCCGGACGGCGGCGCGGCGCATTGTCGCGCTCGGCGCATCGGCCGTGATCGTGAAGGGTGGACACCTCGCGTCGCCCGACATCGTCGACCTCGTCTACGACGGCGACCGATTCGTCGAATGTCGCGCCGAGCGGGTCGCCGGCCGCGGCACGCACGGCACCGGCTGCACCTTTGCCGCCGCGCTCGCCGCCCGGCTCGCCCTGGGAACGCCGCTGGGCGACGCCGTGCCACTGGTCCAGCAGTACGTGGCCGGTGCGATTAGGTCTGCTCCAGCCCTTGGCCGCGGGCACGCCCCGATGAACCATTTCTGGACGCTATACTGAATCCATGGCGTTGGTGGCAGTGACCGCGGATCGGCTCGATCTCGAGGCGCTGACCGCCGAACTGGTGGCGAACGCGGCCGGCGACGGCGCCGTGGCGACGTTCACCGGCCTCGTGCGCGACCGCAACCAGGGCCGCACGGTGCGATTCCTGGAGTACGAGGCGTACGAGCCGCTCGCCGTCCGCGCGCTGCGGCGGATCGTGGACGAAGCCGGCGCGACGTGGCCGGACCTGCGGCTCGGCCTCCACCACCGGATCGGGCGCCTCGAGATTGGCGAGGCGAGCATCGTCATCGCTGCGGTATCGCCCCATCGGGCAGACGCGTTTGCCGCATGCCGCTACGCCATCGAGCGGGTGAAGCAGATCGTGCCGATCTGGAAGCGGGAGCACTTCGAGGGGGGCGAGGTGTGGCTGGAGGGCGCCACCGCCGACCCCGACGACGAAATGGCGCGGCGGGCCGCGCAGAGGGTCGCGTGCGCGTGAGGGTCCGGCTGTTCGCGCGCCTCCGCGACCTCGCCGGCGCCGGCGAGCTGGTCCGCGACCTGCCCGAGCAGGCGACGGTCCAGACCGTCTGGAACGCGCTGACGACGGAAATGCCGTCGCTGCGCGAGTACGAGCGTACGATGTCGGTGGCGGTCAACGCCGAGTACTCGCGCATGGCCGCTGCGGTGCACGACGGCGACGAGGTGGCGTTCCTGCCGCCGGTGTCAGGGGGATAGGTGTTCGACAAGCTCAGCGCCGTGGAAGCCCAGTACGAGGAGCTGATGACGCGCCTCGGCACCCTCGAGGTGCAGTCGGATCCCGCCGAGTACCGGAAGGCCGCGAAGGCGCTGGCCGATCTCGAGCCGCTCGTCGACAAGTACCGTGAATACAAGATCGTGCAGAAGGACATCGACGGCGCCGAGGAGCTGGCGCGCGGCTCCGATCCCGAGATGCGCGAGCTGGCGCAGGAGGAGCTGAAGGGACTCGGCGCGCGCCGCGACGCCATTCTCGCCGAGTTGCGCCGGCTGCTCGTGCCCAGGGATCCGAACGACGAGAAGAACGTGCTCCTCGAAATTCGCGCCGGTACGGGCGGCGACGAGGCGGCCCTCTTCGCTGCGGATCTGTTCCGCATGTACAGCCGCTTCGCCGAGCGCCAGGGGTGGAAGCTCGAGGTGATGTCGACGAGCGAGAGCGCCTCCGGCGGTTTGAAGGAAGTCATCGCGTCGATCGAGGGGAAGGGCGTCTACAGCCGTCTGAAGTACGAGAGCGGCGTGCACCGCGTTCAGCGCGTGCCGGCGACGGAAGCGAGCGGGCGCATTCACACCTCCACGGCCACGGTCGCGGTCCTCCCCGAAGCCGAGGATGTCGACGTCCAGATCACCGAGAAGGACCTCCGCGTCGACACGTTCTGCTCGAGCGGGCCGGGCGGCCAGAGCGTCAACACAACGTACTCGGCCGTGCGCATCACCCACATTCCCACCGGGTTGGTCGTGTCGCAGCAGGACGAGAAGTCGCAGATCAAGAACCGGACGAAGGCGATGAAGGTGCTGCGGGCGCGGCTCTACGAAATGGAGATGCGGAAGCAGCACGAGGCGATCGCGAAGGAGCGCCGCGGCCAGGTGGGAACCGGCGAACGCTCGGAGAAGATCCGGACGTACAACTTTCCGCAGAGCCGCATCACGGACCACCGCATCAACTACACCACACACCGCTTGCACGAGGTGCTCGAAGGCGACCCGAGCGAGATCCTCGAGCAGGTGATCGCGCACTACACCGCCGAGAAGCTCAAGGAAGCCACCACGGTCAATTGACGCTGCACCAACGACTGGCAGAGGCGCGCGCGCGGCTGGCCGCTTCCGGCATCCGCCCGGACGAGGCGGCCCTCGATGTCGATCTGTATGCCCGCACGATCCTCGGCTGGGATCGTGCCCGGCTGCTGGCGGCACAGCGCGAAGTCGAACCGCCGCAGCTCGAACCGCGATTCTCGGACTGGATTTCGCGGCGCGAGCGCCGGGAGCCGACCGCGTACATCACCGGCGTCCGCGAGTTCTGGGGACTCGAGTTCGCGGTCACGCCGGCGGTGCTGATTCCCAGACCTGAAACGGAGTTCGTCGTCGAGGAGGCCCTCGCGCTGGCGCGGGCGACGCCGACGCCGCTGGTGGCCGACATCGGCACGGGGAGCGGCTGCGTGGCGGTGGCGATCGCCCACGAGTGCGGCGCGTGCCGCGTCGTGGCCACCGATATCTCCCGAGACGCGATTGCCGTCGCCCGCGCCAACGCCGTCCGCCACGGCGTCGCCGACCGCATCGCCTTCGTGGTCACGAGCTACCTCGACGGCGTCGCGGGCCGCTTCGACGTAATCGCCGCCAACCCCCCGTACGTCAGGGACGGCGACGAGCCGGCGCTCGCCGCCGCCGTCCGCTACGAGCCGGGCGTGGCGCTGTTCGGAGGCGCTGAAGGATTCCGCGACATCGCCGGCGTGCTCGATGCCTCACTCGGCGTGCTCGCCGAGGGGGGCTGGCTCGTCATGGAATTCGGCTACGGCCAGCAGGAGCACCTCGAGGCGCTCGTCGCCGCGCGGCCCGGGCTCGCGATGGTCCGCGTGCGCGAGGACCTGCAAGGAATCCCGCGAACGGCTATCATTCGTCGGGGCCTCAGGCGTGTCCGCGCGTTGGGGTGAAGGCTCAGATGGACGACTGCCTGTTCTGCAAGATCATCGCGGGGCACATCCCGGCGTCTATCGTCTACCAGGACGACACCCTCGTCGCCATCAAGGACATCAATCCGCAGGCGCCGCTGCACGTGCTGATCATTCCCCGCAGGCACGTTGCCACCGTGAACGACCTGTCGCCTTCCGACGATGGACTGGTGGGGACGATGGTCCGCCGGGCGGCCGCGCTGGCCGAGGAGAGCGGCTACCACGAGCGCGGCTACCGGACGGTGTTCAACACGAACCGCGAGGCAGGGCAGAGCGTCTTCCACATCCATCTCCACCTGCTCGCGGGCCGGCCGCTGGCCTGGCCGCCGGGATAGCACCGGACGTAGCAGGCAGACGTCACCCCGGCCGTTCTGGAAACGGTCTGCTGCCTGCTGCGTAATGCCTGCTCCCGATCGCCGACTACGTCTGTGGCCGCACGTACGGCCCGACGGCGACAATGGCGTCGGCGTCGCCCTTCGGGCGATGGCGCGTCAAGACCGAAATCCAGTCGCCCGGCTTGAGGGTCTTGACCGCCGCGACCATCGATTCCGGAATCCGGATTCGGAGCGACACCAGGTCGTTCTGCACGTCACGCGAGGCCAGTTCGACGGGAAGCGCGAAGAAGTCCAGAATCTGCTGTCCCGCGTCGTACCTGGTGACGCGCCGCACCGCGCCGGCGTGGATGTCGAGCCCCGACCAGGTCACCAGAATGCGGCCGCCCGCCGCGAAACGCGCGACGTCGGCGGCCGCGTCGCCCAGGACGCGTGCCTTGACGGTCAACGCCCGGGTCGCGGCGTCGATCGAGACCAGCTCGCCGTGCCACAGGTACGTTTCACCGCTCCGGGGTTGCGCAGGCTGCGCGGGTGTGGGCGCCTGGGCCGTCGCAACGCTCGCCCCGACACACAGCGCGCAGAGCGACAAGCCGATCAGATATCTGAGCATAGGTCCTCCCTACCCCTAGCTGGTACGTCGTAGCCAGTAGGGGGTAGCAATCAACAACGCCCAACGAGCTAACCATCAACCGCCTGCCGCCTACCGGCCACCGGCCACCGGCTACCGGCCACCGGCTACCGGCTACCGGCTACCGGCTATTTTCTCGGTATTTATATCAACAGCGGCGGCAGCTCGGAAAGGTCGCGGATGACCGGAATGTTCGGAGGCACGACGTCCGGCTCCTGGGGAGCGCGCTGCACCAGTACGGCCCGCATCCCCACGCGAAGGGCCCCTTCGACGTCGTGCGGCAGGCTGTCGCCGACCATCACCGCCTCCCCTGCGGTCACCCCGAGGAGATCGAGCGCCGACTCGAAGATGCTCGGATGCGGCTTCAGGTAGCCGTGCTCGGACGAGGAAATCGCCGCCGCCACGAGCCCGCGCAGCTCGAAGTGCTGCTGGAACGACGCCAGACAGCGATGCGAGTTGGAGATGAGCCCCACCTTGACGCCGCGCGCCGCCAGTTCGCGCAGCGCCGGCGTCACGTCGTCGTACAGGATGAAGTGCTGGCACGCGGCCCATTCCTCGTAGATCTCCCGGGCCACCGCGTCGAGCCGGTCACCGCTTCCGCCCATCGCCTCGATGATCCGGCGGGTGTACCGCACGAAGATGTCCGGGCTGTAGATATGGTCCTGCACGTCGTCGAGAATCGCGGACGCCGCACGGACGCCGTCGTAAAACCGCGCGGGATCGACCGTGATGCCGCCGCGCGCACAGAAGCGCGCGTACCCCTCGCCCTGAAACGTCGGACCGGGATAGATCAGGGTGAAGTCAACGTCGAAGCAGACCGCCTTGACCGCTGCCGTCCTCATGCTGGATGTCCGGCGTACGGCCCGGCGACCACCACCGTTGCTCCAGACGGCACCAGCGTCCGGCGCGCCGCCTCGTGCACCTCGTCGCGCGAAACCCCGCGGAGCAGAGCCGGCACCCGCAGATCGTAGTCGAGGCCGAGGCCGAAGAACTCCACCGTTTGCAGGAAGCTGGCGATCCCGGTGTTCGTCTCCAGATTGCGCGGCATCGAGCCAACGAGATACTGCGTCGACTCGGCCATCTCGGCGTCGGTCGGCCCGTCGGCCGCCAGTCTCGCCAGCTCCTCGTCAATCGAGGCGATGGCGGGCTCGACGTGGGCCGGGCTCACGCCGGCACGGATCGTCAGCGGTCCTGGAATCACGTTGGCATCGAGCGCGCTGAACACGTAGTAGGCCATCCCCTGTCGCTCCCGGATGCTGTCCCCCAGCCGGCCCCCGAGCGAGTACTGTCCGAGGATGTTGTTCATCAGCCAGTACGCGTAATAGGCCGGGTCCGCCCGGCGGATGCTCGTGAAGCCGTACGCGATGTCGACCTGCGCCTTGTTCATCATCGGAATGACGCGCAGCCGCCGAACGGGCGAGGAGGAGACGGCGTCGAGCCGCGGGACGGACGGGCGAGGGGCGCGCCAGAGGGACCATGCGGCGGCGGCGGCGGCGATGGCGGCGTCCGGCTCGACATCGCCGACCATCACGAGGGAGAGCGATGCGGGAGCGAAGCGCTCGACGTGGAATCGTTCGAGGGCCGCGCGATCGATTGCCCCCACGCTCGTGACCGTCCCGCGCGGCCGGCGTCCGTAGCCGTGGGTCGAGCCGTACAGATCTGCGAGCAACCCCTCACTCGCCATCACGGCCGGATTGTCTTCGTCCTGGCGGATGAGCGTGACGATTTCCCCTCGTCTCGTGTCGACCTCGTCCGGCGGAAATGCCGGATGCATCACGATGTCGGCCACTAGCGCAAGGATCGCCTGGAGGTCCTCCACGAGACAGGTGCACACGAGCGACAGCGCGTGACGATTGACGGTGACGGTGAGCGAGACGCCTCGACCGTCGAGCTCCTCGGCGATGGCGCCGGCTGGCCGCGTCAGCGTGCCGCGATCGATCGTCCTCGAGACGAAGTGCGCCACGCCGGGCAGCTCGGGCGGATCGAATACCGTTCCGGCGGCACATGCAGCGTGAATCGTGACGGCCGGCGTCGTCTGTGACTGCTTTGCGATGACGACTGCGTCGTTGTCGAGGAGCACCCGGACCGGCGCAAGCCCGCGCTCGGTGGCGGAGGTCATGACGACACGGGCTCTCGGCCGGCGCCCCGTCCGGTCCGGGCGTCCACGCCGGCGCCGGCTGGCAGCGGTTCGAACCAACCGACGCTGCGGTTGAGCGCCGCCAGCCGCGCGGCGGCCGCCGCGCCGACCTGGTCGAGCGTCACCGACTCGATCCGTTCGCGCAGCGTCGACACCAGCTGCCAGCTGGCGACCGTCTCGAAGTAGCCGAGCTGGTGGGCGATATTGGTCACGCTGTCGTTCTCGAACACGAGGCGCGCGTGCAACTGGTGCACGGCTTTATCGCGCTCGAGGGCGGTAATCCCCTGTCGCCGCACAAGGTCCAGTTCGGCGAGCGCCGCCTCCTCCAGCTTCGCGAGCGGCGTGCCGGAGGTCGCCGTGCAGGACATGGTGTAGAGGAACGGTTCGGCCGTCGGCACGAGCCCACCCGACACGGACGAAGCGAGTCCGGTATCGACCAGCGCACGATAGAGCCTGGCGCTTCGCTGCGGTGGCGGGGTCCGGAAGCTCGCCCAGAGGTTGACGCCCTTGGCCCCCGTGAGCACGGCGTCGAGCACGAGCATTGGAAAGAAGTCGGAGTCGCCGACGGCCGGCGCGTGGTACCCGAGCTTCAGATACGCGGTGGTGCCTTCGCGCGAGAGCGTCACGCGACGCTCGCCGGCCTGCTCGGGCTCGCGCGTCTGCGGCCGCCGTCCCACGTCGCCGGACGCAATCCGGCCGAAGTGGCGCACCACGCCGCGCATGACCTCCGTCGTATCGACGTCGCCGACGATGACGAGCGTGGCGTTGTTCGGCACGTAGAACCGGCGGTAGTGCGCGTACAGGTCCTCACGCGTCATCGTCTGCAGATCCGAGAGCCAGCCGATCGTCGGGTGGCGGTACGGGTGCGCCTTGAACGCGATCGCCGTCAGCTCCTGGTCGAGCAGCGTGTCGGGATCGTTTTCCCCGCCCTGGAGCTCCGAAATGATGACGGTACGCTCCGACTCGCAGTCGGCCGGGTCGTACAGGCAGTTGGCCATCCGCTCGGATTCGATGAACAGCATGCGGTCGAGCGCGTCGCGGGTCGCCGTCTCCGTGTACGTCGTCTGGTCGATCCAGGTGTAGCCGTTCCAGTAGCCGCCGAACTGCTCGATAATCCCTTTCACCTTGTCGCGCGGGATGTTCGTCGTCCCCTTGAAGTTCATGTGCTCGACCCAGTGCGACACACCCGTCCGACCGGTCGGCTCGTCCTTCGATCCGACCCGGTACCAGCACCAGACCGACGCCAGCGGCGCCGTGTGCATTTCCTGGATGAGAACCCGGAGGCCGTTGTCGAGGATGTCTTCGGTGACGCTGGCGGCGGCCATCGTGGACCGTTCGAGCGTGGCCATCCCCCGCATTATAGAATTTGGTGAGTCCCATGCCCGAATGGAAAGACACGGTCAACCTGCCGCGCACAGGTTTTTCGATGAAGGCGAACCTGCAAACGGCCGAGCCGGAGGCGCTGGCGCGCTGGGAGGCGATGGATCTGTACGGACAGATCCGCCGGCGCCGGCGCGGAGCGCGGAAGTTCGTCTTCCATGACGGACCGCCGTACGCGAACGCCCGGATTCACCTTGGAACCGCGCTCAACAAGATCCTCAAGGACTTCGTCATCAAGTCGCGCTCGATGCAGGGGTACGACGTGCCGTACCTGCCGGGCTACGACTGCCACGGTCTGCCGATCGAGCTGAAAGTCGATCGCGAGCTCGGACCGAAGAAGCGCGAGATGTCGATCGGCGAGATTCGCCGCGCCTGCCGGGAGTACGCCAGCCGATTCACCGACGTCATGACGGGGGAGTTCAAACGGCTCATGGTGTTCGGCGACTGGGAGCACTACTACCTCACGATGAACCCGCGATATCAGGCTGACATCGCCCGCGCCCTCGGGAAGTTCGTGGAACGGGGACTCGTCTACAAGGGCAAGAAGCCGGTTCACTGGTGCATCCACTGCCGCACGGCGCTCGCGGAGGCGGAAGTGGAGTACGAAGACCATGCGTCGCCGTCGATCTACGTCGAGTTCCCGCTGACTCCGGCGGGCGCCGCGGAACTCTTCGCCCGCGTCCCGGCCCTGGATGGGCGCAACGTGTCGGTGCTCATCTGGACCACGACGCCGTGGACCATTCCGTCGAACCTGGCGATCGCATTTCATCCCGAGTTCGAGTACGGCGCGTACGACGTGGACGGGCGCACGGTCGTCGTCGCCGAAGGCCTGGCCGAGCGGGTCGGCGCCGCCGTCGGTCGCTCCTTCGATCGGCCCGTGGCGCACATGAAGGGCGCCGACCTCGAAGGAATCCGATTCCGGCACCCGCTGTACGAGCGAGACTCGGTCGGCGTGCTGGCGACCTACGTCACGCTCGAGCAGGGTACCGGCGCGGTGCACACCGCCCCCGGACATGGCGCGGACGACTTCCACACCGGCATCGAGTACGGCCTCGAGATCTACGCGCCGGTGGGGCCGGGCGGCCATTTCCTGGAGACGGTGGACCTGTTCGGCGGCCAGCGCGTGTTCGACGCGAACCCGCGCGTGGAGGAGGCACTGGCCTCGCGCGGCCGCCTCTGGCGGCGTGACACGGTGACGCACCAGTACCCCCACTGCTGGCGGTGCCACAATCCCGTCGTCTTTCTCGCCACGTCCCAGTGGTTCGTCCGCATGGACGGCGACGCGGTGATCCGATGCGAGGACGGCGACACGCGCACGCTGCGCGACGCGGCGCGCTACGCCATCGACCATCAGGTGCGCTGGATTCCCGCGTGGGGGCGCGACCGCATCTACAACATGGTGTCGAACCGCCCCGACTGGTGCATCTCGCGGCAGCGCGCGTGGGGTGTGCCGATTCCGGCGGTCGACTGCACGTCGTGCGGCGCGGCCGTGCTGACGACCGCGCTCATCGCCTGCGCCGCCGATGTCTTCGAGCGACACAACGCGGACGCGTGGTACGAGCGGCCCCTCGATGAATTCCTGCCGCCCGGGTTCGCCTGTCCGTCCTGCGGCGGCCGTTCGTTCGAGCGCGAGCGGGACATCCTCGACGTCTGGTTCGATTCCGGCTCGAGCCATGAGGCGGTGCTCGCGCGGTCGGAGGAACTGGGATGGCCCGCCGACCTGTACCTCGAGGGGAGCGACCAGCACCGCGGCTGGTTCCAGAGCTCGCTGCTCGTGGCGCTCGCGACGCGCGGGCGGCCGCCGTTCCGCGAGGTGCTGACGCACGGCTTCCTCATCGACCTCGAGGGGCGGAAGATGTCGAAGTCGCTCGGCAACGCCATCGTGCCGCAGGAGGTCATCAAGGAGAGCGGCGCCGAGATCATCCGCCTCTGGGTGGCGATGACCGAGTTCACCGAGGAGCTCCGCGTCAGCAAGGAGATCCTCACACGAGTCGTCGACCTCTACCGGAAATGGCGGAACACGTGCCGCATCCTGGTGGCGAACCTGTACGACTTCGATCCGGCCGCCGACGTCGTCCCTCTCCAGCGGCTCGATGCGGTCGATCGGTATGCCCTCGCGCGCTACGCGGAGGCCGCCGATCGAATCCTGCGCGCGTACGACGAGTACGATTTCTCGACGGTCACGCAGACGCTGAACGCCCTGATGACCGTCCACGTCAGCGCGTTCTATGTCGACGTGACGAAGGACAGGATGTACACGCTCGGGGTGAAATCGCACGAGCGCCGCTCGACGCAGACGGTCATGTGCCTGATCTGCGACGGACTCGCGCGCCTGCTGGCGCCGATCCTGCCCGTGACGGCCGATGAACTGTGGCGCCACATGCCGGGAGAACGGTCGCCGTCCGTTCATCTCGAGGACTTTCCGCAAGTGGACCGATTCGTCGACCGCGAGCTGGTTGCGACGTGGGACCGGCTGATGCAGGTCCGCGACCACGTGAACGCCACGCTCGAGCAGAAGCGGAAGGAGAAGGCTATCGGCACGTCGCTCGGCGCCAGGGTCACGATCACCGCCTCGGGACCGACCTCGGCGCTGCTCGAGGCGCACCGCGCCGATCTCCCGATGCTGTTCATCGTCTCGGACGTGGCGCTGACCTCCACTGCCGCCGGCGCCGACGAGCTGCGGGTGGCCGTGGACAAGGCGCCCGGCGTGCGCTGCGGGCGATGCTGGCGCTACGTCCCGCGGGTGCGGACCGAGCCAGACTGGGCGGGCATCTGCGACCGCTGCGTCGACGCCCTGGCCGAGCCCGTCACAGGTTGATGCCGTTCTCGGCACCGCTCCGCGGCGAGATCTGGACCGCCGGCGTCGTGGTGGCGCTCGATCAGCTGGCAAAAGCCACGGTGCGGTCGAGCCTGGAACTACACGAGAGCGTGGAGGTGATTCCGCACTTCTTCAGCCTCACGCGGGTGCACAATTACGGAGCGGCGTTCGGCCTGATGAATGCGGTCGACTTCCCGATGAAGACGGCGCTGCTCTCGGTTGTCGCGGCGATCGCGCTCGCGGCGCTCGCGTGGTACGGGGCGACCCTGCCCGACCACCAGCGGTTCGCGCGCGCCGGCCTCGCGCTCGTCATCGGCGGCGCCGCTGGCAACCTCATCGATCGGCTTGGAGCCGGGTACGTCGTCGACTTCGTCGATCTCTACTGGAGCGGGTGGCACTTCTGGGCGTTCAATGTGGCGGACGCGGCCATCACAGTGGGCGTCTCGCTCATGATTCTCGACATGCTGGAGATAGGGAGACGCCGTGTATCCGGAACTGTTTAGCATCGGCCCAATCACGATCTACTCCTACGGCGTGCTGCTGGCGGCGTCCTACCTGCTGGGACTCTGGCTGGCGATGCGCCGCGCCGGGCAGTGGGGGCTCGACTCGAGCCGCATCCTCGACCTCGGGATCTACATCATCATCGCCGCCCTGATCGGCGCGAAGCTCCTCCTGCTGGTCGTCGACTTCGACCAGTTCAGCGGGTCCTGGCGGGAACTACTGTCGCTGGCCCGTTCGGGCGGCGTCTTCTACGGCGGCCTGATTCTGTCGGTGCTCGTCGGGTTCTGGTACGTGGGGCGGCATGGGCTCCCCCTCTGGACCACATGCGATGTGTTCGCACCGGCCATCGCCCTCGGGCACGTCACAGGACGGCTCGGCTGCCTGGCCGCCGGCTGCTGCTACGGCCGGCCGACCGACGTGGCGTGGGCCATCACCTTCACCAATCCGCTCGCGGCGTCCAATGTGGGGACGCCGCTCGGCGTCCCGCTGCATCCAACGCAGATCTACGAGGCGGGCGCCGAACTGCTCATCCTCGGCCTCCTGCTGGCGACCGAGCGCCGCGGGCGGCTGTTCGCCGGCCGCACGTTCTGGGGCTACATGTTCCTGTACGCGGTCTCGCGCTACATCATCGAGATGTACCGCGGCGACCCGCGCGGCGAGATTCTCGGCTTCTCGACGTCGCAGTTCATCTCGCTCGTGCTCGCGCCGCTGAGCATCGCCATGCTGGCGTGGCTCGCAAGGAGCTCGCCGGAGACGCCGCGGCAGGCGCGCCGCTCGCTCGCGGCGTAGCCGTGGACAGCGCGTTCACCGTGCCGTCGGAACTCGACGGCCAGCGGCTCGATCGCTTCCTCGTCTCGGTCGTTGAAGGGCACTCCCGGTCGCAGATTCAGCAGTGGATCGAGGGCGGCCGCGTGAGCGTTCGGCGCGGCGGTCCCTCCGGACCGCCGGCCTCCGCCAGGGCGAACCTCTCGGTTCGAGAGGGCGATCGGGTCACCATCGACTTTCCCGCCCCGGCGCCCATCGGCGTTGCGCCGGAACCGCTCCCGCTCGACGTCTTGTACCAGGATGCCGATCTGGCGGTGCTCAACAAACCGGCGGGCGTGGTGGTGCATCCCGGCGCTGGCCATGCGTCGGGCACGCTCGTCAACGCGCTGCTCCACCACATACCGGATCTCAGCGGGATCGGGGGGGAGCTGCGCCCCGGCATCGTGCATCGCCTCGACCGCGGCACCTCTGGCGTGATGGTCGTGGCGAAGACCGACGCCGCGCACCGCGAGCTCTCGCGGCAGTTCCACGACCGCGAGGTCGAGAAGGAATACGTCGCCCTCGTCTGGGGGGTCGTTCGGGCGGGGCGCCGGATCGACGCGGCGATCGGCCGCGACCCGCTGCACCGGCAGAAGATGTCGGCGCGGGCGCGTCGCGCCCGCGAAGCGGTCACGCGCATCACCCGAGCCCGTCACCTCCGCGGCGTGACGCTCTGCCAGGTGGCGATCCACACCGGGCGCACCCACCAGATCCGCGTGCACCTCAGCGCCATCGGACATCCGATCGTCGGCGATGCGCTCTATGGCGGCGCACGCCGCCGGGTCCCGGGCGATCTGCGCGCGCTGCAGCGCCTCGACCGCCCGTTCCTGCACGCCGAGCGACTCGCCTTCGCGCACCCGCGGGACCGACGGCGGATGGAATTCACCGCGCCGCTCCCAGACGATCTCAGGAGCATCCTGGAAGAGCTGCCGGGATGGAACGAAGATGACTAGGCCGACCGTTCCCAATCAGATTCGCAAGGTCTTCGACGGGCGCATCTTCAGCGTGACGGTCGAGTCGATTTCGATGCCACGCGGCGGCCGACTCGAGGCGGAGATTATCCGTCATCCCGGTTCGGTCGTGCTCGTCCCGGTAACCGATCGCGGCGAGATCGTGCTCGTCCGGCAGTATCGGCCGGCAATCGGCCGGTCAGCGTGGGAGTTGCCGGCGGGCAGCCTGAAGCACGGCGAGGCGCCGGACCGAGCGGCGGTCCGCGAGTGCCACGAGGAGACGGGGTTGATTCCGGCGGCCGTCGCGCCGCTGGGCGCCTTCTTTCCGACGCCGGGCTACTGCGACGAGGAGATGCACTTCTATCGCGCCACCGGCCTCAGACTCCCTCGGGAGGACGATCCCGCCGCGCAGCAGGACGAGGACGAGGACATCGAGGCACGACCGTTCCCGCTCGACGCGATCCGCGCGATGATCGCCTCGGGCGACATCGTCGATCTGAAGACGGTGGCGGGGTTGACGCTCGTCGAACCTCACATCCCGAGAGTCAACGCTCGAGAGTAGGTTCTACCTCTTCGGCTCGCCTCTGCGCCGTGCGTTTCGAGTCTCGAAGGCACGCTGGTCACTGCACCCGCGGCTGGACGCGGTGGTCCGTGCGGGTGCCCGCGACTTTCGATCCCGGCAGCAGTGCGAGCAGGAGGACCTCATCGACGCTCTGCACGAAATGGATCGTCAGCTCGCGGCGGAGTTCCTCGGTCAGATCCTCCTTCACGTTCTTCTCGTTCTGGCGCGGCAGGATCACTTCACGGATGCCGGCGCGCCGGGCCGCCAGGACCTTCTCCTTGATGCCGCCGACCGGCAGCACGCGGCCGGAGAGCGTGATCTCGCCGGTCATGGCAATGTCTCCGCGCACCGGCCGCCGCGTCACCTCGGAGGCGAGCGCCGTGGCGATGGTGACGCCGGCCGAGGGGCCATCCTTGGGAATCGCGCCGGACGGCACGTGCAGGTGGACTTCCGCGTTCCTGAAGAAGTCCTGATCGGCGCCGTACGCGGTCGCGTGCGCGCGGAACCAGGAGAGCGCCGCGCGAGCCGACTCCTTCATCACCTCGCCCAGCTGACCGGTCAGCGTGAGCGTACCGGTGCCAGGCATGCGCGATGCCTCGACGAACAGCACGTCGCCGCCAGCCGGCGTCCACGCGAGCCCGATGGCCACGCCCGGGTCCTTCGTGCGCTCCTCGATCTCTTCCTGCAGGAACGTCGGGGCGCCGAGCAGATCGATGACGACGTCTGGCGTGACCGTCAGCGGCTCGACGCTTCCTTCGGCCCGCCGCCGCGCCGCCTTCCGACACAACGCGCCGATTTCGCGCTCGAGATTGCGCACTCCAGCCTCGCGCGTGTAGCCGCGGATCACGGCACTCACCGCCTCGTCGGTGATGGCGAACTGCTCGGGCGTGAGGCCGTGGTTCCTGACCTGCTTCGCGGTCAGGTGCTCCCGGGCGATCGCAAGCTTTTCCTCTTCCGTGTAGCCCGGGATTTCGAGTACCTCCATGCGATCGCGCAAGGCAGGCGGCACCGGGTCCAGCACGTTCGCCGTCGTGATGAAGAGCACCTCCGAGAGGTCGAACGGCACGTCGAGATAGTGGTCGCGGAACGTGCAGTTCTGCTCCGGATCGAGCACCTCCAGCAGCGCCGACGCCGGATCGCCACGGAAATCGGCGCCGAGCTTGTCGATTTCGTCGAGGATGAATACGGGATTCTTCGATTCAGCGCGCCGCAACCCTTGGATGACCTGGCCAGGGAGCGCCCCGATATAGGTGCGGCGGTGGCCGCGGATCTCCGCTTCGTCGCGCATGCCTCCAAGCGACACCCGGACGAACTTCCGGGAGAGCGACTGCGCGATCGAGCGCGCCAGCGATGTCTTGCCCACCCCCGGGGGCCCGACGAAGCAGAGAATCGGTCCCTTGACCTCCGGGTTCAGCTTCCTGACGGCCAGATACTCGAGGATTCGGTCCTTCACCTTGGCGAGGCCGGTATGATCGGCGTCGAGCACCGCCTTGGTGCGCGCGAGGTCGATGACCTCCTCGGTGCGCTTCGCCCACGGCAGCATCACCAGCCAGTCGAGGTAGGTGCGCGAGACCGTGTACTCCGCCGCCGCAACGGGCATCTTCGCGAGGCGATCCAGCTCGCGCTGCGCTTCCTTCTTCACGGCCTCGGGCATGCCGGCCGCCTCGATCTTGTCCCGCAGCTCTTCGATCTCTTCGGCCTGATCGTCGCTCTCTCCGAGCTCCTTCTGAATCGCCTTCATCTGCTCGCGGAGGAAGTACTCCCGCTGGTTCCTGCCGACCTCGGACTGCACCTGGGACTGGATCTTGGAGCCGAGCTCCAGCACCTCGAGCTCCTTGATCAGGATGCGGTTGAGCCCGTCCATGCGCGCGCGGATGTCGAGCGTCTCCAGTACCTCCTGCTTCACCGCCGTGGGAATCGTCGTCAGGCTGGAAGCGATGAAGTCGGCCAGGCGGCCGGCATCGGTGATGTTCGCCGCCAGCGTCTGCAGATCGTCGGACAGCAGCGGCGAGAGCGACACCACCTGCTGGAAGTTGGTCTTGATGTTGCGCAGCAGGGCGTCAATCTCGAGACGGTCCCTCTCGTTGGTCGCCTCCACGGCCAGGCCGACGCGCGCGCGCAGGTAGGGCCGCGTCTCGGTGATCTGCTCGAGGGTCAGCCGCGCCAGTCCCTGGACGATGAGGCGTAGGCTGCCGTCGGGCAGCTTGAACATCTTGTGGATGTGGCTCGCCGTCCCAACGCGATAGAGATCGTCCAGCCGGGGTTCCTCCACCGAGGCGTCGCGCTGGGTGAACACCCCGATCAGCTTGCCACCGGAGATTGCCTCGTCGATGAGCCGGACGGAGCTCTCCCGCGCCACCGCCAGCGGCATGAAGGAGTTGGGAAAGAGCACCGTGTCGCGAAGCGGCAGGATCGGGAGTTCGTCCGGAATCGCCGGCGTCCGGTCGTCCACCGCCACCTCGTGCAGCTCCACGGCGTCGTCGTCACTCATTGGCTTGCCTCAAAATACGAAGGGCGGCCTCGAGGGCCGCCCTGAACGATTCGACCGAACCGGACGTCTCGAACGAAACTCAGTTCGACACGTCGAAGAAGAGGGGCGTCGAGCCCCGCTTCTGTGCGAGCATCCGCTCGCGCTGTTCGGCCGTCTCACGCGCTTCCTCGCAGTCCTTGCAACGCACCGCGAAGGGGAGCGCCCGGAGGCGCGCCTCGGCAATCTCCTCGCCGCACTCGAAACAGTTGCCGTACGTCCCCTCATCCAGCCGGCGGAGCCCCTCGTTGATCTTGTTCAGCGTCTCCGACTTCATCTGAATGAGCGCAAACTCGATGTCTTCCTGGATGTCGACCTCGGAGCTCTCGCCCTGGTCGAACACCTCGCGATCCTTGCATCCGTCGGCGCGCACATCGCGAATCCGACCCTGAACTTCGTCCATCAGCTCGCGGCGGCGGTTTTCAAGCATCTTCTTCAGTTCCTTGTACCGGCTCGCCCGCGCCGAGCCCTTCGCCTGCTTCGTCGTGGCCATGATGCCTGCCGCTCCTTCCACGCCCACCCCTCATGGGTGGTCAATCGTGCGTGCGCCCAGTATGCAATTGCAATGCCGCGAAACACCCCTTGCGGCCCTCCCAGCCCGCGACCGAGCTCCGTCCCGACCGACCATGGAAACGGCTGTGGCAGCAAGTCCTCGTTCCACCCTCACTTAAGGCGCCTTCCAGGCGACCCAAGTTGCGGCCACCAACGAATTAGACGTTCGACCTGGCGTAACGGTCGCCAACCTTCAACGTCCCGAGAAAAGGACGTAAATAACTGTACGTGTGGTGAAAAGGCCTCCGCTTGACGCAGCGGTCAAGCACTGGTCTCACCGAATCTCAATTGAGCGAATTCGATGTAAACTCCTGAAACACATGGCCTTATCTCAAATGATCAGAGCGGAAAGCCAAGAAATAGAATACTTGTTTGAGAATGGTTGCGCGCGAACAGCACAAGACTGCCTATAAACAGACAATGTGTCTATTTTCGATCAGAAGCGCACAGAGCACATGACCGTGCGGTCCTGTATCGGGTGAGGTCTACTGCACGACTCGACCTTCGCCGGAGGCGCTTCGTCCTCGGTCGTCGCGCTCGACCGATCCACGTGCACGGACCCTGTGAGCAGATTCGCCAGATAGGACGACGTTCAGCTCGCGCGCAGCCGGATGCTGCCGCTTCGTGGTCGATTCAACGAGCTCGCGGAAGTATTCGGTGGGCGATTCGTTGCGGACGAGCGCCTGCGCCATCGTTCTCGGCGTCGGCCGAGGACCTCCACCTGCGAACAGCGCAATGCCGATTCCGCAGACACTCCGGGGATTCGGCCGGATCATGCGGCCTTTCGCCCGTTCTCACCACGAGCACGGCGACGGTTCTGTCACCGCGCGCTTTCACCGCGCGCCCTCTGTGTGCGAAGCTGAGGGATGCACTGTGCCAGCTGCGCCCAGCGGAAAGGACGCCGCGAGTGTCCCGCGCTCGGTCGGACCATCTGCACGGTCTGCTGTGGAACGAAGCGGCTCATCGAGATCCGCTGCCCGAGCACCTGCACCTATCTCACCGCCGCGCGCGAACATCCGCCGGCCGTCGTCCGGCGGCAGCAGGAGCGCGACGTCGCCCGTCTATTGCCGGCGATCCGGCAGCTGACGGAGCGGCAGTACGAGCTGTTCTTCCTGTTTCACGCTGCCATCGAGCGGTACACGCCCGGGGTCTTCATCGCGGACGGCTCCACGCGGCTCGTCGATGCCGACGTCGCCGATGCCGCCGCGGCGCTCGCCTCGACGCTGGAAACCGCGGCGCGCGGCGTCATCTACGAGCACACGCCGCAGTCGGTGCCGGCGCAGTCGCTGGCCGTCGCGCTCGGAACAACGCTGGCGCAGATACGCGAGCGGGGCGCGCGGGTCTACGACGGCGAGGCCGCCCTGGCGCTCAGGGCGATCGAAGAGGGCGCGCGCATGGCCCGCGCGGCCGAGGAAGGTGAGACGGCGTATCTCGACCTGATGGCGCGCCTCCTGAGGGTTGCGGGAACGGCGGAGGCGCCGTGGGCCGACCCGCCTGCGGCCAGTTCACTGATCGTTCCCTGAACTGGTACAATTCGGGGTTCGACACAACGGAAGAGGCACGGCAAACATGGCAAAACGGTGCGAAGTGTGCGGAAAGACTCCGGTCGTTGGCCGGACGGTATCACACGCTCACAACGTCGGCCCGCGACGGTTCGAGCCCAACCTGCAGACGGTCCGCGCGGTCGTCAACGGCGGTACACGGCGCATCCGTGTCTGCACACGGTGCCTGCGGGGCGGCAAGGTGACCAAGGCGGCCTGACGTGCAGTCCATCGGGACGACCGGGGCGCCCAAGGCGATCGGCCCCTATTCGCCGGCCGTCCGCACCGGACACCTGCTCTTCATCTCGGGCCAGATCCCGATCGACCCCGCGACGGGCGCGCTCGTGGGCGGCGACATCAGGACACAGATCGATCGCGTGATGAGGAACCTGCAGGCGCTGCTCGAAGCGGCCGGTGCGGGCTTCGAGCACGTCGTCCGCACGACGGTGTTCCTGGCGGACCTCGACGATTTCGCGGCGATGAACGAATGCTACGCGAAGTTCGTTGGCGACCCGCCTCCGGCGCGCTCGACCGTGCAGGTCGCGCGGCTACCGCGAGACGCAAGAGTGGAGATCGACGCGATAGCGGTCGTTCCGTAGCTCGAGACCCGAGGCTCGACGAAACAGGGCGCTACACTCGCGCCGCGCGCTCGACCCCCACCACACCCTCCACGGCCTTGATCGACTTGATCACCTTTTCCAGGTGCTTCACGTCCTTGATCTCGACCGTCATGTCGATCCGGGCGTGGCGGTCCCCGCCGGTGCGCGCTTCCATATTGGTGATGTTGGTATTGATGCCGGAGACGCGGGCGCTGATCTCCGCGAGCATGCCCTTCCGGTCCTCGACCTCCATCGTGAGCCGAACGGTGTATGGCGCCTGATCGGTGCGAGCGCTGTCCCATTCGACATCGATGCGGCGGTCCGGGTCGAAGACGAGGACGTTGGGGCACGCCGCCGCATGGACCGACACGCCCTTTCCGCGTGTGATGTAGCCGACGATTCGCTCGCCGCGGATCGGGTTGCAGCACCGCGCGCGGAACACGAGCACCTCGTCGGTGCCGCGCACCTTGATGCGATCGTCGGCGGCCGAGCCCGCTCGCAGGACGCGCTTGACCGCCGCGACGACACTCGACTCCGGCGGCTGTTCCTTGAGCTGGCCTGGCGGCACCGCCTTCTGCAGCACCGTGCGCGCCGAGAGCTTGCCGTAGCCGATGTGCATCAGCAGCTCGTCGGGCTTCTGCGCGCCGTATTCCGCGACGAACGTCGCCAGCTCCTCGCTCTCGAGCACGGTCTTGGCGTTCAGCCCGAAACGGCGCGCCTCCTTCTCGAACAGGCGGCGGCCGAGTTCGATGCTGCGCGTGCGCTCCTCGGCCTGGAGGACGTGCTTGACCTTGCTGCGCGCGCGCGACGTGGCGACCAGGCTCAGCCAATCACGACTCGGCTTGTGCCCGGCCTGCGTGATGATTTCGACGATATCGCCGTTCTGCAGGCGCGTCCGCAGCGACACCATCTTGCCGTTGAACCGGGCGCCGACGCACTGATTGCCGACGTCGGTGTGAATGGCGTAGGCGAAGTCGATCGCCGTGGCGCCGCGCGGGAGCGACTTCACCTCTCCCTTCGGCGTGAAGATGTAGACCTCCTCGGGGTACAGATCGACCTTCAGGCTCTGGAGGAACTCCTGCGGATCGCGAACCTCCTGCTGCACCTCCAGCAACTGCCGCATCCAATGGAAGTACCGCTCGTCGCGCTGGTCGCCGACACGTCCTTCCTTGTACTTCCAGTGCGCGGCGATGCCCTCTTCCGCGTGTCGATGCATCTCCTCGGTCCGGATCTGCACCTCGAAGGGAAACCCGTGCTCACTGACAACCGATGTGTGCAGTGACTGATAGCCGTTCGGTCGCGGCATCGCGATGAAGTCCTTGATACGGCCGGGCACCGGCGACCACGTCTGGTGGATGATCCCGAGGGCGGCATAGCAGTCCTTGACCGACTGCGTAATCACGCGCAGCGCCACGAAGTCGTACACGCGCTCGAGGTCGATCTTCTGCCGCTTGAGTTTCTGGTGGATGCTATAGAGCCGCTTGATGCGGCCATCGAGGTGCATGATCGGCACCTGCGCTTCTTCGAGCTTCGCACGGATGGTGCGCGTGAGCTCGTCGATGGCGCGCTCGGCCTGAGCGCGTTTGCTCTCCACCTTGGAGTGCAGCCCCTCGTACGCCTTGGGCTCGAGATAGCGGAACGCCAGCTCCTCGAGCTCGTTCTTCACCTTGCTCATCCCGAGCCGGTTGGCGATCGGCGCGTAGATGTCGAGCGTCTCCTGGGCGACCTTGGTGCGCCGCTCCTCGGGAAGGTAGTGGAGCGTCCGCATGTTGTGGAGCCGATCGGCGAGCTTGACGAAGATCACGCGGATGTCGTCGACCATCGCCAGGAGCATTTTCCGGAAGTTCTCCGCCTGGCGCTCCTCGCTCGAGGAAAATGGGATGGCTCCGATCTTCGTGACGCCTTCGACGACGTGGGCGATCTCAGGGCCGAACAGTTCCGCAATGCGCTCGGGCGTCGTCAGCGTGTCCTCGACGACGTCGTGGAGCAGACCGGCTGCCACCGCCACGATGTCGAGCTTCATCTCCGCGAGCAGATCGGCGACCTCGAGCGGGTGGACGAGGTAGGGCTCGCCGGAATGACGGACCTGCCCCTTGTGCTCGAGCGCCGAGAAGACGTACGCCCGGCGCAGCAGCTCGACGTCCGCTTCCGGGCTGTAGCTCCGCACCTTCTCGAGGAGCGTTTCGAAGCGAATCATGGGGAATGCGGCATCTTCATGATAGAAGTGGGGTTGAGGGGGGTCAAGGCGACCACCATCTGGTCCTTGACTCGCTGGAAAAGCGATCACTATACTGCCCGATTGCGGCCGAGCGGCGGACTCCTGCCGCCGCCCGAAGGGCGAGGCTGCGAACGCGCGTCGGGGTGCTGGTGCGCGCCGGGACGCTTCGACGAAGAGCGGGATTGCCGGGGCGCACGGCGCGGTGGGTGCTTGTAAGGGGGATTAGGATGCGGAAGTTCTCGTCACAGGCGGTCGTGGTGGCGCTCGTTGCGGGCTTCGGTCTGGCAACAGCCGGATGCGGCCAGGTGAGCATGCTGCAGGCCAGGATGGCGCTCAAAGACGCGCACACCGCCTATCAGCAGCAGGATTATCGTGGCGCGGTCGCGGCGTACGAGCGGGCCATCGCGGCGGACGCGACCCAGACGGAGGCCTACTTCTATCTGGGCAACAGCTACGACAATATGTACCGGCCGACCCGGCGTGGCGAACCGGCCAACGACGCGCTGCTCGAGAAGGCTGTCGAGAACTACAGGAAGGCGGTCGAGATGGAGCAGCGGCCGGAGCTCAGGAAGCTGGCACTGCAGTATCTCGCCAGCGCCTACGGCGCCGAGAAGCTGAACGATCCAGCCCAGTCCGAGCCGGTCGTGCAGCAGCTGATCGAGATGGAACCGACCGACCCGGTGAACTATTTCGCGCTAGCCCGCATTTACGAGGACAGCGGCGAGTACGAGCGCGCCGAGGAAACGCTCGTCAAGGCGCGCGAGGCGCGTCCGACCGAACCGACGGTCTACACGACGCTTGCCGCCTTCTACAATCGCCAGGGGAACTTCGACGGCGCCATCGAGGCGCTCGGCGCGCGCGCCGAACGCGAGCCGACCAACCCCGAGGCGTTCTACACGATCGCGACCTACTTCTGGGAGAAGGCGTACCGCGATTTCAGCCTGAACGACACCGAGAAGATGAAGTTCGTCCAGATGGGCATCGACGCGATCGACAAGGCGATCTCACTGAACGCGAACTACATGGAGGCGCTCGTCTACAAGAACCTGCTCCTGCGCGTCCAGGCGACGATCGAGAAGAACCCGGCGCGCCAGCAGGCGCTCTTGAAGGAAGCCGAGCAGTTGAGCAACCGCGCCGAGGAGATCCGCAAGGCGACCGCCGGTGGGCGGGGCGCGGCGGGCACAAGCGGCCGCAGCTGACGACCACGGCGATGGCCTAGGCGTACCGGGCCGCCCCGCACCGCCGGGGCGGCTTTTTCATGTACAATTCCGTCGCACACCCCGGGCTCGTGCGCCTTCGGTCAGACTGGCGTTGCGTCCGCTTCATGGAAATCTTTCAGCGCACTTCTACCCACACCTCCTTGGAGAAACCAATGATGGATATGAGACGCTGGCTCGCGCTCCTCGCGTTCTGCGCCGTCGTGTGGCCGACAGGCGCCTTCACACAAGGCGTCACCACAGGTGCCGTGTCAGGCATCGTGATCGACCCACAGCAGCAGCCCGTAGCCGGCGCCACGGTACTGGCGATCCACGAGCCCTCCGGCACCAGCTATGAAAGTGTGACGCTCGCGGATGGCCGGTTCTCGATACCGGGCATGCGCGTCGGCGGCCCGTACACGGTCACGGTCGCCTTCACGGGCGGCGGTGGCGGCACGGCGTTCGCGCCGGAGACACAGTCGGACATTACGGTCAATCTCGGTGTATCGACGGACCTGACCTTCACGGTGACGCCCATCGCCGTCCAGGAAGAAGTCACCGTCATCGGGCAGGTCGATCCGGTCTTCAGCTCCAGCCGCACCGGCGCGGCGACGACCGTGCGGCGGGAGCAGATCGAACTGCTGCCGACCCTCAACGGACGCATCGGCGACGTGACACGCCTGACGCCGCAGGCCAGCGGGAACAGCAGCTTCGTCGGCCAGGACAATCGGATGAACAACATCACGGTCGACGGATCGTCGTTCAACAACTCGTTCGGTCTCGGCGGCCAGCCCGGCGATCGCACGAACGTCGCACCGATTTCATTGGAGGCGATCGAACAGGTGCAGGTCAACGTCGCGCCCTTCGACGTCCGCCAGGGCAGCTTCATCGGCGCCGGCGTGAACACGGTGACCCGCAGCGGGACCAACAGCGTGAGCGGCTCCTTCTATCACCGCTTTCGAGACCAGGACTGGGTCGGCACCGATGCGGCCGGACAGGCATTCAACCCTGGCACCTTCAAGTTTCGGAATACGGGCGGCTGGGCCTCGGGGCCGATCATCAGGAACAGGTGGTTCGCCTTCGGCAACTACGAAGACGAAAGCGACACGCGCCCGCTGACGACCTACCGCGCCAACCAGGGCGGCGAGGCCGTGGGGGGCACGGTCACCCGCGTGCTCGCCTCGGATCTCAGCAGCCTGAGCTCGTTGCTGAAATCGAACTTCAACTACGACACCGGGCCGTTCGAGAACATCGACGATGAGACGCCGGCCAAGCGATTCCTGCTGCGCAGCGACTACAACATCAACACCGCGAACAAGGTCAGCTTCCGGTACAACCACCTGAACTCGTACTCGGACAACAACCTCTCGAGCTCCACATCAGCGCTGCGGGGCCGCGCCAATCTCACCACGAGTTTCCTGAGCTTCCAGAATTCGACCTACAAGCTCCTGGAGAACATCCGGTCGGGCATCGGCGAGTGGAACACGGTGATCGGCAACACGATGGCGAACTCGTTCCAGGGCGGCTATACGTATCAGGACGAGAGCCGGGGCTCTCGCGGAACCATCTTCCCGCTGGTCGATATCTTCCAAGGCGGAACCGCATACACGACGTTCGGCTTCGAGCCGTTCACGTACCAGAACGAGCTGCGCTACAGCACGTTCCAGCTGCAGGACAACTTTACGAAGTTCAGCAATCGGCATTCGATGACCTTCGGCGTCTATGCCGAGAAGTACCACTCCGACAACGTCTTCTGGAGCTGCTGTCCCCAGAGCGGCTACTCGTACAACTCGCTGGCGGACTTCTATGCGGACGCCAACGGCTACCTCGCCAACCCCAACCGCACGGTGTCACCCGTCACCCTGGGTCGCTTCCACGTGCGGTGGAGCAACATTGCCAACCTGTCGAAGCCGCTGCAGCCGCTGGACGTGTGGTACACCGCGGGCTACACACAGGACGAATGGCGGCCGCGACGCAACCTGACGGTCACCGCAGGGCTCCGCTTCGACATCTCGAGGTTCGAGAACACGGCGTACCAGAACGCCGCGGCCGACCGATTGACGTTCCGCGACGAACGGGGGAACCCGGTCCGGTACGAGACCGGCCGCATGCCGGATACGAAGGTGCTCTGGTCGCCCCGCCTCGGTGTGAACTGGGACGTCAACGGTGATCAAGTGATGCAGGTTCGCGGCGGCACGGGGCTCTTCAGCGGCCGGCCGGCGTACGTCTGGGTGTCGAACCAGATCGGCAACACGGGCGTGCTGATCGGCGAGCGGATCGTCGACAACACCACCGCATTTCCGTTCCATCCCGATCCGGACCATTACAAGCCGACGACGGTGACAGGCGGCGGCGCCTCGAGCTACGCGCTCAATGTCACCGACCGCGATTTCAGGTTTCCTCAGGTGTGGCGGAGCAATATCGCCGTCGACCGCCGGCTCCCCGGGGGGATCGTCAGCACGACAGAGTTCCTCTACGCCAAGGACGTCAACGGCATCTACTACATCAATGCGAATCTGCCCGCCGCACAGTCGGCGTTCACGGGCGCCGATGCCCGTCCGCGATGGGTGGGTACTCCCTGCGCCGCTACCGGGCAGGCGGGCGGATGCGTCACGCGCATCAACAACGATCCGGGCAACCAGGTCACGGTCAACTACGTGCTGAAGAACGGCAACAAAGGGTCGTCGTGGAACTTCGCCCAGACGCTCTCGAAAGCCACGTCGTTCGGGTTGTCGCTGCGCGGCGCCTACAGCTACGGGGAGTCGAGAACCCTGGTCGATCCGGAGTCGACCGCCGCCACCAGCTTCGGTCGAGTCTCCACCCACGGCGATCCGAACAACGCGGGCGTGAGCTTCTCGGCCTGGTCTCCCGGCCACCGCGTCTTCGCGCTGGCGAGTTACAGCCGTGAGTACTTCAGCTTTGGCTCCACGGCGATCACGGTGTTCTGGGAGGCGCGTCACAGCGTCACGGCGGCGCTCGGTTCGTCGCGGCTCAGCTACGTCTTCGCCGGCGACATGAACGGCGACAGCGTCAGCGCCAACGACCTGCTCTACATCCCGCGCGACGCATCCGAGATGAACTTCGTGGCTTTCACGTCCGGCGGACGGACGTTCACCGCCGAGGAGCAGGCCGCGGCCTTCGAGCGCTACATCCAGCAGGACTCGTACCTGCGGAAGCATCGCGGTCAGTACGCGGAGCGCAACGGGGTGGTACTGCCAATGCTGCGCCGGGCGGATCTCAGTATCGTGCAGGGCGTGTTCCGCAACGTCGCGGGCAAGCGGAATGCCTTCCAGGTTCGCGCCGACTTCTTCAACTTCGGCAACCTCCTGAACGGCGACTGGGGCGTCGGCTGGCGGCCGGTGGCGGCGGTGAACAACAGCAACCAAGTGCAGCTCCTGACCAATCCCGGCATCGACGCACAGGGCCGCGCGACCTACAGGCTGGCGCTGGCCAACAACCAGTTGATCCGGGAATCGTTCCAGACCTCGTCGGGCACCTCGGACGTCTACCAGTTCATGATCAGCCTGCGCTACAGCTTCAACTGAGGCGGACGTCCGTCCGCCTCCCCGCGTGGGCCCCCATCGGACCTGCATCTTGAACGGCCGGCGCGTGCGGGGGCACGCCGGCCGTTGTTCGTGTACGGAGGACCAGCGGCGCGCCATGTGAAACCGCCGCCAGCCGCGCCCCGTATGGGTACACGTCGGTGACACCAAGTGACGCCGAGCTGGTGCGGCAGGCACTGGCCGGATCCCAGCCGGCGTATCGCACGCTCGTCGCGCGCTACGCCTCTGCGGCGATCACCATGGCCGCGCGGCTGGTGCACGACCACGCCGTCGCGGAAGAGCTCGCCCAGGACGCCTTCGTCCGGGCCTTCGCGCGCCTGGCCACCTATGACCCCGAGCGCCGATTTTCCGCCTGGTTCTTCCGCGTCCTGCACAACGTCGTCGTCGATTACCTGCGGCGGCGGCGCGTCCAGTCGGTATCGCTCGACGCGCTGCGGGCCGAGGGCTATCCAGACCCCCCAGAGAGCGCCTCTTCGCCCGAGGACGAACTGGAGCGGCGCGCGCTCGGGGCGGCCCTCGGCGCGGCACTGAGCCGCCTTCGATCCGACTACCGCGAGGTCATCGTCCTCAGATACCAGCAGGGGCTCGCCGTCGACGAGATTGCAGAGGTGCTCCAGCTGCCGGAGGGAACCGTGAAGACGTTCCTCCACCGCGGCAGGAAGGAGCTCGCGGCAATGCTCGAGGCCGCCGGCTGGAAGAGGTGAACGCTGTTGAAACCCTCTCCGGGCAGATCCCGTAGAAGAGGTAAGACACATATGGGCCGCTGGCGAACCGACACCGACGACTGGTTGAACGCCGAGCAGCAGGGGCCGGACGAGGCGGCCGAGGCGGCACTTGCCCGCGTATTCGCGACGGTGCCGACCCTGCAGCCGTCACCAGCGTTTGTCACCCGGACGGCCGAGGCGGCATGGACGGCGCGGACTCGCAGACGCCAGTCCGCCGGCCTCGCGGCAGCCGCCGCCGTGCTGGCGGCGGCTGCTGGCGCCGTCGTGGCCTACGCGGTGTTCGGCACCCGGGTGGGATGGCTGATGACGACCGCCGCGGCGGTCGCCTCCGGCTCGGTCTTGTCGCTCGTCAGCGGGACGCTCACGGCGGCGGAGTGGTGGTCGGCCGCGGCCGCAGCGGGCCGTACCGCCGTATCGGCCGTCGTCAGCCCGTTCAGCGTGGCTGCCCTCGGCATGGTCGGGCTCGTCGCCGCAGCGGCGCTCTACTTGCTCCACCGGCTGCTCAGGTCCGATGTCGTCGTTCGCAGGCCGGGCGCAATCTGTGTCTGAGGAAACGGTTGATGACCCAGACGTACACCATGACTGGCTGGATGAGGCGGGCGGCGGTTGCCGCTGTGCTCATCCTGGCGATGCAGACGACGGGCGACGGACAGACAGGCACGCCGCCGGCCGATCTCGGCGCGAAGCTCCGCGAGGGGTACGACGTCGTCGCGCTGCAGCGCGGGGTGGCGCTCGTGCCGCGGCAGGCCGCCGGCGGCGTCCGCCTGATTCAGGTCGAAGGAGGGGTCGTCACGGTGGATGGGCAGACGATGACCGGCGCCCAGCTTCGCGAGCGGCTGGCAGAGGATGCCGGCCTGATCGTGCAAGTCAGCTATCTCACGCCGGAGCAGCAGCGCGCGCTGGCCGGCGCGCCATCGTTGCCCTCGTCCCCGGCGCCGGCGCCAGCAATCGCACGCACCAACGTCGTCAGGGGCGACCGGGTCCGATTCGGCGAGAGCCTGCGCATCGAGGCGAACGAGCGCGTGGAGGGCGACGTCGCCGTGTTCGGCGGCTCCGCCGACGTCGACGGCGAGGTGACCGGCGACCTGGCGGTCTTCGGGGGCGGTCTGCGGCTCGGCCCCCAGGCGGTCGTGGGTGGCGACATTGCCGTGATGGGGGGCAGCATCGACCGCGCCTCCGGCGCACAGGTCTTCGGCCGTGTCAGGGAAATGGGCGGACGCCGCGGAAGGTTCGGGCCTGGCCGGATGTTGTCCGGCATGTTCGGCTCGTTCTGGTCGCGGCTGGGAGGCCTCGCTGCCACGCTGCTGCGCGTCGCACTCCTCGTCCTTCTCGGCCTGGTTGTCGTGGCGTTCGGGCGCAACACGGTCGAGCGGGTCGCGTCGCGGACCGCGGTCGCGCCGGTGCGATCGGGGCTCGTCGGCCTGACGGCGGAGATCCTGTTCCTGCCGGTGCTCATCCTCACCATCGTCGTGCTCGCCGTCTCGATTGTGGGTATTCCGCTGCTGCTGCTGGTGCCGTTCGCGGTGCTGCTGCTGATGATTGTGATGCTGGTGGGGTTCGTCGGCCTGGCCCATCGCGTGGGGCGCCGGCTGCTCGACCGGCTTGGCTGGACGGCGCGGGGCGCGTACGCCGCCGTGGCGATCGGCACGGTCGTCGTTGCCGGGCTGACGCTCCTCGCCAAGGTGGCGGCGCTCAGCGGCGGCGTCCTCGTCGGGGCGCCGCTCACGGTCGCCGGCTACGCGGTGGAGTACGTGGCGTGGACCGTCGGCTTCGGCGCCGCTCTGCTCGCCTGGTACGAGACGCAGACGCGCGACAGCGTGCAGCGCCACTCGGCCGCGGCCCCGCCCGCCTCGCCGGATCCGGCGCCAGACGAGGCCTGAACCAGACCGGCGGCACGGTCTTCTCCCTCTGCGAGCAGCAAGAAAGGGCTGCCCCGCTGGAGCAGCCCTCACTGAAGAAGTGTCGGAAAGCGGATCCTACGTGCCCGGCGTAGCGCCCGCAGCGCGCCGCATCCCTTCGGTGACGATGCCGACCTTCTCGACGCCGGCGCCCTTGGCGGCGTCGATGACGGTGATGATCTCGCCGTAGCGAAGGGTTCCGGCCCCCATGATGAACATCGTCTTCTCGCGCCGCTCCTCGAAAATCTCGCGGAGGCGATCCTCGAGCTCGGGGAGGGTGATGTCCTGGTTGTTGATCGAGATCCGGCGGTCGGCGGTGTAGCTGAGCACGATCTGCCCGACCGGCGGCGGCTGGTCCTGGTTCGCCTGCGTCTCGGCGGGCAGGTTGATGTCGATGCCGCGCTGCGACAGGGGGAGCGCCGCCATGAAGATGACGAGCAGCACGAGCAGCACGTCAATCATGGGCGTGACGTTCATGTCGCACGATGCCTGGAGCTGCTTGCCCTTGTAGACCCTCTCGGCGCCGAAATGCTGATGCGCGTGAGCCATTACTCGCCTCCGCCCTGCTGGCTCCGTCGGCGCTCGGTGATGAGGCCGATGTCCTCGAGGCCGGCCGTGCGCAGTTCATCCATCGCGTCCATGACGTCGCCGTAGGCGGCGTCCTCGTCGGCGCGGATGATCAGGATCCGCTGCTTCTTCTGCTCGAGCGCCTCCTCGACCCGCCGACGCAGATCACCTTCGGGCACCGCGATGCCGTTGACGTGAAATCGGCCGTCGGCAGTGATGGCGACGACGGTGTCTTCCTGCGTTTCCGGCTTCTCGGAGCTGTTGTTCGCGACCGGCAACGTGAGGGCCACGCCCTGCTGCAGGAGCGGCGCCACGATCATCATGATGATGAGCAGTACCAGCATCACGTCGACGAGCGGTGTGACGTTGATGTCCGACTTCGGACCTTCCCCACTGCCGCCAACTTGCATTGCCATAGTTGAAACTCCCCAGCAATTGGCGAAATCGCAAATCCCCTAGGCGGCGGTCTTCTTGATGAAGTAGTCGACCAGCTCGGACGAGGAGTTGTCCATCTCCACGTTGAAGTACTCGAGGCGGTTCGACAGGTAGTTGTAGAACCACACGGCCGGGATCGCGACGAACAGCCCGAGCGCGGTCTCGATGAGCGCTTCCGCGATGCCGACCGACACGGCGCCGATGCTGCCGGTCCCGGTCGCGCCGATGCCGACGAACGCGTTGATGACGCCGATGACGGTGCCGAGCAGTCCGACGAACGGGGCGGTCGAGCCGATCGTGGCGAGTGCGGTGACGCCCTTCTTCAGGTCGGAGGCGGTCAAGGCGGTGGCGCGCTGGATCGATCGGCGCACGGTGTCGAGCACGTCTTCGCGGTTGAGCTGGGTGCCGCCGCTCTCCTGCTGGAACTGGTACTCCTGCAACCCCGCCAGCACGACCTTGGCCAGATGGCTGTAACGATAGTCCTTCGAGCCCGACAGCGCGATCGCTTCCTTCAGTCGGCCGTCCTTGAGGTGCTTCGCCACCTGCGGCGCGTAGAGCTTCGACTGCTTCCGCGCCTGGCTGTAGGTGTAGAAGCGCTCAATCGCCACGCCGATCGACCAGAACGACATGACGAAGAGGATGATCGCGACGGCCCAGGCGTAAATCGTCATCTGACGGAACATTTCAACTATGTCCATTACAGCCTCCGTAACGTGGTAAAGCGAACTCGTGCTAGTTCAGCGTGAACTGCACCGTGACCGTCATGATGACCGGCACCGGCACGCCATTGAGCAGCGTCGGCGTGAATTCCCACTGCCGGACGGCGTCGAGCGCGGCCTGGTCGAGGAGCGGGATCGAGCGCAGCACGCGCGCGTCCTGCACCTTGCCGTTGGGCCCGATGGTGGCCTCGATGATGACAACGCCCTGAACGCGCGCCGACTGGGCGATCGCCGGATACTGCGGGCGCACGTCCCTGGTCTTGACCGGCGGCTTGATCGAGCCGCCGACGCGCACCGGAGCGGGTGGGGGCGGTGGGGGCGGCGGCGGCGCGTCCGGCACGCCTCCGACAACGCCGCCGATCACACCTCCGGGGATCCCTTCCACGGCCGCCGCGCGGTCGAAGTCGGCGGGTGGCGGCGGCTCGGGGGCGATTTCCTTGGGCGCTTCAACGGGCGCCGCGGCCGGGTTGACCTCGACGACCGGTTTCGGGGGCGCCGCCTCGGGCGGCGGCGGCGGTGGCGGCGGCGGCGGCGGCGGCGGCGGCGCCGCCACGAACGCGCTCATCATCGACGGCGGCGTCGGCAGCACGTCGTACGCCATGAGCGGAATAATCACCACCGAGAGAATCACCACCGTGTGTACCGCGATCGACACCGGGACGGTGTACTTCTGCTTGGTCCCGATCTTGACCGACGGGTCGACGATGTCCCCGAACATCTTTTCTGGACGTGGCACCGGTCTTACCCCCCCTCACAAGCCCAGGACGCCAGCGACTAGGCGCGCGGGCGCATTACACAGGGCCGCCTCGGTCTTCACCCAAAGGCTGCCGATTATAGCGACCCCCCAAAAAAGGTGTCAACGAACCACGGGCCGGCGGGCGGGCCGCTCGAAACCAGACCAGCCGGCAAGAGCTTAGACACCGTACCCCGCAAAGTGCTCCCGGGCTCGAACCGTGGGGCCGAGGCGCCGCCTGCCGCGTCGCTCCGGCGACCCGGCCGGCACGAGGACGAGACTTCCGGCCGAACGGACCGGGCATTCTATCCCGGTTCGCCGCTGCCGACCCAGCAAAATTACGGCTGTCGGGTCCCGACCGGACACCGATTGTGCCCCCGGGGGGCCTGCCGAAACCGCCCTGCCCCGAGGCCGCCTCACTGCTCCGACCGGATTCGCATGCCGTAGAACGATCGATAGACGAAGACGATCGAAACCGCGAAAAACACCGCAGCCAGCGCGTGGCTGACCCCGGCGCCGGCGTCGGCCGTGAGCTCGACGGCCAGCTCCACCGCCAGCAGACCGAAGAGCGTCGTGAACTTGATCACCGGATTGAGCGCCACCGACGAGGTGTCCTTGAACGGATCCCCGACGGTATCGCCGACGACGGTCGCCGCGTGCAGCGGCGTGTTCTTCATCTTCAGCTCGGTTTCGACGATCTTCTTGGCGTTGTCCCACGCGCCGCCGGCGTTGGCCATGAACACCGCCTGGTAGAGCCCGAACAGCGCGATCGAGATGAGGTACCCGACGAAGAAATACGGCTCCACGAACGCGAACGCCAGCGTGGAGAAGAACACGGTCAGGAAGATGTTGAACATGCCGCGCTGGGCGTACTGCGTGCAGATCTCGACCACCTTCTTGCTGTCGGCGACCGAGGCCTTCGTCACCCCTTCGAGCCGGATGTTCGCCTTGATGAACTCCACCGCTCGGTAGGCCCCGGTCGTGACCGCCTGCGTCGAAGCGCCGGTGAACCAGTAGATGACGGCGCCGCCCGTCACCAGACCCAGGAGGAACGGCGCGTGCATCAGCGACAGCTTGTCCAGGTTCTCCGTGAGCGCGTTCGTCAGCAGCACGATGATCGAGAAGATCATCGTCGTCGCGCCGACGACGGCGGTCCCGATGAGCACCGGCTTCGCCGTCGCCTTGAAGGTGTTGCCGGCGCCGTCGTTCTCCTCGAGCGCGGCCTTCGCCTGCTCGAACTTCACGTCGATGTTGAAGTCGCGTTTGAGCTCGGCTTCGATCCCCGGCAGCGACTCGATCACCGACAACTCGTAGACCGACTGCGCGTTGTCGGTGACCGGTCCGTAGGAATCGACCGCGATCGTGACCGGTCCCATGCCGAGGAAGCCGAACGCGACCAGCCCGAACGCGAACACCGCGGGCGCCAGCATGAGATCCGACATCGACGTGCTGGAGACGCTGACGAAGTACGCGCTGCTCATCAGCGAGACGATGCTGAGCCCCAGCCAGTACGCGCTGAAGTTGCCCGCCACGAACCCCGACAGAATATTGAGCGACGCGCCTCCCTCGCGGGAGGAGGCCACCACCTCTTTCACGTGGGAGGATTCGACGGACGTGAAGATCTTCACCAGCTCGGGGATGATTGCGCCGGCGAGGGTGCCGCAGGTGATCACGGTCGAGAGCTTCCACCAGAGCGTCCCGTCGCCCAGATTCGGAATGAGCATCCGCGAGACGACGTAGGTCAGGACGACGGAGACGATCGACGTCAGCCAGACGAGCTGGGTGAGCGGCGCCTCGAAATTCATGTGGGCCGCGCTGGCATAGCGCGCCTTCGCGAGCGCGCGGTTGATGAGGTACGACGCGCCGCTGGCGATGATCATCATGATGCGCATCACGAAGATCCAGACGAGGAGCTGCACCTGCGTCGCCGCCTCCGGGACGGCGAGCATGATGAACGTGATGAGCGCCACGCCGGTGACGCCGTACGTTTCGAAGCCGTCGGCGCTCGGCCCGACAGAATCGCCGGCGTTGTCGCCCGTGCAGTCGGCGATCACGCCGGGATTCCGTGCGTCGTCTTCCTTGATGTTGAAGACGATCTTCATCAGATCGGACCCGATATCGGCGATCTTCGTGAAGATGCCCCCGGCGATCCGGAGCACCGCCGCACCGAGCGATTCGCCGATCGCGAACCCGATGAAGCAGGGTCCGGCGTAGTCGCCCGGAATGAAGAGCAGGATGAACAGCATGATGAGCAGCTCGACGCTGATGAGCAGCATGCCCACGCTCATCCCCGACCGGATCGGGATCTCGTACACGGGATACGGCCGGCCCTCGAGGCTCGCGAACGCGGTGCGGGAGTTCGCGTACGTGTTCACGCGGATCCCGAACCACGCCACCCCGTAGCTGCCCAGGATGCCCACGACGCTGAAGAACAGGACGATCGTGACCCGCATCGCGTCCATCCCCGACAGCAGCCCGAAGTAGAGCACGATGATCACCGCGATGAACAGTTCGAGCAGCGCCAGGAACTTCCCCTGCTGGACCAGGTACGTCTTGCACGTCTCGTAGATCAGCTCGGAAATCTCGCGCATCGCCCGATGCACCGGCAGGTTCTTGAGCTGCGTGAGGATCACGAGACCGAACATCATCCCGAGCAGCGAGACCCCCAGCCCGAAGAACAGCAGCGTCCGGCCGTTGTAGCCGCCGACCTCGACCAGGTCGAGCGGCGGCAGCACGAGGCTCGCCTCACCGCCCCCGGCGCGCTCGGTCTGCTCGGACGGCGCGAGATCCGGTTGCCCTCCGACTCCGCCCGGGGCAGGCTGTGCGGCCGCGGGCGCGGCCACGACGGTCAGCGCCACCACCGCCAGCGCCACTCTCATCCATGCTGTCAACGACACGATCATCGCCTGAATACTCCCTCTCTTTAGAGAAACAGCGGTCCGAACACGACCGCCACGATGGCCATCAGCTTGAGCAGAATGTTCAAACTGGGACCCGACGTGTCCTTGAAGGGATCGCCGACCGTGTCGCCGACCACGGCGGCCCGGTGCGCCTCCGAGTTCTTTCCGCCGTGATGTCCCTTCTCGATGTACTTCTTGGCGTTGTCCCACGCCCCGCCGGCGTTCGCCATCATCAGCGCCAGCAGCGCCCCGGAGCCGATCGACCCGATGAGCAGCCCGCCCAGCGCTTCGGCGCCGAACACGATGCCGACGACCACCGGCACGGCGACGGCGAGCGTCCCTGGCAGTACCATTTCACGGACCGCACCGTCGGTCGCGATGCGGACGGCGCCGGCGGCATCGGGCGGCGTGGTGCCTTCCATGATGCCCGGGATCTCCCGGAACTGCCGCCGCACTTCCTCCACCATCCGCATCGCTGCACGCCCCACGGCTCCCATCGTCAGCGCGCTGAAGAGGAACGGCATCAGCGAGCCGATGAGCAGGCCGAGCAGCACCTGGACGTCGAGCAGGTCGAAGCTGGCGACCCGGGTGATCTGCGAATAGGTCACCATCAGCGCGAGCGCCGTGAGCACCGCCGAACCGATGGCGAACCCCTTCCCGGTGGCCGCCGTCGTGTTGCCGAGCGAGTCGAGCGCGTCGGTCCGCTCGCGCACCTCGGAGGGCAGCCGCGACTGCTCCGCAATGCCGCCGGCGTTGTCGGCGACGGGGCCGTAGGCGTCGGTCGCCAGCGTGACGCCCAGCGTCGACAGCATGCCGACGGCCGAGAGCGCCACCCCGTAGAGACCGGCCAGCTCGAACGTCATCCAGATCGCCGCGACGATCGCCAGCAGCGGCACGGCCGTCGACAGCATCCCGAGCGCCAGGCCGCCGATGATCGTCGGACCGGCGCCCGACACGGCTTGCCGCGCGAGCTTCTGGGTCGGCGAGTACTCGTAGGCCGTGTAGTATTCCGTCGCTGTGCCGATCACCTGTCCCGCGACGAGTCCGACGACGACGACCCAGAAGAGCCTGAAATCGAGGCCGAGCCCCGCAACGACGGCTGCCGTGCCGGCCAGGGCCAGTGCGCCCGCCCCGAAGATGCCGGCGCGCAGCGCCCACAGCAGGCGCGCCATGTCGGCCTGCTCGCTCGTGCGCACGAAGAACGTGCCGATCACCGCCGCAACGGCGCCGACGCCCATCACGCCCAGCGGTAGCACGAACGCCGTCCCGTCCCAGTTCGCCGCCGCCTCCGACGGCAGGACGGCGTTCTGGCCGGCCCCGACGACGCCGATCGCCGCCAGCGACATCGTGGCGACGATCGAGCCGGTGTACGACTCGAACAGGTCGGCGCCCATCCCCGCCACGTCGCCGACGTTGTCGCCCACATTGTCGGCGATCGTCGCCGGGTTGCGCGGGTCGTCCTCGGGAATCCCCGCTTCGACCTTGCCGACCAGGTCGGCGCCGACGTCGGCGGCCTTCGTGAAGATGCCCCCGCCGACGCGCGCGAAGAGGGCAATAGAGGACGCGCCGAAGGCAAACCCGGTCAACGGCTGGAAGTGCCGGAAGACGAGGTAGAGGCCCGAGAGGCAGACCAGGCTGATGCCGACCACCGTCATCCCCATCACCGCGCCCGACGCGAACGCCACCCGCAGCGCAGGATTGAGGCCCACGCGCGCCTTGGCTGCCGTGCGGACGTTCGCGCGAACGGCGATGAACATGCCGATATAACCGGAGGCCGCCGAGGCGCACGCCCCGAGCACGTACGAGATCGCCGTCCGGGGCAGCGTCGCGAACGGGCCCTCCGGCGCCAAGCCGAGCGCGGCGAACTTCCCGGTAACGTCGAGATCGACGAACACGGCAATGATGGCGCCCACGAGGATGACGAACGCCGCCACGAAGGTGTATTCACGACGGAGAAAGGCGGCCGCGCCCTGCTGGATCAGCGCGGCGATGTTCCGCATCGTATCGGTCCCCGTCTCCTCGCGCAACACGCGGCGCGTCGTGACGGCGGCGAAGGCCAGCGCCAGGGTGCCCGCGCCGAACGCGAGCGTCAGCAGCTCCATTCAGACCTCTGGCCGCTCCGGCCGCCGGTCCGCCATCGACCCGCCAGCCGCCGGGGCGCCGCTCCTTGCTCGGACCCTGTCGGGGAGCGACATTCCCCCCGTGAGAAAGATCCGAATACCCTCCTCCACCGAGATGTCCGGAAAGAACACGGTGTCCCCGGGGTAGACGGCCACATCGCCCAAGTACAGATGATTCGTAGGGACGTACACGGCGACCAGCGCTTCTGCGCCGCGCCCGCGATCGATCGTGAACTCCTTGGTCAGAAACCCCATCACCAGGCCGCGGCGCGGGTCGTCGACCATCACGACGCGCTTGAAGCCGTATTCGTTGTCCGGCGAGAACGCCGCCACGAGCTGCTTGACCGGCGCGTAGATCGTGCGGAAGACCGGCACCCGCATCAGCCACCCTTCTCCGCGGGTCAGGATGCGCCGGCCGATGACGTTGGTTGCCACCGCGCCGACCGCCAGGATCACCAGCAGCGTGATGAGCAGCCCGAGTCCCGGTACCTCCCGCCCGAGTACACGGGCCGCCAGCGGGGCGGTGGAACCATCGATGACGCCGAACACCCACACCAGCGTCGCCACGCTGATGACGAGCGGCACGGTGACGAAGAACCCGGCGATGAAGCTACGTCGCAGCCACTGCATCGCTGACTAGCCCGCCGGCACGGACATCAGCACGCCGATGCCGAATGCAATCCGATACCACGCGAACGGCGCAAACCCCGATCGCCGGACGAACAGCAGGAACGGCCGAACGATGAGGGCCGCCGACAGGAACGCGGCGAGGAAGCCGATGGCGATCTCAATCGCCCGTTCGGGCGCGAGCTCGCCGCCTACCTGCATCACCTGATACGCGAAGGCCGCCGCCATCGTCGGCATCGCCAGGAAGAAGGAGAACTCGGCAGCCGCCGGACGGTCGAGCCGCATGAGGAGGCCGCCGACGATCGTCGCGCCCGACCGCGAGACGCCCGGCACGAGCGCCAGCATCTGGCAGAGGCCGATGGCGAAGGCGCGCCCGAGCGGAGTGTGCCCGGCGTCGAGCACCGAGGGTGCCGGACGGAAGCGCTCCAGCACCAGCATCACGATGCCCCCCGCGATGAGTGCGGTCCCGATCACCTGAAGGCTGCGGAAGAGGACCGCTTGAATGAAATCGCCGAACGCCAGGCCGCCCAGGAGCGCCGGCACGGTCGCCACCGCGAGCATCAGCGCGAACCGCCGCGCGTCGCGGTCGGAGGGAATCCCGGAGACGACCGAGGCAATCTTCGCGCGATAGAGCCACATGATCGCCAGAACCGAACCGAGCTGAATCATGACGGTGAACGCGGGATCCTCGTAGCCGAGCAGCCGCCCGGCGACCAGTAGATGGGCCGTCGACGAGATGGGCAGGAACTCGGTGAGCCCCTGTATCACTCCGAGCAGCGCAGCGACGAGGTACGTCAACGACGCGAGTGGCGACTATGACGCCTTCGCGCCGCGGGCCTTGCGCCCGGCTCGCGCGTCGGGCCGCGACGCCACCTCGGCGGCCGCGGTGGCCGCACGCCTCCGCTGGCTCAGGAGAATCGCGATCGCCGAGGCGATGAACACGGTGGAATACGTGCCGCTCACGATGCCGACGAGCATGGTGAACGCGAAGCCGCGAAGCACCTCGCCGCCGAACAGGTAGAGCGCCAGCACGGCGAGGAACGTCGTGCCGGCGGTGATCACCGTGCGCGCCAGCGTCTGGTTGACGCTGGTGTTGACCACCTGATCCAGCGTCTCCCGCCGCATCGACCGCAGGTTCTCCCGGACGCGGTCGAAGACGACGATCGTGTCGTTGACTGAGTAGCCGGTAATCGTGAGAATCGCCGCCACCACGTTGAGCGAGAGCTCGTAGCCGAAGAATATCAGGAACGCGAGCGTGACGAAGATGTCGTGGAACGTGGCGGCAATCGCGCCGACCGCAAAGGTGAAGCGGAACCGGACCGCGATGTAGACCGTAATCGCGGCAAGCGACGCCAGCGTCGCGTAGATGCCGCGCTGCTGGAGGTCGGCGCCGATGACCGGCCCGACGATTTCCCGATTGATCACCTCGAAGCTCGGCAGCCCGGCCTTCTGCAGCGCCTCCGTGATCCGCTGCGCTCCTTCCTCGAGGCTGGCGCCCTGCTCGGCGACCTGCGTCTGCGGCAGCCGGATCAGCCATTCGCGATCCTCCGGCGCGCCGAACTGCTGCACGCCCACCTCGCCGGCGAGGCCGGAGACGGCCCGGCGCACCTGGTCCTCGCCCACCGCCTGATCGAATTTCACGACGACGATCGTGCCGCCGGAGAAGTCGATGCCGAGCGGCAGCCCGCCGCGCGACCCTATCATCGCCGCGCCGGCGGCGATGACCAGGATCGAGAGCGCGAGCGCGTGCCAGCGCCACCGGATGAAGTTGAAGTTGGGACTCCTGAATATCTGCATAGTTCCCTGTCGGCTCTAGGCTGTGGGCCTCGGGTTCTGGGCTCTAGGCGGCTCTGGGCTAGGGCTCTGCGGTTTCCCGCAGCCTCGAGTCCTACCCCCGGAGCCTGTCGCCATTCATATGCTCAGCGTCTGCGGCTGCGCCCGGCGCGACAGCACCAGCTCGAAAATCGTCCGCGAGACGTACACCGCCGTGAACACATTGGACGCCAGACCGATGATCAGGGTCGTCGCGAAGCCGCGGATCGGCCCCGTGCCGAAGTTCAGCAGCAGCAGCGCGCCGATGAGCGACGCGACGTGGGTGTCCACGATCGTCCACCAGACGCGGTCGAACCCCGCGTTCACCGCCGCCCGCACCCCCTTGGCCGTGGCGAGCTCCTCCTTGATGCGCTCGAAGATCAGCACGTTGGAATCGACGCCCATGCCGATGGTCAAGATGAAGCCGGCAAACCCCGGCAGCGTCATCGTCGCACCGAGGTACGACATCATCCCGAGCAGAATCAGCACGTTGACCACAATCGAGGTGAGCGCGTTGAGGCCCGCGAGCCTGTAATAGAACAGCATGAACAGCACGACCAGGAGCAGGCCGCCAATCGACGAGGTGACCCCGGCGCGGATCGATTCGGCTCCGAGCGAGGGGCCGACCGTCCGCTCCTCGAGGAAGTCCATCGGCGCCGGTAGCGCGCCACTGCGAAGCATCAGGGCGAGGTTGGCCGCCTCGTCCGGCTGGACGCCGGTAATCTGACCCTGGTCCGTGATGCGAGCCTGAATGGTCGGCGCCGACATCACTCGGTCGTCGAGAATGATCGCCAACTGCCGTCCGATGCTCTGTTCGGTCAACTGTCCGAAACGCCGGGCGCCGTCCTGGTTGAGCGAGAAGTCGACCGCCGGCAGGTTGTTCTGATCGAGGCCCTGGCGCGCGGTCCGCAGGTCGCGGCCGGTGATCTGCGCCACGCGACGGACGACATAGTAGACCGTGGACGGCGCGCCGCCCCCGGTGACCGTGAGGTCGGCCGAGCCCGGCACGATCTCCAGGTCCGGCGGCACGTTGTTGTTGTACGCCTGCTGGGCCGCGTCCTGCGACGGGAACGGCCCCTGCTCGACGATCTTCAGCTCGAGGAGCGCCGTCGACCGGATGATCTCCTTCGCGCGCTGGACGTCGGTCACCCCCGGGAGCTGCACGAGAATCTGATTCGCCGCCGTGTACCGCGCCACGATCGGCTCGACGACGCCGAGCTCGTTGACGCGGCGCTCGATCGTCTGCAGCGCCTGCGTGACCGCTTCATCCCGCAGCTGGCCGGCGATGAGCGGCCGCATCGTGTAGGTGTAGCGCCCCGCCCCGGGCGAACGGGTGAACACCGTGTCGACCTCGACCGACGCCTGCCGGAACGCCTGGTCGTTCTGGAGGCCTTCGACGACGAACTCCGTCGGGCTGGTGACCTCCAGCCTCGAATACTGCACGCCCGCTCGGGAGAGCGCTTCACCGAGCCGCTCGACCGTCGTCTCGGTTTCGATCCGCAGCGCCGCGTCGGTCTGCACGCGCATGATCAGGTGGACGCCCCCCTTGAGGTCGAGCCCGAGATTGACCTTCTCCGACGGGGGGTAGAAGGCCCAGATCGACAGCGCGATGATCGCCAGGATGGGCACCACTCGCCAGCGCAGGTTCTTGTTCACGATTGACTCTCCGTCGACACCGGCTCCTGTCCCTGGTAGCCGACGACGGCGTGGCGCGCAATCTCCACGCGGACCTTGTCAGCCACCTGAATCTGGACCGACTGGTCGCCGAGGCGGGTGATCGTCCCGAACAGGCCTCCCGAGGTGACCACGCGGTCGCCCACCTTCAACGTCGCCAGGAAATCCCGCACCTTCCGTTGCCGCTTCTTCATCGGCGCGAGGATGAGGAAATAGAAGATCGCCAGGACGAGCGCGAACGGGACGAGCTGCACCCAGGCGCTCGGAGCGCCGGGCCCAGGCGTGCCCATGGCCAGAAGTGTCGGTATGTGCCAGTTCATGAGTCGAGTGACAGGCGCCTTCGGGGAACGCCGTCACGGCGCTCCGCTGGACGCAGCCGAGCGAAGAAACTCCTGTCTGAACGTCGTAAAGGTCCGAAACGCTATAGCGTCTCTGATCCTCCGCATGCTGTCAAGGTAGAAGCTGAGGTTGTGCAACGTGTTAAGGACGCCCGAGGTCATCTCGCCAGCCAGGAACAGGTGTCGCAGATAGGCCCGGGAGTGGTGGCGGCAGGTGTAGCAGCCGCACTGCTGGTCGAGCGGACCGTCGTCTTCCGCGTACCGGGCGTTCTTGATGTTGATTCGCCCTTCGCTCGTGAAGAGCTGGCCGTTGCGGGCGTTGCGCGTCGGCAGGACGCAGTCGAACATGTCGATGCCCCGGGCGACGCACTCGACCAGATCCTCGGGCGTGCCGACCCCCATGAGGTACCGCGGGCGATCCGCCGGGAGCCGGCGCGCCGCCGCGCCCGCCACCGCGTACATCTGCTCGGCCGGCTCGCCCACGCTCAGCCCGCCGATGGCGTATCCCTCGAACTCGATGGCCACCGTCCTGTCGATGCTCTCGTCGCGCAGGTCCTGGAACAGCCCCCCCTGTACGATGCCGAACTGCGCCTGGCCGGCGTTGGACGGCCGGACATCCGGCACCCCGCCGTTCCGCAGCGCGAGCAGGCGGCGCCGGCAGCGCTCCGCCCATCGCACCGAGCGCGCCATCGCCGTGGCGGCTTCGTCACGGGTCGCCGGCAGCGCGAGGCACTCGTCGAGCACCATCGCGATATCGGAACCGAGGCGCGCCTGAACGTCGGTGGCGCGCTCCGGCGTCAGCAGGTGGCGCGCGCCGTCCAGATGCGACTGGAAGGTGGCGCCCTCCTCGGTCACCACCCGCCGCTCGGCCAGGCTGTAGACCTGAAACCCGCCGCTGTCGGTCAGGATCGGACGCGACCAGCCGATGAAGCGGTGCAGGCCGCCGCGCCGCGCGATGAGCTCGTCGCCCGGACGCAGGAGCAGATGGTAGGTGTTGGCGAGGAGGATCTCGGCCCCCGCCTCCTCGAGCTCCTGCTGGCGAACCGCCTTGACGGCGCCCTGCGTGCCGACGGGCATGAAGGCGGGCGTCTGGACGATCCCGTGAGGCGTCCGCAGCTCGCCGAGTCGGGCGTCGCCGTCGGCGCCGCGCACCGAGAAGCGGAACGAAGACACGCTAAGATACTACCGGTCCGTGACAAGACTGCGCGTCGGCGTCGTCTTCGGCGGGCGATCGGGCGAGCACGAGGTCTCGGTCGCGTCCGCGGCGTCCATCTTCAAGCACCTCGACCGCATGCGGTACGAGGCGGTGCCAATCCGTATCGAGAAAGACGGCCGCTGGACGCTTGGCGCCAAGCCGCCAGAGGCGCTGTCGGCCGCGGAGGTCTTCGAGCCACCATCGCCCCTCCGAGGAGCTCAGGGTCGTGCCCAGGCTGGTCGGGCCACAACTGCCGCTCAGGTTGTCCCGAGCGAAGTCGAGGGACAGCCGCCCGGTGAAACGCTGCAGCTCGTCGAGCCGTCGGCCGCAGTGGCCGCCACGGGCATCGATGTCGTCTTTCCGGTGCTGCACGGGCCGTACGGCGAGGACGGCACCGTCCAAGGACTGCTGGAGCTCGCCAACGTCCCCTACGTCGGCGCGGGCGTCCTCGGGTCGGCCGTCGGCATGGACAAGGCGGTGATGAAGACGCTGTTTGCCGCCCACGGCTTGCCGATTGTGCGTCACGAGGTGGTGCTGCGGCGCGAGTGGGAGCGTGATCCGGCGGCAACGACCGCGCGGGTGTCGCACCTGCTCGGCTACCCTGTGTTCGTCAAGCCCGCCAACCTCGGGTCGAGTGTCGGGATCTCGAAAGCGAAATCGGATGCCGAGTTTCGGGACGCGATGGCGCTCGCCCTCCAGTTCGACCGCAAGATCGTCATCGAAGAGGCGGTGCCCGACGCACGGGAGATCGAGTGCGCGGTACTCGGCAACGACGAACCCGAGGCGTCGATCCCAGGCGAAATCATCCCCTCGCGGGAGTTCTACGACTACGAGGCCAAGTACCTGGACGAGGGGTCGAGGCTCCTCATCCCGGCGCCGCTCACCGGGGAGCAGACTGCGGCCGTGAGGCGCCTGGCGGTCGGTGCCTTCCGCGCCGTCGAGGGCGCCGGCATGGCGCGCGTCGATTTTCTCCTGGCGCGCACCAGCGGCGAGCTGTTCGTGAACGAGGTCAACACGATTCCGGGCTTCACCACGATCAGCATGTACCCGAAACTGTGGGACGCATCGGGCCTGCCCTATCCGGACCTCCTGGACCGGCTCCTCACACTGGCGCTCGAGCGGCACGCCGAGAAGCAGCAGCTCCGCACGAGCATTACGTGAATACGTACCACCGAGGCACCGAGACACCGAGAAGATCCGTATCCCTGTCTCGGTGCCTCGGTGTCTCGGTGTTCCGTGGGGGTGTGACGGTAGCGTGTGCGCTCGGGATTCTCGTCACGCCCGCGGCGCAGCCACTCCCGCGCCGTGGCCTGACCGCCGCATCCGAGATCGCCCGGGTCTACGACGCCATTGTCGACGCCCGCTTCGAGGAGGTGCCGTCGCTCGCCGCGCGCGCATGCGGCCCCGCCGCCCCTGAGGCGTGCCGGGTCCTCGAGGAGGTGGGGGTCTGGTGGCGCATTCAGCTCGACCCGATCAGCACCGCCCGCGACGCCGACTTCCAGGCCCGCGCCGAGGCGGCGATTGCCGCCACCGTCGCCTGGACCGCCCGCGAGCCGGCGCGGGCGGAGGCATGGTTCTACCTCGCAGGGGCCTACGGCGCGAGGGCGCAGTGGCGGGTGCTTCGGGGGGAGCGCTTCGCGGCGGCGCGCGACGGCAAGCGCATCAAGGCGGCTCTCGAGCGCGCCTCGGCGCTCGACCCGCAGATGACCGATGCGTCCTTCGGACTTGGCCTCTATCACTATTACGCCGACGTGGCGCCGACCGCATTCAAGATGGTGCGCTGGCTCCTGCTCCTGCCCGGAGGGGACCGAACGAGGGGGCTCCAGGAGATGCTGCGGGTCCAGCGCCAAGGCGCGCTGCTCCGCAGCGAGGCCGACTACCAGCTCCACCTCATCTATCTGTGGTACGAGAAGCGGCCCGACCTGGCCCTCGCGCTGCTCCGCGACCTGCAGACCAGGCATCCGCGCAATCCGCACTTTCGACAGGCGATCGCCGAGCTCCACGATGTCTATCTGCAGGACGTGAAGGCAAGCCTCGCGGCATGGCAGGAGCTGCTCGACGCGGCGCGCGCAGGGCGCGTCTCCGAGCCCGGGCTGGCGGAATCGTCGGCACGCCTCGGCGCCGCGCTGCAGCTCGATCGGCTGGGCGAGACCGGCGCCGCGGTTGAACAGTTGCGCGCGGTCATTGCCACGCGACCGGCCGCGCCGTTCGGCGCGCTTGCGCGCGCCCACCTGCAGCTCGGCCTCGCGCTCGAGCATGCCGGCCGCCGCGCCGACGCGGCGACCGCCTACGGTGACGCCATCGCCGCCGCGGGTCCGCGCGACCCGCTCCGAGTGGCCTCCCGCGCGCGCGCCGCGCTCCACGCGATGGGACAGTGAGCGCGTCGATCGACGGCGCGCGCACGCCTTGCCTCTACGGTTCGGTACGTCTTCATCCGACACTTCACAGCAGAGGTGAGACTCGACCGACGACGCGCGAATCGACGTCGATCGCACGCGCGATTTTTTGACAAGCGGCGCGCTTTTGTGCTTGACATCAAGAAATTCTCACCCATAATCTACATCTGGTATGAGGGTGGATGGCTCAGCCCACCCGTTGTGACGGCCGAGGCGGTCGTCGGAGGCTGAGTCACAACAACCTGAGGAGAAAACGATGGCGAAGAAAGCTGCCAAGGGCAAGAAGAAGGCCGCGAAGAAGCGCTAGGTCTTCCGTCCGGTCTTGGGGGTGCTCGAATGGAGCACCCCGTCTTTTTTTTGGGTTGCTGCTCTCCTGATTCGCAGCGTGCGACGGGAGCTAGCCCGCGAAGCGAGGCCGCCACACGACCCCGGGCCGACGTGCCAGGCGGCAGAGTGCGCCGGGGCATCGGGCGGAAGGCTCGCAATCCAACAACGACCGAAAGGGGGGATTAGAGAATGGCGAAGAAAGCCAAGGGCGGGAAGAAGAAGGCGGCGAAGAAGAGATAACGACCGCCATTCGCCATGGATGGGGGCGTGCCGGTGCGCGCCCCCTCTTTTTTGTACATCCCCTTCAACGTCCAACCCCCAACTGCCAACGCCCAAGATTTGGGAGGTGGGACTTGGGGAGTTGGGACTTATCGAGATTCGTTGATCCCGTCCCAGATCCGCACCCGGCGAATCACGTCGCCCGGGCGCAGCGCATCGACGACCTCCATGCCATCGAGCACGTGGCCGAAGACAGTGTACCGGCCGTCGAGGTGCGGCTGCGGTGAGTGCGTGATGAAGAACTGGCTCCCGCCGGTATCCTCCCAGTCGAGCGCCATCCCGACGGTCCCCCGCAGATAGGGACGCATGTTGATCTCATCACGGAGCGTGTAGCCGGGGCTGCCCTCGCCGTCGCCGCGCGGATCGCCGCCCTGCACGACGAAGTCGGGCACCACGCGGTGCATGGCGATGCCGTCGAAGAATCCCTTCCGCGCCAGCGCCATGAAGTTGGCGACGGTGAGCGGCGCGTCCAGAACCGCGAGCTCGATCTGCACGGTGCCGCGGTCCGTTTCGACGTAGGCATGCGGCGAGAATGGCGGGGCGATCAGCCACCTCCATTCCTCATCCGCGATGGGGCGCCCGGCCGGCGCCGGCCGAATGGAGGCGTCCACGGCGGTCTCCGGGCTGCGCTCGCGGAGCAGCGCCGCCGCACGCACCCGCAGCGCCCAGTCGCGGTCGCCGAGCGCCTCCCGGACAATCGGCTGCGCGGCGGCGGGGTCGATCCGATGGAGCGCGGCCAGAATCGCGGCGCGCGCCGTATATGTACCGTCGCCGGAGGCGGCACGGTAGGCCTCGACGAGCGCCGGAGCGGCGGCAGCGGCCCCGAGTTCGGCAAGGCCGCCCGCGGCGGCCGCCTTGACGGCAAAATCGTTCGCTGTGAGCTGCTGGGTCAGGATTGCCTCGGCCTCCGGCGCCTTCGACGCCACGAGGGCCGCAACGACTGCCGGAATCACCTTCGGGTCGCGGTCCCGCAGGAGCACCCGCAATCCGGGGAGACCGCGTCCCCCGGCGAGCGAGCCGAGGGCCGTCGCCTGCGCGGCGCGCACCGTCCAGTCGCGATCCGGGTCCAGCCCGGAGAGCGTCACCAGAAACCCGTCCGGATCGACGCGGGCCAGCGCCCGCAGCGCCGCGGCCCGAATGGCCGGCGTCCCATCGGTCAGCAGATCCAGCAGGAGATCGAGGCTGTCAGCGGTCGCCACCGCGGCGAGTGCGGCCATCGCCTCGACGCGCAGCCTCGGATCCGCTTCTCCGTCGGCCACGATGGGCGTGAGCACCGGGACAGCGTCCGCGCTCCCGATCGAGGCCAGCGCGCGAATGGCCTGGATGACCACGGCGAACGGGGCCGTCCGCTGCTCCACAATCTGGCGGAGCGGCGCTGCAGCCGCTGCGGCCCGGGTCACGCCGAGGCCGCGCGCGGCAAAGGCCGCCGTGTAGCGACCAGGCGTCGGCAGCAGGGCGGCCAACGCGGGCGCGGCACGGGCGTCGCCGATCCGCTGCAGCGCGTAGGCGACGGGCCACCACGTCGACACGGGCCGTCCACGGCCGTCGAGCGTGGCGGCGGCGAGCGCCTCGTACGAGCCGAGGCGCACGAGCGCGTACAGGCCGAGGCGCACTGCCTCGGCCGCCGGCACCAGCGGGTACGACACATCGTCTGGTGCGATCCCGGTCAGTGCGCCCGCGGCAACGTGCGTGCGAACCATGCCGCTCACCGCCGCGGCATCCGCGCCGTCGCCGATCATCCCGAGCGCCTCGGCCGCGCGTCCCTGCACGAGCGGGTCGGGATCGGCGAGCGCTCCCGCCAACGCGGAACGCGCCGACCGGTCGCCGATGAGTCCGAGCGCGAACGCCGCCATCTGCCGGACGTCCGTTTCGGCGTCGGTGAGCAGCGTGACGAGAGGATCGACCGCCTCGCGGAGTTCCACCCGGCCGAGCGCAAGGGCGGCACGGCGCCGCACGCGCGCCTCGCCGTCGCCGAGCAGCCGAAGGAGGTCCGAGGGCGGCGGCGGCGCGACAACGGCCGGCTGCGTGCGTGTGGCGGGCGCGAGCATGACGGGGGCTGGCGGATTGGGATCGCGCAGGATCCGCTGATCCTCGAGGCGCATCATCCACCCGAGCTTGTCTTCCCAGGTGACGACCGGCGGTTCCGGCCGCGCCGGAGGCGGCATCGTCGCGCACGCCGCGCTCAGGAGGGCGATGCTCACCGCGCAATACCCGATACCCACTGCCCGATGTCCGTTCCGTGTTCGTCGAGCGTCGAGCGTCGGGCGTCGAGCACTGAGCATTGTTCGCGCGGTCGTCCCGGCGGATGATAGCATGCAGGCGCGCGGGCTCCTGCTGAACACGATGTCGTTCCGGTACATCGCACTCGAAGGACCGATTGGTGTCGGCAAGAGTGCGCTTGCCGAACGGCTCGCCGTGCGGCTCGACGCGGCGGTCGTGCTCGAGGAGCGCGAGAATCCGTTCCTCGCCGACTTCTACGCCGGACGGCCCGGCGCGGCGCTGCAGGCGCAGCTCTTCTATCTGCTGAACCGGCACCGCCAGCAGCTCGCGATCCGCCAGGGCGACCTCTTCGCGCAGACGACGATCGCCGACTATCTGTTCGACCGCGACAAGATCTTCGCGTATCTCAACCTCGACGACAACGAGCTCTTCATCTACCAGCGCTTGTACGACCTGCTGGCGCGGGACGTGCCGTCGCCGGATCTCGTGATCTACCTGCAGGCGCCCACCGACGTACTGCTGCGCCGCCTGCACAGCCGCACGAAGGCGGACGCGTCCGAGATGCCGGTACCGGAGGCGGCGTACATGCGCGAGCTCAACGAGGCCTACCAGCACTTCTTCTTCCACTACTCGGCGACGCCGCTCCTCGTGGTCGAAACCTCACAGGTCGATCTCGCCGAGAGCGACGGTGCGCTCGAGGATCTGCTGCGCCAGGTCCGCACGATGTCCCGGGGCACGCGCTATTACGTGCCGAGGGTGTAGTAATCTCCTCCCATGGCCTGGTTCAAGAAGGCCCGGACGCCCAGAACCTCCTCCACGACCGAAAAGCCGAGCCGCGTCCCCGAGGGGCTGTGGGTCAAGTGTCCGGACTGCGCGCAGATTCTCTACAACAAGGACCTCGAGAAGAACCTGGCTGTCTGCCCGAAGTGCGCCCACCACTTCCGGCTCAACGCGGCCGAACGGCTGCGGATGTTGCTCGACCGGGGCCGCTGGACGGAGCACCACGCGGGCCTCTCCTCGACCGACCCGCTGGGCTTCACCGACACGAAGGCGTACCGCGATCGCCTCCGGACCGCGGAGCAAGCCACCGGCGCGAAGGACGCGGTCGTTGTGGCGAGCGGGCAACTGGACGGGATCGATGTCGTCGTGGCCGCCATGGAGTACGCATTCATAGGCGGCAGCATGGGCGTGGTCGTCGGCGAGAAGATCACGCGCGCCATCGAGCAGGCGCTCGACCGGCGGCAGCCGCTCATCATCGTCTCCTGCTCGGGCGGAGCGCGCATGATGGAAGGCGCGCTCTCGCTGATGCAGATGGCGAAGATCTGCGCCGCCCTGGCGCGCCTCGATCGCGCCCGCGTGCCCTACATTTCGGTGCTGACGGACCCGACGACGGGCGGGGTCACGGCGAGCTTCGCCATGCTCGGCGACCTGAACGTGGCCGAGCCGAAGGCGCTGATTGGATTCGCCGGGCCGCGGGTCATCGAGCAGACGATCCGGCAGAAGCTGCCCGAGGGTTTCCAGCGCAGCGAATTCCTCCTCGAGCACGGCATGATCGATCTCGTGGTCGATCGCCGCGAACTGAAGGCCACCCTGGCTCGTGCGCTCCGCTTCATGGTCGCGGCGCCCGCGCTCGAGCCACAGGTCGCCGTGGCCGCGATGGCCGACGCCGACCAGTCGTCGCGCTGACCTTGTTCGATCGCCTCTACGCCCTCGAGACGTTCGGCATCAAGCTCGGGCTCGAGAACATCTCGGCCCTGTGCGCCGCCCTCGGCCATCCCGAGCGGGCCTTCGCGTCCGTGCACGTGGCCGGGACCAACGGCAAGGGGTCGGTGACGGCGATGGTGCATGCCGGCCTCGTGGCGGCGGGCGTACGCGCGGCCCGCTTCATCTCGCCGCACCTGGTCGACCTCGCCGAGCGCTTCGTGATCGGCGGCCAGCAGGTCGGCGCCGCCGATCTCGAGCGCGCCGTCAACGACGTCCTCGACTGCGCTGACGGGTTGAAGGCGTCGGGCGTCCTGCCGGTTCACCCGACGTTCTTCGAGGCGACGACCGCCGTGGCCTTCGAGCTGTTTCGCCGCGCCCACGTGGACATAGCGATCGTCGAAGTCGGCCTCGGCGGCCGCTTCGATTCCACCAACGTCGTCCCGGCGCGGATCGGCGCGATCACGTCGGTCGGGCTCGACCACCAGGATCTGCTCGGCGACACGCTCGAGGCCATTGCGTTCGAGAAAGCCGGCATCATCAAGCCCGGCATGACGGTCGTGACCGGCGCCCTCGCCGGCGAGGCGCACACGGCCGTCGCGGCTGTGGCGCACGATCGAGAGGCGCTCCTCGTGGAGGCCGCCAGCGGGACGCGCGTCCAGGGCGAATTGCGCGCGGGGCGCGGCGTGATCAGCATCGAGACACCCGACGGCCGGTACGGGCCGCTCACCCTCGCCCTGCGCGGCGAACATCAGATCCACAATGCGCTCGTCGCCGTCCGCCTGCTCGAGGCGGTGCACCACGCCGGCGTGCGCGTGCCGCCCGACGCCATCGAGCACGGGCTGACGCACGTGGAGTGGCCCGGCCGGCTCGAGCTGATCGACCTCCCGGGCGGGCCGCACATCCTGCTCGACGCCGCACACAACGTGGACGGCGCCGCAGCGCTCGCCGGCTATCTCGAACGCTGGCACCCGGAGCGACCGACGCTCGTCATCGGCGTGATGCGCGACAAGGACGTCCCTGGCATCGTTGGCGCGCTCCTGCCGGCGGTGTCGTCCGTCGTCGCGACCGCGGCAGACACGCCGCGGGCGCTCCCGGCGCGCGAGTTGGCGGCGCGCATCGCGGCGGCGGGCGCGGACGTGCCGGTGCGTGTGCAACCGGACCCGGTCGCCGCGGTCGAGGAAGCGATGACGGCGGGACGTACGGTGTGTGTCACGGGCTCGATGTACCTGGTCGGCGCGGTTCGCGACCGCCTGCGGCGTCGTGCTATCCTGCGATGATTTTCCCTTCATCCTCATGGGTGTTTCGCGGATTCTTCTCTCCTGTTGTCTGTGCCTGCTGCCGGTGTGTGCGCTCGCGCAGGCGCCAGCCGCCGGCACGACGCCGGGGGCCGACGACCCCTTCCTCGGAACGTGCACCCGGACGACGCAGTGGCAGTTCGAGCAGGTGGCGGCCAGCCACCTGCGCTTGACCGGCCAGGTGCAGGTCGAGTGCCCGGCCATGAGTTTCTTTGCGGATGTCATCGACATCTTCACCGAACCCGAGCTGCGCCTGGTCGCCAGCGGCAACGTCGTCTTCTCGAATCCGGAGGGGCGTCTCGCCGCCGAGCGCGTCGAGTTCAACGTGGCGGAGGGCACGGGTACCTTTCATCAGGCCTCGGGAATCCTGTCGCTCGGCAACGAGGTCGATCGGGTCCAGTTCGGCAACCAGGATCCGGACGTCTACTTCTACGGCGACATGATCGAGAAGCTCGACGGCCGGAGGTACCGACTCACGCGCGGCGGCTTCACCACATGCGTGCAGCCGACGCCGCGATGGGAGGTCACGAGCGGGTCCGTGCTCATCGTGCTCGACAACTACGCGATCGCGCGCAACACGCTGTTGCGGGTCAAGGGCGTGCCGCTGATGTACCTGCCGGTGCTCTATTACCCGATCAAGAGCGATGACCGCGCCACCGGATTCCTGCTGCCGACCTACGGTTCGTCGACGCTGCGCGGCCAGACGTTGAGCAACGCGTTCTTCTGGGCGATCGGCAACAGCCAGGACGCGACGTTCTTCCACGACTGGTTCACCAACGTGGGTCAGGGCGCGGGGGCCGAGTACCGGTACGTCGCCAGCCAGGGGGCGTACGGGAACTTCCGCTTCTACCGGATCGCCCAGCGGCAGGCGGAGTTCCGGTCTGGCGGCCGCGTGGCGCGGCTGCCGGCGCAGTCGTCGTACCAGGTGAACGGCACCGGGAACCAGTCGATCGGCACGGCGATCCGGCTGCACCAGCGGATCGACTACACCACGAGCATCGTCACCCAGCAGCTCTATCAGCAGAGCCTCTATCAGGCCTCGAACGCGACACGGACGATCGAAGCCGGCCTGATGGGGACCTGGGCCGCGCTGACGACGAGCGCGCTGTTCCAGCGGACGGAGACGTTCACGGGCGAAACCACGTCCCAGCTGTACGGCAGCACGCCGCGCGTGACGGCGGCGCTGGCGCCGCAGCGCGTCTTCGGACTGCCGCTGTACGCCTCGGTCAACAACGAGTTCAGCCACCTGCCGTTCCGGCAGATCACCAACGGCCGGGTCACGAGCGACAAGAGCCTGGCGCGCCTGGACGTGTTCCCCACCGCGCGCGCGGCGCTCTCGCGCCTCACGTTCCTGACATTCAACACGAGCGCGTCATATCGCACGACCTACTACACGCGCAGCGCGGACGCGCGCGGTCGGGTCGTCAGCGAACCACTGGTCCGCCAGTACCTGTCGCTGCGATCGGACGTGATCGGGCCGGTCTTCGCGAAGATCTGGGACACGCCGGAGAGCCGGTACAGCGAGCGGATGAAGCACCTGATCGAGCCGACGTTCGCGCTGGAGTACGTGCCGGGCATCAACAACGCCGCGCATGTGCTGACCCTCGTCGACTCGAGCGACGTGATTCTCGGCGACACCACGCGATTCACCTACGGGATCAACAACCGGTTCCTCTACCGCGCAAGGACCTCGGACGGTTCGTCCGGGTCGACCGTGCAGTTCCTCACCGTGGGCGTGCAGCAGACGTACTACGTGACGCCGCGGTCGAGCCTGAACGACACGCAGTACGTCAGCACCGGGTTCCGGGCGAAATCGGTGGACCTGTCGGACCTCGCCGTCACCGTCAAGGTGACCCCGTCGCCGGCGCTCGACTCGACGACCCGGCTCGAATACGACGTCCACGGCCAGGGGCTCCACGTCGTCACCACCGGCGGCACGGCGCAGGTGCGCGGGAGCTCGACGACGGTGAGCTACAGCCGGCAGCGGCGGAACCGGCGAGCCAGACCGGAGAGCTCGCTCTCCTGGTCGAACTCGCTCAACCTGCTGCAGGGACGCGCCCGCGGGATGTACGGGCTGACCTGGGACATCGGCCGCGCGGGCGTGCTCAACCAGAACGTCGGCTTCTCGTATCTGGCGCAGTGCTGCGGCATCATGGCGGAGTTCCAGAAGTTCAAGTTTCCGCAGTCGGTGGCGGGATTTCCGATTCCCTCCGATCGGCGGTTCAATGTGTCGTTCGTGCTGGCGGGCCTGGGGACGTTCTCGAATTTCCTCGGGGCGTTCGGCGGGCTGATGGGACCGGGCTACTGACGTGAAGGGACTCATTCTCAGCGGCGGGAAGGGGACGCGCCTGCGGCCGCTCACCTACACGAGCGCCAAACAGCTGGTGCCGGTCGCCAACAAGCCGGTGCTCTTCTACGGCATCGAGGCGATCGCCGCCGCCGGCATCCGCGAGATCGGGATCGTCGTGGGCGACACCCAGACGGAGATCCGCGCCGCCGCGGGCGACGGGTCGCGCTGGGGCGTCCGAATTCAGTATATCGAGCAGGCGGCGCCGCTCGGACTCGCCCACGCCGTGAAGATCAGCGAGGGGTTCCTCGGCCGCGATCCGTTCGTGATGTACCTCGGCGACAACCTGCTCAACAAGGGCATCACGCACTTCGTGGAGGAATTCGAGCGGGAGCGGCCGGCCGCGCAGATCCTGCTGGCCCGCGTGCCCGACCCACAGATGTTCGGCGTGGCGCAGTTGAGCGACGGCAAGGTGATCCGCCTCGTCGAGAAGCCCAAGGAGCCGATTGGCGACCTCGCGCTGGTCGGCGTGTACATGTTCGGACCCGAGGTCTTCGAGTCGGTCAACCGGATCCGGCCGAGCTTCCGCAACGAGCTCGAGATCACCGACGCCATTCAGGATCTGATCGATCGCGGCCTCACCGTCCGCCCGCATATCGTCGAGGGGTGGTGGAAGGACACGGGGAAGCTCGAGGACATGCTCGAAGCCAACCGCCTGATTCTCGACACCTACGAGCGGCGGATCGAGGGAACGGTCGACGTCGAGAGCCGGATCGAAGGCAAGGTGGTCGTCGAGCCTGGCGCGGTGGTGGAACGATCGGTCATTCGCGGGCCCGCGATCATCGGCCGCGGCGCCCGCATCGTCCACGCCTATGTCGGCCCGTTCACGTCGATCATGAACGACGTGGAGATTCAGGACTCGGAGATCGAGCACAGCATCGTCCTGGAAGGATCGTCCGTGCGGAATCTCGCGAACCGGGTGACCGACAGCCTGATCGGAAAGAACGTCCGCATCTACCGCATGCCGGTCAAGCCGGTGGCATACCGGTTTATGCTGGGGGACAACTCCGAAGTCGGCATTCGATGGTGACTGAGAGGTCATGACTGATCCTGCCGCGTACACCGCCACGCTCGCCAGGCACCCGCGCATTCACGGGGTCAAAACGAAGCCGCTCCGCCTCGTGCCCGACGAGCGTGGGTGGCTGCTCGAGATCCTGCGGGCGGACGACGACGAGCTGTTCACGAAGTTCGGCCAGGCGTACGTGTCGGCGACGTACCCCGGCGTCGTGAAGGCGTGGCACTACCATCGGGAGCAGATCGACAACTTCGCCTGCGTGGCGGGGATGGTGAAGCTCGTGCTCGTCGACACGCGCCCCGACTCGCCGACGAGCGGCGCCGTCAACGAGTTCTTCCTCGGCGTACAGAATCCCACGCTCGTGCAGGTGCCGAACCTCGTCTACCACGGCTGGAAGTGCATCGGCGTCGAGACGGCGCTCGTCGTCAACGTTCCCACCGAGCCGTACCGGTACGCGGATCCGGACGAATACCGGCTCGCTCCGCACGACACGCTTCCTTACGACTGGACGCGGAAGGATGGCTGAGGTACTCGTCACGGGCGGCGCGGGATTCATCGGCAGCAACTTCGTGCGGTACGCGCTGGCGCGGCATCCCGACTGGCGGGTGACCACGCTCGACAAGCTGACCTACGCGGGGCGCCGGGAGAACCTCCACGATGTCCTCGACGACCCGCGGCATACCTTCGTGCACGGCGACATCCTGGACGCCGCCGTCAGCGCGCCGCTCGTCGAGCGCGCCGATCTGGTGGTCCACTTCGCCGCCGAGACGCACGTGGATCGATCGATTCTCGGCGCGGGCGAGTTCATCCGGACCGACGTCGAGGGAACGTTCGTGCTGCTCGAAGCGGCGCGGCGCGCGCCGCGCCTCCGCCGGTTCGTGCAGATCTCGACCGACGAGGTGTACGGCAGCGTGCCGAAGGGGGCCAGCCGCGAGACCGACGAGCTCCGGCCGCGCAATCCGTACGCGGCGAGCAAGGCCGGCGCCGACCGGCTGGCCTACAGCTATTGGGCGACCTACGACGTGCCGGTCGTCATCACCCGCGCGTCGAACAACTACGGACCGTACCAGTTTCCCGAAAAGGTCATCCCGCTCTTCGTCACCAACGCGATCGACGGCCTGCCGGTGCCGCTGTACGGCGACGGCCGGAACGTCCGGGACTGGCTGCACGTCCACGACCACTGCGAGGCGCTCGACCTGGTGATCGACAGCGGATCCGCCGGCGAGGTGTTCAACATCGGCGGGGGCAACGAGGGGATGAACGTCGACCTGACGCACCAAATCCTGGCGGCGCTCGGGCGGCCGGCGTCGCTCATCCAGCCGGTGCCCGACCGGCCCGGCCACGACCGGCGCTACTGTCTCGACACGACCAAGCTGCGCGCGCTCGGCTGGGCGCCACGGGTGCCGTTCGACGAGGGCCTGCGGGAGACCGTCGAGTGGTACCGCCGCAACGAGTGGTGGTGGCGGCCGATCAAAGAGCAGGATCCCGCATTCCGGTCCTACTACCAGACGCAATACGGGCGGTGAATTGCGTCCTCGTGACCGGCGCGGCCGGCTTCGCCGGTGGCCATCTCCTCGAACACCTGACCGGTCGGTGCGAGCTGGTCGCGTGGGCGCGGTCCGACCCGCCCGCGGAGCTGGCGACGCTGGCGACCTGGCGCCGCGTCGACCTGTTCGATCGCGACTCGGTGCGCCGGGAGATACGCGACCTGCGCCCGGCCGCCATCTACCATTGCGCCGGCGCGCCGCACGTCGGCCAGTCGTGGCACAACGCCGTCGAGCCGCTCGCCGGCAACGTCCTGACCACGCACTACCTGCTCGACTCGGTGCGCCGCGCCGAGATCGCCTGCCGCATGTTGATCACCGGCTCCGCCACGGTCTACGCGCCGTCGTCGGCGCCCCTCCGCGAAGACGACCCGCTCGCACCGGCCAGTCCCTACGGCCTCAGCAAGCTGGCACAGGAGCAGCTCGGCGCACGGGCGGCGACCGAGGACGGCGTTGACGTCGTCCTCACGCGCCCCTTCAATCACATCGGGCCGAGGCAGCGCCCCGCCTTCGCGGCCTCGGGCATCGCGCGGCAGATCGCCGTCATCGAGCGTGGCGGCATCGATCCCGTCATCAAGGTGGGCAACCTCGACGCCAAACGCGATCTGACCGATGTGCGGGACACCGTCCGGGCGTACCACCTGCTCATGGGGCGCGGCACGCCGGGCGTCGTCTACAACGTGGCGTCGGGCGTCGCACGGGTGATCCGGGAGGTGCTCGACGCGCTCGTGCGGCGATCGTCGGTCCGCATACAGATCAGCGTCGACCCCGAACGGCTGCGGCCGCAGGACACCCCGGTGCTCGTCGGCGACGCCTCGCGGCTGCGCGCCGCCACCGGGTGGGCACCGGCAATCGCGTTCGACGAGACGCTCGACGACCTGCTGGAGTACTGGCGCAGGACGGTTCGAGACGAGCCGGCCCGCTGAGGTCGCGTCGGGGAACTTCTCGAGTCCCCGCTATCGCAGGAGACAGGATGCTCGCCGCCGCGAGTCTCGACGTCCGGAGCGCACCGTTGGCGGCCGCTCACCTGACTGAAGCGAGCCGCGGCCGAAGGGTCCGAGGTGCGGTCGGCTGGAGGTGCCTCCGCCGCGTGGGTGGCCCGATCGCCGTGCGCACGAAGCGAGACCGCGGTGGGCGCGACCGACGGTCCTCCTATAATGGCGTCATGACGCGGACGCTCCTGCTGTCGGCCGCCTATGCCATCGCGGCCACCACGGCCTTGGGACAGACGCCCCAGCCGTTCCCGCGTCCCGGCGCCCCGTCTGCGGACGCGCCGGCCCCGACCGTGCCGCGGCCGCCGGTACAGGCACCCGCGACGCCGTCGCCGCCGGCGGCCGATTCACGTGCGCCGACCTCTGCCATGCTGGGACTGCCGATCTACCCGAGCGCGCAGTTCCTCGCCTCCTACGACGCGGGCCGGGCCCAGCGGTACTACATCTTCGGCTCGACGGCGTCGTTTGCGGATCTGGTGGCGTACTACCGGTCGGTGCTGAAGGAGCGCGGCGATCTCGTGTTCGAGCAGCCGCCGACGCACATGTTCGAGGTGGGTCGCTTCAGGCAGGAGACGATGGCGTTCCCGCCCGGGGTGACGGTCAAGGACTGGACGTGGGGCGGAACGGCGGGCTACCCGAATCCGCGTCCCGGGGCCCAGCCGGCGCGGTTTCCGACGATCATCATGATCGTTCCCTCGCCGCCAGGGCCTGGCCGGTAGGCGTCAGTCCGGAGCTGGTAGTCGGTAGCCGGTAGTAACGGGCTCCCAACTATCGACTACTTCTTCACGTAGATCTCGCCGGCGCGGCGGAATTCCTCCGATTTCTCCCGCATGCCCGCCCCGAGCGCCTCGGCGGCGGCCAGCGCATGGTCCGAAGCCCACTCGCGCACCTGCTGCGTCAGCTCCATCGAGCAGAACTTCGGCCCGCACATCGAGCAGAAGTGCGCGACCTTGGCGCCCTCGGCCGGCAGCGTCTCGTCGTGGAAGGCGCGCGAAGTCACCGGGTCCATCGAGAGGTTGAACTGGTCCTGCCACCGGAACTCGAACCGCGCCTTCGAGAGCGCATCGTCCCACGCCTGCGCGCGGGGATGGCCCTTGGCGAGATCCGCCGCGTGTGCCGCGATCTTGTACGCCACCACGCCCGCCTTCACGTCGTCGCGATTCGGCAGCCCGAGGTGCTCCTTCGGCGTGACGTAGCAGAGCAGCGCCGTGCCGTACCAGCCGATCATCGCCGCGCCAATCGCCGACGTGATGTGGTCGTATCCCGGGGCGACGTCGGTCGTGAGCGGACCGAGCGTGTAGAACGGGGCCTCGCCGCACCATTCGAGCTGCTTCTCCATGTTCTCCTTGATGAGATGCATCGGAATGTGGCCCGGCCCCTCGTTCATCACCTGGACGTCGTACTCCCAGGCGATGCGGGTCAACTCGCCTTGCGTCTCGAGCTCGGCGAACTGCGCCTCGTCGTTGGCGTCGGCGATCGAGCCTGGACGCAGGCCGTCGCCGAGCGAGAACGACACGTCGTAGGCGCGCATGATTTCGCAGATGTCGCGGAAGTGCGTGTACAGGAAGTTTTCCTGATGATGCGCCAGGCACCACTTGGCGAGGATCGATCCGCCGCGTGACACGATCCCGGTGACGCGCGTGGCCGTGAGCGGAATGTAGCGCAGCAGCACGCCGGCGTGTACCGTGAAGTAGTCGACGCCCTGTTCGCACTGCTCGATGAGCGTGTCGCGGTAGACCTCCCACGTCAGATCTTCGGGGCGCCCACCCACCTTCTCGAGCGCCTGGTAGATCGGCACCGTCCCGATCGGCACCGGCGAGTTCCGGACGATCCACTCGCGGGTCTCGTGGATATCCTTGCCGGTCGAGAGATCCATGACCGTGTCGGCGCCCCACAGCGTCGCCCACTGGAGCTTCTCGACCTCGTCCTCGACCGACGACTTCACGGCGGAGTTGCCGATGTTGGCATTGATCTTCACGAGGAAGTTGCGGCCGATGACCATCGGCTCGAGCTCGAGGTGCCGGATGTTGGACGGAATGATCGCGCGGCCGCGCGCCACTTCCGCCCGGACGAACTCGGCGGGCAGCCCTTCACGCGCCGCCGTGAACTCCATCTCCGGCGTGATCTCGCCGCGGCGCGCGTAGTAGATCTGCGTGCCGACGAACCCGGTCCGCCGCCGCGCCTCGATCCATGCCTCCCGGAGCTTCGGGAGACCTTGTCGGACGTCGTGCCCGCGAGGACCGCTCGTGTCGTAGAGGCGTAGGGACGGCTCGCCGCCCGTGAGTGTCACTTCGCGCATCGGGATCCGCAGGGTCGTCAGCGGGCCGCCCGACGCGAGCGGCACGATGCGCTCGTCGAAGACTTTTCGCGAGTTCGGATAGGCTGCGGCAAGATCAATCATGAGATGTTCAGGCGGGATCCGACTCGTGGGGATCGCCGCGCTCCCTCCGCCGGTTTCAACCGGGTCAGGTTCCAAGGGTTTGTCTCAATCCATGTCCCACTGGATACCCCTGGCGGCCGGTGACGATTATACTCGCGGGATGCGCGTGCTCGTCACCGCCGGTCTGCTCCTGCTCGGGAGTGGGTGGTGGGCCGCAGACGCGGCGGCTCAGGCCCCTGCCCCCGCTCCCGCTCCGAAACCCGCGCAGACGCCCGCCCCGGCACGCCGGCCGCCGGCGCCGCCGGCGCGGACCGGGCTGACCGTCACCGTCACCGATCCGCTGGGCGGCGCCCTGCAGGGCGTGCGCGTCGAGGTGCTCGGGGCCTCCGATCGCGACGGCGAGACCAACGCGAGCGGGCAGATCACGCTTGCCGGCCTGCAGGCGGGCACCTATCGCCTGCGGTTCAGCGGCGAGCAGGTCATCGCGTTCGAGAAGGAAGTACTACTGCGCCCGGGACAGGTTGCCGACGTCGATGTCGTGCTCAACCCGGCTCCACCCCCTCCGCCGCCGCCACCGCCCCCGCCGCCCGCGCCAGAACCGCCTGCGCCGCCCGCACCGATCGTCGGGCCGGCCGGCATACCACGGACGCTGTCGATCGTCGGGCTGCTCGAGAAGGAGCTGATTCAGGGCAACCAGCCGCGGCGCGACACGCTGATTTCGTGCAGCGGCAGCACGCGGACGACCCTCGTGCAGCTCAATCAGGATCAGCCGGACCGCCTTTACGACACGGCCGAGGTCACCTACTACGTGGTGGCGGGCGAAGGCGCCGTCCGCGTCGACGGTCGAGAGACGGCGCTCGGAGCGGGGGCGTTCGTGTCGGTGCCGCGCGGCACGGCACACGGCCTCGTGCGGCGCGGCCGGCGGCCGCTGATCGTGCTGACGACGCTCAGCGGCGCCCCCTGTGAAGAACCGCGGTGAGGATCATGGGGTGCAATCCCGCTCACGCCCGTCGGTAGGATTGCACCAACACACGCTGGGGGTCACGCGCATTCGGGCATGACTCCTGCGCACGGCGCCCCGCCATCTGGTTTCTCCGAATGGGTCACCGCACTCGAAGCGCGGCACTTGGCCGACCTCCGCCTGCAGGAGGTGACGCGCGCCCTGCGCGCGCTGTCGGCCGCCTACGTCGATCGGCGAGGCACGGGCGTGCGAGGAGCGCTCGACAGCCCGGGCAAGCGGGCGGCGTTCGCGCTCTACTACGCGCCGCTCCACTTCCTGACCACCCACCTCGTCGTCGGCGCGCTCGGTGCCGAGACTCCGCCGCCGCGGACGATCGTCGACATCGGGTGCGGCACCGGCGCGGCGGCCGCGGCGTGGGCGCTGGCGGCCGGCGGGACGCCATCGATCGCGGGCATCGACCGCCACCCGTGGGCGGTGGCCGAGGCGAACTGGACCTACCGCCAGCTCGGCCTGCGCGGTCGCGCGCGGCTCGGGGACGTCGCGCGTCTCCCGCCGCTCGTCCCGGGCTCGGCGGCAATTGCGGCGTACGTCCTGAACGAGCTGCCAGAACCTGTACGGACACGCCTCGAGGCGCGGTTGATGGACGCGGCGGCCCGTGGTACGCGGGTCCTGATCATCGAGCCGATCGCCCGCCGTGTGGCGCCCTGGTGGGACGAGGCCGCTTCGCTGGTGGAAGGCGGCGGCGGTCGTGCGGACGAGTGGCGCTTTGCCGTTGAGCTGCCGCCGTTTCTCGAGCGGCTCGACCGCGCCGCCGGACTCGATCACCACGAGTTGACGGCGCGATCGCTCTACTGCCCAGGTCGCGCGGTTAACCGGCTGGAACATCCCGGCGCGCACGATCCACACCGGGGAACCCGCTGATGTCAGTTCAGCGCAGCAGCGACCGCGCGACGGCGATGTCGCCGTCGTTGCTCGCGGGCGTGATTCCGAGGATCTGCGCGAGCGCGTTGTAGATATGCACGTTCTCGAGCGCGGGCACCGTGACGCCGCGCTTGAACGCCGGACCCGCGGCGACGAGGATGCCGCGCATCGACAGCAGCGTCGGGTCGTAGCCGTGCTGGCCGCCCTCGCCCCGTTCGGCGCGCGCCCGGACGGCGTCGAGGGCGCCGCGTCGCAGCACCTGCCATCCCTCGTCGGCCACGCCGACAATCGGCGGAATTCGCGGGTGATCGCGGTAGTGCCACCGCTCCGGCGTCTCGGCCCGGCGGTAGATGGACAGGCGTGGATGCGCTCCTGCCAGCGCGCCGTAGACGGCGTTCTCGCGGCCTCGCCGCGGAAACAGGCCGACGGTCGGGTTCAGGTCGACAACTTCGCCGTCCTCCAAGGAGATGAAGTCGTCGAGCACGATGACGCGCGTGGCGTCCACAGACGCCATGCCGTGATCGGAGACGACGACAACGTTGACGGCGCTCATGAGGCCGCGGCGATCGAGGCCGCGGAGCAGGCGGCCAAGATAGCCGTCGGTGCGGCGGATCGCCTCCCGCACCGCCGGCGACTCGGGGCCGTCCTCGTGACCGGCTGAATCGACCTCCGAGAAGTACAGCGTAATGAACGTCGGGCGCTCGGGGGCGGGAAGATCCAGCCACCGGAGCACCTGGTCGACCCGCGCGGTCGGGGAGTAGCTCTCGTCGTACGGGTGCCAGTACCGCGGCTGGATGCCGCGGATCGGCCCTTCGGTGCCGACCCAGAACATGGCAGCGGTCGTCTGTCCCTGGCGCTCGGCTCCCACCCAGATCGGCTCGCCGCCCCACCACATCGGATCGCGCAGCTCGCGGAGCACTGCGCGGGTGAACCGACGTCCCGTCTCCGGGTCTCTGATGGTGTTGGCCACGATGCCGTGATGTCCCGGGTACAGGCCGGTGACGATGGTGTAGTGATTCGGGAACGTCTTCGACGGGAAGCTCGGGATGAGGTGTTCTGCGCGTACACCCCGGTCGATCAGGCTCCGGAGGTTGGGTGCGGGCGCCTTGGTGTCGTAATCCCATCGCCAGCCGTCGAAGGAAATCAGGATGACGGTCGGCGCGAAATCGTCCGAGCCGCGCCCGCGTTGAGCGGTCCCGGGGGCCGCGGCCCACGTGAGAGCCAACAACAGCCCGAGGCTGACGTGCCGCATCGACCGAGTGTATCCCGGGGAACGGGGTCAGACCCGGGGTCTGACCCTCGATTGACGAAACTGCCACCTCCGAGGGTCTTGGGCGCGGCAATTTCTGGAACACACGCCGGGCCGTTCGCTAGAAATACGCGAGAAATGGCATCTACTCAGTCGAGCACAACTCTTGCCACCGGTGACGGCGTATGCCCCGACACCTACGTCTCTTTGTTCCTGGATTGACGCAGCACGTGATCCAACGAGGAAATAACCGCGTCGAGATCTTTGGATCATCCCGGGACTATGAGGTGTTCCTCTCCATGACGCATGAAGTGGTGCTCGAGCACCGCCTGGAGATCCATGCCTACGCGCTCATGCCCAATCACGTCCATTTCATGATCACTTCCCCAACTGCCGATGCCCTGTCGGCGGCTATGCAGGCCATAGGCCGTCGGTACGTGCCTTACTTCAACCGACGGCACGAGCGTACTGGTGGGCTGTTTGAGGGTAGGTACCGATCGTTCATCATCGACGAGGAGCGCTATTGGGTGAGCTGCATGCGATACATAGAGCTCAATCCGATGCGCGCTGGTCTTGTCTCGACGCCCGAGGCATATCGCTGGACGAGCTACCGCGCTCACGCGATGGGTGAGTCGAACGTCCTCGTGACCGATCATCCGATGTACCGCCAGCTCGGGGACACATCTGCAGAGCGATCACGGAGTTGGCGAGCCTTCTGCGCACAAAGCATCCCGGACGCGGAATTGTCGGAACTCCGGGACGCCGTCCAGCAAGGCGGGATTCTGCGCGGTCTCGATCCGCAGCGGGCCCAAGGGGTCAGACCCCGGGTCTGACCCCAGCGGGTACAATCTGGGCATGGGCTGCAGGCGCGTTCTCCTGCTTGCTGCGGCGCTGCTCTCCGCCTCAGGGGCTCTCGGCCGCGCCCAGACGCCCCCTGCCGATCGGCCGCGGGCGGTCGTGGCGGAGCTCGACGGCATCATCCACCCCATTTCCGCCGAGTACCTCACCGAGACGATCAATCAGGCCGACACCTCGGACGCCGAGGTGGTCGTGTTCATCCTGCGGACGCCGGGCGGGCTGCTCGATTCGACCCGCACGATCGTGTCGCGGATGATCACCTCGCGCGCGCCGGTCGTCGTCTTCGTCGGACCGTCGGGCGCGCGGGCCGCCTCGGCCGGGTTCGTCATCACGATTGCGGCCGACATCGCCGTGATGGCGCCGGGCACGCACATCGGCGCCGCGCACCCGGTGTCAGGGTCCGGCCAGCCGATGGACGACACGACGGCCAAGAAAGCGGCGTCGGACACCGCCGCCTACGCGAGATCGCTGGCGCAGGCGCGCGGCCGCAACGTGGCGCTGTCGGCCGACGCCGTGCTCGAAAGCCGCGCGTTCACCGATACCGAGGCGCTCGAGGCGACGCCGCCGCTCATCGACTTCTCCGCACAGAACCTCGACGATCTGCTCCGACAGCTGGACGGGCGGACGGTGCGGCGGTTCGACGGCCGGACGGTGACGCTCGACACCACCGACGCCGAGGTCGCCCGCGTCGACATGACGCGGCGCCAGCGCTTCCTGAGCGCCATCGCGCACCCGCAGGTCGCCTACCTCCTGATGACGCTTGGCGCGCTGGGGCTGACGATCGAGCTCTGGAACCCCGGGGCCATCGTGCCGGGCGTGGTCGGCGGCCTCTCGCTGCTGCTCGCGTTCTTCGCGCTGCAGATCCTGCCGGTCAACACCACCGGCCTCCTGCTGATCCTGTTCGGCCTCGGCCTGCTCATCCTCGAGCTCAAGATCCCCAGCTTCGGGGTCCTTGGCATCGGTGGTACAGTCAGCCTGCTCGTCGGTTCGATCATGCTGACGCGCGAGGTGCCCGGCATCCCGGGCGTCACCGTCAGCCTCACGCTGATCGTTCCGGTCGTGCTGGGACTGGCGGCGATCGTCCTCTTCCTCGGCCGGCTCGCCTTGAAGGCGCAGGCACGGCCGCCGACAACCGGGGCCGAAGGGATGATCGGCGAAGAGGGACGCGCGCGGACGCCGGTGGCGCCCGATGCGCCAGGCCAGGTCGACGTGCACGGCGAGATCTGGCGCGCGTACAGCCGGGAGCCGCTCCCCGCAGGCGCGCGCGTGCGCATCGTCGCGGTGAACGGGCTGACGCTGGTGGTCGAACCGGTTTGACACGAACGCCGCGGTCCCACGGGATCCCCGGCGAAGGAGAACGCAATGGAAGGCCTGCCGCTGTCCCCGACGTTGCTCCTGTTCGTCGTCCTGGCGCTCTATCTGATCAGCTCGATTCAGATCCTCAACGAGTACGAGCGCGGCGTCATCTTCCGCCTCGGCAAGCTCCTCCCGCAGCCGAAAGGTCCCGGCATCGTCCTCATCTTCCGGCCGCTCGATCGGATGGTGCGCGTCAGCCTCCGCACGGTGGTGCTCGACGTGCCGCCCCAGGACATCATTACGCGCGACAACGTCTCGGTGAAGGTCAACGCCGTCGTCTACTTCCGCGTGATCGACACGCGCCGCGCCGTGGTGGAGGTCGAGAACTACATGTACGCGACGTCGCAGATCTCGCAGACCACGCTGCGCAGCGTGCTGGGCGGCGCGGAACTGGACGACCTGCTCGCCCAGCGGGAACGGCTCAACCAGGAGCTGCAGTCGATCATCGACCGCCAGACGGATCCGTGGGGGATCAAGGTTTCGGCGGTCGAGGTCAAGCACGTCGATCTGCCGCAGGACATGCAGCGCGCGATGGCGCGGCAGGCCGAAGCCGAGCGCGAGAAGCGCGCCAAGATCATCCACGCCGAAGGCGAGCTCAGCGCGGCGGAGAAACTGTCGCAGGCGGCGCAGATCATCGACCGCCAGCCGGCCGCGATGACGCTCCGCTACCTGCAGACGCTGACCGAGATTGCCGCGGAGCAGAACTCGACGATCGTCTTTCCGCTGCCGATCGACCTGCTCCGCGCGATGATGCGAGACCAGGAGCCTCGTTGAGCGCGCCGAACGACCCACGATAGTCGCGCGGCGCGCCCGCGGGCCGTCCGATCGGCTTCCACAGGCGATATAATTCGTCGCTCAACCCCCGGAGCCCCCGTGAAGCGCAGCACGCACCGCATCCTGACCACCCACACCGGAAGCCTGGTCCGACCGCCCCAACTGCTCGAATTCGCGCGGACGCGTCACAAAGGTGAGCCGATCGACGAACTGGCGTTCAGCAAGACGCTCAGAGATGCGGTCCAGCAGGTCGTCCGCCAGCAGACGGCGGCGGGCATCGACATCCCGAACGACGGCGAGTTCGGGAAGTCCACGAGCTGGTCGCTGTACGTGCTGAAGCGGCTGAGCGGCTTCGAGATGCGCGAGGTGAAGGGCGCCAATCCCTTCGCCCGCGGCGCGGATCGCGAACGCTTCCAGGAGTTCTACGCCGAGCTGGAAGGGCGCGGCGACGGCCGGGACTGGTCGAACGTCACCAGGTTCGACGCCGTCTGCGTCGGCCCCATCCGGTACAACGGGCTCTTCGAGCTGCAGCGCGACATTGACAACCTCAAGGCGGCGGCCGCCGCCGCGGGAGTCGATGAAGCGTTCCTGCCGGTCGCGGCGCCGTCGAGCGCCATCCCGGACCGGCGGAACGAGTACTACAGGAGCGACGAGGAACTGGTCGTCGCGCTGGCCGAAGCGCTGCGCACCGAATACCGCGCGATCGTCGACGCCGGCTTTCTGCTGCAGGTCGACGACGCCCGCGCGGCGGTGACCTACGATCGGATGGTCCCGCCCGCCGCCTTCGACGACTACTACCGCTGGCTCGCCCGCCACGTCGAGATCCTGAACCACGCGCTCGACGGGATCCCGCCCGACCGCATCCGCTATCACGTCTGCTGGGGGAGCTGGCCGGGGCCGCACACGACCGACGTGCCGCTGCGGAAGATCGTCGATCTCGTTCTCCGGGTCAATGCCGGCGCGTACCTGATCGAAGCGGCGAACCCACGCCACGAGCACGAGTGGAAGGTGTGGCAGGAGGTGCCGCTGCCGCCCGGCAAGATCCTCGTGCCTGGCGTGATCAGCCACGGCACCAACGTCGTGGAGCACCCGGAACTCGTGGCCGAGCGTCTTCTTCGCTTCGCGTCGTGCGTCGGCCGGGAGAACCTGATGGCCGGCACCGACTGCGGCTTCGCGCAGGAGGAGTTGAACCGCCGCGTGCACCCCACGGTGATGTGGGCCAAGCTCGAGGCGCTGGCCGAAGGCGCGCGCCTCGCGACCGGGCAGCTCTGGAAGGCGGGCGCCGGCGCCTAGCGGCTCAACTCTGCACCCACAACCTGGGCTTCCCCGTCCCGTCGTCGGTCCCTTTGATGTACCAGTTCTTGCCCAGGGGATCGTGATCCATGGTGGTCGCAAAGTCGAAGGGCGCCTGGAATTCGATGTAGTCGAGCCCGGTCTCGGACGCGATGAGCTGGTGCCATTCGCCGGCCGGAATCAGCACCAGGCTGCCGGGACCGATGGGCAGGGTGCCGCTGTCGTGCTTCACTTCGCCGGTGCCCTGCTCGATGAAATAGAAGTGCTCGGGCGCGACCGTGCCGGTCTTCGATCGATGGTGGACGTGCCTGGGCGAATAGCCGTGTGGCGCGTAGTACATCCGGCCAAGCTGCAGGTCCCACGAACCCGACAGCCCCGTCTCCTTGTTGACCCAGAACGTCCGCTCCCGGAACCCTTTTTCGTCGACGAGCGCCCGGAGCTTCGCCTCTTCGAAGAAGTAGCCGGCCGGCGACTCGTCGCCTCCCGGTTTGCCCGTGTGCTTGGGAACGGTCACGAGCAGGAGCACCAGCGGCGCTTCAGATGCCGCGACGGTTGCCTCTTCTGACGGCTCCAGGTACACCCCGGCGCGTCGCTGGGCCGTATGGACGGTCGTGGCGTGCGCCCTCGTGTGTGTGACCGTGGCGTCCTTCCCTTCCAGGATGTACACGACCTGTGTCCTGTCGCTCGAAGCCACGCGGCACGTCTTGCCTCGATCGACTTCCGTGACGGCGACGTGCACGGTCGTCCCGTCTCGCGAGGGGAGGAGAATGTTCCTCACGTGCCCTTCCGGTACCGGGGCCCTGCTCTTGCTCTCGAGAGTGATGACGTCGATCATGTTTCGCGCTCCATATCAGTTCGCCTGGTCGTCCCGCACCTGTCGAAACAGGTCGTCGGCCGCGGTCAGAATCGTCCACCGGAGCCGCTGCGGGTACTGCAGCTCGCGGCTGAGAAAGTCGCGCACGGCGGCGGCCGCCTCTGGCGAGCGATGGCCGCCGACGACCGCCTCGGTCCAGCGAGTCGGGAAGAAGATATCGCCGGTCTGCTGGATCTCCCGGAGCAGCTCGAGGGCGGGCCGCAGGAAGCGGCGCGCGTGCGGGGCGCGAAGCGGGTGGTTGAGATAGACGAGCGACTCGATCGCCCACGGTTCCCGGCGCCGGTGCTCCGCCTGCCGGAGACGCGCGAACGCCTGCTCGCGCTCCACCGGATCCGCCGACAGCGCGGGCATCACGAATGCGAACCGCGCCTTCCGGTCGGGGTTCTGGATCCGATCGTGCTCGATCCGCAGGATGTCGCGCCAGGCCGGCACCTCCCGCACCGCCAGCTCCAGCGCCATCGCGATCTCGTCGGTTTCGGCCAGGGCGAGGCCGGCAATCTGCTCCTGCCGGCGCCAGACCGCCTCGAGCCATTCGACGCCGGCAGGCGTGAGCACGATGTCCCGGAACGCGCCGAACCATGCCGCTTTCGCGCTGGTCGTCGGCGCGCGCTCGATACCGGCGCGCAGCATCGCCTCGAGCGCGGGCGCGCGGCGGGCGCGCGCCGCCGGTTCGAGGCGGCGCCAGAACGCCCGCGTGATGTACGCGAGCACGCGCTGCACGTTCTGCTCGTCCGACTCGCGCGGCAGCGCACGCATCGCGGCATCGAGGAAGTCGGCGGGGGCCATGCGCGCCTCCAACAGGTTCTCCCACAGCGTGACCCAGGCGCTCCCCCGCGTCAACGGATCGGCAATCGCCTCGATGTGTCCCAGCAGATACGTACGACTCGCGTCGTCGAGGACGAACAGCCCGTAGCCGAGACCACCGGCGGTCGGCAGGACGAAGAGCGGCGGCGGCAGCCCTTCGGCCTTGCGTACCCGCGTGATGGCGCCGCTGACCTCGACCGGAATCTCCCGGATCCCGTCGGCGTATCCCAGACCGATCAGGAGCCGCTCGGGCCACACCAGCCCGCGCCGGAGCGGGTCGCTCATACCGAGCGTCAGACCCGCGATCCGGCCGCGCGCGATCTCCAGCGTGGTGCTGAATTCCGGCCGGCCGCGCTCCTCCACCCACGCGCGGCTCCAGGCCGCGAGATCCTCGGTCGTGCGCCCGTCGAGCATCCGGACCAGGTCGAGCCACGTCGCGTTTCCGAACCGGTAGGTCTTCAGGTACTCCCGCAGGGCGTCGCGGAACGCGCGCTCGCCCACGATCAGCTCGAGCTGCCGCATCATGATCGGCGCCTTCTGGTAGATGATCGCGCCGTAGAGCTGCCCCGCGTCCTCGAGGTTCGCCAGTTCCTGCCGGATCGGGTTGGCGCCCGCGGTGCGGTCGACCTGGTAGGCCGGCGGGTAGTGCGCCAGCAGGAAGCGGAGATCGTGGTTCACTCCGGGGAAGGACGGGTTCACGATCTTCGCCGCCATGAAATTCGCGAATACCTCCTTCATCCAGACGTCGTTGAACCACTTCATCGTCACGAGGTCGCCGAACCACATGTGCGCGGTCTCGTGCGCGATGACGCTGGCCCGATCGAGGAGCTCGTTCTGCGTGGCCGCCTCGTCGAGGAGCAGCGACCCCGCGCTGTAGTAGACGGCGCCGGGGTGCTCCATCCCGCTGAACTGGAACGACGGAATCGCGACGAAGTCGAACTTCCCGAACGGGTACGGAATGCCCGTGTACGTCTCGAGCCAGGCGAGGGCGGAGGCGTGCAGATCGAAGACGGCGTCGAGATTGCGCGCGACCTTTGCGGAGTCGGTTTCGCGGTGGAACAGGCGGAACCGGCGGCCGTTCCTCTCGGCCGTCTCGACCGAGAAGCGGCCGGCCACGAACGCGAACAGATAGGTCGGGACCTGCGGCGTCTCGGCAAACCGAACCCGGGTCCGACGCTCACCCGCCTCGGAGGCGACGGCAGCCGCGTTCGAAACCGCCTGCCAACCCGACGGCACGTCGAGCGTCAGCGTGTAGCGCGCCTTCAGATCGGGCTGGTCGAAGCACGGGAACGCCCGGTGGGCGCGGGCCGGAACGAGCAGCGTGTACAGGAATTCGGTGTCGCGGTTGAGCGGCTCGTCACCCGCCAGGAACTCGACGGCGATCTCGTTGTCTCCCGCTCTGGTCGCCGAGGCGGGGATCGTGAGGTGTCCGTCGCCGAACTCGAACATGACATGGGCGCCGCCGACGCGGACGCTCCGGAGCCGCTCCCGCGGCTGCGCGAAGTCGAGCACGACGCGGCGGGGCGCCGCCAGCGTGAAGCGCAGCACGGCTCTCCCCTGCACCGGTTCGCCCCGGTCCTCTGGCACTGTGAAGGCCAATTCGTACCGCAGATCGCGCACCGCCGACGCACGCTCGCGGGCGAGGCTCTCCGAAATCCCGCGGCCGGGTGGCTCGATGCCGATCTGTGCGCTCAGCGTGGTTGCCACGACGGTGATGGCCAGTACAAGCGGCGGCATCGGGTGACGTATCCACTATACATTCCACTAGAATGCCGGCATGGGGAACGGCGCCCGCGGCGGGCCCCGGCTGCTCGCGGTCGCGGCGCTCGTGACCATGGGAGTCGATGCGCCTGTCCAGGGCCAGGAAACGGCCACCGTGCAGGGGCGCGTCGAGATTGGCATTCCGATCACGGCGCGCCGGCCGACCACGGCGTATCCGACACGGTCGGTCCCTGCCCCCGCGCTGGCGCCAGGCTCCGAACGGCGCAACGTCGTGATCTACCTGCGCAGCGCCCTTCCCCAGGGCGTCGCGCCGGTGCGCGCGTCAATCCGGCAGCGCAATGAGACGTTCACGCCGCGCGTCCTCGCGGTGACGGTCGGCTCCGAGGTCGACTTCCCGAACGACGACCCCTTCTACCACAACGTGTTCTCCCTCTCGCGCGTCCGGAGCTTCAACCTCGGACGGTACCCGCGCGGCGACACCCGCCGCGTCCGCTTCGACCGCCCCGGAATCGTGAAGGTCTTCTGCGAGATCCATTCGCACATGAGCGCCACGGTGATGGTGTTCGACCACCCGTGGTTCGCGATGCCGGACGAGAGCGGCCGATTCGTCCTGGACGGCGTGCCACCCGGGGATCGGCAGGTCACGGCGTGGCACGAGCGGCTCGGCGACACGACCGTGACGCTGCGCGCCGAGGCGGGGCGCGCCGTGACGACCGACTTCGTCCTTCCCGTACCACGGCAATGAAGAGGCTGACGCGGCGCCGCCACAGGTGCGCATCGCCGCCGAAACGCCGTCGCAGGACGTCCGGCCACCGGATGATGTGACGTGCGACGTCATCTGCTGTCGGTCGCCTCCGTCGCGTGCCTGGCGGCGCCGCTCCCGGTGGCGGCGCAGGAGGCGCGCCCCTCGGTGCTGGCCATCGATACCGCCGCGGCGATCGAGCAGATCGCGGATTTCGACGGCAACGTCGCCACCGGCCTGAGCATGGACGCGCTCGTCTCCATCGGACGGCCGGGGCTCGAGGCGATCGTCTGGCCCGTAGCCCAGCGATTCAACTCCGGCCAGTGGGTGCGGGACGTCTGGATCGCCACGCTGCGCTACGAGCGACCGGGCCCGGTGGGCGTGAGGCTCGACGGCGGGCTCATCCCTTCACCCGTGGGACTGGCCAACCTGACGGTCCGTCGCCCACATCTGAACCCGACGATCTCCCAGCCGTCGTCGTTGTTCGCGGCGCTGCCGCCGCTCGAGCTCCGCGCGCCGCGTCCGACTCTGCTCGGCGCCGTCTATCCACTCGGAACGCAGATCACCGTGTCCGGTTCACGTTGGGACGCGCGGGCCGCCCTGATGGACACCTCACCGCTGCGCAGGCGCCGCATCCTGTCACGCACGAACCCGCCCCGGTTTGCCACCGTGCTCGTCGGCGGCGGCGTGACGCCCGTCGTCGGGTTGCGTCTGGGCGCGTCGGTCACCCGCGGCGGGTGGCTTCGGGAAGGCGAGGGGCCCGCCGTCACCGCCACCCAGTACGCCACCATCGTGACGATCGAATCCGAGTTCGCGTTCAGGTATACGAGAGTGGCGGGCGAATGGGTCCGCGATCGGATCGAGACGACACTCGGACGCCGTGTCGCGTCGGGATGGTTCGTCCACGGGCAGCAGACGCTGGCGCCCCGATGGTTCGCGGCGGGGCGCATCGAACGAATCGATTCACCGCTCGTGCTCCAGACCGACGCCGTCGAGCAGCAGCTCACCGGCGTCGAGGCGGTGCTCGGATTCCGCGTCACTCCCGACCTCACGGTGCGCATCGGCCACCGGGCGCGTCGCACCTTCGGCCGACCGGCATACGACCACCAGGCCGCAGTCTCCCTTGTCTGGTGGCGGCGGTGGATGTAGCCACCCCACGTCGTTCGCTCTTCTACGTTCTCACTTCTTCGTTCGTGTTCAGCTTCGGGGTTCGGGGTTGTTCCCCGAGCCCAAGCACGGAACCCCGAACCTCGAACACGAACCGAGAACCGAGAAGTGTGAACGACAGTTTCTGACGCCTACGCCCCTCCCGGAAAGAACACCCGCTCCACGAACCAGTACGTCCCCGCGGCAATCACGACGATCGACCCGGCCCAGGCCACCCGATGGCCGACCACCTGGTTGCGTCGCCGGACGAGCTCCAGCGCCGTGGCGACGAGGAGCACGATCACGAGCTGCCCGACCTCGACGCCGACGTTGAACGAGAAGAGCGACCAGCCGAGCGCCTGCGGCGGCAGCCCGAACTCGCGCAGCACGCTGGCGAAGCCGAAGCCGTGCACCAGCCCGAAGACGAGCGCCGCCCACGCGCGCACGTCCCGGCCGCCGCCGCGAACCAGGTTGTCGGCCCCGACGAAGACGATGCTGAGCGCGATCGCCGGCTCGATGAGCCGCGGCGACGGCATGACGATGCCGAGCGCCGCGAGCGACAGCGTGACGCTGTGCCCCAGTGTGAAGGCGGTGACGATCTTCACGAGCGACAGCCACGACCCGCCGAGCAGGAGCAGCCCGATCAGGAACAACACGTGATCGGGACCGATCATGATGTGGTGAATGCCCGACGGAATGAAGGTGCGCATGACGGCGAGCGCCCCCTGGGTCGTGCCCGTGTAGAAGACGTATTCGCCGCTCTTCGCGTTGAAGATCAGCTGCTGCCGAAGCTGCCCTTCCTCGTAGATGTTCACGAACGTCTGGTGAACCGGATCGTACGGAAAGGCGTGCGTGCGCACGTACAGGGCGCCCGGTGATGGCACCGGAATCCGGAAGCGCAGCAGCACCGCATGGCGGTCCGCCGCGGGCTCCATCGCCTGCCACTCGATGGGCGCCTCCACATCGGTTCTGACCCGCAGCCGCGGCCCGACGAGCGCGATCACCCGGTCGCGCGTCGGCGCGATCTCGTCCGGCTCGAGCAGCCGCTCGGCCGGCGCGATCCCGAGTTCGTACGCGACGTCGACCACGTGCAGCACCAGCGTGCCGTGCACGCCGTCGCCGCGAACCACCAGGTCGAGAAAGCTGAACGGGGCGGGATGGGCGGCGGCGCCGCGCGAGGCCAGCAGCACAACGGCCAGAGCGACGAAGGCCGGAAACCTGCGGAACATCAACCAGCGAATTCTACCCGGTCCATCCAGATCGAAGGTTCAGTCGCGCACACCCGCGGCTGCGAGTCGTTGGCGACGGCGCGAGTATGCGCCGGTCCCCGGCCTTGTCAGGCGGCCGGGCGGAGGGTCGCCGGTCCCGGAGCGGGCGCGGCCGAGATGTGGTTGAAATGGTGCACTGTCTGTTTGATTTCCCAACCGGCCGCCAGGGCATACACGAGCGCGTTCACCCGCAGGTGCCGGTCGGACCGGAAGCAGCACGCCGCGATGTTATAGGCCGCCATCAGGCCCGCCAGCGCCACGGCCGCCGCATGCACACCGCACTTGAGTTCCTCGTGATTGCCGCTCGTGCACAGCGTCTGCACCATGCCTCTCCCCTCCAGACGAAGGGCGCTCGCCCTCGCGACACACGGCAGAGCAAGGGGCGTGCCACCCGCTAGCTCTTCCGGTAACGGCGTGCCGATCGTCGGCCGGCTGCGACGAGCAGACGGTGTGGGAGATACCTGGCCAGGAGTGCAATGGTGCGATTCATCCGGCCGGTGACGTGGACGGGGGCTCCCATGGACACCGCCTCGAAGCCGTGGCGAGCGACCTCCGGCGCGTCCATCCACATCCAGCCCGGAAGCTGGGTGACGGCGGCGCGCGTGCCGGTCACGTCGTGAAACTCGGTTCGGGTGAAGCCGGGACAGAGCGCCGTGACGTGCACGCCAGAGGGTCGGACCTCGCTAGCGAGCGCTTCCGAGAACTTGACGACGAACGCCTTGCTGGCGGCGTACAGGGTATGTCCCGCCGGCGCCGGCACGAGCGCGGCCAGCGAGGCGACGTTGATGATGCGGCCGAAGCCGCGGGCGATCATGCCGGGCAAGGCGCGGTAAGTCAGCTCGGTGAGGGCGACGACCATCACCTGCAGGAGCGCCGCGTGCCGCGGCCACTCCGAGGCGACAAGCGCGCCGGGGATGCCGTAGCCGGCATTGTTGACCAGGGCGTCGACGGCGAGGCCGCGCCGTTCCACCTCGGCCCACAACGTCGCGGGGGCGTCGCGATCGGCCAGATCCATCGGCACCACATGGGTGCGAACGCCGTAGCGCGACTCCAGCCGCGCCGCGACGGTACCGAGCCGAGATTCACGCCGCGCCGTGAGCACGAGGTCGAATCCTTCTCTGGCGAACACCTCGGCAAACGCCTCGCCGATGCCGGACGAGGCGCCGGTAATCAACGCGGTCCTCGGGCCGCTCTGCGGCCCGGAACGCGAATGTCGTACTCGCTGCGTGCGCCCGCATAGCGGTCCCAGCCGCGCGAAGCGCGGCAGAAGATACCGGCAACCAGCCAAGGAGTTCCGCGGGGATATCAAGGCGCGGAGCCCCTTGGTTGGTTTCACTGGTGCCATGGTGCTCGGATTCCGGTTCATGGGTTCTGATGTATCGGTTCGGGGTTGGGTTCGCCGGTTCATGGTTCGGCGGGCGCGTCGGCGGTCTACTCCACCCGCCGGAGAATGAAGCACTTCAGATAGTACGTCTCCGGCACCCCGACGAGCACCGGGTGATCGCGTCCCTGCATGCGCTTTTCCACGATGGTCATCGGCGTGTGACTGTCGACGGAGGCCTCGTGCAGCACGGAGGCGAACATCGCCTCGTCCACGTTGTATGAACAGCTGCACGTCACGAGGTGGCCGCCGGCTGTCAGGAGCCGCATCGCCCGCAGGTTGATCTCCTTGTAGCCGGCCAGCGCGTTCGGGATCGACGCCTTGTTCTTCGCAAACGCCGGCGGGTCGAGGACGATCGTATCGTAGCGCTCGCCGGCCCGCTCCAGCCGGCGAAGCTCATCGAAGACGTTGGCCTCGCGCGCCTCGATGTGCGGCACGCCGTTGCGCTCCGCGTTCCCGCGAATACGCGCGACCGCGTCGGGCGAGATGTCGATCGCCACCGCCTCGGAGCACTGGCGCGCCAGTCGCAGCGCAAACCCCCCGGTGTAACTGAAGCCGTCAAGCAGCCGGCCGCGGGCGTACCGGGCCGCGGCTTCACGGTTCTCGCGCTGGTCGAGGAACAGCCCGGTCTTCTGTCCCCGGCGGAGATCGGCTTCGTACTCGACTGGTCCCTCGCGCACGACGACGGTCGTGGGCACCTCGCCGTGCAGCACCTCGATCTCCTGTTCGAGTCCCTCCAGCGTGCGGACCTTCGCGTCGTTGCGCGCGAGGATCCCCGCGGGACCGACGAGCTCCACCAGCATGCGCGCGAGGTCCGGCAGCAGCCGGTCGATCGCCTGCGAGAGCGCCTGCACGACGAGGTAGTCGCCGTACCGGTCGACGACGAGCGACGGCAGCAGGTCTGCTTCGGCATGCACCAGCCGGTACGCGGTGGCGTCGAGCCCAAGCGTGGCGCGGTACGCCAGCGCGTTCTCGAGCCGCATCCGGAAGAGCGCCTGGTCCGGTGGCGCCTCGCCGCGCGTGAGCATCCGGATGGGAATCTGCGACCGGTCGCTGAAGAGCGCGTAGCCGATGGTGCGGCGCCGCGGGCCGATGACCTGGACAATCGTGCCGCCGTCGGCGCGCACCTCGACGACATCGGCGCGGTAGATCCACGGGTGTCCGCCGCGGACGCGCTGCTCGCCCCGCGCGGAGATCACGATGATGCCAGGCATAGGGGCTTTGGGTGTTGGGTCTTGGGCTTTGGGTATTGGGTGTCGCCTGAAGCCCACGGCCCAAGGCCTGATAGTACAATCAACGCCCTATGATCAACGCCGCGCTTTCCGCGATGCAGCGCTCGCTCGCGGACACCGATCCTGAGCTCGCCCACGCCATCGGCGACGAAACGCGTCGTCAGGCCGAGGGGCTCGAGCTCATCGCGTCGGAGAACTTCGTCAGCACCGCGGTTCTCGAAGCCGCCGGATCGGTGATGACGAACAAGTACGCCGAAGGGTATCCGGGCAAGCGGTACTACGGCGGCTGCCAATTCGTCGACGTCGCCGAATCGCTCGCGATCTCCCGGGCGAAGGCGCTCTTCGGCGCCGAGCACGCCAACGTCCAGCCGCATTCCGGCGCCCAGGCGAACATGGCGGTCTACATGACGCTCGTCAAGCCGGGCGACACCGTCCTCGGCATGAACCTGGCGCACGGCGGCCACTTGACCCACGGCCACCCGCTGAACTTCTCGGGCAAGCTCTACAGGATCGTCCCCTACGGCGTTCGCCAGGACGACGAGCGGATCGACTACGAGGAGCTGGAGCGGCTGGCGCACGAACACAGGCCGAAGATGATCATGGTCGGCGCGAGCGCCTACCCGCGTGTGATCGACTTTCCGCGCATTGCCGCCGTCGCGGCCTCCGTTGGCGCGCCGATGGTGGTCGACATGGCGCACATCGCGGGGCTCGTGGCCGGCGGCGTGCACCCGAGCCCGGTCCCCCACGCCGATTTCGTCACCTCGACCACCCACAAGACGCTGCGAGGTCCGCGCTCGGGGCTCGTCCTCTGTCGTGAGAAGTACGCCAAGGACCTCGACCGCACGGTGTTCCCCGGCATCCAGGGGGGCCCGCTGATGCACATCGTGGCGGCCAAGGCGGTCTGCTTCAAGGAGGCGATGGAGCCGGCGTTTGCCGGCTACCAGCGGCAGATCGTCGCCAACGCGCAGCGGCTCGCCGCCTCGATCGGCAGCCATGGGTTCAGGCTGGTGAGCGGCGGCACCGACAACCACCTGATGCTCGTCGACGTGTTCTCGAAAGGGCTCACGGGCAAGGCGGCGGAGGCGGCGCTCGGCAGGGCCGGCATCACGGTCAACAAGAACGCCATCCCCTTCGATCAGAACCCGCCGATGGTCGCCAGCGGGATCCGCATCGGCACACCCGCGGTCACGACCCGCGGAATGGGTGAGCCGGACATGGATCTGATCGGCGACCTCATCGCGCGCGTGTTGCGCTCCCCGGACGACGAGAGCACGCTGGCCGTGGTGCGAAGCGAGGTCGAGCGACTGTGTCGCAGGTTCCCGCTGTACCCGGAACGCGTGGCCTAGCGGAACGGGTTCGCGAGGTCTTCTCCGATTCCGGCGCGCTCGCGCGCGTCATCGACGGCTTCGAGCCGCGCGAGGGACAGCGGCGGATGGCGGAGGCGGTCGCCGGGGTGCTGGAGGCCGGCGGCCTGCTGCTCGCCGAGGCCGGCACCGGCACCGGCAAGACGCTCGCCTACCTCGTGCCGGCGATCCTCAGCGGCCGCCGCGTGCTCGTCTCCACAGGTACCAAGAACCTCCAGGAACAGATCTTCTTCAAGGACCTGCCGCTCCTCCAGCAGGCGCTCGGGACGCCGTTCACCGCGACGCTGATGAAGGGGCGCGGCAACTACGTCTGCCTGCAGCGGTGGGAGGTGTATCGCGCTGCCGTGCAGGGCGAAGGCGCGGCCGGCGGACGCCTCATCGAGGCGTCAGACCGGGTGCTGCTGCCGATTGTCGATGCCTGGCTCGAGCGCACGGAGACCGGCGACCGCGCCGAGCTGCGCGATCTGCCGGAAGACGTGCCGCTCTGGAAGGAGATCGCCGCCGACGCGGACACGTGCCTCGGATCCGAGTGCCCGCACTACGACGACTGCTTCGTCACCCGGATGCGTCGGCGCGCGGCCGACTCCGACGTGGTGATCGTCAACCACCACCTGCTCTGCGCCGACGCGTCGGTCCGGCAGAGCGCGTATGGCGAGGTCATCCCCGACTGCTCAACGCTCGTCGTCGACGAGGCGCACCAACTGGAGGACGTGGCCACCCAGTACTTCGGCTGTTTCGTGAGCGTGTACCGCGTGGACGAGCTGGTGCGCGACACCGAACGGCTCCTCTCGGCGCGCGACCTCGATACCGGCGACGTGCGGCGCGCCACTGCGCGCATCTCGGAGAGGTCCAGGATCTTCTTCAGCGCTCTGGCGCTGCCGGTCGCCGATCGCTCGGGGCACCCCGAGCAGCGTCGAGGGGTGGCCGGGGTCCTTCAGCCGGCCTGGGGATCCGAGACGCGCGTGCGGTACACCGCCGAGGCGCTGGCGGAGCACTACGAGGACGGCGCGGCGCTCTGTGGGGCGCTCGAAGGGCTCGAGGCGACACTGGCGCTCCTGAAACAGCCGTCCGCCGCGCCCGGCAATGAAGTGCCCCCCGCAGCGGCCGACCCCGACATCGCCGAGGCGCTCGCCGCGCTCGAGCGGCGGGCCGGCGAGCTGGCCAGAGACCTGCGCTTCCTGCTGCGGGCGGGCGACCCGGATTTCGTCTACTACGTCGAGACCCGCGGCCGGAGCCTGTTCCTCCGGGCGTCGCCGATCGACGTGTCGCGCATCGTCGGCGACGCGCTGTTCGACCGGATGCGGGTCACGGTGCTGACGTCGGCCACGCTCGCCGTCGACGGCTCGTTCGCGTACGTGAAAGGACGCCTGGGCATCCGCGACGCGGAGGAACTGCGCGTCGCCTCCGAGTTCGACTACGCCAGGCAGACGCTGCTCTATCTGCCGCGCCGGGTGCCCTCGCCGAGGACGCCGGCGTTCGCCCAGGCCGCCGCGCGCGAGGTGGTCGAAATCCTCAAGCGCTCGCGGGGCCGCGCGTTCGTGCTGTTCACGAGCTACAACATCCTGCGGAGCGTCCAGCCTCTGGTCGAAATGGCTCTTCCGTATCCGATCCTCGTGCAGGGCACTGCTCCCAGGACCGAGCTCATCGAACGGTTCCGCTCGACCTCACATGCCGTGCTGCTCGCCACCTCGAGCTTCTGGCAGGGCGTCGACGTCGTCGGCGACGCGCTGAGCTGCGTCATCGTGGACAAGCTGCCGTTTGCCTCCCCGGGCGATCCGGTGACGGCGGCCCGCATCGAAGCCATCAACGCCGGAGGCGGCGACGCGTTCGCCGACTACCAGGTGCCGCTTGCCATCCTCGCGCTCCAGCAGGGGCTCGGACGCCTCATCCGCCACCGGACGGACCGGGGCGTGCTGGCGGTGCTCGACCCGCGGCTGCGCACGATGGGGTACGGCCGGCGGTTCCTGGCGTCGCTGCCGCCGGCGCCGGTCACGCACGAGCTCGATGCGGTCGATCGTTTCTTTCGAGTACACTACGGTGAGGGCGGTAGGTAATCTTATTCTTCCGGAGGTATTGATGCGGACCCATTTGATCCGCGGAGTCCTGGCGCTCGCGGCGGTGCTCGTGATGGCGGACCCCTCCGCCGCGCAGAGCGTCATTCGAGGCCGGGTTGTGGACCAGGGCGGCAAGCCCGTTGACGGGGCGACGGTCACCATCGAGGCGACCGAGTCGAACCGGCGGGCCCAGGTGAAGACGAATCGGAACGGCGAGTACATGCAGATTGGCCTGCCGTCCGGGCGTTACAACGTGACGGCCGCAAAGGACAACCTCAAAGCCGTTCAGCAAACGAATATCTCTCAGGGCGCGCCGGTCGAGCTGAACTTCCAGTTGACGCCGACGAGCGGGCTGACGCCCGAGCAGGTCAAGGCCAATCAGGAGACGCAGGCGCTCGCCCAGCAGGCGATCGACGCCATGCGGGCCGGCCGCGATGACGAGGCGATCCAGCGGTTCAACGAGCTCGTCGTCAAGGTGCCGACCTGCAGCGACTGCTACTACAACCTCGGCGTCGCCTATTCGAAGCGCCAGCAGTTCGCCGACGCCGAAGCCTCGTTCCGCAAGGCGACCGAGCTCGCCCCGAACTCGGCCGACGCGTACACGGGCCTTGCCAACGTCTACAACGCGCAGAAGAAGTTCGACCTGGCGCAGCAGGCCAGCGCCAAGGCGGCTGAACTCGCCGGCGCCGGCGGCGGTGGTGGAAACGCCGAGGCGCTCTACAACCAGGGCGTCATCCTCTGGAACGCCGGGAAGTTCGCCGACGCCAAGGTGCAGTTCGAGGCGGCTGTCAAGGCCGACCCGAAGTTGGCGATGGCCTACTACCAGCTCGGCATGGCGAACGTGAACCTCGGCCAGCTTCCCGAGGCGCGCAAGGCCTTCGAAGGGTACCTGGCTGCCGACCCGAACGGCGCCAAGGCCGCCGAAGTCCAGACGTTCCTCAAGCAACTGCCGCAATAAGGGCTTTCGGCGTTGGGCTTTGGGCGTTGGGCTCTGCCTACCCGAAGCCCGGAGCCCGAAGCCTGAAGCCATGTCCATCACCGATCGGCTGACCGAGGTCCGCGAGCGGATTGCCGCCGCGGCCCGGTCGACCGGCCGGGATCCTGCCTCCATCCTGCTCGTCGCGATCTCCAAGACGTTTCCTGTCGATCGGGTCCGCGAGGCGTACGCCGCCGGACACCGCGATTTCGGCGAGAACCGGGTGCAGGAAGCGCTCGAGAAGATTGATGCGTCGCGGGATCTCCCGCTCCGCTGGCATCTGGTGGGCCACCTCCAGTCGAACAAGGTGCGGCGGGCGGCCGCCTCGTTTGCGATGATCCAGTCGATCGACGGCGTCGAACTGCTGAAGAAGGTGGATGCGGCGGCTGCCGACGCCGGCCGGTCGCCGGAGTTGCTCGTGCAGGTCGATCTGGCGGACGAGGCGACGAAGTTCGGCGTGCCACCCTCCGACGTGCCTCCGCTCCTCGAGGCCGCCGCGCGCCTCGGCGCCGCCCGCGTGGTCGGCCTGATGGCGCTTCCGCCCTACCCCGAGACGCCCGAGGACTCGCGTCCGTGGTTTCGCCGGCTGCGCGAGCTGCGCGACGGATGGCTCGCCGCCGGTGTGCCGGCGGCGATGCTGCGGGAACTGTCGATGGGCATGAGCGGCGACTTCGAGGTCGCCGTGCAGGAAGGCGCGACGATCGTGCGCGTCGGTACGGCGATCTTCGGGCGACGGGCTCCTAGACCGTGACCGTATCGAGCTGCGACTCGACGTAGGGCGATTCGTTGACGACCGGCGCCTTGCGCTTGGCCGCCACCATCCAGCACTCCCGCACCGACGCGGCGATGACCACCAGGACGACCACCATGAAGCCGAGGCACAGCACCGCGTCCACGCGGTCGTTGAAGATCATCCGTGCGGCGTTCGGATCGGTCGAGGTCGAGAGCGACCGGGCGTGGGCGAGGAAGCCGAGCCCCGGCAGCGGCGAGAACACCTTCTGATAGCCGGCGGTGAGCGTTGCCGCGGCGAGCCAGACGAGCGGCAGCACCGTCACCCAGACGTAGCGTATCTTGCCCATCTTCACCAGGATCGTCGACACGACGCAGAGCGCCACCGCCGCGAGCAGCTGGTTGGCGATGCCGAACAGCGGCCACAGCGTGTTGATGCCGCCGAGCGGATCGACCACCCCCTGGTACAGGAAGTAGCCCCACAACAGCACGACCAGCGCCGAGCTGACGATGATGCTGGGATACCAGGACACGCGGCCGAGCGGCGCGTACACGTGCCCGAGCATCTCCTGCAGCATGAAGCGGCCGACGCGCGTCCCCGCGTCGACCGTCGTCAGGATGAAGACCGCCTCGAACAGAATTGCGAAGTGATACCAGAGGCCGAGGCCGGCGCCGCTGAACACGCCGCCCAGGATCCCGGCCATGCCGACCGCCAGGCTCGGCGCGCCGCCGGTGCGGGAGAGCAGCGTCGCCTCGCCCATCTGCTTGGCGAGCTCGGTCATCTGCTCCGGCCGCAGCATGAAGCCCCACTGCGCGATGGCGGCGGCGGCGCTCTCGGGGGTCGTGCCGAGGATGGCCGGGCCGACGTTCATCGCGAAATAGACGCCCGGATCGAGGCTCGCCGCCGCGATGAGCGCCATCAGTCCCACGAGGGATTCGGCCAGCATCGATCCGTAGCCGATGAGACGGACGTCGCTCTCGCGGCGCACGATCTTCGGCGTCGTCCCGCTCGAAATGAGCGCGTGAAAGCCCGACATGGCGCCGCAGGCGATCGTGATGAACGCGAAGGGAAACAGCTTGCCCGCGAACACGGGGCCGCTGCCGTCGATGAACTGCGTGACGGCCGGGAGCTGGAGCGGCGGCATCAGGACGACAATGGCCGCGCCGAGCACCAGAATCGTCCCGATCTTCAGCACCGACGAGAGATAGCCGCGCGGCGTCAGGAGCAGCCAGATGGGCAGCACCGAGGCGATGAACCCGTACACGATGACGCCCCACGCAAGCTGCGGACCGGACCAGGTGAAGGCCGGGCCCCACGTCGGGTGCTGCGCCACCCATTGCCCGCCGAACAGCGACGCAATCAGCAGCACCACGCCGATCACCGTCGCTTCGGTCACCTGGCCGGGGCGCACGTTGTTCATCCAGACGCCCATCAACAGGGCGATCGGGATCGTGGCCACGATCGTGAAGAGGCCCCACGGGCTGTCGCGCAGCGCGTTGACGACCACCAGGGCGAGCACGGCGAGCAGGATGATCATGATGGCGAAGACCGCCACCATCGCCGCCATGCCGGCGACCGGATTGACCTCGTCCTTCGCCATCTGGCCGAGCGACTTCCCGTCGCGCCGCACCGACGCGCACAGTACGACCATGTCCTGCACGGCGCCGCCGAGCACGACGCCGGCGATGAGCCAGAGGGTGCCAGGGAGGAACCCGAACTGGGCGGCGAGCGTCGGCCCGACCAGCGGGCCCGCGCCGGAAATCGCCGAGAAATGCTGTCCCGCGGCGACCCATTTCGTGGTCGGGCAGAAATCGCGGCCGTTGTTGAGCCGTTCGGCCGGCGTGGCGCGCCGGTCGTCGAGCCCGAAGACGGTGAACGCGAGGTAGCGCGAGTAGAACCGGTAGGCCACCAGGTAGGAGCAGACCCCGGCGATGACGAGCCATCCGGCGCTGATCGTTTCTCCGCGCGACAGCGCCAACACGCCGAAGGCGGCCGCGCCAACCGCCCCCACACCAACCCACATCAGAATCGAGAGCATCTTGTTCATGGGTACGCGCCAGTCTCATAGAACCGGCGCCCTCCCGTCAAGTGTGAGGCCGGCCTCAGGTTGCTTCCTTCACGGCAAGTGGCGAACCGTCCGGACGCCCTCGTCGCGCCGCCACGGCCAGCGCCGCAGCGCGCCGCCGCCGCGGAGCCGCCGCGGCGGCTTCCCTCACGCGGGCGTCACCGCCCGGGCGCCGGCGCCGCCCCGGCGCCGCCGCCGGCGAAGTCCCGTCCCTCGGTCGCCAGATCGGCCATCGAGTCCGCCTGGGTCTTGTGCGGTGTCACCTTGTCGGGATCGACCCGCACCATCAGATACGTGACGTGGTCGTCGATGCGCGTGAACTGGTGCCCGGTCCCGGCGGGAATGACGACGACGTCCCCGGGGCGAAGCTCGTGGGACACGCCGTTGCGGATCTCCTTCGCATTGTTGCCGGGGCCGTTCAGGAGCCTCACCGTCGTCTGCGTCGCGGGGCGCCGCTCCTTCCCCACGAGATCCGGGCCGAGCTTCAGCGTCGCCGCGCCGGAAATCACATGGTAGATCTCGCTGACGAGATCGTGTTCGGCCACGTTTGCCTCCGGGTTCGCCAGCTTGCCGCGATGGACGACAGCGACGCCGACGTTCGTCTTGCCGATGTCCACCTGGCGGACCTGCTGATCCACGAACTGATTGGCCTTCGCCCGCCAGAGGTACGCCATGACCTCGCTCCCGGGAATGTACGTGCCCGGGCAGAGGCGACACGTGGGTTGGTACTCCTTCTCGAGATGCGTGAACTTGGCGGCTTCGGCCCGCTGTTCTTCCGGCGTCTCGATCCCGCTCGTCCGCAGGTCCGCCTTCGAGTCGGCCTCGCTCTTGAGGCCGACGATCTTGTCGGGATCGAACCGGACCATCAAATAGGTGATGTGGTCGTCGATGCGCGTGAACTGGTGGCCCGTGCCGGCGGGAATGATGACGACGTCGCCGGCGCTCAGCTGGTAGGCGACCGGGTCGCGCATCGACTTGGCGTTGTTGCCCGGCCCGTTCTGCACCCTGACCGTCTTGGCGGTCGCGGGCCGGCGTTCCAGGCCGACGAGATCCGCGCCCAGCACCAGGGTCGCCGACCCGTCGATGACGTGATAGAGCTCGCTGACGAGATCGTGCTCCGCGACGGCCGGTTCGGCGTTCGTCTGCCGGCCTCGATAGACGACCCCGATGCCGACGTTGGCCTTGCCGACGTCGACCGCGCGAATCTGTTGATCGACGATCCGATTGGCAATCGCCCGTGTGACGTAGGCGTCCACCTCGCTCTTGGCGATATAGGCGCCGGGACACAGATTGCAGGTGGGCTGGTACTCCTGCCCGGAGAGAGCCGCAAACGCCAGGATGATGGCCGCCGCCGCACATAGTCGCTGTCGCATGGTGTCACCTCCCGGAGGCACGGGCCGCTAGTTGCTCGGCGGGAACTGCGCGGTACCCAGATCCATCAACGGCGCCACGCCGTCTGGGTCGAGACGCACGACAACGTAGCTCGTGAACTCGTCGGCCATCTCCCACTTGTGCGGCGTGCCCGCCGGAATGATCAGCACGTCGCCCTTCGCGATCGTCACGTCCTTGGCGCCGACCGCCGTCCGGCCGCGGCTGCCCCTGCCGTTGCCCGCGCTCACCGGCCGCCGCTCCCAGTCGGTGAGCTTGCCGCCGAGCTTCAGGTGCCCGCGTCCTTCCATCACGTAGTAGACCTCGGCGACATCGTCGTGCACGGCGTAATAGGGATTGCTCTGCCCCTTGGCCCTGGTGACGACGCTGATGCCGACCTGCTTGCTGGTGCCGGCGCCGCCCGCTTTCACCATGTTCATGGGCACATCGTCGTCTTTGGCCGCGATCATCTTCTGCTTGTGTGCCTCGATCTGCGCGGCCGTAATCAGCGTGCCGGGCAGGTCGTAGCGGTGGCCCGGCAGCATCACCGGCGAGGGGTCGTTCGGCGGCGCCTGCTGCGCGACGGCCGTCGCTGCCGGGAGAGTGAGCACGAACGAGCACGCGGCCAGGCCAAGCGCGCCGCGCTTCCAGGTCAACTGCGTCATGGACGTTCTCCTTCCAATCGGGGCTACTTCACCGGGAATCGGGTCTCCACGTACGTGACGGACCCGTCGATCTGACTGAACCAGTGCGGCGTGCCCGGGGGCAGCACCACGAAGTCGCCCGGCTGGACTTTCTGGGACACGCCCCCTTTGATGCCGGCGGTCCGGTCCTTGGGATCCGGGAGCGTGCCGCCGGTCACGAGCGTGCCGCCGCCCGCGACGAACTCATAGACCTCGGTCAGGTCGTCGTGGACGCTGGCGTTGTTCGGGCCGGAGGTCCGTCGGCGCACGACGATCAGGCCGCCGCCGGCGGCGACCACCTGTGTGTTCTGCCCGGCCACAATCCCGAGCTCGGGCTTCGACTTGTCCAGCTCGGCGCGGATCTGCGCCGCGCTCTTGTAGGTGCCGGGCTTGCGCATCCCGCTCTGGGCGAGCACGCCCGCGCAGACGAGGGTGGCGCCGGCCGCCACGATCAGGACTTTTCGCATGACGATCGCTCCTTGATGAAACGGGGTTCGCTACCGCGATGCCGTCGCGCGCGACGACGCCGGCGGAGGCAGTCCCAGGAGGCGCGCCGGGTTCTCCTTCACCATCAGGTCGAGCTGCCGGTCGGTCACGCCCCGGGCCCTCAGCGCCCGCGCCGCGAGCGCGAGGCAGTCGGCGGGCAGCGGATTGTCGTGCTGGCCGCAGTCGGTGCCCATGACGATCGATTCGGCGCCGAGCCGCTGAATCTGCTTCACCGCGAAGGCGATTTTCTCTTCGGGGTCGTCGCGTTCCTGATAGAAGTCGGCGTTCACCTCGACGAACGCGCCGAGCGCCTTCACGTCCCGATACTGCGCGTCGGTGACGTTGTCGCCCGGGTGCGTGAGGAGCACCGGCACGCCGAGCCGCCGGCCCTCGCGCGCCAGCAGCACGTGCTCCTCGGGCGTCGCGTGCCCGGTCGCGAGGACGACCGTGCCGTTGCTGTCGGTGGTCTTGATCGTGGCCACGAGCGCGATGATCGCCCTGGCTTCCGGCAGCAGCTCGCCGTCGCGAGCCGTCGGCACCGAGCGCGGCAGGCCGGGGAACAACGCGGCCCACGGCGTCACCCAGGGGCGGCCGTCGTTCTGCGGCACCCGCGCGTCCCTGGTCGGCATCTCCACGATGCGGCCCCACCCGCCCTTGATCGAGGTGAACTGCATCACCGCCGCCGGGTTGAGCCCGCCCGTCGTCAGGTTGAGCGCGAACCGCCCGAAGACCTCGACGCCGGGCACCGCCTTGCGCGCGAGGTACGCCGAGGCCGCCGAGCTGACATCCATGTGGGTCTTGTAGGCGAATCCCCGCATGCCCCGCGCCTTGGCCATCCGCGCCATGTCCACGGCGTCCATGGCCCGGGGCACCTGGCCGCCGCCGCTCATGTCGGGGTCCAGATGCGCATGCAGATCGAGGGCGCCGACCAGCACCGGGTCCTGGAGTTTCAGGTCGATCGGTCCGTTGGGGCCCTTCCACTTCGGCACGGCCGCGGCGGGCGTCTGCCCCGACGCGCCGGCCGTCAGCAGGACCACGCACGCCAGCAGGGCGGCTCCTGGTGCGTACGTCGCGAAGCGTCTCGTCATCGAAAATGTCCTTTCGCTCGACCATACTATCCCGCGATGACCACCGAAGTCCCGGGCGGCGTCGTCCTGGCGGTGCGCGTCATCCCGCGCGCCGGGCGGTCGGGCCTGGCGGGCACGCGGGACGGGGCCCTGCTGGTGCGGCTGACGGCTCCGCCCGTCGAGGGCGCCGCGAATACCGCGCTCGTCGAGGTGCTCGCGAAGGCGCTCGGCGTGCCGAAGCGCGCCGTGTCGATCGTGTCCGGCGACCGCGGCCGGTCGAAGCGGGTGAAGGTGGAAGGGGTGACGGTGGACTTCGTCAACTCACAACTCAACACGAAGGACTCGAGAAGGTGACCGCCGATTTCGTCATCGAGCGCGCGGATCTGGTCGCGACCTGCGCGGGACCGGCGCCACGGCGCGGGGCGGCGCAGCGCGAGATCACCGCCGTGCGGGGCGGTTCCATCGCCGCGTACGAGGGGCGCATCGTCTTTGTCGGGCCCGCCGACGCGCTCGAGCGGCAGGTGCACATCGAGCCCGAGGCGGTGCGGATCGACGCGCGCGGCTGCACCGTCGTCCCCGGCTTCGTCGATGCGCACACGCACCTGGTCTACGCCGGGGATCGCCGTGACGAACTGCGGCAGCGGCTGGAGGGCGCCACTTACGGAGAGATCGCCGCCGCCGGCGGCGGCATCCTGCGGACCGTGGAAGCGACGCGCGCCGCCTCGGAAGACGACCTCGTCCGCGCGGCGCGCCCGCGGCTCGACGACATGGCCGCCTCGGGCACGACGACGTGCGAAGTCAAGAGCGGCTACGGACTCGCCACCGAGGCGGAGATCCGGCAGCTCCGGGCGATCCGTCGACTCGACGCGGCGCATCCGATCGACCTGGTGCCGACGTTCCTCGGCGCCCACGCCGTCCCAGCGGAGTACCGCTCGCGGTCAGACGACTACGCGGCCGTCGTCATCGACGAGATGATCCCGAAGGTGGCGGCCTCCGGTCTGGCGGAGTGGTGCGACGTCTTCTGCGAAGCGAGTGCGTTCACCCCCGCGCAGTCGGCGGCCGTCCTGCGGGCGGGCACGCGGGCGGGACTCGCACCGCGCATCCACGCCGACGAGCTGGCGCCGAGCGGCGGCGCCCGCGTGGCGGCGGAGGTGGGCGCCCGCTCCGCCGACCACCTCGTCTTCGTCGACAAGGAGGGCGCCGCGGCGCTCGCGGCGGCCGATGTGTGCGCGGTGCTCCTGCCGATCGCGGCGCTGTACCTGAAGCTCGGCCGTTACGCCCCCGCGCGCATGCTCATCGAGGGCGGCGTGCCGGTCGCGCTCGGCACCGACCTCAACCCCGGCGCCGGCTTGTCCTCGTCGATGCCGTTTGCCATCACCCTGGCCTGCTTCGCCATGGACATGACGCTCGAAGAGGCGCTCGTCGCGGCAACGCTCAACGCCGCGTGGTCGCTCGACCGCGCGGGCACGATCGGCAGCCTCGAAACCGGCAAGCTGCTGGACGGGGTGGTCGTCGAGGGGGACCCGACCGATCTCGTCCGGGTCGGCGGCTCGGCCATTCGCACGGTCGTCAAGCGCGGAAAGGTAATCTATTCCAGATGACGTCGTTCCGCACGATGGCGCTGATCGATTTGCTCGACGCCTTTGCGTCGAACGAGCCGGTGCCTGGCGGGGGGTCGGCCGCGGCGCTTGCCGGTGCTCTGGGGACCTCGCTGCTCATCATGGTCGCGGGCCTGCCGAAGACGCGGACCGGCGCGCCCGAGGAGGCGGCCGATCTGGCGGAGGCGGCGGCGCGCCTCCGCCCGCTGCGCGACTGGCTCGTCGAGCTCGTGGACGACGACAGCCGGGCGTACGCGGAGGTGGTCGACGCGATGCGGCTGCCACGAGCCACCGACGGCGACCGCGACCGGCGCCGCGCCGCCATTGACGCGGCCATGCTCGGCGCGACGCGCGTGCCCCTCGACACGATGCGGTGCTGCCAGCAGGCGCTGCGCGGCGCCGTTGTCGTGGCCACGTACGGCAACCCGAAGGCCGCCACCGACACCGGCGCCGCCGTCGAGCTCCTCGTCGCCGCGTTGCGCGCCGCGGACATGAACGTCGCTGTGAACGTGAAGAGCGTGTCGGATGCGGCGTTCGCCGAGCGCGCCGCCGTCGAGCGTGTGCAGCTCACCGCCGACGGCGAGGCGGACGCCGCCCGCGCGCGCACGGCCCTGCGCACGTAGGCGCGTAGGCTTGGTCCCGCGGCGCCCGCGGGCCATGCGCCGCGGACCCGGCGTCAGTGAATCTGGTGAAGCATGCGGCTCCAGCGGATCCCTCCGAGCGGCCCGGGGAGTCCGCCGCCGTCCTCGCCGAACGAGAAGTACACGAAGAGCGCCCGGCCTTTGACGTAATCCCGCGGCAGGAACCCCCAGTAGCGGCTGTCCTGGGAGTTGTCGCGGTTGTCGCCCATCATGAAATAGTGGTCCTCCGGCACGGTGACGGGCCCGTACTGCACCCGCACGTCGAAGTCGGACGCGCCGTCCTCGTCGGGCGGGATCAGGAACTGCACGTAGGGCTCGTCGAGCGGCGTGCCGTCGATGTAGACCTTCTTGTTCCGCAGCTCGACGGATTCGCCCGGCAGCCCGATGACGCGCTTGATGAAATCGCGCTCCGGATCCTCCGGATACTTGAAGACGACGATGTCGCCGCGCCGGATGGGATCGATCGGCAGCAGCATCCGCTCGAGGCGCGTGGTCGTCGGCGCGTGGACGAACTTGTTGACGAGCAGGTGGTCGCCGATGAGCAGATTGTTCTCCATCGACCCGGTCGGGATCTTGAACGCCTGGACGACGAACGTGCGCACGAAGAGCGCCAGGATCACGGCGATGCAGATCGACTCGAAGTACTCCCGGGCTGTCGATTTCTTGTAAGGCACGTGGCCTCCGGCTCCAGCCGGACCGGCGTCATTCCTCATTCGGTCCCCACCTTCAGTACGGCCAGGAACGCTTCCTGCGGGATTTCCACGCGGCCGACCCGCTTCATGCGCTTCTTTCCCGCCTTCTGCTTCTCGAGCAGCTTCCGCTTGCGCGTGATGTCGCCGCCGTAGCACTTGGCGAGCACGTTCTTGCGGAGCGGCTTGACGCTCTCCCGGGCGATGATCCGGTTGCCGATCGCCGCCTGGATGGCAATCTCGAACATCTGCCGCGGAATCAGCTCGCGCATCTTCGCCGCCAGCGCCCGCCCGCGCTCGTAGGCGGCGTCGCGGTGCACGATGATCGAGAGCGCGTCGACCGGCTCCCCGTTCACCAGGATGTCCATCTTGACGAGCGGCGACTCCCAGTAGCCGGTCACATGGTAATCGAGCGAGCCGTACCCGCGCGAGATCGTCTTCAGCCGGTCGTAGAAGTCCATGACGACCTCGTTGAACGGCAGCTCGTAGGTGACGAGCACGCGGTCCGACTTCAGGTATTCCAGCTTCTTCTGGACCCCCCGCTTGTCCTGGCAGAGCTGCAGGATCGGGCCGACGTACTCCGACGGCGTGAGGATCATCGCCGTGATGACCGGCTCCTCCAGCCTGGCGATGCGGCCGGCGTCGGGCAGCTTGGCGGGGCTGTCCACTTCGTGCACCTCGCCGTCGGTGGTGGTCACCCGGTACAGCACGCCCGGCGCCGTCGTGACCAGGTCCATCCCGAACTCGCGCTCGAGCCGCTCCTGGACGATTTCCATGTGCAGCAGCCCCAGGAAGCCGCACCGGAAGCCGAAGCCGAGGGCGGCGGAGGTCTCCGGCTCGTAGTGGAAGGAGGCGTCGTTCAGGCGGAGCTTCTCGAGCGCCTCGCGGAGCTCGGGATACTCGTGGCCTTCCACCGGATAGAGGCCCGCGAACACCATCGGCTTCAGTTCCTTGAAGCCGGGAAACGGCTCCGCCGTCGGCCGCGCCGTCTCGGTGACCGTATCGCCGATCTTCGCGTCGGCCACGCGCTTGATGTTGGCCACCAGGAAGCCGACCTCGCCGACGCCGAGCGCATCGACCGGCAGCGCCTTCGGCGAGAAGACGCCGAGCTCGTCGACCTCGTAGTCCTGCGCTGTCGCCATCAGGCGCACCTTCATCTTCGGCCGCAGCACGCCGTCGATGACGCGCACGACGATGACGACGCCGCGGTAGGCGTCGTACCAGGAGTCGAAGATGAGCGCCTTGAGCGGCGCGTCGGGGTTGCCCGTGGGCGGGTGGAAGCGGGCGATGACCGCCTCGAGGATCTCCCGGACGCCGGTCCCCTCCTTCGCGCTGGCGAGGAGCGCGCCGGCGCTGTCGAGGCCGATGATGTCCTCGATCTGGCGTTTGCACTCGTCGGGCTGCGCGCTCGGGAGATCGATCTTGTTGATGACCGGGATGATCTCGAGCTCGTTGTCGGAGGCGAGGTAGGCGTTGGCGAGCGTCTGCGCCTCGACCCCCTGCGCCGCGTCCACCAGCAGCAGCGCGCCCTCGCACGCGGCCAGCGACCGGGTCACCTCGTAGCTGAAGTCGACGTGTCCGGGGGTGTCGATGAGGTTGAGGACGTACTGCCGGCCGCTCTTCGCGGTGTAGTTCAAGCGGACCGGATGCGCCTTGATGGTGATGCCGCGCTCGCGCTCGAGATCCATGGCGTCGAGGACCTGCGCCTCCATCTCCCGCGCCTCGAGCGCGCCGGTGAGCTCAAGGAAGCGATCCGCCAGCGTCGACTTGCCATGGTCGATGTGCGCGATGATCGAGAAGTTCCGGATGTGGGCCTGATCCATCGAGGTGCGATCGGGAAATTATACCGGTCCACCCGCATCGACTGGCGATGGTCGCTGTGCGCGACAATCGAGACATTCCGAAGGGAGACCCTGATCTATCGACTTGCGAACGCTACGTCCTGACGACGCTCCGGGCCGCGTCGCGCCCGGCAATCCGTCCGAAGACGAGGCACTTGGCCAACCCGTGCTGGTTGAACCCGCCGGTCGACTCCCCGGCGGCATACAGGCCCGGGATGACCTGCCCCGCCCAATCAATGACCTGCGCCCGGCCGTTGATGCGCACCCCAGACAGGCAGTCGTGGGCACACGGCGTCGACCAGGCGGCGTAAAAGGGCGGCGTCTGGATCTTGTACTTCGGCGTCGTCTTGCCAAAATCGCCGTCCCTGCCGGCATCGACGAAGGCGTTGTAGCGCTCGACCGTGGCCTTCAGCGCGTCGGCTGGGAGCGGCTCCTTCTGGTACTTGCACATCACCTTCGCTGCCAGCTCCTCGATCGTCCTGGCGCTGAAGAACCAGCCGTCGAGATCGACGAACGGCGGAGCGCACATCCACTCTTCCCGTCGTGCGGCGTCGGCGTCGAAGATCGCCCAGATCGGTCCGCCGCCGTTGACGCCGGGCGGCGTTTTGGCGTTCGGCGCCATGCACGCGTTCCACCAGGTATAGCCCGTCGCCTCCTCGTTGACGAAGCGGACGCCGGCCATGTTGACGTGGATGAGGTCCTGGAAGTCCTTCACCGGGAGGCCTGTGGCGCGAATCCGGCTGAAGATGGGACTCCTGAGCAGGTCGCTCGTGGGCCGCGTGCCCGGCCGGAGGTACCCGTACTGGTTGCCGACGAGCACGGGCTTCTCCATCACGTGCGTGCGCGCGCCCGTCTCCAGCGTCTGGTTCGCCGCGCCCCAGAGCGCGGCGCCCGTCCGGAACGCCGCGAGCTCCCCGTCGCCCGTCTGGAGCGAATAGGGTTCGCCAACCACCTGGTACTCCTCGGTGAGTCGTGGATCGAAGGCGCGGCGGACGATCACGTTGCTGGTGTGGCCGCCCGTGGCGAGGACGACACCGCGGCGCGCCTGGATCGCGACGCTCTTCCCGTTGGTCGTGGCGCGGATGCCGACCACCCGGCCGATCTTGCTCGTCTGCCGGAACAGGTCGGTGAGGCTGTGCTCGAGCAGGATCTGCACGCCCATCCTGCGGGCGGTGGCCTCGAGCGGCCGCATGAGCGCGGTTCCCGCCGACCCCGTTGGCGAGATGCCGCCGGCGTTGCCGTCCCAGCCCGCCAGTACCGGACCCTGCGAACGCGGCACCGTCGGCGGACCGCCGTCCGGGTTGCCCGGCTTCGTGTCACGCAGGGTCAGACCCTTCTCGACCAGCCAGTCGAGCGTCGCCGCACTCTCGACGGCAAAAGCCCAGACGATCTCGCGGTCGCTGAACCGGTAGTCGTGCCAGGTGATGAGGTCGGCATGCCACCGTTCGGGTGAGTCCTCGATCCCCCATTTCTTCTGATTCCTCGAGCCACCCCCAAGCGCCATGGCGCCGCCGCTCTGGATGGCGTGACCGCCGATGTCGGGCTGCTGCTCGATGAGAATGACCGAGGCGCCGTTCTCGGCGGCGGAGATCGCCGCGGGCACGCCGGCCGCGCCCGAGCCGACCACGACGACGTCGGCCGCCTTGTCCCAGCGCCGGGGCGGTTCGGCCGCTTCGAGCCGCTTCGGGTCGAGGCCGGCCAGCGCGGCGCCCAGGCCGCCCAGCCCCACGGCGCTCGACCTGACGAACTCCCGTCTGGATGGTGCAGGATGCCGATCTCGGTCCTTCGTCATGGTGCGTTCCTCGCGTGGACGTGTGGGTGCGTGCTGGGCCTCAGAAATGGCGCGTCGTGGCCGGCGGCCTCCGCTCGACCAGCATCGTCTTCGCGATCCTGCCGATCGACGGCGCGGCGGCCTGCGCCATGGTCGCCTGCAGTTCACGGCGCAGCATCTCGATCACCGTTTCGACGCCGTCGGTGCCGAAGGCGGCGAGCGCCCAGGCCTGGGCTCGTCCAATCCCGACGGCGCTCGCGCCGAGCGCCAGCGCCTTGAACATGTCGGCGCCCGACCGGATGCCGCTGTCGAGGAAGACCGTCATCTTGTTCCCGACGGCGGCCACCACCTCCGGCAGCGCGTCGAGCGAGCCGCGGCCGCTGGCGTCCTCGTGCGCCGCGTGCGTGGACACCATGACGCCGTCAACGCCCGTCTTGAGGGCGAGTTCGGCATCCTCGGCGGTCACGATGCCTTTGAGGATCAGCCTCATCGTGGTCATGTCGCGAACGCGCTTGAGGTCGGCCCAGGTCGAGGTGTCGCTGTCGCGCAGGCTGCCGAGCGCGCCCATGACGGCGCCCATTGAATCCGAGAGGGTGATGCGCCCCTCGCTGTCGTGGCAACTGTTGCAGCGGACGTCGTTTCTGCGCTCGAGGTCGGCGACACCGGCCCGCTGGACGGCCCGCGCGCCGATCTGGTTCCCTCCCCCGTTGGTGTCGACCGTCCACACGTAGGCCGGGGTGCCGACGCTTTCGAGCCGCGCGAGCGTTTCCCGGCTGGGACGCCCGCCGGAGATCCACACCGGCTCGCCCCGCCGCATGTTCACCTTGTCGAGGTCCTGCACGCCCGACATGATTTCGAGCGTCCGCGTGTTCCGCGCCGCCGGTGCGACGGCCAGGTTGCCGTCGGGATGGACGGCGCGCAGGCGGCCGACCGGACACAGATAGAGCGGCGATTCCCAGGTCCTGCCGTACAACTGGATGGACTGGTCGACCTTCGTGATGCCCGTCAGGCGCCGCATCCGGATCTGATACCTGGAATAGGCCTCGCGGTCGGCCCGCTGGGTCTCCTCGTTGAAGACCCCCTCGTCGAATTCGGTGAAGTGGGCCACGTTGAGCTTCGCCTTCGCCACCGTGCGAAAGTCGAAGACGTTGAGCGCCTCGCGGATCGACTTGATGAGGACGGCGCGCTCTTCCGCGGCAGGCAATTGCGCCCCGAGCAGCTCTTCGAACCATGCGGCGGTGAGGCCCGCCGAAGCCAGTACCGGGCTGGCGGCGAGCCACCGCAGGAACCGGCGCCGATCCGACAAGTTCACAGATGCCATGCTCTCCTCCGCGCGACGACGGTTCGCCATCAGAACGTCCTCCCGGTGCCGACCTGCGGCCATGCGGCCCGGCGACGCGAGGATCTGGCTCCGGATACTAGCCGAATTCATAGGTGAGATCTTAACGATCGGGTTCTGCCCGTGGACATGCGCGCGGCGGGGCCGGGATTCGAGCGAGGACCGGACTTGAGGCACCGCGACGGCGCAGCGGGTAAGACCGACGCGCAGCGTGATAGCGGCGCAGGTCACGGACCTGCGCCGGTCGCCGACGGCGAGGCGGAGCGTCGGTCTTTCCGCGGTGCCGAACGGAGGACCGCAGCCGAATCCCGGGCCCGCCTGACCGGGCCGCGAGCACCGCGCCGCAGCCGGCCCGCATAGCGGTCCAGAGCGCGTCCGGCAGGACGTGTCGCAGCCACGTGGTCTTGCCGGTGTCCCCTCGGGCCAAAGAGGAAGAACGTGCGATCCGGCAGCGGAAGGTCACGTGCATACATCGCCATCAACTGGACGGTCAATTTGATGGTGAGATATGCAGGCGTTAGAGGAGGCGCGACTCCCACCGCCATTCGTTACATTGTATTTTCCACAGTATCTGCTTGAGAATGCTCGGTGTGAAACGGGCCTATTCCCGAGGGGTAGCGCCACACATCGGCTGCACACGTGGGACACGTTACCGCCGGGAGCGAGCGCCAGGGGGGCGGCCCCGCGTCGTCCTGGGCGCGTGCACCGCTCGCCCAAGGACATCATACGTGTCAGGGCCTGAGGGCGATCAGGCGGGAACGCCGACAAGGTCGTACACCTTCAACACTTCGTCGCCGTAATGATTGATGACCTTGACGGCAATCTTTCCTGTCTCGGGCGGCGCGAACGGACGGCTGACCGTGCTGTAGAGCGACGACCAGGCCGCCTCGTCAATCTCGGCGCGCAGCGCGCGCTTCAGCTTCTCGTACGGTTGGTCGCCCCCCGTGAAGTAGGCGTGCCGCACGAAGAAGCTCTCGCCGTTGTAGTTGGTGTCGATGAACCAGCAGGCGATATCGTCCGTTGAATGACTGCGAATCTGCCCCGTCGTCGGGTCGTACACGTCCACGCCGCGCACTTCGACGGTCAGGTTGCCCTCGACATCTTCGGTGGCGATCGTGATGTCGGGCTCGCCGAACACCATGAACAGGTTCCCCGCGCCGGTCTTCTTGAGCAGCTCGTCGCCCATCGAGAGATCCGGATTCATGCGCGTGGCGAGCACCGTCAGCTTGCCGTAGCGCCTGGCCTCCTCGGACACGTGTGGATCGAACGCGAAGGCGCAGACGACCAGCACGTCGAAGCCGATGCCCTGCACGGCCTCCTTGGCGGCTTCCTTGACGTGCTGAGCGCCGACGGTGCCGTGCTCAGGTCCGATTGACACACCGATACGCCTCGTCTTGCCGTCGGAGTCGACATATTCCCCCGCCGCCTGAATCCAGCGGCCGGCGTGCGGCTCGAGGCGCGTAAAGACGAGGCGCTCGTTCTTCACGGTGTTCTGGACGCCCGCCTTGCGCAGATTGTCGAGGATCATCTGCTCGAACTGCACGACGTTATCGCGCTGGCCCTCCCGTTCGGCCACCGGGCGTTCTTCGTCGGTCGCGAGCACGCGATGCGGTGAGAGGCTTTCGACGGTGAATGGCCCGGCCACGCGGATGCGCCTGGGATCCTCGTACGGTTTGTCGTAGAGCAGCTCCGTGTCCGCGTGGCGCTGGATGGCCGCGTCGATCTCCTCGCGCGTCATCCCTTCCCTGATATCCGGGTTGTTCGCGATTGACTTGAGCGTGACGTGCGGGACGCGTTTGTAGACGAAGCCCCTGCGGACGTCGCCTTGCGTCTTGTACTCCGGGGGCACCTTGCCGGTGACCTCGGCTTCTCTCCGAACGCCATCCGGCGAGTCGGCCAGCAGGTAATACGGGTACCTCGCGGACATCAGCCTCGTGCGCGCCAGCGCGAGCGCCACGCGGCTTGTGTCGATAGTGATCCAGCGCCGGCCCCATTCCTCGGCTACATACGCGGTTGTCCCCGAACCGCAGGTTGGATCAAGGACAAGATCACCAGGATCCGTAGTCATCAAGATGCAGCGCTCGATAATCTTGGCGCTCGTCTGAACCACGTAGACCTTATCCATCCCGCTTCCCGACTGCGTGTCGTCCCAAAAATTCGTAATCGGATATGCCGGAAAGTCCTCGTGGTACCGAACATAGCTGATTCCCTCACCAGCAACGGCGACACGTTGCGCGGCGATTAGGGTGGCCATTCCGGTTTCGTTTGTCTTCCATCGAGCCTGCATGGAAGGGCGGTATTCACGGCCGCCGATCTTTACCGGAAACCAAGAAGCGGCGCCTTCCCCCTTCTGACGACCTTGCGCTTGACTAGTCAGGATCTGCAACCGGTATACACGTGCACCGCTGGGCAACAGATCTGGGGTTTCGAGTTCTTCCTGCGTCATTCGACGTCTCGTGCCGTTGTATTCAACGAACGCGTAGGCCTCGCCTCCTTCGCCGCCGACAGCTCGCTCTCGGAAGAGCGATCGATATTTCACCTGTTCGAAACTCCGTGCATACCAAACGATGTAATCGGTGGTGCCAGGCAGGAGCTCTCCTGTTGCGCCGCTGGTCTTCTTGAATGTGATGAGAGAACAAAAGTTCTCGCTTCCGAGTATTTCGTCGAGCAGACTGCGTACGAGGTGCACGTTCTCATCGCCAATCTGGACGAAGATGCTGCCGCTCTCGGTCAGCAGCTCGCGCGCCACGGTCAGGCGATCGCGGAGGTAGGCGAGGTAGGAATGCACGCCGAGCTTCCAGGTGTCCCGGAACGCACGGATCTGCTCGGGCTGCCGCGTGGCGTCCTCGATCTTGCCGTCCTTCACGTCGCGCTTGCGCGTCGACACCTGCCAGTTGGAGCCGAACTTGATGCCGTACGGCGGATCGAAGTAGATCGTCTGGACCTTCCCCTTGAGCCCCTCCTTCTCCGCCAGGCTCGTCATCACGAGCAGCGAGTCGCCCAGGATCATCCGGTTCGACCAGTGCGGCTGCCGATCGGCCTGGTGGCTGTAGAAGTCCACCTTCTTCGAGAAGTCGTCTTCCAGGCCGTTGAAATCGCTGAAGAGCGTGAGTTCCGGCTCGGGCTCGCCCGCCTTGGCCGTCTGGCGCAGGTTCTCGATGAGCGCCTGCGGGTGCACCTTCTCCTGGATGTAGACCGGAACGACGGGCACCTCGAGAGGGCTGGCGTCCTGCTCGTCCTTCCCCTTCCAGACGAGCTGCGGGTCGAGCGACGGATCGCGCGGATAGAGCATCCGCTTCGGGGCCTGCTCCTCGTCGGCCACGAAGTCGCGCAGCTCCTCGGTCGGGATGTTGATGCGCGACTCCTTGTGCTTGATCGCCTCGATCGGGGTAGGCCCCGTCTTCCTGGGAGACCTCTTGGCCATTGGTAGATCCTACTTGTCACACCGCGCGTACGCGATGTTGTGAGTACGACCCCCGTTCAAACCGTGCGTGCGGATTTCCCGCACACGGCTTACCAAGGGGCATTGGGAGTACGACATTACGCAGCCTCCGGATAGCGAATCGTTCCGCGCAGGCGATGAAGTCCGAGCGCATGAAAGAAGTCAGCGGTCCATCGGGCGGTCTGACCGGCGCGACGATGACGCCCGTGGCGCTTGCGCAGCAAGGCCTTGAGTCGTCGGTTCACGTAGGCGTCGACTTGCCCAAATTTAACCGCGGCATTCCCGGTGCGAAAGTACGCTCCCCATCCGCGCAACACCGGGTTGAGCTGCGCGATGGTCTCACGCAGGTCCTGGTGACACGCATAGCGTGGTGTGAGCGCTTTTACACGCTGTCGTACCCGACACATCGCGCGCGACGATGGCCATCGCTGGAGAAAGTACACCCGACGGTGGTGCTTTTCCCAGATGGGACCGCTCATGCGCTTGCGCAGGTGACAGCCGAGAAAGTCAAAACCCGCCGTTCCCCTCGAGAGGTCGACGCGTCTCGTTTTCTCGGGATGCAGCTCCAAGCCCAGCCTCGCGAATACGCCGCGTATACGCTGCTCGGCCTGCTCGCACGCCCCCTCCGTGTCGCACATGACCACGAAGTCGTCTGCATAACGCACCAGTACGCCGAGATGCGCATACCGTCGCGTCCAGACGGTGTCGAGCACGTGCAGGTAGATGTTCGACAGCAGCGGCGAAATCACGCCGCCTTGCGGAGTGCCCGCGACGGTCGCGCGCACCTGCCCGTCTTCCATCACGCCTGCCTGAAGCCACTGCCGTATTAGTTTGAGCACCCGCCGGTCCGAGACGCGTCGGGCCACGAGCACCATGAGTTTGTCGTGGTCGATGCTCCCGAAATAGTCGCGAATATCGGCGTCGAGGACGTGATTGCCGCCTCGCGCGCCGCGCGTGCGCAATGTTTCGAGCGCCTGCGTGGCGTTTCGCTTCGGCCGGAAGCCATACGAGCACGGCTGAAAGTCCGCCTCGAAAATCGGCTCCAGCACCAGCGTCGCCGCCATCTGCGCCACTCGGTCTCGGACCGTGGGAATTCCCAACGGCCGCTGTCGTCCGTCTGCCTTCGGAATGTACCGACGCCGCACCGCGCCGGGTCGATACGTGCCCGCTCGCAATTGCGCGCCGAGCTCGGTGAGAAATGGCTCAACGCCCCGTTGCTCGATGTCCGCGAGCGTCATCGCATCGACGCCCGCGGCACCGCGGTTCGACTTTACGCGCTTCCATGCTTCCCACAGGACGTCACGCCTGTAGATACGGTCGAGCAATGCATGGAAACGTCGGCCCGTTTGCTGCTTGGCCGCACGCCAGAGTCGGCGTTGCAATTGGCGCACTTTGTCGATGGACGTTCGTCCACCGGGGTTGTTGGAACCGGTCGAGCCGGTCATGCCCTCGCGCGTCCTTGCGCTACCGACGTTGCCCCCGCAGGGACCCTTCGCTCCGCCCGCGTTATTCGTCGCGGGCCTCGTCACTACTACGGTCCCCTCGGATTCCCGCTGCGCCGCGCTCGCTTTCGCCGATGGCTTATACGAGCCGCGCGGCCCCGACTCGGGCTGCGCAGACGGGCCTCTCGTGTTGGGCGCGCCGCTCGGAAACTAGACCAGTAGGCCGCTCGGAAAGTAGACCACCCTGGGGCGTTCATTCTACGTGGTTGTGACCTCACGACCGTAGCT
>MELF01000004.1 GCA_001767525.1 Acidobacteria bacterium RIFCSPLOWO2_12_FULL_68_19 | reverse complement strand
GACATTGATCCGAGCGGTGAGGTGTCGCGCCCCGTTCTCGCACGCTTCACGCCGTGGGCCGAGCCGCAAACGCGCTTATTTTGGGCCTAGCGTGTCGTCGAGAGGCAATGAGACCATCCTGCTTGTCGAGGACGAGAGAGCGGTACGCGCGCTGACGCGCCGGGTGCTCGAAGGGAATGGCTACACCGTCCTCGAGGCCGCCGGCGGTGTCGATGCGATCGAGCGAGTCGAGCACCATGAAGGCCCAATCCATCTGCTGCTCACCGACGTCGTCATGCCCGGCATGAGCGGGCTGGCGGTATTCGAGAGCATCTCGGCGCTTCGTCCGGGCATCAAGGTGCTGTACCTTTCCGGCTACACCCCCAACGCCATCGTTCACCACGGCATTCTTGGCGCCGGAACGCCATTCCTGGAGAAGCCCTTCACGCCCGGCACCTTGACGGGGAAAGTGCGTGAAGTCCTCGATTCCTCTGGATGAGGCTCGTCGAAAGGCTGGTCGGCTATTCGGGCCGGCACCCCTCGAATTCTTCGCCGCCAGGCGCCGTCTCCAGCGTCGGGCAGGGCGCGGCGTGGGTCGGCAGCGCCAGCTCCAGGATGTCCACGATGAAGTTCGCGTGGACGTCCACCAGGACGAGGTCGCGGCCGATGAACCGGTACGCCAGCTCCGGCGGCAGCGGCGGCAGCATCGCCAGCAGCGGCCACCTCATCCCGGAGACACCCCAGGGAATGGGCTGGCTGACCATCGGCCTCCAGTGATCGACCCCCGGATCTCGGTCGGGCGGCCAGGGCAGGACCGCCAGCCCTTCTTCGTCCCCACCAAGCGCCTGGGCGATCCGCAGACGAAAGGCGTCCGCCACCTCCGGGGTGAAGAGCCCGCCCGGCGCCGCCTGCGGCCGCGCCTCCCGCAGCGCCGCGCGCAGCGCCTCGGCCGCCGCTTCCGCGTACTCCGGGTTCCCGGACAAGTACGCAGGCGGCCACGCGCGCTCCAGCCGGCGATGCAGTTCGACGTAGTCGTTGACCGCCACCTCGAAGGCGGCGACGGCTCGCTCGTCGGCACCGGGGTCGCCGAGACGTCCGAGCTGACAGTCGGTTTGAGGCGGCGCGAGGAGCGGAAGGACCAGCGCGGGAATCGACAGGATAACTGGGGTGAACATGCGCACCTCCCGTCGAGCAACTGCCCACAGGGAGGCAGCATCTGTGCCATCGCGAAATACCTTGAATCGTGCGGCCCCACGGCGACGACCACGCCCTGGGCAAGTCGAGTTTTCGCCAGTTGCTGCGAGTTTTCGCCCAGTCCTCGAATCGAACTGTCGAAGCCTCGAGGAGGTCGCTCCTCGAAGCTTGACTCGCCGCCATCGATCCGTACAGTAGACGCTGTGACACATCGACGCGACGGCGTGCTGGCGGGCGTGTGGGTCCTCGGCCTCACTGGGATGCTGACCGGCATCACCCTCACGGCGGCGGCGCAGGCGCCGGCTGCGGCGGCGCGGGGCGGCAGCGGCGCCCGGGCGAGCCTGACTGGTGCGATTCGCGCCGCAGGCGGGGCGCCGATCGAGGGGGTCGTCGTGTCGGCCCGCGCAGCAGGCAGTTCCGCCACCACGTCGGTCTTCACCGACCAGGGCGGCGAGTACGTCTTTCCGCCGCTCGCGGCCGGGCCCCACGACGTGTGGGCGCAGGCCACCGGCTACGAGGCGGCGCGCGCGCAGGTGACGATCGACACGGCCCGCCAGACGCGGCAGCCCTTCACCTTGAACGCCGTCGCGGACGTGACCCTGCAGCTCACGCCGTCGGAATGGCTCGCGGCGCTGCCCGAGGACACCTTGGAGCAGCGCCGCCTGAAGGCGGTCTTCCGCACCAACTGCACCGCGTGCCACCCGTCCACCTACGTCTTCCAGAACCGGTTCGACGAAGACAGCTGGCGCGCCGTCATCGGCTTCATGGAGCGCAATACCGGCACGGGCAACATCAACCGGCACACCACGGTCGTCCATTACAAGGACGAGCTGGCGAAGTACCTGGCGAGCGTGCGCGGGCCGGCCGCGGCGCCGCTCACCTTCACGCTCGCTCCCAGGCCGACAGGCGAGGCGGCACGGGCGGTCATCACCGAATACGACGTTCCGCTCGCCGGCGCCCGGACCGAGCGGGCCTGGAACGACGGCAGCGACTGGTCGCGCGGCTGGCCCACCGCCTCGATGGGCGCCCGCTGGATCCACGACATCGTCCCCGACGACGACGGCAACGCCTGGGGGACGCGCGATCGCGGCCCCGCCGACATGACGCTCTTCAAGGTCGACACGACCACCGGCCAGGTCACCGGGTTCGCCGTGAAGAACGGACAGGCCATCCGGCGGTCGCATTCGATCACCAAGGACCAGCAGGGGATCATCTGGTTCGACGGCGGCGATGGCCCGCTCGGGCGCCTGGATCCGAAGACGGAGCGGGTCGAGATGTTCTTCCCGCCAATCAACATGGGCGGGGGCCAGCTCACCACGGTCGATGTGGACGGCCAGGGCAAGATCTGGGGCGCCACGACGGGGGGCGCCAATCGCTTCGACCCGGTCACCAAGACGTGGATGCACTTCTCGAGCGTCAACTGGCCGCGCAACTTCGTCTACGGGACGGCCGGCGACGCCGCGGGGAACGGCTGGTGGACGCAGTACACGGCGGACCGCGTCGTCAAGGCCGACCCGAAGACGGGGAAGACGGTCGAGGTGCTGATGCGGCCGCCCTGGGTCAGCGAAGAGGATCTGACGACGACGGCCGATCGCGAGTGGTATCGGGCGATGGGCGTGATGGCGTGGGGCAACATCAACACCGTGCCGCACGGCCAGCAGCCGCGCCGCATGGGCGCCGACAAGCGGGGGGAGTTCGTCTGGGTGCCGAACAACGCCGGCAACAACCTCGCGCGCATCAACATCCACACGCTCGAGACGAAGTACTACCCGCTTCAAGGCAACCCCTACTTCGTGACCGTCGACAAGGACTCGAACGTCTGGACGAACCTGTTCGCCGACGCGAAGGTCGCGCGGTTGAACCCCCGGACCGAGCAGTGGACCTACTACACGCTGCCGAGCCGCTGCGAGTCCCGCAATATCTCGGTGGACAACATCCGCGGCGACGTCTGGGTGCCGTGCGCGAACACGAGCCGCGTCATCCGCCTCCGGTTCCGGACGGCCGCCGAGATCGAGGCGCTGCGATGACGCGGCGCCTCGTGCGGATCGTCTCGACGGCCGCGGCGCTCGTGGCGCTGGCGGCGGGAACGCGCGCGGCGGCGCAGCAGCGCAACGGAGAGGCGTACTCGACGACGCCGGAGGTGGTGCGCGAGGTCTACGACATGCGGGCGGCCATGGCTCCGCTCCTGCTCGGCGAGACGGAAGTCAGAGGGCGCGCCCTCTTCGCCCAGCGCTGCGCCAACTGCCACGGGGGGACGCGCCAGCGGCCTGGACCGCTCCTTGGCAAGCGGACCGTGGAGAAGCTCGGCGAGGCGGCAATCCGCGAGAAGGTCAGAACGGGGTCGCCGATGATGCCCGGCTACGAGCACACGTTCCTGCCCGCGCAGCTCGACGAGCTCGTGGCGTTCCTGAAGACGTTCACGCCGCGGCCGCAGTCCGCCGGGGCGCAGGAATAGCCCGGCAAACCTCATTACACTTGCGGCCGGACATGGCGCGACGCGTCTTCCTGGCCGTCTACGGCGTGTCGGGTGCGGCGGCGCTCCTGTATCAGGTGGCGTGGTCGCGGCTGCTCACCTTGTACATGGGCCACACCGTGGCGGCCGTCGGGACGGTGCTGGCCGCGTTCATGGGCGGGCTGGCGGCGGGCGCCGCGCTGGCCGGCCCCGTCGCGCCCCGCCTGCCGGCGCGGCGGGCGCTCGTCGCTTATGCCGCCCTCGAGGCGGCGATTGCCATCTTCGCGCTCCTGGTCCCCGTGGGGCTCGCGCTCGTGCAGCCGCTCCTTCGGGCGGCGTACGCCGACGGCGCCGGGGCCTGGTTCGGCGCGGCGCGCGCCGGCGCCAGCCTGCTGCTCGTGGCGCTTCCGGCGGGCGCGATGGGCGCCACGCTGCCGCTCGCCGTGCGCTGGCTCGTCGGCCGCGTCGAGCGTGCCGGCGGAGACACCGGCGCGCTCTATGCGGCCAACACCGTCGGCGCCGCCTTTGGCGCGGCGGTCACCGGCTTCGCGCTCCTGCCGTCGCTCGGCCTGCGCTGGACGACGGTCGTGGGCGCGACACTGAACGGGGTGGCGGCGGCGGCCGCGCTGTGGTTGTCGTCGGCGCCGGCGCCTGCCGACGCGGACCGCGCGGGCGCTCCGGCGCCGGTCAGGCAGACTCGCCGTGCCCGAGAACAGGCGCGCGAGAGGGAAGCGTCGCCGGCGCGGCCGTGGCTGGCGGCTTCGGCGCTTGGCCTCTCGGGTGCGGTGGCGCTCGTCTACGAAGTCGTGTGGACCCGAACATTGGCGATCGTGATCGGTCCCACCACCTACGCCTTCGGCACGATGCTCGTCGCCTTCATCGCCGGGATTGCCGGCGGGTCCGCCGGGGCGAGCCGGATCGCCGACCGCACGCGGCGGCCGCTGCTCTGGCTCGCGTCGATGCTGGTGCTGGCGGCGCTCGGCGCCCTTGGCGCGTCGCTCCTGGTCGGTCAGCTTCCGCTCGCCGTCGGTCGGATCGTCTCGGCGCCCGAGGCGACGCTCCCGACCGTCGTCTCTCGCCAGGCGCTGCTCGTGGCGCCGCTGCTCGTGCCGATGACGCTCGCCTTTGGCGCCGCCTTTCCGTTCGCCGTGGCCGCCGCCGCGCGCGGCGCCGACCGCATCGCCTCCGACGTGGCGCTCGTCTACGCGGCCAACACCGTCGGCGCCGTGGCGGGCGCGCTCCTCGGGAGCTTCGTGCTCGTGCCGGCGATCGGGCTCCAGCGTTCGATCGTGCTCGGCGGCGTCGTGCTCATCGGCGCCGGCGCCGCCATCGCCGTCACGTGCGCGTCCCGAATGGCGGCTCGCGGGGCGATTGCGGCCGGCGGCGTCGCGCTGGCCGCGGCCGCGCTGGCCGTGCCGCCGTGGAATCCCAGGCTCGTGTCGAGCGGCGCGTACAAGTACGCCGCTGGGGCGGCCGGCGATCTGCAGGCGAGCCTCGAGGCGGGGGAGCTCCTGTACTACGGGGAGGGCGCGTCCGGCATCGTGACCGTGCGGCGGGTCGCCGGAACCACGTCGCTCGCCATTGACGGCAAGGTGGACGCGTCCAACGGCGGCGACATGCTGACGCAGAAGCTGCTGGCGCACGTCCCGCTGATGCTGCATCCCTCGCCTCGGAGGGTCGCCGTGATCGGGCTGGGGAGCGGGGTCACGGTCGGCGCTGCGCTCCGGCATCCGATCGACGGCATCGACGTCGTGGAGATCTCGCCGGAGGTCGTGGCGGCGTCGGCCTTCTTCCGCCGGGAGAACCGCGGCGCGCTCGCGGACCCCCGCACGCGCCTCGTGGAGGGCGACGGCCGCACGCATCTGCTGCTGTCGCGCTCGGCGTACGACGTGATCATCTCGGAGCCCTCGAACCCGTGGATGGCGGGCATCGCCGCCCTCTTCACGCGCGAGTTCTTCACGGCGGCGCGGGCGCGGCTCCGGCCCGGCGGCGTGTTCTGCCAGTGGGCCCACACCTACGACATCAGCGAGGAGGATCTCCGGTCGATTGTCGCCACCTTTGCCGCCGTGTTCCCCGGCGGCGCCATGTGGCTGGTCGGCAACGGCGACCTCCTGCTCGTCGGGGCGGCGGCGCCGGTGGCCGATCTCCTGCCGAACATCGAGCGTGCCTGGCAGCGGGAAGACGCCGCCGCCGATCTCGCGACGGTGCGGGTCGACCCGTTCGGCCTGTTGTCGCTCTTCGTGGCGGAGGGTCGCGGTCTCGCGGCGTTCGGCGCCGGCGTCGAGCAGAGCGACGATCGTCTCGCCCTCGAATTCTCGGCGCCCAGGGGGATCTACGGCGGCGCGGGGCGGCGCAACGCGGAGGCGCTGCGCGAGATTGGTGTCAGGGTCCCTCCGCCCTTGGTGGTTCGCGCGGTGGTCGACGCGGCGACGCCCGCGATGTGGCGCAACCTCGGCCTGATGCACCTGGGCGCGAAGGCGGCCGATCGCGCCTACGAGGCGCTCGTGCGCGCCGTGGCCGCCGACGGATCCGACAGCGAGGCGCTCTCGGCGCTCTCACGGGCCGCTCGTGCAGCCGGGCGGGAGGGGAGTGCCCGGGCGCTGCTCGAGGAGCTGACCGGGCGCGAGGCGCGCAACATTCCGGCGCGCGTCGCGCTGTCGCGGCTGCTGGCGTCGCTGGGCGATGCCGATGCCGCCATCGGCGCCGCCGGCGAGGCGCTGCGGATCGCGCCGTCGGACGCCGGCGCGCGGGAGCAGTTGGCGTCGGTGCTGGCCGATGCGGGCGACGCCGTGCGGCTCGCGCCGGTCGTCGAGACGATGGCGAAGGAGCAGCCCGAGCGTGCCGGCACGCTGTACTACCGGGCCGTGCTGCACTTCCTGCGCGGCGAGTTTCCCGACGCCGTTTCCATCGGCGAGCGTGCGGCGGCGGCCGACCCCGCCAACGGGCGCGTGCAGAACCTGCTGGGCGCCGCGTTTGCAAACCTCGGCCGTCCCGACCGCGCGCGGGCGGCGTTCGAGGCGTCGCTCCGGGCCGACCCCACCGATCCGTCTGCGCTCACCAACCTGGGGATGTTCGAGCTGATGTCGAGTCCCTCGGCCGCCGCGGCCCGGTTCGCCGAGGCGCTCGTCGTCGATCCCGGCTACCGCCCGGCGCTGGCGGGGCTGGCCGACGCGCTCGCCCGGCAGGGCGAGGGCGACCGGGCGGCCCGGGTTCGGCGGTAGATCGACTACAATCGGCGCCACTCACACAGGGACTCTCGCACCAATCCGGTTTCGGGCAGGAGGTCACGGTATGACACGCGTCGGGATTTCCGTCCTCGCGATCGTCGCGCTGCTCGTCGTCGTGCCGGTCGCGGCGGGACAGACCACCACCAGCGCCACAGGCGCCATCAACGGCCGCGTTTCCGACGAGTCGAAGGCGGTGCTGCCGGGCGTGACGGTCACCATCACGTCGCCCGCGCTCCTCGGCACCCGCACGACGGTCACCAACGAAGAAGGGCAGTATCGATTCCCGGCGGTCCCGCCGGGCGAGTACACCATCACCTACGAGCTGACCGGCTTTGCGACCGTCCGCCGCGAGGGCATCCGCGTGTCGCTCGGGTTCACCGCGACCGTGGACGTCGAAGTCGGGCTGGCGTCGCTCGCCGAGACCGTGACGGTCACGGGCGAGACGCCGGTCGTCGATCTCCAGTCCACGGAGCTGACCACGAGCTTCGACAAGGAGCTGCTGGCGGCGATCCCGACCGGGTCGCGCGATTTCTGGTCGCTGCTGGCGATCAGTCCGAGCGTGCAGGTGTCGAAGTTCGACGTCGGCGGGAGCGCGGCGATGACCGTGCTGCCCGTCAACGTGTACGGCATCACCGGACAGGAGCGCCCGCTCGTCGAGGGGATCATCTCCAACTCGGCGACCGGCGGCGTCGGGTTCTCCTTCTACGGCGACTACGGCTCGTTCGAGGAGGTCTCGGTCAGCACGGCGGGCCACAGCGCCGAAACCGGATCTCCCGGCCTCTTCTCGAACCTGGTGAGCAAGTCGGGGGGCAACACGTACCACGGCGCGTTCTACCAGGATTACCAGAACGACAAGATGCAGGCGTACAACATCGACCGCGACCAGATTGCCCGCGGCGTCACCGGCGGCCGCGCCCTCGGCCCGCGGGAGGTGAACCGGTCCGAAGGCTGGCGCGACACCAACGCGGATCTGGGCGGCTTCCTCGTGCCCGACAAGCTGTGGTGGTACGGGTCGTACCGGTACCTCACGGTCAAGCAGTGGTTCGCGAACTACCCGGCCGAGCCGCAGTCCTCCCGCGGCCAGAACTTCACCGGCAAGTTCACCTACCAGCTCTCGAACAACAACAAGTTCATCGGCTACGTCCAGCGGACCGAGAAGCTCCAGGTCAACCGCCTCGATGCGTTCCGGCTGAGCGCGACGGCGGCGATCAACGAGTCGCGCGACTCGACGTGGTATCAGGACTACCACAGCGGCGTCTGGAAGGGCGAGTACAACCGCGTCATCGGCAACGCCGCCTTCGCGGAGGTGCGCGGCGGCGGGTACTGGTTCCACTTCCCGACCATGCGCCAGACCGAGGCGCTCCGCTACGAGGACACCGGCACGCGCATCGTCCGCGGCGGCAACCAGAACCGCGTCCAGGATCGCGACCGGCCGCAGCTGCTCGGCTCCCTCAGCTACTTCAAGGACAACTGGTGGGGCACGCACAACCTGAAGGTCGGCGGCAACTACTTCCATGAGGAGCAGTGGGCCGACGCCGGCGGCTTTCCGGAACAGGTCGTGCACGTCTACAACAACGGCGTTCCGATCGAAGTCTGGCTGACCGAGCCGGGCGAGCAGACGATCGGGCTGGCCGTGACGTCGGCGTATGTGACCGACTCGTGGCAGACGCCGCGGCGGCTCACCCTCAACCTCGGCGTGCGCTTCGACCGGTTCCGGTCGTACGTGCCGGAAATGGTTCACCCGGTGAGCCGGTGGAATCCGGCGGAGATTCGGTTTCCGGGGGAGGACAACCTGAGCACCTGGAACCTGTTCGCCCCGCGGCTCGGCGCGAGCTGGGCGGTGACGGCCGACAACAGGAACGTCGTGAAGTTCAATTACGCGAAGTACTGGTACGACCCTGGCTTCGGGCTGGCGGGCACGCTGACGCCGAACCCCGCGATGTGGGATCGCCGCTTCGCCTGGACCGACCCGAACCGGAACGGCGTGTACGACGTGGGCGAGCAGGGGCGTCTCATCGCCAACACCGGCGGGAGGGCGAGCACGGCGCTGGATCCGAATCTCGAGGACCAGTACGCCCATGAAGTGGCGGCGTGGTACGAGCGCGAGCTCGTCGCCAACGTCGGCGTGCGCGGCGGCATCATCTGGCGCGGGACCCGTCAGGCCTACACGACCATGAACCGGAACAGGCCGTACGATGCCTTCAACGTGCCGGTCATGATTGCCGATCCGGGTCCGGACGGGCGCATCGGCACCGGTGACGACGGCGCGCCGATTCCCGGATTCAACCTGGCGCAACAGTACGTCGGGACGCCGTCGATCAACGTCACGTCCAACGTGCCGAACTCCGACAGCGACTTCCTGACGTACGAGTTCAGCGGGACCAAACGGATGCGCAACCGCTGGGCGCTGTCCGGGTCGTTCTCGGTCATGAAGAGCTGGTTCAATGGCTACCAGTATCCGGAGGCGCAGTCGCCGAACACCATACGGACGAACCAGTACCCGCTGACGCCGAACGATCTGATTGGCACCGACGGCGAGGGACGGTTCGTCTTCACGGTGTGGAGCGCCAAGATGCTCGGCACCGTGGAGCTGCCGTACCAGATGCGGCTGGCGGCGACGATGCGCGAGCAGTCGGGCCTGCCGTACGGCCGCACGTTCGACACGACGCTCAACTACGGCACGGTGCGGGTGCTGGCCGAGCCGATGGGGACCAACCGGCAGCGCAACGTGGTGATCACCGACCTGCGGCTCGAGAAGTCGTTCACCCTGACCGGGCCGCTGCAGGCGTCGGGCGTGCTCGATCTCTTCAACCTGTTCAACAGCAACCCCGAAGAGCGGATCAGCTGGCAGTCCGGCTCGTACCTGCGGCCGCTGCAAATCATCCCGCCGCGTGTGGCGCGGGTGTCGGTCAAGCTGACGTTCTGAGGTCGGTCGTGGCAGAGGGGCCTGGGGTGCCTGACGCGCCGCGGCGCGTCAGGCGCCAGGCACGCTGCGAAGAGTGCGACGGTGCTAACGCCCCGCCCTGTTAACCTGGATTATTCACGAACCCGTCGTTCACATTGCTGGGTTCTCCCTTCTCCGTTCGTGTTCCGGTTCGGTTCTGCCGTTCGTCGTTCCCCGTCGAGCCGGTTCGAGGTGTTCCGGCGAGAACGAGCTATAGACCTCCGACGAACATTGAACCGCGAACCCCGAACACGAACCCTGAACACGAACCGAGAAGCGAGAACCGAGAAGCGTGAACGACTGATTCATGAATAGGGCGGGTTAAGATACCCTCCATGGTGCGACAGGCGATCTGGATCACGGCGGCGGCGCTCGCGGTGGCTGTGCCGGCCTTGCCGGCGCGGGCCCAGGAGACCGAGCCGACCGCGCTGCAGCAGCAGATTGAAAAGCTCAACGCCGGCCAGGAGGCGCTTCGGAAGGAACTGCAGGCGGTGCAGCGGCAGCTCCAGGAGATCCGAACGCTCCTCCAGCAGCAGGCGCGGGCGCCGCAGCCGGCCCAGCCCGCTGCCGCGCCGCTCCCGGCGGAGCTGGCGGTCGCCGGTGCGCCGTTCAAGGGCGCCGCGGACGCCGTGCTGACGATCGTCGAATTCTCCGACTTTCAGTGTCCGTTCTGCGGACGCCATTGGACGCAGACCTACGGTCAGCTCGACAAGGAATACGTTTCCACCGGCGCGGTGAAGTACGTGTTTCGTCACTTCCCGCTGGAACGGATTCACCCGCAGGCGTTCAAGGCGGGAGAGGCCGCCGAGTGCGCCGCCGCCCAGAACCGCTTCTGGGACATGCACGACCGCCTCTTCGCCAACCAGCAGGCGCTCTTCCCCGGCGACCTGGTCACGCACGCCCAGGCGCTCGGCCTGGACGAGGCGAAGTTCACCGGCTGTCTCGCCGGGCAGACGGCGGCTCGCGTCCGGCAAGACGTGACCCTGGGGACGCAGGCGGGCGTCAACTCGACGCCGACCTTCTTTGTCGGCCTGACGATGCCGGACGGGAAGATGAAGGTCCTGCGGAAACTGAACGGCGCCCTCCCATTTGCGACCTTCAAGACCACCCTCGACGGCCTGCTGGCCGACGCGCGGGCCCGGTAGCGCCGCCGGCACACCGCGCCGCGCTGCTGAAACGGTGAGACGCAGGATGGGGTATATTTGACGACCGCGAACGGCCCGAGCCGTTCCTGTTCTTTCAATCATTAACCTAAGATGCGAGGGGAGAACGATGCGAAAGACGCTTGGACTGTCCGCTGCACTCGTCCTGGCGGCGGTACTGATGTCGCCCGGTGTTTCGTCGAGCCAGGGGCAGGCACAGATGCCGGCGCAGCCAATGAGCTTCTTCGTCACGAGCGTGGGAGGCGGTGACGGCGCCAACTTCGGGGGCCTGACCGGCGCCGACGCCCACTGCCAGAAGCTGGCGGCGGCTGCCGGGGCCGGCAACCGCACCTGGCACGCCTATCTGAGCCAGTCTCAGGCCGGCGACGTGCCGGCGGTGAACGCCCGCGACCGTATCGGCACCGGTCCGTGGTACAACGCCAAGGGTCAGCTCATCGCCGCCAACGTGCAGGACCTGCACGGCGACATCGAGCGCGACCGCAACAACGTGCGGAAGCCGACCGCGCTCAACGAAAAAGGCGGCATGGTGAACGGCGTCGGCGACATGCCGAACCAGCACGACATCCTCACGGGCTCGGATTCCACCGGCCGCGTGCTGATTGGCAACCCGGCCATCGTCACCTGCGGCAACTGGACGAGCAACGCCATGGGGAACGCCATCGTCGGCCATCACGACCGCCTGGGCGGGGCGAACTCGTCGTGGAACGCGGCGCACTCGACGGCCGGCTGCAGCCAGGAAGCGCTCGTGAAGACCGGCGGCGCCGGCTTCCTCTACTGCTTCGCGGTGAACTGACGGCTCTTGGACCCGGAGGCCTTCGGGTCTCCGGGTCCGCACCAGGCTATCGCCCGGTCCACTTCGGCGCTCGCTTGGCCAGGAAGGCCGCGACGCCTTCGCGAAAGTCCGCGCTTCCGTAGCACATCTCGATCAGGTCCCGGGCCTCGGGCGAGGTCAGGCGCCGCTTGGCCAGGAGCCGGCGCGTCATCTCCTTGGTCGCCCGCACCGTGAGCGGCGCGTTCGACGCAATCTGCAGGGCCAGCTCACGCACGGCCTTCTCGATCTCCCCGGCCGGCACGAGGCGGTCGACGAGCCCGACCTCGTGCGCTTCCTCCGCCGGCACGAGCCGGCCGGTGAAGAGCATGTCCTTGGTGCGCCCCGGCCCCGCCAGATCCACGAGGCGGCTGAACGCGGCGCCGGTCACGCAGTTGCCCAGGGTGCGCGCGATCGGAATGCCGAAGGTCGACTCCGGCGTGGCAACGCGCAGGTCGCACGTGACGGCGATCGCGCAGCCGGCGCCGACCGCCACGCCTTCGATCTGCGCAATCGTCGGCTTGGTGACGCGCTCCAGGCGGTCGAGCACGTCGGCGATGTGCTGCTCGTAGGTGACGCCGTCCTGCGGCGTCTGGAACCGCTGGAACTGCGAGATGTCGGTCCCGGCGGCGAACGCCTTGCCCCCGGCGCCGCGCAGCACCAGCACGCCGACCGCCTCGTCGCCCTCGACGCGGTCGCACGCCTCCACGAGCGCGTCGTACATCGCCCAGGTCATCGCGTTGCGCGCCTCCGGGCGATTGAACGTCAGGACGGCCAGCGGCGGCTCGAGCTGGAAGATCGTTTCGGTTGCAGCCACGGCTAAGTCTTATCACACTAATAGCGCATGGATTCCACCACAGCCGGAGCGCTCGCCGGCGTGCGCCTGATCGACGTCACCCAGGTGATGGCCGGCCCCTTCTGCACGATGCTGCTGGCCGATCTCGGCGCGGACGTGATCAAGATCGAGCCGCCGGAGGGAGACATGACGCGCCGGATGCCCGGCGCCGTCGGCCACGACACGCCCGCCTACAACGCCGTCAACCGGGGCAAACGCAGCGTGGTCCTCGACATCAAGACCGACGCGGGACGCCGTGCCGTGCTGCGGCTGGCCGGGTCGGCCGACGTCTTTGCCGAAAACAGCCGGCCGGGCGTGATGGCGGGTCTCGGCCTCGGCTACGAGGCGCTGGCGGAGCGCAACCCGCGGATCGTGTACGCGTCGATTTCCGGCTACGGCCAGACCGGGCCGGACCGGGCCAAAGGGGGGCTCGATCTGATTGCGCAGGCGGTCTCCGGGATCATGTCGGTCACCGGCGCGCCCGGAGGCCCGCCGATGAAGGCCGGTGTGCCGCTGACCGACCTCGGCGCGGCGCTCTTCGCGGCGACCGGCGTCCTGTCGGCGCTCATCCACCGGCACCGCACCGGTCGAGGGCAGCACGTCGACACCTCGCTCGTCGAGGCGGGCGTCGCGCTGTCGGTCTGGGAGGCGACCGAGTATTTCGCCGGCACCGGCGTGCCGGAGCCGCTCGGTTCCGCGCACCGGATGGTCGCGCCGTACCAGGCGATTGCCTGCGCCGACGGGCACGTCACGATTGGCGCCTCGAACGATCGTCTCTTTGCGCGGCTGTGCGAGGTGCTCGGGCATCCCGAATGGGCCGGGATGCCGGAATTCGCGGACAATCCGAGCCGTGTGCGCAACCGTGCGGCGCTCGCCGAGCGCATCGAATCGGTCACCCGCCACCGTTCGAAGCGCTCCTGGCTGGACGCGTTCGAGTCGCGCGACATCCCGTGCGGCCCGATCAACTCCTACGCGGAGGTGTTCGCGGACCCGCAAATCGTGGCGCGCGACATGGTGGTGAGCGTGGAGCATCCCACCCTTGGCCGGATCCAGGCCCTGGGATCGCCGATCAAGCTGAGCGCCACGCCTGCCTCCGCCCGGCGGCGCGCGCCCACGCTGGGCGAGCACACCGAAGAAGTCCTGCGCGAAGCGGGGTTCGAGGACAAGGAGATCGACGAGCTACGTAAGACCGTGATGTGAGGGTGCGACGGTGCGAGGGTGCGAGGGTGCGATGGTGCGTCCGAGGGTGCGAGGGTGCGACGGTGCATCGGACAGTGCGACGGTGCGACGGTCGGGCGCTATCAATGACATTGAGACACCAAGGACGAAGGAATTAGCGATGAGGCGCTCGACGAGCGCCGCGCTCTCGTGCGGCGCGACGACGTAGCGGCTGAAGGTGTCGAGGATCACGTACAGATAGAAGTACGTCCACTGCGCGGGCCCGAATAGCTTGGTGATGTCCCAGCTCCAGGCGTGGTTCGGCCGCGTGGCCAGCAGTTCCGGTGCGGCGTAGTGCGGCCGCCGTGCCCATCGCGACGCTCGCCGTCTCGACCGCCAGCAGCTCGGCAACTTGTTGTTGGAACGCGATGATCGTCTCGGCCCGCCCGCTCCAACGTTTTCACGCGTGGATCGGTCGACCTCACCTCGCGGCCCCGCTTCTTCGGCGTCAAGCCGTGCGCGCGCTGCCGGCGCCAGGTCACCAAATGGGACGAGTAGAGCCCTTCAGTCCGCAACAGCGCGCCGGCACGTCGGGGTCGGGCGGGGCCAAGGCACCCGCGCACTGTCGGACGCACCGTCGCACCCGCGCACTGTCGGACGCACCGTCGCACCCGCGCACTGTCCGATGCACCGTCGCACCCTCGCACTGTCCGATGCACCCTCGCACCCTCGCAGCATCGGACGCACCCTCGCACCGTCGCACCGTCGCACCGTCGCACCCCGTAGTCTTTCGTCCGTCCTACATCGCCCCTCGGGCCTTCGCCGAGGCAATGACCCGGTCCGCGGTGATCGTGCCGAGCAGCTGCGGCGTCGGTGCCGGGAGGAAGACGGCCATTGCGCCGTCGGGGAAGACGGGCGCAGGAAACCGGCGCTCCGCCGCCAGTTCCAGCAGGGCGCGGTGCCCGACGAGGATGCGGTTCATGCCCGGGCCCGGACTCGTGCCCAGCAGCCGCCGCGCCGCCTCGAGCGTGGCCGGCGGCCGATCGCCCAGGTCTCCCTCATCGGCCAGCTCCATCGCCACACTCACGCGGTCGGCGCCGAACGCCAGCTCGGCAGTCTCACGCGCCGGCGCGGCTGGGCTGGCGAGGATCTCGTTGAGCGGCACCCGGAGCGCACGGAGCGCGCGGCCGATCTCGCGCGCCTGAGCGGCGTCAGTTGGCGGCAGGTGGTGCAGGTACACGATCTTGCCGCCGTCCTGCATGGCAGCAATCAGCCGCTCGGCGGTCGATTGCGCCACGGCGCGCCGCGTCAACGGGACGGCAGCCAGGGCAGCGTACAGGAACGCGCGTCGACTGCGGTTCCGATGCACGAGCGGATTGTACGCCGCGCACGCTGACGCACGCGCGCGACAGCTCTCAGGATTCTGTCAGCGCCACTCGACGAGTGATGAGCACTACGATCCCCGGCACCACAACAGCGGTGCGGTGGCCGTGCCGTATAATGACGGCATCGTGTCATTCGACGATCGTCTTCGCGATGCGCTCGATCGGGCGCTGGCGGGAGCACGCGCCGATCTCGAACGTGACCTGAGTGCGCTCGCACGGGAGATCATCGACGCGACCGACCTCGCCGCGGATACTCGGGCGCTCGACGAGGCCGTATCGCTGGCCGACGTGCTGCGGGCGCTGCTCAATCAGGCGGGACGACGCGCCGAGCGCGCGGGGATGTTTCTCGTCACCGAGGGGCGCGTCCGTCCGTGGCCGCTTCGCGGCGCCGGCGCCGACGTGCTCCAGGCAGCCGAAGGCGGCCACGGGACGTTTCCGATCGTAGTGGGCGGAAGGGTCGTCGCCATCCTGTCTGCCGACCCGCTTCGACCGGAGTCGGCGGCCGCTCTCGACTCACTGGCACGGTATGCCGGCCGGCTGCTCGAGTCGATGACGTTGCACAAGGCGCTCGGCCTCGTGCCACTGCACCGAGGTCAGGCTGCGGACAGCAACGGCGGCGGAGTGCGGAGGCGTCGGCCCGCAGTGACGCGCGCCATCGGAGTACTCCCCGTCGCGCTGGCCGTTGTCCTGTGCGCAGGCGACAACACGCATGCGCAGCGGGCGGGAGAGGCCGGTCAGCCCGCGACCGTTTCGACGACCAACCATCCGCCGGTTCCCGCCCGCCCGTCCCTGTACTGGCTCGTCCCGGACGCGGCTCTGGCGCCTCGGTCCACGCGGAGGTCGGCCCAGTCGCCCACTGTCCAGTTTGCCCGCGGCGTCAGGCTGATCCAGGAGGAGGACTTTGCCGCCGCGCTTCCGCTGCTGCGAGCCGCCGATCTGGCGGCGACGCCGCTTTCCGACTACGGCCGCTACTACACCGGTGTGGCGCTGCTCGGCCTCGAGCAGTTCGAGGCCGCGGAGGCGGCCTTGGACGCGATTGGCGACAAGAGGACGGACGGGCACCTCCAGGAGGCGGCGCGGCTGCGACTGGCGGAGGCGGCGCTCGGCCGCGGTGACGCACGCGAAGCGGCCGGCGTCCTGAACGCCTTGATCGACCAGCCGCTGACGGCGCCCGAGGAGGTGTTGCTCCGGCTGGGCTCGACCTACGAGGCCGCGGGCGATCCGGCGCGGGCGCTGCGGGCGTATCACCGCGTCTACTACGAATTCCCGCTGAGCGCTCAGGCGGCCGCGGCGGAGGAGGCGATCGAGCGGCTGCAGACGCCCGCGCTCGTTCCACCCGACCGCGTCCGGCTCGAGCTGGATCGCGCCGAGCGCCTTTTCGATGCGCGCCGGTGGGCGCAGGCCCGGCCGGCGTACGCCGGGCTGGCATCGACAGCGACAGGGGAGGCGCGTGAGCTGGCCGCGCTCCGGCTTGCGGCGTGCGACTACCGCCTGGGGCGACACCGGGCCTCGCTGGACGGGCTGCGCCCGTACCTGAAGAGCCCGTCGCGCGCGGCGGAGGCGCGGTTCTGGTCCCTCTCCGCCACACGCGGGCTCGGCGACCACGCGGGCTACGTGCCGCTCGTACGCGAGCTCGTCGCCGACTATCCTGAGAGCACCTGGGCGGAGGAGGCGCTCAACGACCTCGCGTCCTTCTACATCCGGCTGGAAGACGAGGAGGCGGCTGACCAGGTGCTGCGGGAGATCATGCGGCGCTTCCCGTGGGGACGCTATACGGATCGGGCGGCGTGGAAGGTTGGCTGGCGGGCGTACAGACAGGGGCAGTACAAGGACGCGGCGCATACCTTCGAGCTGGCCGCCGCGACGTTTCCGCGCGCCGACTACCGGCCCGCGTGGCTCTACTGGGCCGCCCGGTCGCGCGACCGGCTGGATGAGCGTGCCGGCGCCGCGACGCTCTATCGCGTCGTCGCCGCCGATTACCTGAACTCGTACTACGGCCGTCTGGCGTCGGCGATTCTCTCCGAGCGCAAGGCGGCGCCAGTCGAGCCGGTCGTGCGAACGGATCCGGGCGCAGGGCCCGGGCCGCTCGTGCCGACCGACGCGGTCATTCGCGCGCTCGTCACGCTCGAGCTGTACGACGCGGCGCTCGACGAGGTGGAATACGCCCGGAAGCTCTGGGGGGATTCAGCGGCGCTGCAGGCCACCTCCGCCTGGATTCGCCACCGCCGGGGGCTGCAGCCTGGCGCCGTCGATCGCTTTGCCGACGTGCGCGGCGCCGTCACGCTCATGCGCCGTGCCTACCCGCAGTTCATGGCGGCCGGAGGCGAGCGGCTGCCGGCGGACATCCAGCGCGTGATCTTCCCGCTCGATTACTGGCCTCTCATCCGCAAGTACTCCGACGCGCACCGGCTTGATCCGTTCCTGATGACGGCGCTCATCGCCCAGGAGTCGACCTTTACCGCGGACGTCCGGTCCTCGGCCAACGCCGTCGGCCTGATGCAGCTCATTCCGGCGACCGGGCGGCGCTACGCGGGCAAGCTCGGGATCCGCTTTTCCACGCGGGCACTGACGCAGCCGGACACGAACATCCGCCTCGGTATGCGCTACTTCAGGGATTTGATGGACCGCTTCGGCGTCGCGCACTACGCGCTGGCCAGCTACAACGCTGGCGAGCACCGGGTCGCACGCTGGATCGAGGAACGCCCGGGACTGGCGCAGGATGAGTTCATCGACGACATTCCCTTCGCCGAAACCCAGAGCTACGTGAAACGGATTCTCGGCACCGCCGCCGACTACCGGCGGCTGTATGGAGGCGCCAACCTGACGACCGCGGCGGCTACGCGCTGATTCATGGGCGACCTGTTGGAGCTCACGGCCCGGGCCGAGCCGATCCACTTCTGGTTCCACGGCCTTCGCTCGTACGTCGCACCGGCGATTCGGCAGATTGCCGATGGCCGCCGGGATCTGCGCATCCTCGACTGCGGGTGCGGCACCGGCTACAACCTGCGGATGCTGCTCGCCCCCTACGGGCGCACGTTCGGTTTCGACCTGACGATGGACGCGATAGGTCGGGCCCGCGCGGCCGGGCGTCCGCTCGTTCGCGCCCACATGGAGCACATCCCCTTCGCGTCAGGGACCTTCGATCTGGCGACCTCGTTCGACGTCATGCAGAGCGTGCCGGACGACCGGCGGGCGCTCGCCGAGATCGCGCGCATCCTGAGGCCGCGGGGACACGTCGTGCTGAACGTCACCGCACTCGACTTCATGCGCGGCGATCACAGCGACGTCTGGGGGGAACTGCGCCGCTACACGCCGGCGCGGGCGGCGCGGCTCGTCGAAGGGGCGGGCCTGGCCGTGGTCCGGACCTCGTTCCTGTTCGCGTCGCTCCTGCCGCTGATGCTGGCGGTCCGGATCGCGCAGCGGGTGGCGAGCGCCTGGCGGCTGCCGCGAGGCGACGTCGATCTGCTGGTGCCGCCGGCGCCGATCAACGCCGTGCTGACCGGCGTCGTGAAGGGGGAAGCGGCGCTGGCGCGCCGCGTGCCCATGCCGTTCGGCAGTTCGCTGCTGATTGTCGCCAGGAAACCCGGGTAGGTCAGAACCGGACGATCCCGCCGAAGTAGGGCCCCTGCATCTTCAGGTCGCCGGTGTCCTGGTCGACCGCATACTCCGCGATGACCGAGCGGTAGCCGACCTGGGCGCCCACGTGGGCGCCGAAGAGCACCGTGCCGTTGATGTCGACGTCGATGAACTTCACGTCGAAGTCGTCTCGGCCGATCGACACCGGACCTTCATGGACCCGGGCACTATACTGTCAGCGATGTCCCCTCGCCGGCGGCTGCTGGCCTACATCATCCGATATCGCCGCGCTTTCCTGCTTGGGCTCGCGTGCGTCCTGGTGACGACCACGGTGGCGCTGGCGAGCCCGTGGGTGCTGAAGCTCGCCATCGACGATCTCGCGCGCGGCGTGGACGCGGCGAAGCTCCGCTTCTATGCCGCCGTGGTGCTCGGACTGGCCGCGCTCGGCGGCGTGTTCCGGTTCATGATGCGCCGCATCATCATCGGCGCGTCGCGGGAGATCGAGTACGCCATCCGCAACGATGTCTTCGCGCACCTGCAGCGTCTCGACCTGGCGTTCTTCCAGCATCACCGGACCGGCGACCTCATGTCGCGCGCCACCAACGACCTCCACGCGGTCCGCATGATGATCGGCCCGGCCGTCATGTACTCGGCCACTACGGCGCTGACCTGCGTCGTCGCCGTCGCGCTGATGCTGTCGATCGACTCGTGGCTGACACTGGTCGCGCTGGTGCCGCTTCCGCTCGTGTCGATCTCCGTCTGGTACTTCGGGACGATCGTCCACCGGCGCTTCGAGCGCATACAGGAGCAGCTGGCCGACATCAGCGCCATCGCGCAGGAGACGCTGTCGGGCGTCCGCGTCGTGCGCGCCTACGGCCAGGAAGCGTTCGAGACGGAGCGGTTCAGGCGCGCCAACGAAGAATACGTCCGCCGGAACAGAGGACTCATCCAGATCGAGGCGATGTACTTCCCGACGATGGCGTTCTTCATGGGGATCGGGGCGCTGCTCGTGCTCTGGCTGGGAGGCCGCGAGGTGGTGGCGAAGAAGATGACGGTTGGCGAGCTGGTGGCGTTCAATGCCTACCTGATGATGCTCTCGTGGCCGATGGTCGCGTTCGGCTGGGTGACGAATCTGGCGCAGCGCGGCATGGCGTCGTGGAAGCGGCTGCTCGAGGTGCTCGACACGCCGCCGCGCATCACCGACGCGGAGGCGGCGCCTCACCCGGCCGTGCTCCGGATCGCGGGCCGCATCGAGTTCCGGCGGTTGACGTTCGCCTACGGCGACCACGTCGTGCTGCACCAGATCTCCGCGGTGCTCCCGGCCGGCACGACCACCGCCATCGTCGGCGCCACCGGCTCGGGCAAGTCGACGCTGCTCGGCCTGCTGCCGCGGCTCCACGAGCCGCCCGTCGGAACGGTCTTCATCGACGGGATCGACGTCCGGCGGCTCCCGCTCGAGGTGCTGAGGGGCGCGATCGGGTTCGTGCCGCAGGAGCCGTTTCTCTTCGCCGCCACCGTGGCCGAGAACGTCGCCTTCGGGGCGCGCGGCAGGCAGCAGGAGCGCCCGCGCGTCGAGGAGGCCGCCGCGATTGCCCGTCTGGACAAGGACGTGTCGGCATTCTCGAAGGCGTACGACACGCTCGTCGGCGAGCGCGGCATCACGCTCTCCGGGGGCCAGAAGCAGCGCACGGCGCTCGCGCGCGCCCTCGCCGTCGATCCGCCGATCCTGGTCCTCGACGATGCCTTGTCGGCGGTGGACACCTATACGGAGGAAGAGATCCTGGGCCGCCTGCGCGAGGCGACGCGGCAGCGCACCGTCATCATCGTGTCGCACCGCATCTCGACGGTGCGCGGCGCCGATCAGATTCTCGTCCTGGACGAGGGGCGCATTGTCGAGCGCGGTACCCACGACGAGCTCGTTGCCCGGAACGGCCTGTACGCGGCGCTGTACCGCAAGCAGCTGCTGGAAGAGGAGCTGGAAGCGTCGTGAACGACGAGGGCCGGTTCCGAGCACGCTGAATGTCCATCCACGAAGACGAGGTGATCGGCAAGGCGTACGACGCGCGGCTGATGCGGCGCCTGCTGACGTATCTCCTTCCGTACCGCCCGCAGGTGGCGTTCGCCCTCGGCGCCATCGTGGCGCACGCGCTGCTCGAGCTGGTGCCGCCCTACCTGACCAAGCTCGTGATCGACGACGTCATCCCGGCGGGCGACCTCTCGCGGCTGGGCCTGGTGGCGGCCGTCTTCCTCCTGACGCTGTGCGGCTCGTTCGTCTTCGAGTACCTGCAGACGTCGACCATGCAGACGATCGGACAGCGGATCATGTTCGACCTGCGGATGCAGATCCACGGCCGCCTGAATCGGCTGGATCTCGGTTACTACGACCGCAATCCGGTGGGGCGGCTGATGACGCGCATCACGACCGACGTCGACGCCCTGAACGAGCTGTTCACCGCGGGGGTCGTGCCGGTCTTCGGCGACATCTTCACGCTGGCCGGCATCATGGCGGTGCTCGTCTGGATGGACTGGCGGCTCGCGATCGTGGCGTTCTCGGTGCTGCCGCTCATCGTGCTCCTCACGCAGTGGTTCAGGACGAACGTACGCGAATCGTACCGCACCGTCCGCGTCTGGATCGCGCGAATCAACGCGTTCCTGCAGGAGCGGATCACCGGCATGAGCACGGTGCATCTGTTCCGGCGCGAGGCGCGCGACTTCGCCGCCTTCGACGAGATCAACCGGCAGCATCGTGACGCGAACCTGCGGTCGATCTTCTACTACGCCGTGTTCTATCCCGCGATCGAGCTCGTGAGCGCGCTCGCCTCGGCGCTCATCATCTGGGTCGGCGGCGGGTGGGTGATTCAGGACGCCCTGACCCTCGGCTCGCTCGTGGCGTTCCTGCTGTACGCGCAGCGGTTCTTCCGGCCGATCAGCGACATGTCCGAGAAATTCAACGTGCTGCAGGCGGCCATGGCATCCTCCGAGCGGATCTTCACGCTGATCGATACGCCGGTGCGGATTGCCTCGCCGGCGCGAGCGATCGCCCCGGCCGGTCGAGGCGTCATCGCGTTCGAGCGCGTGAGCTTCGCATACGTCCAGGGCGAGCCGGTGCTCCGGGACGTCTCGTTTCGCGTCGAGCCTGGCGAGCGGGTCGCGCTCGTCGGCGCGACGGGTGCGGGCAAGTCGACGATCGTGAATCTCCTGCTGCGGTTCTACGACGTGCAGGGCGGGCGCATCACGATCGACGGCGTCGATATCCGGGACATGGACCTCGGCGGGCTGCGCGGGATGTTCGGTCTCGTGCTCCAGGACGTGCACCTCTTCTCCGGCACGATCGCGGGCAACGTCTCTCTGGGACACGCCTCGGTCACCGACGAAGCGGTGCGCGCCGCGATCGAGGCGGTGCACGCCAACGTGTTCGTCGATCGGCTGCCCGCGGGGCCGGCGACGCCGGTCGTCGAGCGAGGGGCGACGCTATCGGTCGGACAGAAGCAGTTGCTGTCGTTCGCCCGGGCGCTGGCGTTCGACCGTCCCGTCCTGATCCTGGACGAGGCGACATCGAGCGTCGACACGGAAACGGAACTGCTCATCCGGGACGCGTTGAAGGTCATCATGCGCGGACGGACGACGCTCGCCATTGCGCACCGGCTCTCGACCATTCAGGGCATGGACCGCATCCTGGTCCTGCACCGGGGGCAGTTGCGCGAATCCGGGACGCACCAGGCGCTGCTGGCCGCCCGCGGCATCTATCACCGCCTGTACCGTTTGCAGTTCCAGCCCGAACCGGCGCGGGCCGCGCTCGAGGAGCAGCGCGCCACGTCGAGCGGATGAGGGGGAGGGGACACGGGGGCACGGGGGAGATGGACGAGGACCGCCCGTTCGAGGACCGGCGAGCCGCGGGCCGCGCGCTGGCGGCGCGGCTGCAGCAGTACGCGGCTCGGCGGGACGTGCTCGTGCTCGCCCTGCCGCGCGGCGGCGTGCCGGTGGCCGTCGAGGTGGCGCGCGCCCTCGGCGCTCCGCTCGACCTCTTCCTGGTGCGGAAGCTCGGCACGCCGGGACACCAGGAGCTCGCGATGGGAGCGATCGCCTCGGGCGGCGTACGCGTTCTCAACGACGACGTCGTGCGCTGGTACGGCATCACGCCCGACCGCATCGACGCGGTGGCGCGCGAAGAGGAGCGCGAGCTCGAGCGCCGCGAGACCGCCTATCGCGAGGGGCGCGAGCCGGCGCCAGTGGAGGGGCGCACGGTGATTCTGATCGACGACGGACTGGCCACCGGATCGACAATGCGCGCGGCGGTGCAGGCGGTCAGGCGCCGCAAGCCCGCGCGCGTCGTGGTCGCGGTGCCGGTGGGCGCGCCGCAGACGTGCGATGAGCTGTCGGCGGAGGCGGACGAGGTGGTCTGCACCCGCACGCCCGAACGGTTCACCGCCGTCGGGCAGTGGTATGTCGATTTCGAGCAGACCACCGACGAGGACGTCCGCCGGCTCCTGCGCGAGCACGTCCGCCCCGCCCCGCCCCGCCAGTAGCGCGACGAGCGCGGCCGCGCCGGTCTCGGACGTCCCGACCACGCGCCACCCGTCCTGGCGCCCCGAGCCCCGCTGGGGCAGCCCGGGCAGTACAGGGCGGGCTCGCCGCTCAGGGCGATGAGAGGGGGGATGAGGGTGCGAGGTGCGACGGTGCGAGGTGCGACGGTGCGTCCGAGGGTGCGAGGTGCGAGGGTGCGTCCGAGGGTGCGAGGTGCGAGGGTGCGGCAGGTTCTGCCGTTCCATCGATCTGCGTCCCACCTGAGGCATCCTGCCCGCCGGCCGCACCGTCGACGCCCTTGGGACCGTCGGCTGCCGCCGGCGGCGCCCGGCGCGCGGCTTCGCGGCGACGGAACAGGCGATCGATGAGACTCGGCGTGCTCGCGTTCGGGTTCCAGCCGAGCCGCAGGACGCTGACCTCCACGGGGCGTCGCCCGAAGGCGACCGCCTCGCGGCAGCTCCCCATGTAGATGTCGAGCACGCGCCCCTGCACCTTCGGGCCGGTATCCATGATGGTGTAGACGCCGTTGTACTTCGGCGTATCGGTGGAGATGTTCACGACGCTCCCCACCGGCAGGATGGCCGGGTCCGACGCCGCGATGCCGGTCCGCACGCTTACGCCGGACGCCGTCGTGCGTCCCTTGCAGTACGCCGTCGCGGTGAAGACCAGGCGCGAGCCGGCGGCGGGCAGCGTCGGATCGACTGGTCCCGGCGGCGCCGCCTGCCGCGAGTCGAACATGCTGACCTCGTACAGCAAGACGAAGGCGACGACGGCGACGGAGGTCACGACCAGCTTTCGCCAGAGCGACCGCGAGATGGCGTGGCGCATCATCGAAAATGCCGGAAGCCTTCGGGCAGCTCGCGCGTCCCGTCCGCCGACGTCACCACGAGCCGCCTTTCCCTGGTGACGATCCCGATCCGCGTGAGCGGCAGGGTGCCGAGCGCCCGCTGGGCGCCGCGCAGTCGCCCCCGGTTGGTCGGACGCGACGTGAAGAGCAGCTCGTAATCGTCGCCACCCTCGAGGGCGGCGGCGACGGGATCTCGTCGCTGCCCTTCGTGCCAGCGCCGGACCTCGTCGGCGATCGGCAGCGCCGCCGCGTCGAGCGCGATGCCAACACGGGACGCCTCGGCGATCTGCCGGACGGCATCGGCGAGTCCGTCGCTCAGGTCCATGCACGCCGTCGCGGCGCGGTGGCCCGCGAGCGCCAGTCCCGCGCGCACGCGCGGTTGGGGACGCAGGTACCGCTGTTCTTGCGGACCGACCTGCGTGTCGGCTCGTGCAGCGACTGCGGCAGGGTGGCCGTTCACGTCCGCCCTGCGCTGGAGCGACTCCAGACCAACACGCGCGTCTCCGATCGTGCCGGTGACATAGACTCCATCGCCGGCCCGCGCGCCCGACCGGGTCAGCACCCGGCGGCGCCGCACGGAGCCGATCGCGGTCACATCGACGACGAGCGGTCCCGGCGAGCGGGAGATGTTGCCGCCGACGACCGCGACGCGGTGGGCGTCGGCCACCGCGAGCAGCCCGCCCATGAGCTGGTCGATCGTGTCGAGGTCGAGTGCGTCCGGCAGCACGAGGGAGAGCAGCGCCGCGCGCGGTCGCGCGCCCATGGCCGCCAGGTCGCTCAGGTTCACCGCGAGCGCCCGGTGGCCGATCGCATCGGGTGCCACGAACCGGCGGTCGAAATGCACGCCTTCGACCTGGACGTCGGTCGTGAAGACGTCGAGGGCGCCGCGCTCCGGCTCGACCACCGCCGCATCGTCGCCGGGACCAACCACCACCCACGGGGGCGTGGCCAGCCGCGCCGTGATGCGCTCGATGAGCGCGCGTTCGCCGAGGTCGGAGATGGTGGTCTGCAAGTCAGTGGGTGCGGAGAGCGATCACGTCGGTGCGGCCGACCGCCTCAGGGATTAGACCGATACGGTCAGGGCACGTACCAACGAGGGACAGCGACAGGAGCCCCGCTTTGCCGTGTGGGGAGGTCGAATGAACCTGCGAAAGCAGGTGGAACCGCTGTTGTCGGTCGCGCTTCAGGCTTCCTCGCCTCGGAGGCATGCACACCGCGCGTCCTCGCGGCTCGCTTGGGGTTTAACGTTGGCTCAGACGAGCCTCCGAAACCATCACGAGCAAAGCAGGAGCTACCGCAATCTTAGTCTGCCACCAGGGGCCGGTCAAGGCGCGTAAGTAACGGATCAAGAAAGACTTATCGAAGCAGCAGGAGGCGGTCACCGGCTGCCCGAACCAGCCCGCAGCTCTCCGGCCGCGCCGAGGACCTCGTCGACGAGCTGTTCGAGCCGGAGAGCCCGCTCGCTGATCTCGCCGTGGGAGCTGGACTGCGTCTGGCGCGCCCGGAAGCACTCATCGGCGAGGTTGAGCGCCACGAGAATCGCGAGGCTGAGCATGTCGGGGGTCGACGCCGCCTCGGATGCGGCCCGCATCTTCTGATCGACGTATCCGGCCAGCTCGACGACGTAGGCGGGATCCAGGCCGCTGCGAATCGGATAACGCTGGCCTGCGATTTCGACGGTGACGACGCCGGCCATGCGGAGCGTCCTACAAGGTCTCGAGATGCGAGAGCATTTCGGCCACGCGCTGCCGAATCGCCTCACGCTCGTGGCGCAGCGCGTCGAGCTCGGCGTTGACACCCTGCGCGTCGGCCAGGCGCGCGCGCAGCGCGTCGAGCTCCTCGGTCAGCCGCGCGTTCTCTTCGGCCGTCTTCGCCTGCTCGCTGCGCAGGCTGGTCACGACAGTGACCAGCAGCTTGACTTTCTCTTCGAGCCGATCGATCGGATCGAGATCAACCGTACGCGCCACCGCCTGCTTTGCCATCCGTGCTGCCTCGCGTCTCTGGAAGGGGAACGCTGCCGGGGAAATGGTAACACGACACTGACGACTGCCTACCACCTACCACCTACCGCTGCACCGCGCCGTGCGCCTCCTTCAACGCGGCGAGTACGTCGTCCATGGCCGACTGGACTTCGCCGTCGGTGAGAGTTCTGTCAGATGACCGGAAAGTCAGTCGCAACGACAGACTGACTTTCCCGGGTGAAATGCCCTTGCCCTGGTAGCGGTCGAACTCGGCGACCTGCACGAGGGTCGGCGGTGCGGCACCACCGATGGTTCGGCGGACGTCGGAGGCCGGCAGCGTGTCGTCGATCAGGATGGAGATGTCGCGCGTCACCGAGGGGTAGCGCGGCAGCGGCTCGACGCGGACGACACGTCCTGCGAGCGGCGCCAGCGCGTCCAGGTCCAGTTCGACCGCGTATACCGCGTCGCTGCGCGGCAGCCCGTGCGCGTCGACGAGGGTGTCGGCAAGCTGTCCGACGACTCCCGCACGCGCGCCGTTTGCCATCACGGCCGCGCTCCGTCCCGGCGCGAGCCAGGGTTCCTGCGACGGGGTGGTCCGGACTTCAGCGCCGAGCGCCTGACCGACGCGCTCGACGACCGCCTTGGCATCGAAGAAGTCGACCGGCCGTCCCGTGCCGCTCCAGTGCTCCGGCGCCGCTGCGCCGGTCCAGACGCAGGCGAGCGCCAGGCGCTCGCCGCCGCGCTGGGTGAATCGCGCGCCGATCTCGAACAGCCGGATGTCGCGCTGTTCGCGCCGGCGGTTGTGCGCCACGGCATCGACCAGTCCCGGCAACAACGACGGCCGCAGCACGGCGAACAGCTCCGACAGCGGATTGGCGATCGGCACGAGATCGCCGCCGGCGGCGAACGGCGCCGCCGCGCGCTCGGCAACGAATCCGAAGGTCACCGCCTCGAAGAATCCGGCCGCGGTGAGCAGCTCGCGCAGGTGACGGGCGCGGGCGATCCGGGGATCGATCGGGGGCGCCGCGGCCGTCAGCGCGGGAAACGTGGTCGGCAGGCGATCGAAGCCGTAGTGCCGCGCGACCTCTTCGATGAGATCCACTTCGCGCGTCACGTCCACCCGCCGGGACGGAACCACGACGCGCCACCCGCCCGCGACCACCCCCAGCGTGAAGCCGAGGCGATCGAGAATCCGCTTCACGTCGCGATCGGGGATCGGGCAGCCGAGCAGCCCGGCGATCCTCTCCCGGCGCAGGCGCAGGACGACCGGCTTCATCCGTTTCGGATACCGATCGATGAGCGCGCCGCGGCCGCGGCCGGCGCCAATCCGCTCGATGAGCTCCAGGGCGCGCGCCATGGCGGCCGCGGGACATCCCGGGTCGGCGCCCCGCTCGAACCGCATGCTCGCATCCGTCTTCAGCCCCAGTGTCTTGCTGGTGCGGCGGATCGACAGCGGGTCGAAGTAGGCGCTCTCGAGCACAATCGTCTTCGTCGCAGGCGTCACCTCGGAGTCGCCGCCGCCCATCACCCCGGCGACCGCTGTCGCGCGCTCGGCGTCGGCGATGGCGAGCATGTCCGGCGAGAGCGTCCGCGGCTGGCCGTCGAGGGTTCGCAGGGTCTCGCCGGGGCGGGCCGTGCGGATGCGGATCTCGGCGCCCGCCAGCCGCGCATGATCGAAGGCGTGCATCGGCTGGCCCATCTCGACCATCACGTAATTGGTGACGTCGACGATGTTGTTGATGGGGCGGATGCCGGCCGCCTGCAGGCGCGTCTGCATCCACGGAGGCGATGGGCCAACCTCGACGTCTGCGACCGCGCCGACGTAGCGCGGGCAGAGACCGGGATTCTCGATGACGATGTCGAGGACGGCTGGCCCCTTCCGGCGCACGCGGGCCGGGGTCCGCGGCGGCCGCGCCGCCGCCGGTGGCGGACCGGGTGTGCGCAGCCGCAGCCCGTGCGCCGCCGCCACCTCGCGCGCCATGCCGGCCATCGACATGCAGTCCGGGCGGTTCGCGGTGACCTCGAAATCGATGACCGTATCGCCTGGGCCGAACGGCTCGATCGCCTCGACGGCGAAGCCGCGCAGCGACATGAGGCGCGCGACCTCCTCCGCCGTGCCGGGGACGTCGACGAACTCACGCAGCCAGGAGAGCAGGGCTCTCACAGGGGGAACTGCTCCAGGAAGCGGATGTCGTTCTCGTAGAAGAGGCGGATGTCATCGACGCCGTACTTCAGCATCGCGACGCGCTCCATGCCCAAGCCGAACGCGAAACCGGTCACCTCGTCGGCGTCGTAGCCGACCGCCTCGAACACCGCCGGGTGCACCATGCCGCTGCCGAGAATCTCCAGCCAGCCCGTGTGCTTGCAGGTGGGGCAGCCGGCGCCCCCGCAGCCCTGGCAGCTGATGTCGACCTCGGCGCTCGGCTCGGTGTAGGGGAAGAAGCTCGGACGCAGGCGGATCTTCACGTCGCCGAACAGCTCTCGCAGCATCGCCTCGAACGTCCCTTTGAGATCCGCCAGCGTGACGCCGCGGCCGACCACCAGCCCCTCGAACTGCTGGAACATCGGCGTGTGGCTGAGATCGAGGTTGTCCCGCCGGTAGACGCGCCCCGGCACGATGAGGCGGACCGGCGGCGGGAACGTCTTCATGTAGCGGATCTGCATGGCGGAGGTGTGCGTGCGCAGGAGGGTGGCCGCGCGAACCTGCGCCTCGGGTACGCGGCCTCGTCCCGCGATCTCGCTCGAGGCGCCTCGGGCGCCAGTCGAGCGGTGCGCGCCCCAGATGCCGCCCGGAATCGGCACGCCCAGGTACAGCGTGTCCTGCATGTCACGCGCCGGGTGCTCCGGCGGCATGTTGAGCGCCTCGAAGTTGTGGTAGTCGTCTTCGACTTCCGGCCCTTCGAGAATCTCGTACCCCATGCGCGCGAAGATGTCCTCGACGTCCTGCCGAACGCGCATCAGCGGGTGGACGCGGCCCGCCGGGACCTGGCGGCTGGCGAGCGAGACGTCGACGGCGCCGGCGGGCGGCCTCGTGGCGGCGACCTCCGTGCGCTTGTCGTCGAGGGCCGACTCGATCTCGGTCTTGAGCGCGTTGACGAGCTGGCCGAACTCGCGGCGCGCCTCGGCGGGGACCGACGCCACCTGTTTGAGGAGCGCCGTGACCGAGCCGCTCCGGCGACTCAGGAACGCGTCGTCGAGCGCCTTGAGATCGCGGTCGGTGGCGGCGGCGGCCAGCCGCGCGCGGAAGTCCGCGCGCAGCGTTTCGATGGCCGTCCCGACGGCGGGGTCAGGCATTCGCCTGGGCGGGAAGCGCGGCCTTGGCCTGCGCCGCCACCTTGGCGAATGCTGCGGACTCTGTGGCGGCGAGATCGGCCAGCACCTTTCGGTCCATGGAGATGCCCGCCGCCTTCAGCCCGCGCATCAGCTGAGCGTAGGTGAGACCGTGCTCGCGCGCCGCGGCGTTGATCCGCACGATCCAGAGGCGGCGGAAGTCGCGCTTCTTGTTCTTGCGGCCGACGTAGGCGTACTTGCCCGCGATGTCGACCGCCTCCTTGGCGGCGCGATACAGCTTGCTCTTGGTCTGGTAGTAGCCCTTCGCGCGCGCGAGCAGCTTCTTCCGCTTGGCGCGGCGAACGGTTCCTCGTTTCACTCTCGGCATTGATCGTGCCCTTTGTTCTGTGAACTGCCCGCAGTCTACTTGTAGGGCAGCATCCGATTCAGCTTCGCGGCGTCGGGCGGCGCAACCTCGCGCTGCTTGCGCATGTGGCGCTTCACCTTCGTCGTCTTGCTCGTCAGGATGTGGCGTTTGAACGCCGCCGCACGCAGGATCTTTCCGGTGCCGGTCTTCTTGAACCGCTTGGCGGCTCCACGATGGGTTTTCAGCTTCGGCATATGTCCTTGTGGCGCTGGGCTTCGGGCGTTGGGCTTGGCCACAGCCAAGAGCCTGACGCCCAACGCCGGTTCACTCGTCCGTCGTCGCCGCTTCGGCCGACTCGAGCGCTTTCGGCCTGGCGCTCGATTTCCTCCCGGTCCGCTGGGTGAGGATGACGTGCATCTGGTTCCCTTCGAGCCGCGGCATCATTTCGGGCGAGGCGACCTCCGCCAGCTCGCCCATGAGCCGTTCGAGGATCCGGCGGCCGATGTCGGGGTGCGCCATCTCGCGCCCGCGGAAGAAGATCGTGGCCTTGACCTTGTCCCCCTCGGCGAGGAAGCGCTCGATGTGCTTCTTCTTGAACTGATAGTCGTGCTCGTCGACCTTCGGCCGGAACTTGATTTCCTTGACCTCGATGACGCGCTGGTGCTTCCGCGCCTCGCGGGTCCGCTTCTGTTCCTGGTACTGGTACTTGCCGAAATCCATGATCCGGCAGACCGGCGGCGCCGCAGTGGGCGAGATCTCGACCAGGTCGAGCCCTTTCTGCTTCGCGACGGCGAGCGCCTGTGGAGGAGGCATGATGCCGAGTTGCTGGCCGTTTTCGTCGATCACGCGGATTTCGCGGACCCGGATGCGTTCGTTGATGCGAACGCGGTCGTCACGTCGGGGCGAACGGTCGTAAGCGATGACTCCTCCTCTCAGGCCGGCTGGTTCTCGCCAACGGGCGCCGGCGCGCCCAGGTCCTTCCGCTGGATCTCCGCGAGCGCGTCCGCGATGAACGCCTCCACGGCTCGTGGCCCGAGATCACCGCCCGACCGGCTCCGCACGGAGACGGTACCGTCTGCGGCCTCGCGGTCCCCCGTCACGAGCATGTAGGGGACCTTCTGCAACTGCGCCTCCCGGATCTTATAGCCAATCTTCTCCTGGCGCTCGTCGAGCTCCGCCCGAAGCCCGGCTGCCGCGAGCCGGTCGCGGACCGCCCCCGCGTACGCCAGGTGGCGGTCGGCAATCGGCAGGACTACCGCCTGGACGGGTGCGACCCACAGCGGCCACGCGCCGGCGAAGTGCTCGACGAGGAGCGCGATGAAGCGCTCGAAACTGCCGAAGATGGCCCGGTGAATGACGACCGGCCGGTGCGCCGTGTTGTCGGCGCCGATGTACGTCAGGTCGAAGCGCTCCGGCATCTGGTAGTCGAGCTGGAACGTGGCGCACTGCCACTTCCGGCCGATGGCGTCGGTGACGTCGACGTCGATCTTCGGTCCGTAGAAGGCGCCGTCGCCCTCGTCGACCGTGTACGCCTGCCGCGCGAGGTCGAGCGCCTGCTTCAGCGACGCTTCGGCCTGGGTCCACGTCTCAATCGTGCCGAGGTGCTCCTCCGGGCGCGTCGACAGCCGGACGGAGTACTCCAGGCCGAAATCGCCATAGACGCGCTGCATGAGGCGGAGCAGCCGCTCCACCTCTTCGGCCATCTGCGACTCCATCACGAAGCAGTGCGCGTCGTCCTGACTGAGCTGCCGGACCCGCGTGAGGCCCGACAGCACGCCCGACGCCTCGTTGCGGTGCAGGGGCGTCTGCTCGTGGAACCGAATCGGCAGGTCCCGGTAGCTCCGCACCTCGCTCGCGTACATCAGGAAATGGCCCGGGCAATTCATCGCCTTCAGCGCCAGCTGCTCGCCGTCGGCCCCCTCCTGCACGAGAAACATGTTCTGGCGGTAGTGCTGCCAGTGCCCCGACGTCTCCCAAAGCGCCTTGTTGAAGACGAGCGGGCTCCTGACCTCGACGTACCCCGCCGGGAACAGCACGCCGCGCATGTAGTCGGCCAGCGTGTTCCAGAGCGCAGTCCCCTTGGCGAGCCAGAAGGTCGCGCCGGGCGCCCACGGATGGAACATGAACAGCTTCTGCTCACGGCCGATCTTCCGGTGGTCGCGCTTCTTGGCCTCCTCCAGCCGGTGCAGGTGCGCCTGCAGCTCCTTCTCCGAGAAGAACGCGGTGCCGTAGATCCGCTGCATCGGCTGATTGCGCGCGTCCCCCTTCCAGTAGGCGTTCGAGGCGGCGAGCAGCTTGAACGCCTTGAGCCGCCCGGTCGAGGGAACGTGCGGCCCGACGCAGAAGTCGACGAACGTGTCGCGGTCCTTGATCGTGTAGCACGAGACCTCGGACTGCTCCTCGGTCTTCTCCTCGATGAGCTGCACCTTCAGCGGCTCGCCGCGTTCGGCGAAGAAGCGCTTCGCCTCCTCTCGCGGCCACAGCTGTCGATCGTAGGGAAGGTCCTGCTGCGCGAGCTCCCGCATCTTCCGCTCGATGGTCTCGAGATCCTCCGGTACGAACGGACGGGCGACGACGAAGTCGTAGAAGAAGCCTTCATCGATGGCGGGACCGATGCCGCACTGCGCGCCGGGGAAGAGTTGCGTCACGGCAGCCGCGAGCAGGTGCGCCGTGCTGTGCCGGTACAGCTGCAGCGCTTCCGGGCTCTCGGCCGTGACGAGGCGGAGCCTCGCGTCGCGATCGAGGCGGAAGGAGAGATCCACCAGCCGATCGTCGACCGCGGCCGCAAGCGCCGCTCTCGCCAGGCGCGGAGAGATCGCCGCGGCGACGTCGCGGGCGGGCGTGCCCGCCGGGACGGCACGGGTCGAGCCGTCTGGAAGTGTAATCGTGACGTCGCTCATGAAATGCGAGGGATGGCTCTAGGCTTTAGGCTCTGGGCTCCGGGCTCTGGGCCGTGGCCAAGACCAAAGCCTATAGCCCAAAGCCGAAAGCCTCAAATGGTAGGCGCGGGTGGACTCGAACCACTGACCTCCTCCGTGTCAGGGAGGCGCTCTAACCAGCTGAGCTACGCGCCTATCTGTTGTGAATTCAGGCTTTAGCCCGAATCGTCAGTATAGCAAAACTCAGCGCGGCTACTGTCCGAGGTGGTCGAGCGCCTTCTGCAGGGTCTGGTCGGCGGCGGGCGGAGCGCTGCCGAATTCCACTTCGGGTTGCTCCACGACGACATCGGGCACGAGGCCGGTCTCGTGGATCGGGTCGTTGTCCGGCGTGAGATATCGGATGTGCGTCAGCCAGAGGCCGCTCGAGTCGGGCAGCTTGACGAGCCGCTGGCGCGCGGCGCGGCCGAGCGTGGTGGTGCCGACCAGATCCGCCCGGTCGTTGCCGGCCAGCGCGGCCGCGAACACTTCTGCCGCGCCAGCCGTCCCCTGGTCCACCAGCACGGCCACGGGCGCGGTCACGGCGCCGTCGCCGGCCGCGGCGGCGATGACTTCCCGCTGGTCGCCGCGCGTCAGCCGCACGGCGAGCGGCGCGTTGCGCACGAACAGTCGCGCCGCGGCGACGCCGTGGTCGAGATCGCCGCGAGACGTGCCGCGCACGTCCACGACGAGCCGCGTGGCGCCCGTCTTGGTCAGCCCGTCGATCGCCTGCGTGAGGCGCGCCGGCGACTGGGCGGAGAATTCGGCTATTCGGACGTAGCCGGCCGTTCGACTGGCCATTCGCGAGACGACTTCAGGACCGGCGATCGGCTCGCGCGCCAGGTCGATCACATGCGGGTCGGCGGCGTTCCCGCGGATGACGAGCAGCGACACCTTCGACCCTGGCGCGCCGCGCAGGAGGCGGGCGCCTTCGTGCGCCGACATGTCGCGCGTCGGCCGGTTGTCGATGGCGCGGACGAAATCGCCCGGCCGGAGGCCGGCTCTCGCCGCCGGCGATCCGTCTCGCGCGGCGACGACGCGCAGATAGTACTGCCGTGTGAGATCCAGGCCGACTTCCGCCGGTCCGCCGCGATCGTTCGACTCGAGGCTCTTGACGAGCGCGGGCGTGAGATAGCTGCTCTCCGGATCGAGTCCGTCGGCCAGGCCGCGCATCGCGCCCTGCATCGCCTCGCGCACGTCCACCGGCTCGACGTAGTTGTTCAGGACGAGCGAGACGACGTCCTCGAACACGCGCAGGTGCTGGTAGGTATCGTCCTTCGCCATCGCCTGGCCGAGATAGCCGCCGACGAAGGCGAACGCCATGATGAGGGTCGACACGGCGAGGACGACGGTTCGGTTGCGCACAGGCATGTCAGTTCCACAACCAGCCGGTAGCCGGTAGCCGGTAGCGGGGTTTGTATCGCTACAGCACCTACCGGCTACCACCTACCGGCTACCACCTACCGGCTACCACCTACCGGCTAGGTCTCAACCATTGTATGGGATCGACCGATCGACCGTCGACGCGCACCTCGAAATAGAGCGCCGGCGGCCCCGCCGGCGCCGACCCGACGCGGCCGAGTTCGGCGCCGGCGTCGACAGGGGTGCCGCTGGCCATCGTGATCGTGTCGAGGTACCCGTACACGGTGTACGTGTTCGCCCCGTGATCGACGATCACGAGGTTGCCGAATCCTCCGAACGGCTCGGCGTACGAGATCGTGCCCGGATGCACCGCATGCACGGGCGTGCCCGCCGGGGCGGCGATCTCGATGCCGTTCCTCCCGGCGCTGTCGCCGGGGCGGCCAGACGTGCTCCCGAACGGGACGAGCACCTGGCCGGAGACCGGCCATTCGAGCGCCCCACGAAACGGCGCCACCGGAACGGCGACCGGTTCGACCGGGCGGCCCGCGGAGAGTGCCGTGACCTGCTGCTGGAGTCGATCATGGGCGAGCTGAAGCTCTCCGGCGAGCTGCGCGGTCAAGTCTCGGCGGCTGTCGAGCTGCGCGAGCAGCCGGGCGCGCGCGGCGAGCGCCCGGTCGGCGGCGGCGCGCACGCGCCGCGCCTCGGCGTCCCGCGACTCGATCGCGCGCAGCTCTTCCTCGAGCGCCGCACGCTGGCGGCGCAGCTCGTCGAGCGTGCGGCGGTGCTCCGCCACGCGTCCTTCGTTGATGTGCATCAGCGCCGCCACCGCGCGCAGCGCGCGGCCGAACTCGCGCGCGCTGGTCGTGCCGAAGAGGAGCTTGGCGTAGCCGGTGCGCCCCCGCTTGTAGATGTCGACGAGCTGCGCCTCGAGGTCCGGCAACTGGGCGAGACGCTGCCGCTCCAGCCCGTCGAGCCTCGCCGTCGCCTCGTCCACCGCCGCGCGCCCGCGCTCGAGGGCGGCCTGCGCCTCGCTCACGCGCTCGGTCTGGAGTTGCTGCTCGACTTCGAGCGCCCGGAGCTCGCCGAGCAGCGTGCGCGCCTCCCCGGCCAATCGGTCCGCTTCGCTCTGCAGCGCGCGGATCCGGTCGTCGACGCGGCGCGCCTGCGCCTCGGTCCGCGCGCGTTCAGGATCCTGCGCCGTGAGGACGACGCTCGTGGCGAGCACGGCGAGCACGAGCCACAGCGACACGGCGACAGGGAGACTCGTGGTCACGCTCCGTGCCGTCGCGTCTCCGGGGCTCGTCGGGAGGCCAGTCATGTGCGTGCGGAAGGGTGAGAGAATTATAGCGTGCGGATCGTGGGGCTCGACGTCGGAGCGCGGCGCATCGGGGTGGCCGTGAGCGACGCCACGCTGACGCTGGCGCGTCCGGTGACGGTGCTTCGCGCTGCCGCACTCGAGGTCGACGGAGCGTCTGTCGCCGCCGCCGAAGTCGCCCGGCTGGCGGAGGAAGAAGACGGCGTCTCGTCGGTCGTGGTCGGCCTGCCGCGGCGGCTCGACGGATCGCCCACGGCGATCACGGCGCGCGTCGAGGCGTTCGCCGCGGAGCTCGAACGGATCACGGGCCTCCCGGTCGTCCGCCAGGACGAGCGCCTCACCAGCCGCGAGGCCGAGAGCCGCCTGGCGGTCACCGACAAGGACTGGCGCTCGCGGAAGGAGCGGCTCGACGCGGCCGCGGCCGCCGTGATCCTGCAGGAGTACCTCGACCTGCGGCCAGGTCGGCCGGTGCCGCTCTCGGTCGATCCCGAACCGTGACGCCCAGGCTGGCCTCCGCCGCCGTCCTCGTCAGCGTCGCGGCGGCCATCGGCGCGGGCGTAGCGCTATGGATCGTGCGGGACCGGCTCCTGACACCGTACAAGGGATACGCCTCCATCGAACAGTTCGTCGACATCCCGGCGGGCACGGCGACTGCGGCCATCGGCCGTCGTCTGGTCGAGGCCGGTGTGGTCCGTGACGGGTTCACCTTCCGGGCGGCCCTCTGGTGGACGCGCCGTTCGCGGGCGCTGCAGGCCGGCGAGTACCGGTTCGACCGTCCGCTTGCCCCGGTCGAGGTGGTCGATCGGCTGGCGCGCGGCGATGTCTACGCGAGGCGCATCACGTTTCCGGAGGGGCTCACGATCGCCGAGATGGCGCGCGTCTACGAGGCGCGTGAGTTCGGCAGCGCGGCGAGCTTCGCCGAGGCCGCCCGGGACGTGTCGCTCATCCGCGATCTCGACCCGCTCGCCACCGACCTCGAGGGATACCTGTTTCCCGATACCTACGCGCTGCCCCGGGGCACACCGGCACCTCGCCTCGTAGCGTCGATGGTGGAGCGCTTTCAGGCGGCGTATGCCGGCGACCTCCGCCGGCGCGCCGAGGAGCAGGGCCTGACAACGCGACAGGTGGTCACGCTCGCCTCGCTCGTCGAGAAGGAAACGGGACGGCCGGAGGAGCGTCCGCTCGTCGCGGCGGTCTATCGAAACCGGCTGAAGGTCGGCATGGGGCTGCAGGCCGATCCGACGGTCGTCTACGCGCTCCGGAAGGCCGGACGCTACGACGGCAATATCCGGCGGCAGGACCTGGCGCTCGACTCCCCGTACAACACCTACCGGCACGCCGGACTGCCCCCCGGTCCCGTCGCGGCGCCCGGGCAGGCCTCGCTCGGGGCGGCGCTCATGCCCGCTCCTGTCAGTTATCTGTACTTCGTGAGCCGGAACGATGGTTCGCACGTCTTCGCGACAACGCTCGCGGAGCACAATCGCAACGTCCGGCGATTTCAAGTCTTGTACTTCCGGCGCTGAGGCGGGTGCACGACACGCACGCTGTCGTGCGCACCCGTCGCGCGTGCGCGACCGCCGGTTGAGGTATATTTGCACGCGATGCCGAGCCTGCGGCTCGCTCCGGCGGCTCCCGCACCGAACCTGCCCGTGATCGATCTCGAAGCGGGCGAGTCGAAGACTGTCGGCCGCGGCCGCCAGGCCGACGTGGTGGTCGACGACCCGGGCCTGTCACGGCTGCACGCGCGTCTCAGCATCGACGACACGGGACAGCTGGCGATCGACGATCTCGGCAGCACCAACGGCATCTTTGTCAACGGCACCGAGCAGCTGAGCGCGTATCTGGTGCCGGGCGACACGGTCCGCTTCGGCCGCGTCGAGTACGTCGTCAGCTTCGCGGACGCCCCCGGCGTGTCCGACGCGCCCGTCGTGTCGCAAACGATTCTCCGGCGCGTCTCGATGAGTCAGGCGCCGAAGGTCGATCGTCTCGCCCTCGAGGCGCTGCTGGCCACGAGCCGCGAGATGATGGCGTTCCAGGATCTGCCGGCGCTGCTCGATCGGGTGCTCGATCGCCTGGCGACGATCGTGAAGCCCGATCGCGCGGCGATTCTCCTGGTCGACAGCGAGACGGGCGCGATGATCCCGCGCGCGGTGCGGCCGGCGGGCGCCTATTCGTCGGTGTCGGAGTTTGCCAGCTCCACGGTCGTCCGTGAAGCGCTCAACGCGCGCGATACGTTCATCGTGCACGACATCCGGATGGATCCCCGGCTGCAGCAGGCGGCCAGCGTGATGCTCGCGGGCGTGCGATCGGTCATCTGCGTCCCGCTGCTCGGCCGGTCGGGGCCGATCGGCGCCCTGTATGCCGACAAGCTCGGCGTCGAGCAGTTCGCACCCGAGCTGGCGGAGTACGCCTCGGCGTTCGCCGGGCACGCCGCCGCCGCGCTCGAGACGGCGCAGCTCTACGATGACCGCGAACGGCACTTCCGTGCCACGCTGGAGGCCTTCGCGAAGGCGATCGACGCACGCGACCGGTACACGGCCGGCCATTCCGAGCGTGTGACCGCCTACTCGATGCTGCTGGCGCGGCACAGCGGCCAGTACGCCGATGCGTTCGAGACCATTCGCCGCGCCGCCATGCTGCACGACATCGGCAAAGTGGGCGTGCCCGACCGCGTGCTGCTGAAGGAAGGGTCGCTGGATCCGCACGAGCGCGCGCTCATGCAGGCGCACGTCACGATCGGCCACGGCATGCTCGAGCCGTTGCCGTTCCTCGGCGCGTCGCTCCCGGCGGTGCGCGGTCACCACGAGCGGTGGGACGGCATGGGCTACCCGGACAGGCTGGCCGGCGTCGACATCCATCCGCATGCACGGCTGATGAGCGTGGCCGACAGCTACGATGCCATGACGTCCGGGCGTCCGTACCGCGGCGCGCTCCCCGCCAAGGAAGCCGCCCGCCGGCTGCGGATCGATCGCGGGAAACAGTTCGACCCGGAGATGGTCGACTTGTTCGACGCCCTCGAACAGGAGTTCGCCGCGCTCTACCAGGAGCCCGACGCCGCCGCGATGCGCGCCGAGCTGCTGCGTTCGGTCGGCTGATTCGGGGCCGGGCGCGGCGTCTGGTCAGCCGCCGCGGCGCGACGAGGTCACGCCGCCGATCGCCCACGTCTCGCCGTTCTTCTGCAGCGAAAAGGTTTCGTCCTGTGCCGTGGTCGTCTGCCGTCCGCCCGATTGCGGCGTGCAGGTGTGCGCGCTGCGCAGTGCGACCTCGGCGCGCGCGTCGTCGTCCGGGTTCATCTGCACCCGTACCTCGTCGAACGTCACTTCGTAGACGAGGCAGCTCGCGAAGGTGCGCTGCATCGCCTGCCGCAGCTCCTGCGGCAGCGTCGGAAACGCGGCCGCCACCGCCCGAAGGTCCCGATTGCGATAACCGATCCGATAGCGCTCCATGGCAGCCTCTATCCCCGGACGCTCGCGATCGAGCACGCTCACGGGAGGGGCCGTGAGCCATGGAATCGCCGCGGCCGCGCCGACGATGAGCACGGCCGCCGCACCGCCGAGCACCCAGCCGCGCGATGAGGCGCGCGGCGACGTCTGCGGGCGAGTCGTCGCCGGCCGTGGCGCCGGCGCCTTGTGGACCGCGCCGCCTGGGCGCGTGGCGGCGCCCGTCTCGGCCGGCGTCGGCGCCGGCTGCGCCGACTTCTTCTTGACCTGCCACATCTGAGGCGCAGCAGCGGGCGAGTCCGGCCCTGCCACGGTCTCGGGCACCCGTCCCGAACCGGTTCCCGGGCCGACAGCCGGCGCGGGGGCCGGTGTCGGCGCCACGGGTGGAGCGTCCACCTGCGGCCAGACCGGGGTAGGGCTCGGCGGAGGCCCGGCCGCAGGGAACTCCGCTGAGTGCTCCTGTGGAATCGCTCCCCGTGGAATCACCATCGTCCGGTCGTCGATATCCGGGGGAGCAGCCGCCGGCGCGCCCTGCTGCACCGCCAGCAGCGCCTTCCGCATCTCCGCAAGGTCCTGGAAGCGGTTCTCGGGCGCCTTCTCGAGCGCGCGCATGATGATCTCTTCCAGTGCCCACGGGATGTCCGGCGCGACCCCGTGCAGCGGCGGCGGATCCTCGTGCGGCAGCCGCTGCAGCAGCCCGTCGTTGAGCCCGCCCTTGAAGGCCTGCTGGTACGACACGAGCTCGTAGGCGAGGCTGCCCACCGAGAAGATGTCGCTGCGGTGATCGAGCGGCCGCCCGAGCATCTGCTCGGGAGACATGTAGTTCAGCGATCCCATCAGCGCGCCGTCCTGCGTCATCGCAGAGCCTTCGATGCGCGCAATGCCGAAGTCGAGGATGCGCACCATGCCGTGGCGATCCACCATGACGTTGGCCGGCTTGACGTCGCGATGGACGATCCCGGCGCGGTGGGCGAAGTACAACCCCGCGCAGACCTGCTCGAGGTACGACAGCTTGTCGGCAAGTGGCAGCGAACGCTTCCCGCGGATGATGTCCGCCAGCGACTCACCGTCGACGAACTCCATCACCATGTACGGCTGGTGCTCGTGCTGGCCGCTCGCGTAGATCGTGATGATGTTCGGATGGCGGAGGGCGGCGGCGGCCCGCGCCTCCCGGAAGAAGCGGTCCAGGACTTCCTGGTCGTGCACCTCCTCCCGAATCACCTTGATGGCGACCTGCCGGTCGAGTTCGGGGTCGCGACCCAGGTACACGGCGCCCATGCCGCCCGAGCCGATCTGGCGGAGTACCTCGAATTGACCGATCTTCTCCGGAGCTGCCACAAACGTCCTCAGACGGCTTCGACAATCACCGCCGTGGCGTTGTCAGGCCCGCCACGGGCGTTCACTGCTTCAATGATGGTCAGGCAAGCCTGGTCGAGGCTGGGCTCCCTGGCGCCTACGATGACTGCAATCTCGTTATCGGTCAAAACGCCGTGAATTCCATCGGAGCAGAGAATAAGGCGATCGCCCGATTCCATCTTCAGCTCCAGGATGTCGATCGGCATCCCCGCCTGGCCTGACACGGCCCGTGTGACGACGTGGCGGAGCGGATGCGTCCGTGCCGCCTCGGAATCTATCAGGCCGAGCGCCACCTGCTCGGCCACGACGGAGTGGTCGCGCGTGAGTTGAGACAACTTGCCCTCTCGCAGCAAGTACGCGCGGCAATCGCCCACGTTGGAAACCGCGAGGTCTCCTTCGTCGAACAGCGCGGCCGCCATCGTGGCGCCGCTGCCGTCGAGCGCGGCATTCGTCTTGGCGCGTGTGGCCAGCAGCCGGTTGGCGCTGCGGATCGCCACCTGCAGGCGGTTGGCGAGAGCCGAGAGCCCGGGGTCGAGGCCGCCCGGCCACGTCTTGTCCGAGTCGGCGGCGGTGTCGCGGATGAAGGTTGTCATCGCCTCGGCGATCGTGGCCGACGCGAGTTCGCCGCCCGTGTGACCGCCCATCCCGTCGATGACGGCAAACAGCCCCAGGTCGGAATCCGCAATGAGCCGATCCTCGTTGCGGGCCCGCACGAGCCCGGGATCGGTTGCTGCCCCGAATTTCAACTGCACGTCGGCAGGATACAGGGCAAACGGGGTGGCTGTGAAGCGACGATCCCGAAATCAGGCGGGGCGCTGACGGAATTGTGATCCACGCATGCGCGTCAGCGCTCGCCCCACTTCAGCTTTTCCCGCAGCACCTCGAAGTAGCTTCGAGCGGGCTTGACGAGCCGCAGCGTCCGGTCCGACTTGCGGACGCGAACGACATCGCCCTCGGCGACGGGATACCCTGACTGCCCGTCGTAGGTAACGAAGACGTCCTCGGCGCCATCGGCTTCGATGCGCACCTCGATTTCCGCGCTCCCCGGCATGATCACGGGGCGATTGGTCAGCGTGTGCGGCGCGATGGGCGTGACGATCAGCGCATCGCCCATCGGATGGACGATGGGACCGCCGGCCGCCAGGTTGTAGGCGGTCGATCCGGTTGCGCTCGCGATGATGAGGCCGTCGGCCTTCACGCGCGTGACGAATCCACCGTTCACCCAGACCGACAGTTCGATCATGCGGGAGAGCGCGCTCTTGGTGAACACCACGTCATTGAGCACCACCCGCGCGTCGATCTCGCCCGTCCGGCGGCGCAGGGTGGCCGCAAGCATGGCCCGTAGGTCGAACGTTGCCGTGCCGTCGAGCACACGCTCCACCGACGAGGTGAGCTCGTCGATCCGGATTTCCGTCAGGAACCCCAGGCTGCCGAAGTTGACGCCGAGAATCGGAATGTCCCGGCCGGCCTGGGCGATGCGGGCGGCCATCGCGAGGAGCGTGCCGTCGCCGCCGAGCACGACGACGAGATCGACTTCGCACGGGAGCGCCTCGCGCGTGGCCGTGCGGGCTCCGTGCGCCGCCGCCCCGGCCAGCGCCGCGGTCTCGCTCGCGTACACCACATCGACGCCGCGGGCGCGGAGCCAGGCGCTGAGGCGCGCCAGGTGCTCGGAAGCCGCCACCAGGTTGTGTTTGGCCACGAGGCCAACGCGGCGTACAGTCATCGGCGCAGGTGCAGGAGGAACTCGACGTTGCCCTTCTGTCCCGTGACGGGTGAAGGGGTGACGGCCACCGGCGTCAATCCTATCGCAGCGGCCGCCGCACGAATCTCGTCGAGGACACGGGCGCGGACGGCTTCGTCGCGGATCACGCCGTTGCGCACTTCGGCACGTCCCGCCTCGAACTGCGGCTTCACCAGCGCGACGACGTCGGCGCCGGGCCGCAGGAGCGGCGGAATCACCGGCAGTATCTGACGCAGCGAGATGAACGAGACGTCCACCGAGACGAAATCGAACGGCCCGGGCACGTCAGCGGGCGTGAGATAGCGGGCGTTGACGCCTTCGATGACCACGACGCGCGGGTCGTTGCGCAGCCGCCAGTCGAGCTGGCCGTGGCCGACGTCGAGCGCCACGACGCGTGCGGCGCCGCGCTGCAAGAGGGCGTCGGTGAAGCCGCCGGTCGAGGCGCCGACGTCGAGGGCGTCGCGGCCGGCGACCGCGATGCCGAATGTGTCGAGCGCATGCGCGAGCTTGAGCCCGCCGCGGCCCACGTACGGGTGATCCGGGGCGGCGAGCGCGACGGTGGCGTCGCGCTCGACCTGGGCGCCAGCCTTGCTGACGACGTGGCCGTCGACGCGTACCTGTGCCGCGAGAATCAGCGCCCGTGCGCGTTCCCGCGACGGCGCAAGCGCTCGTTCGACGAGGATCTGGTCGAGGCGGACCTTCGGCATCCCTCAGTGGGATCGGTTCACGATCCAGCGGCCGATCTCCGGCAGCAGTGTTCCCTCCAGCCCGGCCTTCCGGAGGACGAGGTCGGCGCGGTCGAGGCAGGCGGCCGCCATCTGCCGGGCGCCGTCGATCCCGTAGAGCGCCGCGTAGGTCGCTTTCCCGGCGGCGGCGTCCTTGCCGGCCGTCTTCCCGAGGCGTGCCGATTCCCCCTCGACGTCGAGCACGTCGTCGATGATCTGAAACGCCAGGCCGAGTTCCTCTGCCGCGGCGTCGATGCTCCCGACGAGGGGGTCGGGGGCGCCCCCGATGATCGCGCCCGCCACGGCCGCCGCGCGAATCAGCGCGCCCGTCTTCCGCGCGTGCATCATGCGGAGGTGCTCGCCGCCTGGCGGTGGCGCCGGCGGGTCCGCCTCGTGTGAGCGGCCGGCTCCCAGGTCGAGCGCCTGGCCGCCGACCATGCCGGCTGCGCCCGCCGCGGCCGCCACGACGCCGATGACGCGGAGCTTGCGCGCGGCGAGGATCGGATCGACGGTCGCGGGCTCGCGCGCCATCAGGGCGAATGCCTCCGTGAGGAGCCCGTCGCCGGCAAGGATGGCGATCCCTTCGCCGGCCACGACGTGGAGGGTCGGCTGCCCGCGCCGCATCGTGTCGTTGTCCATCGCGGGCAAGTCGTCGTGGATGAGCGAATAGGTGTGGACGAATTCGAGGGCGCACGCGGCCGGCATGGCCAGCGCGAGGTCGCCACCGACCGTTTCGGCGCTCGCCAGGCACAGGATCGGGCGCAGGCGCTTGCCGCCGGCGGTCACGCTGTAGCGCATGGCGCTGGCGACGACCGCGGGACACTCCGGCGGGGCCGGCAGCGCGGCGACGAGCGCCGCGTCGATCTCGGCGCGGCGGGCCTTCAGGTACTGGTGGAAATCCATGTCAGTCGAGGGCGCGCACTGTCAGGGCGCGCTCTCAACTCGCCTTGTCGTCATCCCCCAGGGCCGAGGGTGCCGGCTTGAGCTCGCCGCGCTCGTTCAGGATCTCGATGCGGCGTTCGGCCTCCTCGAGGCGCGAATGACAGAAGCGCGAGAGCTGTACGCCGCGCTCGTACAGCTGCAGCGACGCCTCGAGCGGGAGGTCGCCCTCCTCGAGCTTCTTCACGATCGATTCGAGCTCGGCGATCGCCGTCTCGAAGTCCTTGATGGTTGGATCCACGCGTCTTCACCCTTCCGGGCCACGGCCCGTGACCTCACACTCCAGTTCGCCCCGCGCCAGCGTGACGCGCACGCGGTCGCCGCCGACAACGGCAGAGGCGTCGCGAATGACGGCGGTGCGGGTGTGGTTCCAGCAGACCGCGTACCCGCGGCCGAGCACGGCGAGCGGGCTCAGTGCCTCCAGGCGCGCCGCCGCGCTGGCCAGCCGGCCGTCGGCGCGGTGGCGGACGCCGGCACTCGCGCCGGCCAGCCGGAGGTCGGCCGCCGTCAGGTGTTGGCGCACCCGGCCAAGCCGCCGGCGCAGGTCGAACGTCTCGAGTGCCAGGCGGAGCGTGCGGAACAGTCGCTCGCGCCCGGCCGTCCTCGCGCGGATGCCGCGATGGAGCCCATGGGTCAGTTCGGCTGCATGCCGGCCGCGCATCGCCAGCCGCGCCCGCAAGCCGGAGAGCCCGGGGCGCGCCTCGAGCGTGCGCAGCCGCGAGTCGAGCCGGTGCAGCCGCGCCTCGACGGTGGCGCTCACCCGCCGGGCCAGACGATCCAGCCGCGCGGAGAAGTCGTCTTTCCGCGAGACGACAATTTCGGCCGCCGCCGACGGAGTCGGCGCCCGCACGTCAGCGACGAAATCCGCCATCGTCACGTCGGTTTCGTGGCCGACGGCCGAGATCGTCGGCACGGGGCAGCCGGCAATCGCGCGGGCGACGACCTCTTCGTTGAACGCCCAGAGGTCTTCAATCGACCCGCCGCCGCGTCCGACGATCACCACGTCGACGCCCGGAACCGTCACGACGGCGCCGAGGGCGCGGGCGATGTCGAGCGCGGCGCCGTCGCCCTGCACGCGCGCCGGCCGAATCACCAGATGCGCGTTCGGGTAGCGCCGCCGCAGCACCTTGATGATGTCGCGCACGGCGGCACCGTCGAGCGAGGTGACGACACCGATCTTCCGCGGCAGCGCGGGAAGCGGGCGCTTGCGGCGCTCGTCGAACAATCCTTCCGCGGCGAGGCGTTGCTTGAGCTGGTCGAAGGCGAGCTGCAGCGCGCCGAGCCCTTCCGGCTCCAGGTGCTCGCAGACAATCTGGTACTCGCCCTTCGGGTCGTACACGCCGACGCGGCCGCGCGCCACCACGCGCAGACCGTCCTGCGGCGTGAAGCGCAGCGTGCGCACGGCCGAGCGGAACATCACGCCGCGGATCTGCGCGCCCGCGTCCTTCAGCGTGAAGTACATGTGTCCGGTGTTCCAGACGCGGCTGTTCGACAGCTCGCCTTCGACCCAGACGTCGGCGAATCGCTCCTCCAGCAGCACGCGAATCCGCGCGGTCAGCTCCGAGACCGTCAGAATCCGCTGGTGGGCGGATTCCACCCGCTCCGATTCTCCGGCGGGACGGCCCGCCGGCGCCTCAGCGGAAGCGGATGGCGCGGGCTCCTCGAAGGGGAGATCGAAAAGAGAGCTCATCTACCGGTCCAGTACCACCGGCTCCGGCGCGCCACGGGGTGCGTCGGCGAGCCGCGCCAGTTCAGCCTCGGAGTAGCTGATGCGCATGATCCGGGTCGCGCGCCCGGTCTTGTCGTCGGCCTCGATAAGCGCGCCGTTCAGTCGCAGGTTGCCGGCCGCCGGCTCGAACTTGGCCGGCATGGCGGTCAGAAAGCGGGTGAGCGACGGCTCCCTCTCCATTCCGATGATCGAGTCGTGCGGGCCGGTCATGCCGGCATCGGTGAGGTAGGCGGTCCCGTTCGGGAGCAGGCGCTCGTCGGCGGTCTGCACGTGCGTGTGCGTGCCGACGACCGCCGTGACCTTGCCGTCGAGATGCCATCCCATGGCAGTCTTCTCGCTGGTCGCCTCGGCGTGGAAGTCGACGAGAATCACCCGCGTCCGGTGGCGGATCGCCTCGATTTCGCGGAGGACCACTGCGAACGGGTCGTCGATTTGCGCCATGAAGACGCGGCCCATCACGTTGATCACGCCAACCGCGCGCCCGTCGCCGGTCTGGGCGACACACGTCCCGCGGCCGGGCACGCCGGCAGGATAGTTCGCCGGCCGGAGGAGCCGCGGCTCGGCCGGCATGTACTCGAGGACCTCCTTCTTGTCCCAGATGTGATTGCCCGACGTCATGACGTCGACGCCCGCGTCGAGCAGCGTGTGTCCGATATCCCTGGTGAGGCCGAATCCGGCGGCCGCGTTCTCCACGTTGGCCACCACCAGGTCGACCCCGTGGCGCTCGACGAGCGCGCGCAGCGCCTTGCACACCAGCTCACGTCCCGGGCGGCCGACGATGTCGCCGATGAACAGGATGTTCATGTCCGGGAGGCCGGCGCGGAGGTGATGGCAATCCGATGGGCGCCGCCCCGGCGATCGTCGAGCTTCGGCAGCACGACCGTGAGCTCGCCGTCGCGGAGCGTGGCGCGCGCCTTCTGCAGGTCGAAGGCGCCGCTCACCCGGACTGCGCGGGCGAACCGGCCGAAGGCGCGCTCCACCAGATGGAACGTCTGCTCGTTCAGGGACGGCCCGGGCGCTTTTTCGCCGACCACCAGCAGCACGCCGGCGCGGAAGAGCACCCGCAACGCCTCGGCCGGCACCCCCGCCACGTCGATCGAGACCTCGATGGCCTCGTCGGTTTCGAGCACGTCGAGCGCCGGATGGCACTCGCCTGAATAGGCGCGCTGACTCTGGTCCAGGACCCGCGACAGATCGTCGAACAACTCGCGGATGTCGGCGGCGAGGTCCGGCGCGTCAGAGGCGGGGATCGGGGAGAAGTGGGTCATCGACGCGAACCCATGATCGCACAGCGTTCGCACGCTCGATGGGCGCGCACGAGGCCCCCAACTCGCCACTGTAGTCGCGAGAGTTTGAGAGCGGCGATCAAAGACTCGGCTCTGATTGATATAGACTCATATCATATGCTTGACAAGCACTAAGATAATGCTATTATCCTCCACAGGCGTCCCGGCAGGCTTCAGGCCGCCTCAGGTAAGGACGAAGTCAAGGTAGGCGAAGTCGTCGACGCACAAGGAGACAGCAATGGCTATCACACGACTCGATCCGTTTCGGGAATTCGCGACGCTGCAGGACCGGATGAACCGGCTGGTCGGCGGCATGTATCTGCGGGACGAAGAGGTCACCGACCGGGCCAAGTGGGCGCCGGCGGTCGACATCTACGAGACCGACGCTCACGACCTCGTGATCAAGGCCGAGCTCCCCGATCTGACGCGCGAGGACATCGAGGTGGCCGTCGAGAACAACACGCTCTCGATTCGCGGCGAACGCAAGGCGCCGGCAGACGTGCGGGAAGAGCAGTTCCGGCGGGTGGAGCGCCAGTACGGCGCCTTCAGCCGGTCGTTCACGCTGCCGAGCACTGTGGACGCGTCGAAGGTGAGCGCCGAGTACAAGAACGGCGTGCTCACCGTGAAGCTGCCGTTCAGGGACGAGGCTCGGCCGAGGACCATCAACGTGGACGTGGCCGCGTAACAGCGACGTCGAGGAAGCATGGATCGAGCCGCGGTGGGACGACGTCCTGCCCAAGGACGACAGCGTCGACGATCCCGGATTCCCCGATCCCGGGATCGGTGTTAGGCTGTTCGCGTCATGGATACCGAGGACGTCGTCATCTCTTCCGCTGAAGCGGCCGATGCACCTCCCGCACCACGTGAGAAGGCGCCCCCGATCGACAGTCGATTCCTGTTCGTCGATATCGCGGCGATGCGTGCCAAACAGCTGCGCCGCGGCGCCAGACCTCGTCTGGACGAAGACGGGGGCGACGTGCCTCGCCTACATCCGCACAAAGCCGAACGTGTCGCCATGGAGGAGGTGCGGCGCGGGCTCGTCTTGTACGAGTTGCCCCAGACGGCCGGGCTGTAGCCCCGCGGCAGGGGTCTGACCCCGAGGTCCTCGAGGGGTGATAATCTCGCCCCATGCACAAGCTCCGTTCGCTGCTCGTCCTGCTGGCCGCGGTGGGCCTGCTCGCGCCGGTCGACGCGCAGCAGTTCCGGCAGGTTCCGCCGTACCGCATCCTCGTGACCAATGACGACGGCGTGCGGGCGCCCGGCATCGCGGCCGTTGCGCAGGCGCTCCAGGCGATCGGCACGCCGATCATCGTCGCGCCAGTCGAGAACCAGACCGGCAAGGGGCACTCCATCATTACGAGCGAGACGGTGTTCCGGGAGAATTTGACGCTCCCGAATGGTCTGCCCGCCATCGGGCTGACGGCGACTCCGGCGAGCGTGGTCAACATCGCCGTTCGCAACATCGTGGCGCCGCGGCCCGACCTCGTGGTGTCAGGTGTCAATACCGAATACAACCTTGGCTTGTCGACCCAGGTATCCGGGACCGTGGGAGCGGCGCGTGAGGCGGCGCGCCACGGCATTCCCGCCATCGCGGTATCCATGGCGGGTGCGGTGTTCCCGAAAGAACTGGTCTTCGCCGCCGAAGAGGCGGTGTGGGTGGCGCGACGGGTGAAGCAGTGGGGGCTGCCGCCCCGGACGTTTCTGAACGTGAACGTCCCTCCCATGCCGGCGGGCGGCTACAAGGGCTACAGGATCACGCGGCAGGGGCAGGTGCGCACGGGCACCGAGAGCTTCGTCGAGATCAAGCACCCGTCGGGGCGTACTGTGTACTGGAACGTCTACAGCGAGCGGAAGAGCGAGCCGCAACCGGAAGGCACCGATTTCTGGGCGGTCGACAACGGATGGGTCTCGGTGACGCCGATGAAGATCGACGAAACGGACCCGACGCAGTTCGAGACGCTCGAACAGATCTTCAAATAACGCCGGGTCCGCTCGGTGCCTGTCTCGTCCAGTCGGTCAGCCGCTCGTACGCGTCGGCCATCCGGAGCAGCGTTGACTCGTCGAACATCCGGCCGGTGAGCTGAAGGCCCACGGGCAGGCGCTCGAGTCGCTCGGATCGTTCCGGTTGTTCGGATCGTTCGACGAAGCCGCAGGGGATGCTGATGGCCGGCAGCCCCGCCAGGTTGGCGCTCACCGTGAAGACGTCGGCGAGATACATCTGCAGCGGATCGGCCGTCTTCTCGCCGAGCCGGAACGGCGGAATCGGGCTCGTCGGCATCGCGACGACGTCCACGCTCTCGAACGCCTGCTGGTAATCGCTCCTGAGCAGCGTCCGCACCTGCTGGGCTTTCAGATAGTACGCGTCGTAGTAGCCGGCGCTCAGCACGTAGGTGCCGAGCATGATCCGGCGCTTCACCTCGGGCCCGAACCCCTCGTCTCTCGTGCGGGAATACATCTGCTTGACATCGTGCTCGGTCTCGGCGCGCGCGCGGTAGCCGAACCGCACACCGTCGTACCGGGCGAGGTTCGAGCTGGCCTCGGCCGTCGCCACCAGGTAGTAGACCGGGACGGCGTACTTGGCGTGCGGCAGTTCGACGTCGACGAGCGCCACGCCGGCCCTCCGCAGGGTGTCGAGCGCCGCCTCGAACGCCCTCCGTACGTCCGCATCGACGCCCTCGCTGACAACGGCCCGCGGGACGCCCAGGCGAAGGCCGGTCACGTCGCCCGAGAGTGCGGAGGGAAAGTCGGGCACCGGCTGTCGCGACGAGGTGGCGTCGGCCGGATCCGTGCCGGCGAGGACCGCCAGCGCCAGGGCGGCGTCAGCCGCATTTCGCGCGATCGGACCGATCTGATCGAGTGAGGAGGCGAAGGCGAGCAGGCCGTAGCGGGACACGCGTCCGTAGGTCGGCTTGAGGCCAACGACGCCGCAGAAGGCGGCGGGCTGCCGGATCGACCCGCCGGTGTCGGAGCCGAGCGCCATCGGGACGCATCGCGCGGCCACTGCCGCGGCCGACCCGCCGCTCGAGCCGCCCGGCGTCCGATCCGTCGCCCAGGGATTGCGCACCGGGCCGAACGCGGAATTCTCGTTCGACGATCCCATGGCGAACTCATCGCAGTTGGTCTTGCCGACGATCACGGCGCCGGCGGCCTCGAGCCGCTCGACGACGGTCGCGTGGTAGGGCGGCACGAAGCGCTCGAGCATGCGCGAGGAGGCGGTGGTACGCACGCCGCGGACGCACAGATTGTCCTTGACGGCCACAGGCACTCCGGCGAGCGGGCCGAGCGGCTCGCCCGCGGCGCGCCGGCGGTCGATGTCGGCCGCCCGCGCGAGCGCCCGGTCCGCGGCGACCAGGGTGAAGGCATTGAGCGACGGATTCACCGCCTCGATCCGGTCCAGGAACGTCCGGCAGACGTTGACGGCCGTGGCGCGGCCGCGGGCGATCTCGTCGCGGATGGCGCGTGCGCTCGCGTCCAGCATCAGGTGATGACGCGCGGCACCCGGAAGAGGCCGGCCTCGGGCGCCGGGTCCGGCGCGTTGGCGAGCGCCTCCTCGCGCGGCAGCGATGGCTGCAGCTCGTCCTCCCGCTCGGTGCGCTCGGCGAGCACGTGCGCCGTCGCCGGCACACCGCTCGTGTCGACCGCCTGCACCTGCTCCGCGTAGGCGAGGATGTCGGCGAGCTGCCGCGTGAAGAGCGCCTTCTCCTCGGCGGTGAGCTCGAGGTGGGCGAGCGCCGCGATGCGCTCGACGTCGGCGGATGTCAGCGTGGGGGCCACTGCCGGCGATGCTATCATGCGCCGATCGCCGAGGTTGGCCCGGGCGACCGGCGGCCGACTGGGGTACGATCCGAGCCATGCACGACCTCAGACCGTCGGCCGTCGCCGGGAGCTGGTATCCCGGGAGCCAGGCCCGGCTGGCCGAAGCGGTCGATGCGCACATCGCGGCGGCGTCCGACTCTTCCCGCTCCTGTCCGCGGGCCATCATCGCGCCCCACGCGGGGCTCATGTACTCGGGGCCGGTGGCCGCCTACGCGTATAGACTCGTCCGGCAGTGCGCGTACACGGCGGTCGTGCTCGTCGGGCCGTCGCACCACGTGGGGTTCGACGGGGTGTCCGTCTGGGCGCGGGGCGCGTGGGACACGCCGCTTGGCGCCGTGCCCGTGGCCGACGAGCTGGCCTCCGCCGTCGCCGCCGAATCGAGCGACGTCGTGGAATATCCGGCGGCCCATGCTCGGGAGCACTCGCTCGAGATGCAGCTGCCGTTCGTGGCGCGGCTGTTGCCGGGGGTCCCGATCGTGCCGCTCGTCATGGGCCATCAGCGGCGCGAGACGGCGCAGGCGCTGGGTCACGCGCTGGCGCGCGCGGTGGCCGCGCGCCCCGGCGAGCGGATCCTGCTCATCGCCAGCAGCGACCTTTCGCACTACGAGGATGCCACCCTGGCCGCGCGCGTCGACGCCGTCGTGCTGCGCCGTGTCGAAGCGCTCGATGCGGACGGCCTGATGACGCTGATCGAACGGGAACCCCGGCACGCCTGCGGCGGCGGACCGATAGTATCGGTGCTGCGCGCGGCCATCGAGCTCGGCTGCACGGAGGCGCGCGTACTGCGCTACGGGGATTCCGGCGACGTGTCGGGCGACAAGTCGTCGGTCGTGGGCTACATGGCGGCGGCAGTCTGGTGAAGCAGTCAACGCCCAACTCCCACAGCCCAATTCCCAACGCGATGCAGGAGTCGAAGGTGGGGTCTATTGGGGGTTGGGAGTTGGATCTTGAGAGTTGCCATGATCGAAGCTGAAGACCAGCGCCGACTCCTGGCGCTGGCGCGACGCGCGCTCGAGGCGCGGGTGCGGCGGCACCCGCCGCCCGAGCCGGCGCGCGGCGGAGCGCTCGACACGCCGTCGAACGCGTTCGTCACGATCCACAATCAGGGCGAGCTGCGCGGCTGTCTGGGCCGCCTCGACACGGAGGCGCCGCTCGGCGACACGATCGCGCAACTGGCGGCGTCGGTGTCCGACTCCGACCCGCGCTTCTTTCCGGTCTCGCTCCGCGAGCTCGCCCGTATCGACATCGAGATCTCGGTGCTCACGCCGGAGCGGGAAATCCAGTCGATCGAGGAGATCGAGCTCGGTCGGCACGGGGTGATCGTCGAGCGGGGCGTCTCCAAGGGGTTGCTGCTGCCGCAGGTGGCGACCGAGCAGCGGTGGGATCGACACGCCTTCGTGTCCCACGCCTGTCTGAAGGCATGGCTCCCGCACGATGCCTGGCGCCACGGTGCGCGGCTGTTCGTGTTCGAGGCGCAAGTCTTCGGCGAGATCGCCTTCGCGGGAAAGACGACGCCTGCGGCGTCATCGTGAGCCCCCGCGCGCGCCCGAGGGCCCTCGGTGCCCGGGCGATCCGCTTCATTCCCCCACGACGATCCCGTGGATAACCTGTGTCACACGCTCGCCGGCGCGGCGTGCGGCGAGGCAGGGCTCAAACGGCGTACACGCTTCGCCACTGCGACCCTGATGATTGCCGGCAACCTGCCGGACATCGACGTGCTGGTGTTTGCGACCGACCTGCCGTCGGTTGCGTTCCGCCGCGGCTGGACGCACGGCGCGATCGCGCAGGCGCTGCTGCCGGTCGGGCTCACGCTCGTCCTGATGGCGGCGGCGCGCCTGCGCCCGGCCGGGCGCGATGGACCGCCGTTTCGGGCGGGGTGGGTGCTCCTGCTGGCCTACGTCGGGGTGCTGTCGCACGTCGCCCTCGATCTGCTCAACCCGTACGGATTGCGCCTCCTGGCGCCGTTCGACTGGCGCTGGCTGTACGGCGACGTGCTCTTCATCGTCGATCCGTGGCTGTGGGTGATCCTCGGCGCCGGCATCTGGCTCGCCCGTCGCGGCGGGCCCGCCCCGGCGCGCCATGCGCTGGCGCTCGCGCTCGTCTACGTCCTGTCGATGACGGCGAACGCGCGCGCGGCCCGGACGCTCGTGGCGGAGGAGTGGCGCCGGACGCGGGGCGGCGATCCAACCGGCCTGATGGTCGGCCCCGTGCCTGTATCGCCGTTCAGGCGGCAGATCGTCGTCGACAACGGGCGGGGGTACGAGACCGGCACCTTCGAGTGGCTGCCGACGCGCATCAGGTTCGATCCGACCTTCGTCGCCAAGCACGACGCCGACCCGCGCGTGGCGCGGGCTCGCACGGCCCCGGCCATTCGCGGCTTTCTCGTCTGGGCGCGGTTTCCGTTCTGGACCTTCGAGCCGGTACCCGGCGGCACGCGGGTGTCGGTGGGCGACATGCGGTTTGTCGGCCGCGGCAGCCCGTTCGTTCAGAGCGTGGTGGTCGCGGAGGAACGTGGAAGAGAGTGAATCGCCCCTCGCAGTCTCCTCAGCGTGTCGAGGTTCCGCATGTCGAACGGGTCGGTCTCGATCGTCCCGGCCTTTTCGCGTCGCCTCGACTTCTCGGTTTCGATGAGCATCGGCAGCCCCGCAAGACGGCGGTCCCGCAGGATCCGCCGGAACGGCTCCTCGCCGAGGCAGCCTCGGCCGATGTGCTCGTGCCGATCGACGCGGCTGCCGCGCGGTCTCTTGGAATCGTTTGCGTGGAGCACCTTCAGGCGGTCGAGGCCGATGAGGCGGTCGAAGGCGGCGAACGTGTCCCGGTACCCCGTCTCGGTGATGATGTCGTAGCCGGCGGCGATCAGATGGCACGTGTCGAGGCAGATGCCGACGCGGGCTGAGCCGCGAAGGTGGCCGATGATCGCGGCCAGATGCTCGAACCGGTACCCCACGGTCCGCCCCTGTCCTGCGGTGTGCTCGAGAATCACCATCGCCCGCCGCCGCCTCCGTGCCCGAAAGGCCTGGCGGATGGCGTCGGCGATGAGCCGCAGCGCGTCGTCTTCGGTGCCAGCGGTGCAGGTGCCGGGGTGAATCACGACGCCGAGAAGAGCCAGCGCGTCGGCCCGGTCGAGCTCGTCGATGAAGGCGGCGATCGACTGCTCGCGCAGCGCCGGACGGCTCGTGGCTAGATTGATCAGGTAGCTGGCATGCGAGACGACCGGCCGGATGCCGCTCCGGTCGATCCGGCGGCGGAACGCCTCGACCTCGGCGAGGTCGAGCGGCCTGCCGCGCCACTGATTCGCGTTCTTGGTGAAGATCTGCAGCGCCTCGCAGCCGTGCGCGACCGCGCGCTCGACCGCTTTCGACACCCCGCCGGCCACCGACATGTGCGCTCCGATGCGAAGCATCCGGTATCATTTTCGATCGTGGCCTTCGGTACGCGAATCGGCCTTGCCTGCGGCGCCGCCCTCGCCGGCGTGGTGGCCGTTGCGGCGCTCGTCCAGCCTGCGGAGACGGTCGACGTGCAGATCCTGGCCATCAACGACTTCCACGGAGCGCTCGAGGCTGCGTCGGGCGGCACGGGACAGATCGGAGGGGTCGAGGCCGGCGGGATGGAGTACCTCGCGGCGCATCTGGCGCGGCTCGAGGCGGCCAATCCGAACACCGTGTTCGTCTCGGCGGGCGACAATATCGGCGCCACCCCGCTCCTGTCGAGCCTCTTTCACGACGAAATCACCGTCGAGGCGCTCGACCTGGCGGGTTTGCAGGTGTCGGCGCTCGGCAACCACGACCTGGACGAAGGCTGGTGGGAGCTGTACCGGATGCAGAGGGGGGGCTGCCACCCCCTGGACGGCTGCCAGGACGGCACACCGTACGGCGGCGCGGCGTTCACCTATCTGGCGGCCAACGTCACGCTGGATCCGCGCCGCGCCGACCCGGCGTCGCTGGCGCGCGCCGGCATTCAGGGTTCCGACCCGCGACCGCTCCTGCCATCCTCCGTGGTGCGCGAAATCGACGGGGTCCGCGTCGGCTTCATCGGCGTGATCCTGCAGGATGCACCCGGCGTGACCCTCGCCTCCAGCATCCGCGGCCTGACGTTCCTGCCGGAGGCGGAGGCGGCCAACGCCGCGGCGCGGGCGCTCGGCGACGAGGGCGTGCGCGCCATCGTCCTGCTCATGCACCAGGGGGGCGATCGCTCCGGCGCCGACGTCAACGGCTGCGACGGCATCTCGCGCGATCTCGTCGACCTCGTCACCAGCCTCTCCCGTGAGATCGACGCCGTCGTCTCGGGGCACAGTCACCAGGCGTACAACTGCACGATCGACGGCAAGCTCGTGACCAGCGCAGCCGCGAACGGCCGGCTCGTCACCGATATCGACCTGCGCATTCGGCGGTCCGACGGGGAAGTGGTCGACCGATCGGCGCGCAACCTCGTCGTGACGCGCGACGTGGAGAGGGATCGGCGCCAGACGGCGCTCCTCGAGCACTACCGACCGTTCGCCCGGGCGGTGAGCGGCCGGATCGTCGGCTCGATCGCGGCGAGCCTGACGCGGGAGCCCAACGCCGCGGGCGAATCGGTGCTCGGCGACGTCGTGGCCGATGCGCTGCTCGACGCGGCGATGCGCGCGCCCGGCGCACGTCCCGACCTCGCCATCTGGAACCCGGGCGGCATTCGCGCGGATCTGACGGCCGGATCCGGCCGCGGCCCGGCGCCCGTGAGCTACGAAGCGGTCTTCTCGGTGCTGCCGTTCGGCAACGAGCTTGTTGTCAAGTCGATCAGCGGCGAGGCGCTGCTGCAGACCCTGGAGCAGCAGTTCGGCGCACCCGGAGCCGGGCGGGTTCGCATCATGCAGGTATCCGAGGGGTTCACGTACGCGTACGACCTGTCGCGGCCGATCGGCCAACGCGTCGATCGCGCGTCGGTCCGCCTGCGCGGCGATCCGATCGTGCCGACGCGGCAGTACCGGCTCGCGACGAGCAACTACCTCTGGGACGGCGGCGACGGCCTCCGCGCGCTCGGCGCCGCGACCGACGCGATGCTCGTCGGCACCGATCACGACATCTTCGCCGACTACTTCTCACGCCAGTCGTCGCCGGTGCCGCCGGGGCCGCAGAACCGCATCCGGCGGCTCGACACCAGGTGAGCGACGCCTCGTCGCACCGCGACAGGTTCCGGACTCCCGCTGTTCCTGCCGGGCGTGCTCGTCCGCGGGATTCTGGAGCACGACCGCGAGGCAATCGGCGCCCGTGCGGTGTACGACGAGGCATACTTCGCCGGCTTCTTCTCCTCAGCCGGACCGGTGCTCGAGCGCCGCCTGGGCGACGCGATTGCCTCTGTCGCGGCGATGGTCGCCGGCGCCCGGGAGGCTGCGGGTCGCCCGCCGGTCCCCGTCGACCTGCCTCCGGGACCACCGCAGCGGCGCAGACGCTAGACGCAAGAGGGTGCGAGGGTGCGAGGGTGCGAGGGTGCGAGGGTGCGAGGGTGCGTCCGACGGTGCGACGGTGCGACGGTGCGGGTGCGACGGTGCGGGTGCGACGGTGCACAGTCCTGCACCCGCGCATCTCCCCAGCGCGTCGGACGCTTCGTTGCACCGTCGCACGCACCCTGGGTTGTCGTTCCCACTTTGGCACCGTCGTCGGGTCTTGGCACTGTCGGACCCTGATACCCTGGCACCGTTGCACTTTCGCACCGTCGGACGCACCCTCGCACCCTCGCACCGTCGCACCATCGCACTTGTGCCGGGAGTTTTGCTATCGTCAGGAGTGATGGACGTGTACGTCATCCCGATCGGCCGCGATCGGCACGAGCTCTACTGTGAACCGGCCGGCGACAACGAACCGGACGCCGACCAGATCCCTGCGACCGGCATCTTCGGAAGCCTGCGGCAGCGCTTCAAAGCGACGCTGCGCGCGGCCGAAGAACGCCAGCGCCGGGATGCCGCCGATGCGGCGCGCGGGACGTACCACCGGATCCAGGATCGCGCGCTCGGGTGGGTGGCGCAGCGGATCGCGGAACAGCGGCTCCTCTGGAACCTGCGACGGCAGGCCACGGCGGTGGCGGTGCATCCGCCGGACATGACGTTCGACCAGGTGATGGCGCTCGTTCGGCGCATCCTGCAGCGCGATTACGAGCGCCACCGGAAATGGCTCGTCATCGACATGCTGGGGCTCATCCTGTCGGGTCCGGTCGCGCTCGTCCCGGGGCCCAACTTCCTGGCGTACTACTTCGCCTTCCGTGTTGTCGGCCACTGGCTGTCGATGCGGGGCGCCGTGCACGGGTTGTGCCGCGCGTCCTGGTCGGGGCGGCCCTGTCCGCCGCTGACCGAGCTGCGCGACCTTTTCACGATGGAATCGCCGGCGCGCGCCGCCCGGGTCCACGACATCGCCGCGCGGCTCCGGCTGCCGAACCTCTCGACCTTCTTCGAGCGCGTGGCGGTCCGCCATGCGTAGGGCGGCGCGGTGAAGCTGCGCGAGCTGGCCGAGCGCCTGGGCTGTCGCCTCGAGGGCGACGGCGACATCGAGGTGGTGCGCGTGGCGGGCATTCAGGACGCGCAGCCCGGCGACCTGACGTTTCTCGCCAACCCGAAGTACGAATCGATGCTGCCGCGGACGCGCGCCTCCGCGGTACTGCTGCGGGACGAGGCGCCGGGGGCGCCGTGCGCGATGCTGCGGACGCGCGATCCCTACCTGGCGTTCGCCCGCGCCGTGGCGCTTTTCGCGCCGCCCTGGCGGCCGGCGCCAGGGGTCGATCGGCTGGCCGTCGTCGCCGCAGGCGCGCGCCTCGGCCGGAACGTGTCGATCGGCCCCTTCGTCGTCGTCGGGGAAGACGTGACGGTTGGTGACAACACGGTCGTCTTTCCCAACGTCACCATCGGTCCGGGAGCGCGGATCGGCAGCGACTGCGTCATCCATTCCAACGTGGCGATCCGCGAACGCGTCGTGATCGGCAGCCGCGTCATCCTCCAGAACGGCGTGGTCGTCGGCGCCGACGGCTACGGCTTCGTGCGGCGCGGCGACGGCACGCACGAGAAGATTCCGCAGATTGCCGGGGTCGTCGTCGAGGACGACGTGGAGCTCGGCGCGAACACGACCGTGGACCGCCCCGCCGTCGGGGAGACACGCATCCGGAGCGGCACGAAGATCGACAACCTCGTGCAGATCGGCCACGGGGTCTCGGTGGGGCGCAACGTGCTGATGGCCGCCCAGGTCGGCGTCGCCGGAAGCACCGACATCGACGACGACGTGATCTTCGGCGGCCAGGTGGGGGTCGGCGGGCACTTGACGGTCGGGCGCGGCAGCGTCGCGGTCGGGCAGTCCGGCGTCACCAAGTCGCTCCCGCCTGGCTCGATGGTGGCCGGCTATCCCGCGATCGAGAGCAGCGCGTGGCGCAAGGCGTCGGTCATCTTCAAGCGTCTGCCCGAGCTGAAGCGGCGCATCGAGGAGCTCGAAGCGCGGCTCGCGGCGCTCGGCGCGGCGGGCTCCGGAGAGCCGCCCACGTGAGAGGCGCATGTCAATGGGCCACAGAGGCGCGGAGACACAGAGCAAGACGACAGAGTCTCTCTCTGTGTCTCTGGGTCTCTGTGGCCTGTGGCGTGGCCGCTGGCCCGGCGGCCGCGCAGACGGCGGCTCCCGCACCCCAGGCGGCCGGGACGACTGGCGTCCAGTTCCTGCCGCGCTTCGACTTCGTCCTGGGCCTCGATCACCTCGTCAGCGACGACCCCCGGTTCGTGTGGGACGCGCGGTTCGGCGGCGAGATCGATTTGGTCGACTTCGGGCGCGGCCGTGCGGCGTTTGCGGCCGAATATCAGGCGATGCTTGGGGAGCAGTACCGCCCGTTCGACCCCAACCAGGGGAACTACACGCTCGAGGGCGCACTCTCCGCGCGGGCTCGCGGCGTGGAGCTCGGAGGGGTGTTCCATCACGTGTCCCGGCACCTGAGCGATCGCCCCAAACGGCAGGCCGTGGACTGGAACATGGTTGGCGCCCGCGTGCAGGGCGCGGTGGTCCGCGGCCGGACGACGCTCGACACTCGGGTCGATGTGCGGCGCGCCGTGCAGCGGTCGTTCGTCGACTACGTGTGGGAGGTCGACGCCCGAGCGCGCGGGCGCGTGGGCGTGGCCGCGCGGACCGCCGTCATCGCCGGCGGCGGTGTTCGTGTGCTGGGCGTCGACGGGTCGCGCGACCGCGGCACGCAGTATGGAGTCGGCGGCGAAGGCGGCGTTCGACTGGAGGGGCGCGGCGCGGCTGTCGAGCTGTTCGTGGGCGCGGAGCGGCGGATCGACCCGTACCAGCTCGAATTCGGGACCGGCTCCTGGGTGAGCGTCGGGTTCAGGCTGGTCGGCCGGTGACCGGCCACCGACTCCCGTGCAGCGACGGGAGAGCCTCGACTGGTCGGCCCGCGCCTTTTTTGCCGCGCTGCGCGCGCCTCCTGCCATAATCTGCGCATATGCGCCTCTGCTTCCCCGTCGCGATCGCCCTGGCGGCCTGTGCCGTGGCGGCCGCGGCGCTGACGCCGGTCCTGGCGGCGGTCCGGCCGCCAAAGCTGCAGTACGAGATCACCACGCTGCCGAACGGCCTCCGAGTCGTCCTGTCCGAGGATCATTCGACGCCCATCGTGCACGTCGCCGTCTGGTACCACGTCGGTTCGAAGAACGAGCGGCCGGGCCGGACCGGGTTCGCCCATCTGTTCGAGCACATGATGTTCAAGGGCTCGAAGAACGTGGAGCCCGACGCCCACACCTCCATCGTGTCGAGCGTCGGCGGCCGCAGCAACGCCTATACGACCGAGGACGTGACGGTGTTCTGGCAGACGCTGCCGGCGCAGTATCTGCCGATGGCGCTCTGGCTCGAGGCCGACCGGATGGCGACGCTGCGCGTGGACGACATCGCGTTCCGCCGCGAGCGGGAGGTGGTCAAGGAAGAGCGGCGGATGCGGATCGAGAACCAGCCGTACGGACGGCTCTCGGAAATCATCTACGATCACGCGTTCACCACACACCCGTACAAGCACCCGACGATCGGAAGCATGGCGGATCTCGAGGCCGCGTCGATCGCCGACGTCCGTGATTTCCACGGCGCCTATTACGTGCCGGAGAACGCCACCGCCGTGATCGTGGGCGACTTCGACGGGGCGCAGGCGCTCCAGTTGGCGACGCAGTACTTCGGCCGCGTGCCGAAGGCGGGACGCCGCGTACCTGGCGACATCCCCACGGAGCCGCCGATGAAGAGCGGGCGGCGCGCGGTCGTGGAGGAGGGATGGCCGCTGCCCGCGGTCGTCGTGGCCTACCATGTGACCTACGACGGGCATCCGGACTCGTACCCGCTGCACATCACGTCGAAGATTCTGTCCGACGGGCAGAGCGCGCGGATCTCGCGCGAGCTGATCTACAACCGGCGCCTCTGTCTGAGCGCGTTCGGGAGCGGCAACATCACCGAGCACCCGAACCTCTTCTTCGCCGTCTGCATCGTCCAGCCCGGCCAGACACCCGAGGCCGCCGAGAAAGCGCTCATCGGCGAGTTCGAGAAGCTGAAGACCGAGGGTGTGTCGGCGCACGAATTGCAGCGGGCGCAGAACCAGTTCGCCCGCGACTACATCCTGAGCCGCGAGACGAACGAGGACAAGGCGATGCACCTGGCGCACGCGGCGGTCATCCACAACGACATCACGACCGCCGACGGCGAGTTCGACATCTTCATGAAGACGACGGTCGCCGACGTGCAGCGCGTGGCGAAGACGTACTTCAACGAGTCGAACCGCGTGGTGCTCCACGTGCTGCCGAGAGAGACCGGCCGATGAGCAACGCCCAACGCCCAACGCCCAACGCCCAACCGGTGCGCTGCCAATCCCTTTGGAAGTTGGGAGTTGGCGTCTTGGGAGTTGTCCTGTGCGTGAGCGCGGCGAGCGCACAGCTCGAGCGGACCTCCGATGGGCGGTTCGTCTTCTGGCCCGCCGAGTCGCCGCCGCGGCCGCTCCAGGCGCGAAGCGTCAAGTTCCCGCCCTACGAGGTGCGGATGCTGCCGAACGGCCTGCAGGTCATCACCGTCCTCCACCACGAACAGCCGGCCGTCAGCATGCGGCTGCTGGTGCGGGCCGGATCGGTGCAGGATCCGCCGGGCAAGGTGGGCGTGGCGAGCCTGGCGGCCTCGCTCCTCGATCAGGGCACGGTCACCAGGAGCGCGCAGGCGATCGCCGAGAACATCGATTTCATCGGCGGCGCGCTGGCCACCGGGTCGGGCTCGGACCTCACGTTCGTCAACGTCGTCGTCATGGAGGATTCCTTCGACGTCGGCATGAACCTGCTGGCCGACGTGGCGCGGAATCCGGCGTTCGCCGCCGAGGAGATCGAGCGGCAGAAGCAGCAGGCGATCTCGAGCCTGCAGGTCAGCGGCAACGATCCGGACTGGGTCGCGAGCGTCCTGTTCGAGCGACTCGTGTACGGGTTCCACCCCTACGGGCTGCCGAACAGCGGCACCCCGGAGACGCTCTCCGCGATCACCCGCGGCGACCTCCAGCAGTTCCACCGCCGCTACTTCGTGCCGAACAACATGATTCTGGCCATCGTGGGCGACGTCACGAGCGAGCAGGCGTTCGCGGCGGCCGAGCGCGCCTTCGGCGAATGGCCGCCCGCCGAGGTCCCGCCGGTCACCGTCGTCGAGCCGCCGCCGCTGACCCGCCGGATCGTGATCGTGGACAAGCCCGACGCCGTGCAGACGGAGATTCGCATCGGCCAGCTCGCGATTCCGCGCAAGCACGACGACTACATGGCCTTCGACCTGGCCGTGAAGATTCTGGGCGGCGAGGGCGCCAACCGGCTCCACCGGGTGCTTCGGTCCGAGCGCGGCCTCACCTACGGCGCGCAGGCCGACACGGAGGCGCGGAAACAAGCCGGCCATGTCGTGGCCGAGACCGACACGCGAACGGATACGACGGGCGAGGCGCTGCGGCTCATGGTGGAGGAGTTCTCGCGGCTCCAGCGCGACCGGGTCTCGCAGAACGAGCTCTCCGACGCGCAGGCGTATCTGGCGGGCAGCTTTCCGCTGACGATCGAGACGCCCGGCGACATCGCCGCCCAGGTGCTGAACGTCGTCTTCTACGACCTGCCGGTCGAGGAGATTGGGACGTTCCGCGAGCGCGTGCAGGCGGTCCGGCCCGACGACATCCAGCGCGTCGCCCGCCAGTACGTGCGGCCCGACCGGCTCTCGATCGTGCTCGTCGGCAACGCCGCGGCGTTCGTGCCGCAGCTCCAGCGCCTCGGCTTCACCGACGTCGAGGTCATCCCGATCGAGGAGCTCGATCTGATGTCGGCGACGCTCAAACGCGACACACGGCGCGCTGATTCGTTCGGGCCGTTTGGGCCGTCGGGACCGTTCGGACGGGTCCGTTCGGGGCGTCTCACCCACGGGCAGACCCAGGGGAACCCGCGCGTGAACGTGCCGAAGGGACGGAAGAACGCCTCGGGCCTGTCGAACGGCCGCCTCGTCATCGAGCGCCGGATCAAGAGCGTCACCTTCAAGACACGCATCGACGAGAAGCTGGTCGATCAGCCGCTCTGACGTCGAGATGCGGATCATGATCTCGTGCGGCGAGGCGTCCGGCGACCTGTACGCCGGCGCGCTGGCGGCGGCGCTGCGCGCGCGCGCGCCGGATGTGGACATCGTCGGCTTCGGTGGCCGGCGGCTCGAGGCGGCTGGCGCGTCGCTCGCGGGCGAGTTCACCGGCCTGACCGTGACCGGCCTGACCGAGGCCATCCGGGTGCTGCCGCGCTCGTACGCGATGTACCGTCGGCTGGTCGCCGCGGCGCGCGCCCGGCGGCCGGACGTCTTTGTCGCGATTGACTTCCCCGATTTCAATTTTCGTCTCATGGCGGCGCTGCGGCGCCTCGGCGTGCCCGTCGTCTACTACGTCAGCCCGCAGCTCTGGGCGTGGCGCCCGGGGCGAATGGAGACGATGAGGCGGCTGGTCGATCGCGTCCTGGTGATCTTTCCGTTCGAGGCGCCGTTCTACGAGCGGGCGGGCATCCCGGTGCAGTTGGTCGGTCACCCGCTCGTCGATCTCGCGCAGGTCAGCCAGGCAAGAGGCGCCTTCCTGCAGGACCGCGGCCTCCGGCCGGACGCGCCGACGGTGGCGCTGCTCCCGGGCAGCCGGCCGAACGAGCTCCGGCGCCTGGCGCCGGTGATGGCGGCAGCCGTGGCGCTCGTTCGGACGCGGGTCAAGGAGGCGCAGTTCGTCGTGGCGCGGGCGCCGAATCTTTCCGACGGCCTGTTCGCGCCGCTCTCTGGCGCCGGGGCCGTTGTCGTCGCCGGGGCGACCGACAACGTGCTCGCCTCCTCCGACGTGGTCATCACGGCATCCGGCACCGCGACGGTGCAGGCGGCGCTCCACGAGCGGCCGATGGTGGTCGTCTATCGGGTGTCGCCGCTGACGTACCGTCTCGGCAAGCCGTTTCTCACGGTGGACACCTACGCCATGCCGAATCTGGTGGCGGGGCGGCGCATCGTTCCCGAACTGATTCAAGACGACTGCACGCCGGAACGGATCGCCGGTGAAGCCGTCGCGCTGCTGACCGACACGGATCGTCACCTGCGCACGCGAGCGGCGCTCCGGGAGGTGCGCGAACGCCTTGGCGGTCCTGGCGCGAGTGAGCGGGCGGCCGACGCGATACTCGAGGTGGCGGCGCGGGCGCCGGGCGGCGCGGGTCTTGCGTAGAGGCAGCGAGCTCGTCAGCTTCCAACGCCCAAGCCTCCAACTCCCAAGGCGATGGGTACCGGGTCTTGGGAATTGGGAGTTGAAAATTGGGAGTCCCACATGCGCATGACTGGCGCCGTCTGCAGTGTCGTCCTGGCCTTCGTGGCTGCGCGGCACGCCTCCGCCACGGTCCTGCTTCCCGCCGATTTTCAGACCGTCGTGGCCGGGTCCGGCACCATCGTGCACGGCCGCGTGATTGACGTGCGGTCGGCGCTGGTCGGCCCGCGGCGCGCGATCGAGACCTTCGTCACCGTCGAGGTCCTCGACGCGTGGAAGGGGAGTCCGGGTTCGAGCGTGACGTTCCGCGTGCCGAACGGCCAGGTGGGCCGGTACCGCCGCGTGCTCGTCGGCGCGCCGGAGTTCGCCGGTGGGGACGAGGTCGTGGTGTTCCTCCGCGGCCAGGCGCCGGCGATCCCGGCGCTCTTCGGGCTGAGCCAGGGTGTGTACCGCGTGAGTCGCGGCGCCCGCGCGCGGCCGGTCGTCGCTCCGCCGCCGGTGATGGCGCGGGGCGATGGCGCCGAGCGGGTCGCGCGCGGCGAATCGGCCCGCCAGCCGCTGCCGCTCGAGGCGTTCGCCCGGGAGGTGGAGGCCGTCCTGGAGCGGGACCGATGAAGGCGATCGCGTTGGCCGCTGCTGCCGCGGTCGCGCTCGCGCAGCCTGCGCAGGCGTACCTGCAGTTCACGACGACCCGTGCCGGCGAATCGATCGTGCTGAAATGGCCGCGATCGCCGGTTCGCTGGTTCGCCGGAGACCGCGCCGCCCCGGGCGTGTCCGCGGCCGAGTTCCAGGCGGCGGTGGCGCGGGCGTTTGCGACATGGGAGGCGGTGCCGACCGCCTCGATCGCGTTCCAGTTCGTCGGTCCGACCGGTGCGGAGCCCTTCGACGACGACGGGATATCGGTCGTCGGCTTCCAGGACGAGCCGGGAATGGACCGGGTCCTGGGCGCGACCGGGTTCCTCATCGACACGGTGACCGGGGAGATCGTCGAGGCGGACATCTTCCTCAACTCCGCGATTCCGTGGTCGACGGCGCCTGCCGGCGATCCTGCGGCGTTCGACGTCGAGTCGGTCGCCCTGCACGAGATTGGCCACTTCCTCGGGCTCGGACACTCGGCGCTCGGCGAAACGGAGGCGCGCCCAGACGGCGGCCGGCGCGTGATCGCCTCCGGCTCCGTGATGTTCCCGATCGCGTTCGGCCGCGGTCTCATCCACGACCGGGAGCTGCAGCCCGACGACGTGGCGGGAGTGTCGGACCTGTACCCGGACGGGAACTTCCGCCGGCAGACCGGCGTCGCGCGGGGCCGCGTGACACGCGGCGGGACGGGAGTGCAGGGCGCCCACGTGATTGCATTCCACCAGGCGACGGGCCGCGTCGTTGCGGGGTTCACGCTGGACCGCGACGGCGGGTTTCAGATCGCCGGGCTCGCACCGGGGCCGCACATCATCAGGGTGGAGCCGCTCGACGATGCCGATACCGAGAGCTTCTTCAGCCGGCGGACGCCGGTCGACATCGGCTTCCAGGTGACGTTCCACACCCGGCTCGTCGTTGCGCCTGCGGGCGGCGAAGGCGACATGTTTGCCGTGATGGTGACGCCGAAGTGAGTGCCCGCCTCGTCCTCCTGCTGGTGGCGTGCGCCGCCGCCTCGCCGGCGGCCGCCCAGTCGCGTCCGCCGGCGGCGTCGGCGGGCGAACGGCCCCTGCGGCGGATCGAATTCGACGTCGGTGGCGGCCTGACGAGCGGCGGCAGGCTGGGCGGCGGCGACGCGAATCTGCGCGCCAACGCGCCGGCTCGGCAGGCGTTCCGGCTCTTTGCCGCGGAGAGCGAGTTCGCCCCTGCGCCGGCCGTGCACGCGAGGACGGCGTTCGCCTTCAGCCGGCGCTTCACGGTGGAGGGCGGCGCGGAGTTGAGCCGTCCCGAGATTCGGACCGCGATCACCGCGGATGCCGAAGGCGCCGCGCCGGTGACGAGCGTCGAACGCGTCGATCAGTACGTCTTCGACGCGAGCGTCCTCATGATGCTGGACGCCTTGCGCATCGGGACACGGCTCGTGCCGTTCGTCGCGGCCGGCGGCGGCTATGTGCGTCAGCTCCACGAAGGGCGGACGGTGATCGAGCACGGGCAGCTGTATCAGGCCGGGGGCGGCGTGAAGTACTGGCTGCTGGCGCGGCCGGGCGGGTTCATGCGTTCGGCGGGACTGAGAGGAGACGTTCGCCTGCAGCTCGTCCGCGGCGGGATTGCGCTTGCGGACGGTCCGAGACCGCACGTCGCGGTCTCGGGGAGCCTCTTCGTCGGTTTCTGAGATCGGTCGAGCCGTTCTGCGTCACCGATCCGATCGCCGCGACGTGCCGCGGCGTTTTCCGCCGTGCGCCCTGCAGAGTATGATCGAAGGCTGCGACCTCGACCCAAGACACTCCCATGACATTGAACAGTTTCGGAACGCGCACCGAGATCCGCAGCGGCGGACGACCGGTGCAGATCTACAGTCTCCCCGCGCTCGAGAAGGCCGGTTTCCCCGGCGTCTCGCGGCTGCCCTACTCGTTGAAGATCCTGCTCGAGAACCTGCTGCGCCGCGAGGACGGCGCAGTCGTCAAGGCCGACGACATCCGGGCCGTCGCAGGATGGGATCCGGCGTCCGCGGCGGCGAGCGAGATGTCCTTCATGCCGGCGCGCGTCCTGCTGCAGGATTTCACGGGGGTTCCGTGCGTCGTCGATCTCGCCGCGATGCGGGACGCCATCGTGTCGCTCGGCGGCGACCCGGACCGCGTCAACCCGCTCCAGCCGGTCGAACTCGTCATCGACCATTCGGTGCAGGTGGACTACTTCGGGAGATCCGATGCGTTCTCGCTGAACGCGGAGCTCGAGTTCGCACGCAATCGCGAGCGCTACGCGTTCCTGCGTTGGGGACAGCGGGCGTTCCGCAACTTCAAGGTGGTGCCGCCCGAGACCGGCATCGTCCACCAGGTGAACCTCGAATATCTCGCGCGCGTGGTCTTCTCGGAGACCATCGACGGCAGAACCGTCGCCTACCCGGACACGCTCGTCGGCACCGACTCGCACACCACGATGGTCAACGGCCTCGGCGTGGTCGGCTGGGGCGTCGGCGGCATCGAGGCCGAAGCGGCGATGCTCGGCCAGCCGGTGTCGATGCTCATCCCGCAGGTGCTGGGTGTCCGCCTGAAGGGCGTGCTGCCCCAGGGAGTCACGGCCACGGATCTGGTGCTCACCATCACCGAGGCGCTGCGCAAGCACGGCGTCGTCGGCATGTTCGTCGAGTTCTTCGGCGAGGGGCTGCGACACCTCACGATTGCCGACCGGGCGACGCTCGGGAACATGTGCCCGGAATACGGCGCCACGGTCGCGATGTTTCCGATCGACGAGATGACGCTCGATTACCTGCGGCTGACCGGGCGCGACGAGGCGCACGTCCGGCTCGTCGAGGACTACGCGCGCGCGCAGGGGTTGTTCCGCACGGATCAGAGTCTAGAGGCGCGCTACACCGAGACGCTGGAGCTCGATCTGTCGATCGTGGAGCCGAGCCTGGCGGGCCCCAGGCGGCCGCAGGATCGCGTCTCGCTCCGGCGCGCGAAGGCCGCCTTCGAGACGGCGCTTCCAACCATGCAGGCGCCGCCGAAGGCGGCGGCGCGGGCGGCCGACGCCGGGGGGGCGCGCCAGGGGATCGCGACGAAGACGAGCGTGGCGGTGCAGTCGGGCGTGGCCGTCGCCGACTCGGTCCTCGACCAACTCGACCACGGCGCCGTCGTCATCGCCGCCATCACCAGTTGCACGAATACGTCCAACCCGAGCGTGATGATTGGCGCGGGTCTCGTGGCGAAGAAGGCCGTCGAAATGGGGCTCACGCGCAAGCCGTGGGTGAAGAGCAGCCTCGCCCCGGGATCCAAGGTCGTGACCGAATACCTCAACGCCGCCGGCCTGACGACGTACCTCGACGAGCTCGGGTTCAACCTCGTCGGCTACGGCTGCACGACCTGCATCGGGAACAGCGGTCCGCTCCCCGAGGAGGTGGCGGCCGTCGTGCGCGAGAAGAACCTCGTCGTCTGCTCGGTGCTGAGCGGCAACCGCAATTTCGAAGGACGCATCCAGCAGGACGTGCGCGCCAACTATCTCGCCTCGCCGCCGCTCGTCGTCGCCTACGCGCTGGCGGGCTGGATGACGACAGACCTCACCTCCGAACCGCTCGGCCGCGACCGCGCCGGCAATCCGGTCTACCTGAAGGATATCTGGCCGAGCGAGCAGGAGCTGCAGGAGACGATGCTCGAGGCCGTGAGCGCCGAGATGTTCCGGAAGAGCTACGCCGACGTCTTCACCGGCGACGAGCGCTGGCGGCAGCTGCCCGTGCCGGAGGGGAGCCGCTTCCAGTGGGATCCCGCCTCCACCTACGTCCGCCAGCCGACGTTCCTGGAGGGGATGGCCATGGTGCCGGTGCCGCCGGCCGACATCACCGGGGCGCGCGTGCTGGCGCTGCTCGGCGACAGCATCACCACTGACCATATCTCGCCGGCCGGGTCGATCAAGCCGGACAGCCCCGCAGGGAGATACCTCGTCGAGCGCGGCGTGAAGCCGGCGGATTTCAACTCCTACGGCGCGCGCCGCGGCAACCACGAGGTGATGATGCGCGGCACGTTCGCCAACGTCCGGCTGCGGAACCAGATGGCGCCGGGCACCGAAGGCGGCTTCACGCAATACCAGCCGGGCGGCGCGGTGATGACGATCTACGACGCGTCGGTGAAGTACCGCGAGGCCGGGGTGCCGCTGCTGGTCGTCGCCGGCAAGGAGTACGGGTCGGGGTCGTCGCGGGACTGGGCGGCCAAGGGGACCGAACTGCTCGGCGTCAAGGCGGTGATTGCGGAGTCGTTCGAGCGGATCCACCGCAGCAACCTGGTGAATATGGGCGTGCTGCCGCTCGAATTCAAGGCGGGGGAGAACGCCGCGTCGCTCGGGCTGACCGGCACCGAGTCGTTCGATCTGCTGGGCGTGGCGAGCGGGCTGACGCCGCGCGGCGACGTGCGCGTCGTGGCGACACGCGCCGACGGCACGTCGCGGGAGTTCGTGGCGACGGTGCGGATCGACACGCCTGAGGAGCTCGTCGCCTTCCGCCACGGCGGCATCCTGCCCTACGTCGTGCGCCAGTTGATGATCCGAAGCTGATCCCTTCTGACGAGGGGTGGACCTCGCCTCTCGATTCTCATTGCTCGGGTTTCACTGGCACTCGCGGTTGCAGCCAACTTCTTGATCGACTATGTCCTGCCGGTCGAATATTGTTGCCAGCGACAAGGAACCCCGTGGCAAGGAAGAAGACTGCAAACGGCGAGACAAGCGCGAACCTTGGCTTCGAGGCGAGGCTCTGGGCCGCGGCCGACGCGCTGCGCAACAACATGGATGCGGCGGAGTACAAGCACGTCGTCCTCGGGCTGATCTTCCTCAAGTACATCTCCGACGCATTCGACGCCAAGCACGCGGACCTGGAGGCGCAGAGGGGGCAGGGCGCCGACCCGGAAGACCCCGACGAGTACCGCGCCGCCAGCATCTTCTGGGTGCCCAAGGAGGCACGCTGGGCGCATCTGAAGGCGAGCGCACCGCAACCGACCATCGGTACGCTCGTGGACGATGCGATGGCTGCGATCGAGCGCGACAATCCATCGCTCAAGGGCGTGCTGCCGAAGGACTTCGGGCGCGCAGGCCTCGACAAGCAGCGGCTCGGGCAGATCATCAACCTGGTGAGCGACATCGCGCTCGGCAGCGCGGCCGATCGCGCGAAGGACACGCTGGGCCGCGTCTACGAATACTTCCTCGCGCGCTTCGCCAGCGCCGAGGGCAAGAGCGGCGGCCAGTTCTACACGCCCTCGCGCGTGGTGCGCGTGCTGGTGGAGATGCTCGCGCCCTACAAGGGCCGCGTCTACGACCCCTGCTGCGGCTCGGGCGGCATGTTCGTCAGCAGCGAAAAATTCATCGAGGCCCACAGCGGCACGCTCGGCGACATCTCGATCTACGGCCAGGAGTCCAACTACACCACGTGGCGGCTGGCCAAGATGAACCTCGCCATCCGAGGGATCGACGCGCAGATCGCCCACGGCGACACGTTCCACACCGACAAGCACCCCGACCTCAAGGCCGACTACGTGCTGGCCAACCCGCCTTTCAACGACAGCGACTGGCGCGGCGAGCTGTTGAAGGACGACAAGCGCTGGGTCTACGGCGTGCCGCCCGCGGGCAACGCCAACTACGCCTGGGTGCAGCACTTCATCCACCACCTCGCGCCGACCGGGCTCGCGGGCTTCGTCCTCGCCAACGGATCGATGTCGTCCAATCAATCTGGCGAGGGCGAGATCCGCAAGGCCATCGTCGAGGCGGATCTCGTGGACTGCATCGTGGCGCTGCCGGGGCAGCTCTTCTACTCGACGCAGATCCCCGTGTGCCTGTGGTTCCTCGCGCGCAACAAGAAGAACGGCCGCTTTCGCGACCGGCGCGGTGAGACACTCTTCCTCGACGCGCGCAAGCTGGGTTCGATGGTCGACCGCACGCACCGCGAGCTGACCGACGACGACCTCGCCAGGATCGCCTGCACGTATCACGCGTGGCGTGGTGATCCAGACGGAGGAAGCTATGCGGACGTGCCCGGCTTCTGCAAGGCCGCGAAGATCGATGACATCCGCAAGCACGGCCACGTGCTCACGCCCGGCCGCTACGTCGGCGCCGAGGCCGCCGAGGACGACGGCGAGCCGTTCGAAGAGAAGATGAAGCGGCTCACTGCCACGCTGCGGGAGCAGCAGGCTGAAGGCGCAAAGCTGGATGCGACTATCGCCGCCAATCTGAAAGCACTCGGGTATGGCGACTGAGGCCCTGATTCCTGTTGAAAGGATTGAGCGAGCGATCCTGCTTTTTCGCGGGCACCGGGTCATGCTCGACGAGGAACTCGCGTCACTGTACGGAGTGCAAACAAAGGCACTCGTTCAGGCGGTGAAGCGTAATATCGCCAGGTTTCCTTCTGATTTCATGTTTCAGCTCGATCACGACGAGTCCGCCAGCTTGAGGTCACAAATTGTGACCTCAAGATCGTGGGGAGGCCGTCGGACTCCTCCGTACGCCTTCACCGAGCAGGGCGTGGCGATGCTGTCGAGCGTGCTCCGAAGCCGGCAGGCCGTCAAGGTCAACATCGAGATCATGCGTGTGTTCGTCAGACTCCGGCGGATGCTCCAGTCGAACGCCGAGCTGGCGAAGAAGCTGGATGAGCTCGAAGCGAAGTACGACGCGCAGTTCAAGGTGGTGTTTCAGGCGATCAGAGAGCTCATGACGCCGCCGTCGGCGTCGAGCAAGCGGATCGGCTTCCGGCCCGGGAAGCCGTGATCATGAACCCAACGGCCGCACGTCCTTCCGGAATGATCGAGAGACCTCTCCGGGGCGCCAACCTGCTTGTCTGCCGAAGCCGGCGCCGTGACGGGATTGTCGGCCGCAGCCCAAGTGAAGGCGGGAAGGAGCTTGGGTATGGTGGGTGAGTGGCGAGGTTGCACGATCGGGGAACTCTGCGATGCGGGACTTGCCGAACTTCAGACCGGGCCGTTCGGTACGCAGTTGCACGCTCATGACTACGTGGAGAACGGAGTCCCAGTAGTGCCGACTGAAGCGATCCGCAATCGACAAATCGATCATTCCGTTCTTCCGAAGATCTCGCCAGACAAGGCTGACGAACTCGTGCGACACCGGCTCGAGTCTGGCGACATTCTGTTCGCACGTCGAGGTGTGCAGGCGACAGGTCATATCGGATGCGTTCGCGAGGCCGAAGGCGGGTTTATCTGCGGAACAGACGCAATACGCCTTCGCGTCAGGGATGACGGTTCTCTCAGTCCTGACTTCCTGTCGCACGTTCTTGCTAATCCGACATCGGTGGAGTGGTTCAAGTTCCACGCGATCGGGGCTACGATGCCCAACCTCAACGAAGGCATCATTCGATCTTTTCCGCTTCAGATTCCGCCGCTCTCCGAGCAACGCGCCATCGCCCACATCCTTGGCACGCTCGACGACAAGATCGAGCTGAACCGACGGATGAACGAGACGTTGGAGGCGATGGCGCGGGCGCTCTTCACGTCGTGGTTCGTGGACTTCGACCCCGTCCGCGCCAAGGCCGAAGGACGAGACAGTGGCCTGCCGGGTTCCATCGCCGACCTGTTCCCGGATTCCTTCGAGGACTCGGAGCTGGGGGGGATTCCGACGGGATGGGAGGTCAGAGGGCTGGATGAGATCGCGCGTTTCCTGAACGGTCTGGCGCTTCAGAAGTACCCGCCGAAGGATAGTCGCTCGCTGCCTGTAATCAAGATCGCACAACTTCGTGCGGGCACCACCGAAGGTGCCGACGCGGCGAGCGCTGATCTCGAGTTGGACTACATCGTCGAGAATGGCGATGTTCTGTTCTCTTGGTCCGGGTCACTGGAATGCGTCTTGTGGGCAGGTGGAAGGGGTGCTCTGAACCAGCATTTATTTAAGGTCACTTCCGCCGAGTATCCAAGCTGGCTCTGCTATCTGTGGATTCGTCAGCATCTCGATGACTTCAGGCACATTGCTGCCGGTAAGGCGACGACGATGGGTCACATTCAGCGCCATCACCTATCGGACGCCAGAGTGGTGTTGCCACCTTCGCCGCTGCTACAGGGCATGGGGACGGTGCTTGGGCCGATTATCGAGGAACTTTGGCGTCGGCCCGTACAATCTCGGACCCTCGCCGCCCTGCGCGACGCGGTGCTGCCCAAGCTCATCTCCGGCGAGCTGCGAGTCAATGACGCTGAGCGCTTCGTGGAGGCAGCCGTTTAATTGGCAGTACCGTAGGGTGGGTACAGGGGGGAAAAGGCCGTGTGCCAGTCTGTGCAACAAAATTGCCTAGGGTCTGCAAGGGACTTGTCGATAGGATCACTGGGCCGTGTTTTCGTGACCGGCCGATTTGGAGTGCTATGAGCAGGGTGACGGCGGAATCTGAACGCGTCCAGGCGCAGTACCGGGGGTATTTCGCCGAGCCAGTGTTCGCCGTTCTAGGGAACCCGGCTAACTTGTACTCCAATCTCCTGCGCCATCTGGCGCCTTTCGGCGTGAAAGTCAGCAACCTGAGCATCAATTTGTCGGTGCTTGCGCAGGCGAACGTGAGTTGCTTCTTATCGCCGACGGGAATTGTCCGTGTGTGGATCGATCACTTGGAAGTCTACCTGCCGGACGTGAGTAGTCAAAAGCAGGTGGAACAGATTCTCACCCACGCCTTTGCTGTGATGTTAGAGACAGACGAGTCTCTCCGGCCGATGAGGCACGAAGCAACGCTTCACGCATGGGCTCGTCTGAAAGAGGAGCCGTTCAGTTCCTATATCCGCCGGTTCATCAAAGCACCTGACGATTCCGCCCGATGGAAGCCAAGCGTAGAGTTCGTCCAGGTCGGTGAAGGTAGCGTACCCATTGGGTCGGTACGCCTTGAGGAGGCAACCCACATACCGGAGGGTTTGTTCGTGCGATCAACAGTCAATCTCGGATCAGGTGCCCCCAGAGCGGATGAATTGATATCTGCATTTACTGACAAACTTGGAGCGCAACTGAAGGCTGTGGATCTCGACCTTCCTCTTAGAATTGAATGATGGGGATGGAAACGCACGAGTCCCGTGAAGTTGGCTTTATGAGGGCTCATGGTGTCTCGATCGAGCCCGCATACCCATCGCATATCTTAGGCTGGTCTCGGCAATGCACTCCGGTGAATTCCTTGGTCCCATTCGGAAACTTGATTACAACGTCGACAGGCGAGTCGAACGTCTACGTGGGCATGCCCGAGCCTCGACTCGGCGCTCTGAAACTTATCTTTGGCGACGTTATGGAACAGTTGCAGGAACTGCCACACGAAGCATTTTACGTCGCGGTGTCTGATTCAACGGTCGTACTTCGAGGCGAGAACATGCCGTTGGCAGGTTCGGAGCGGCGTATCTTCGACCGTAAGATTGCCTCCGTGTTCATCTTCGAGGAACGTCCCGGCGAAGGGGCGGTCACTCTGCCAGAGGATCAGCGATTCTCACGATTCAGTGCGGAACCCGGGCGTGTCGCCCGTAGGTCAGGAATCGACGTGGCTCCTGGCGTCGGCGATTACGCGCGCAGCGTCGGAGCCCTTGAAGATGTATCTGTTATTGCAGAACTATGTCTTCGTGTCGTACCGCAGACCAAACGAGTGGTCGTGACAGTCACTCGTGATCCCGAAGACGGAACGGCCGCAGTGCATTTCCGCGTTTGGACTTCCGCAACGATCGAGAACGTCGTGGAGTCTGAGGACGAGTTGCACGAAGCTTTGTTCAGCAGGATCCCCCCGGTGCGACGCAACCTATTTTCGATAGGTTACGAATTCATCCGTTAGAAGAAGATGGATCCACTGGAATTTCTGCGTGTAGCCAGAAATCTCAGCGGGTCAACCCAGGAACCCGAGTGGCGGACGACCATCGGCCGCTCGTACTACGCGGTTTTTAACCACGTTCGCCTGCAACTCGAGCCCATAAAGCCGTTCCCTCCCATGGACCCCGAGAATCACCAGCGAGCGGTTCATTACCTTACCAAGGCTAATAACCCACAGCTACAGTCTGTTGGCCAAACCCTGAAGGACCTTCGCACGAGTCGTAACAAGGCTGACTACGACATGAACGCGATAATCGGGCAGACGGATGGGCAGCTTGCGCTGAGATGGGCGGATCGCGCGCTCGAAAAACTTCGTGCGCTGAACGCGGGAGCGTTCAAAGCAGCAATAGCCGCGATCCCAACCTATCACAGCAAACGAGAAGCGTGAAAGAACGTTGATGACGGGCAGTGTTACCTCTGCCCAGGTACGCGTGGGAGGCCCCGTATCTGGTGCTGACGCTGTTCCGGACGGCGGAAGGCGCGACCCGTACGCCCGACAGAGCGCTCCTTCGCGAACTGACATCCGAGGAACGCAAGGGCTGGTCTTTCCTCGCAGGTCGGACCTCTACGACGCAAAGCGAATACGCCCAGCACATGGGAGTCACAGGCCGCACCGCACAGCGGCATCTGACGCACTTTGTTGAACTGGGTCTGCTGCGCCGTCGTGGGCAAGGGCCTGCGACCAATTACGAGGTTGTTCGGGCATGATCGCGACAGGAATCACGACGCCGTGTCGCGATAAGCACGTCCCGACGACGCGTAGCCCGAATCGCGACACCAATCGCGACATGATGTCGCGATGACGTTCATTTGGACGGTTGGGGGTATCCATTTAACCGGAGGCCATTCTCCACGGGCGGTTCGCCGGAGGACGCTCCAGGCTCGGCGGGCGCCCGCGCTCCCGCGGCGGCACGGCTCGGCGGGCGCCCGCGCTCCCGCGGCGGCAC
>MELF01000003.1 GCA_001767525.1 Acidobacteria bacterium RIFCSPLOWO2_12_FULL_68_19 | reverse complement strand
ATTCGATGCGTAGATGCGAGCCTCGTTGCCGGCTCTCGACGCAACCGAAGGACCTCAGGATGCGCCGAAGGTCCTTCGCGGTCACGAGATCAGGATAGTCGATGGCCGCCGGATATGTCTAGGGCGATAGACAGATGCAGACCTGATGCGTCGGCAGCGGCTCGGCAGCCGACGTCGTCTGGTTCGGGGAACTCTCGCCGCGGTGATCGTCGGGACTCGTTCTCCGACACACTGGAGGACCGCAAGGACGCACAACGTGCGCCATCAGCGCGCCCCGGAATCTCAATGCCTTTTCGCGAGTGTGCCCAAAGTCCGTGGCTTCTCATCGTGAGATCAGGCGGTTTGTCGGTCGAATTTGACGAAGGCGACGGTTTGAAAAGCCGTTGTAGGTTCCGCAGAAAAAGTCGGATCCGGCAAGTGCTGATTTCACGTACACTTAGCGTCTGCGGTGAGGTGGCCGAGAGGCTGAAGGCGGCGGTTTGCTAAACCGTTGTAGGGGCTTAAACCTCTACCCAGGGTTCGAATCCCTGCCTCACCGCCATAGTCCCGGTCCTTCCGGCCGCGGGCCTTCGTCTTCCAACACGCCCCGCCGGGAAACCGCTGGAACTCGACGCCAGCGGCCTCGATCTCGATCGATGACCGTGGTCCGGTCGGCCTCAGGCGTGTTCACCGGCCAGAACCAATCGACCTCGATGGTGCCGCGAACGCGCAGCAGGCCTCTCGGCATGCTCGGTCCGGCTCGTCACAGTCCCATCGCGACCACGCGCGATGCGGCGCACGCCTTCATGATGTCGATGAACTTCCCGAACTGGTCCTTCGTGTAGACGAACTCGTTCGGCCCGCCGGGGGTTGCCCGCAACTGGTCCATCCAGCCGAGCTCGTCGCCGAAGAGCCCCGGGTGGCCGTTGATGAGCGCCTGCGCGCCGGCGGCCTTCGCGGCGTCGAGCGCGCGATCGAAGGCGGTCAGCGAGGCGCGGTCGGGCGTGATATTCGCGCCCGACAGCATCAGCGCAGTCAGCGGCTGCCCGCGCTGCTTCACGGGAATCAGGTAGGCGAGCGTGCCGACGGTGTGCCCCGGCGTCACCATGAGCGTAATGGTCGTGTCACCGACCGTGATCGTCTGGCCGTCGGCGACGACCACGTCGCGCCTCGGACGCGGCCGGTTCGCCTGCGCGGGGTTGGCGTTCGGGTTCGGCCGCTCGACGAGGTCCCAGTCGAGCGCGCTCATGGCGACCCGCGCCCGGTACTTGTCCTGGAAGTGCGGCGCGCCGCCGAAATGGTCGAAGTGGCCGTGTCCCACGATCACGTATTTGACGTCGGCCGGATCGAGGCCGGCCTTCCGGAGCGCCGGCTCGATGATCGTCTCGGCGTCCTGCACCGTGTTGAGCGCGTCGATCAGGATGATTCCGCCGCTCGTCTGGATCGCCCAGGCGCCGACGGTGTTGAAGCCGAAGTACCACAGGTTGTCGAAGATGCGCACCGGCTCGACAACTCGCGGCGGTTCAGGCTTCTGCCCGGCGTTCTGCGCTTCGAGCGCGGGACGCTGCGGGCCGAGGGGACCGCACGTGTTCTCCACCCGCGCCATGAGCTTCGCGTCGCTCCCGGCAATCGCCCTCGCCCTGGCCGCGTGCGCCTGCGCCTCCTTCGAACGGCCGTACTCCTCCGGCGTCGGATAGCCGCGCCCGGCGCCCGCAGTGGTGCCGCCGGCCGCGAGCCCGCGGCCCCGCCCCTCCTGCGCGCCGACCAGCACCTGCAGTGCGGCCACGCAGAGGGCGAACGCCACTGCCGAAGGGAACCTGTTCCGCATCCCGTCCCTCCTCATACGAACCACGTCGTCCTGCTGAACATCAGCCAGCAGACGACCGCCCCAACCACCGTCATCGAGAGGCCCCATGCCAGGAGCTTGTTGAACAGCCCCTGCGAGTCGACCCCGGCCGGGATGCCCGCCAGGCACAGCGCGCCGGTCGTCGAGAGCGGCGACAGATCCACCAGGTGCGACCCGACGTTCATGGCCGACGCCACGGCGATCGGGTCGAGGCCGCCGAGCCGCTCGACCAGACCGGGGACGGTCGGGAGGAACGCCGGCAGGACGACCCCCGACGTGCTGCTGTAGACCGACACCACGCCGGTGACGAACGCCACCACCGCGGTGACCGACTCGGTCGTCGAGAGGCGCACCAGCAGGTCGGTGAACAAGTTCAGTCCCTGCGTCTTCTCCATCAGCGTGATGAGCACCGTCACGCCGGTCACCATCAGCATCACGCCCCACGGCATCCCGCGGATCGCCTCTTTCTCGTCGGCGGCGCGCGCAAAGGTCAGGATGGTGGCCGCCGTCAGCGCCGTCATGCCCACTTCGAGCTCGAAGCCGATGACGCCGACGAGCAGGAGCGCGATGAGCGTCAGCGTCAGGTAATGGCGCGGCTCCAGCGGCTGCACCGGCTGCTCGGCGGCTGCCTGGCCGGCCCGGCCGCGGCCGAACAGTCTGAGGCCGCCAAGGGCGGCATAGCCGCCAAAGGCGACGAGCGTGTGCCCGAGGATGTTGTTGCGGAACGTGATCCACTCGAGATCCGGGAACCCCATCCGGACCATGACGCTGTTGGCGACGACGCCGGTCGGCGAAAACGGCGAGAGGCTCCCGGCGAGGGCGCCGTTGCCGATCATCACCGCCATGATGAAGAACGAGATGCCGGTCCGCTGCGCCACGGCCATCGCCGGCGGCGCGAGCAGCGCCGTGGCGCCGATGCTGCCCGGGCCGATCGTCGACAGGCCGAGCGCGAGGAAGAAGAACATGATCGGCAGGATGCCGGTGTGGCCGCGGCAGAGGCGCACCGCCCGTTCCGTCACCCGTTCGAGCGTGCCGTTGCCGCGCGCCATGCTGAAGAGGAGCGTCACGCCGGCGAGCGTGACGAAGAGCTGCGTCGGAAACCCTTCGAGCACGTCGCCCGTCGACATCCCGCCCAGCAGCACGCCGACGATCCACGCGAACGCCAGGCAGACGACGCCCACGTTGATCGTGGTCACCATGCTGAGGGTGACGGCGATAATCAGGGCGCCGACGGAAATCCAGGCGAGATCCACGGCTCAGAGCACAATCGGCTGTCCCGCGAGCACGCCGGCGGTCACGGCACTCACGAGCTCGCGCACGTTCCGCATCTGCTCGAGCGATTCGAGGCGGCCGAGCACGGCGACAATCGCCTCGGGCCGCAGCACGAGGCTCGCGCAGTCGGTGAACTTGCCGTGCAGCTCCTCGCGCGTGAACGGCTTGTCGGGACCGCCGCGGTACCGCTCGTCGGCGTCCTCGACGAGCGTCCGGCCGTCCACCAGGTCCACCTCGACCCGGCTGCGCATCTTCTCGAAGCCGCGCGCCTCGATCTCGGCGTCGCGCACCGTCGTCACCTTCTTCATCATGGCCTGCGCGGGCGCGCTGCGGACGAACTCGTCGGTGAACTCGTGGATGCCGGCCTTCCGGCGCAGCAGCAGGCTCGACATCATGAAGGGAAGGCAGAACTTGGCTTCGAGCTCGCTCGTCGCGAAGGGGTAGCGCAGCGGATTCAGGATGTTCGACCCGGCGCGCACGCGGACGGCCTTCACCTGCTCGGGCATCACGTCGTTGCCGACGACCAGCTTCAGCATCGCATCCATCGTCGGGTGGCCGAGGCTGCCGCACGGGTACGGCTTGAGCGACACGCCGGGCGAGACGATGCTCGGCGGGTTGCCGAGGGCGCCGACGATCCGGTCGGCGTCGAAGCCGGCGCCGAGCGTGAAGACGCGGAAGAACCCCCAGGGGCTCTCGAGCGCGTCGCCGCCGCCAGTGTGGCCGCGCGCGGCCAGCTCCGCCGCGATGACGCCGTTCTGGGCGGCGCGGCCCACGTGCAGCGGCTTGGTCATGGTGCCGAAGTTCAGGCGGATGCCGGCGCTCATGCTCGAGGCGATCGCGAAGGCGCTGCCGAGCGCCCCGGCATCGAGCCCGAGGAGCTTCGCGGTGCTGACCATCGCGCCGAAGATGCCGAAGGTCCCCGACGAATGGAAGCCGTTCTGATAATGCGTCGGGTGGATCGCCTCCGCCATCTTGCATTCCACCTCGAAGCCGACCAGATACGCCTCGAGGAACTGGCGGCCCGACACGCCCAGGCGTTCGCCGACGGCGAGCGTCGCGGAGAGCGGCGGAATCGTCGGGTGCGTGAGCAGCCCGAAGATGCGGTCTGGCGACGAGGACAACTGCGTGTCGTCGAAGTCGAGCGCGTGCCCGGCGGTGCCGTTGACGAGCGCCGCCGAGGCGGCGCGGCACGAGAACGGTTCGGCGCCGAGCACCGTCGCCTCGCCCGTCTCCTTGCCGGCGCGCACGTACTCACGGATGATGCCGGTGCCGCGGGCGGCCGAGCCGGCGAGAATCACGCCGAGGCCGTCGATGATGCACTGCTTGGCGAGCGAGACGGCTTCGCCCGGAAAGCGTTCGAGCGTGGTGTGTGTGACGTAGTCGATGACGTCGGCGGTCGCGCGGGTCTCTGTGGCCATAGGTGGCGGAACTCCCAACACCCAACTCCGCAACTCCCACCCATTGGGAGCTCGCCGCGTGGGAGTGTGGGAGTCGTCGATGTGGGCTCGGCAAGGCTACCTCGATCGTGATTGAGCCCGCAAGGCGGCGGAAGGGTGACAAGATAGTGACGTGGCTCCGCTCATCGGCCTGATGCTCGGCGATCCGACCGGAATCGGTCCGGAGGTCGCGGCGAAAGTGCTCGCCTCGGGCGCCGCCGCCGACGCGGCGCGCATCGTGGTGGTCGGCGACCGTCGGGTGCTGGATCTGGGCATGCGCGACGCGGGTACTCGGGTGCCCTACAGCGTCTACCGCCGGGTGGAGGACGTTCCGTGGCCGGCGCCGGCGGTCCCGGTCGTGGACCTCGGGAACCTCGATCCGGACCGTCTGGCGCGAGGCGAGATCTCGCCCGAGGCCGGGCGCGCCTGCGGCGACACGCTCCGGACGATGATCGAGTTCGCCCTCGGGGGGCGCCTCGACGGGATCGTGTTCGCGCCGCTCAGCAAGGCGGCGCTCAACCGCGGCGGGTACCAGTTCCCGGACGAGCACCAGATGTTCGCCGCCTTGACCGGGCACGCCGGGTTCTTCGGCGAGATGAACGTCATTCCCGAGTTCGCGACCTTTCGCGTCACGTCGCACGTGTCGCTGCGGCGGGCGATCGATCTCGTCACCCCGGAGCGGATCGAAGCGGCGCTGCGGCTGGCCGACGCCATGCTGCGCGCGATGGGGCACAACCCGCCGCGCCTCGCGGTCGCCGCGCTCAACCCGCACGGCGGCGAGAGCGGACTGTTCGGCGACGAGGAGATCCGGATCATCGGTCCGACCGTCGAGCGCCTTCGCGCCGAGGGGATCGCCGCCGTGGGGCCGCTCTCGTCGGACACGGTGTTTCTCAGGGCGAGAAGGGGCGAGTTCGACGGTGTGGTGATGATGTACCACGACCAGGGACAGATCGCGACCAAGCTGCTCGGCTTCCACAAGGGCGTCACGGTCACCGCCGGCCTGAAGACCGTCTTCGCCACGCCGGCCCACGGCACGGGATTCGACATCGTCGGCCAGGGCAAGGCCGACCCGGGCGGGCTCGAGTACGCGCTCCGGCTCGCGGCCAGGCTTGCAGCGGCGCGTGCAGTGTGACGGCGTCCTGATCGTGGCCTTCGGCGGGCCGGGCGGGCCCGCCGACGTCCGTCCGTTCCTCGAGCGCGTCCTGCGCGGACGACGCGTGACGCCGTCGCGGATCGACGAGATCGCGCGGCACTACGAGCTCTTTGGCGGAGTGTCGCCCCTCACCGAGCTCACCATGCGTCAGGCGCGCGGGCTGGAGGCACGGCTGGCCGAGGCTGGACGGCCGCTTCCCGTCTACGTCGGGATGCGCAACTGGCATCCGCTGCTCGCCGACACGTTCAGGCAGATGCACGCCGCCGGGCGGCGGCACGTCGTCGGCTTCATTGCCGCGCCGCACCACTCGCAGTCGAGTTGCCAGATGTACCGGGAGAACGTGGTCGAGGCGCGGCGCGAACTGCGAGCGGCGGCGGGTGGCGATGTGAACGTCACGTACGTCGGGAGCTGGTTCGATCATCCCCTGTTCGTCGAAGTCAACGCCCGGCACGTGCTGGCGGCGCGGGAGCGGCTGCCGGCGGCCGTGGCGGGCGGCGCGCGCCTCGTCTGCACGGCGCACAGCATTCCGCTGCCGATGGCCGAGGCGTCGCGCTACCGGGAGCAGCTCGGCGACTCGGCGCGGCTCGTGGCGGAGCGGACGGGCATTGGCGACTGGGCCGTGGTGTACCAGAGCCGCAGCGGGCGCCCGGAAGATCCCTGGCTCGAACCGGATGTCTGCGCGTACCTGCGCGCCGAGCGCGCCCGGGGCCTCGCGGCCGCGATTCTCTGCCCCGTCGGGTTCGTGTGCGATCACATCGAGGTGCTGTACGACCTCGATCGCGGCGCCGCCGGGGTGTGCCGCGAGATCGGTCTGCCGATGGTGCGTGCGGAAGCGGTCAACGCCGACCCGCTCTTCCTCGACATGATGGCCGACGTCGTTCTGCGTACGATCCGCCGGTACGAGACCGGCAGGCCCCTGCCGATCGTCTCAGCGTAGGCTCCAGCCGCGGAGAATCCGGCGGCACGTGCAGAACCGGCCCAGGTGGCAGGCGGCGATGGCGGCGGCCTCGAAGGTGAACGGCTCGACGGCGGGCGCCGCGCCGGCATGCCCGAGCGTGATGTGCGGGCCGTAGTCGAGGAAGCTCGAGTGCACGCGGTACCCTTCCACCCAGGCGACGTCGGCCGGGCGGGCGTCGCCGTCCACGAACGCGTCCGCACCGCCGCCGTCGCGCTCGAACTCCCGGAGCGCCTCCATCAGGCGCGCGTGCAGCTCGGTCAAGGCTTCGCTTCGCTCGACGGCCATCCACACGGTGTCGCCAGGCGTCCTGGCGGCGCCGGTCACGCGGATCGTGAGCGGCGGCCGGCCGCGCAGCACCTCGTCCACGCGGCCAAGGAGGCGGTCCAGATCGGCCGCGCGCACGAACTGCTGGGTCAGCGTGACGTGCGGCGGGTGCTCCTCGTCCAGGCGCAGTCCCTCGAAGTCGGCCGGAGGCAGGCCGGCGCTCACCTGCACCGCGCGCATCCGGATGTCGGGCGGCGGAAGGATCGCCATATCCAGCGCGAGCAGCTCCGACATACGATCACCCGAGTATGGCACGCCGGATCCTGAGGGTCGCGTTCGTCCTGCTGTGGGCGCCGGCGCTCGCGCTCGGGCAGGCGCCGGTGAGCTATCGGCTGTCGTTTCCGGAGCCGGAGCACCGCTCGATGCAGATCCGGATCCGGTTCGACGATCTTCCGCCGGGGCCGCTGGAGCTGCGGATGAGCCGGTCGTCGCCGGGACGCTACGCAGTCCATGACTTCGCGAAGAACGTGTACGACGTCCGGTTCGCCGACGGGCGCGGCGCGGCTCTGCGCGCCATCCATCCGCGCCCGCACGAGTGGAACGTGATCGGCCACACCGGGAGCGTCGAGGTGACCTACCGCATCTTCGGCGACCGCGTGGACGGCACGTACCTGGCGATCGACGGCACGCACGCGCACATCAACGCGCCGGCGGCGCTCATGTGGGCGCGGGGCCTCGAGGCGCGGCCGGTGGCGGTCCGGTTCCTTCCTCCGGCCGGAGCGTCCTGGCGGGTCGCGACGCAGCTCGTTCCCGGCGCCGACCCGCTCGCGTACACGGCGCCCAATTTCCAGTACCTGATGGACAGCCCGGTGGAATTGAGCGGCGCGGCGCTGCGCACGTTCACGGTGCGCGACGGACCGCGGACCCCGGTGTTCCGTCTCGCCGTGCATCACACGGGCACCGACGCCGAGCTCGACACCTTCACCGCCGACGTCGAGCGCATTGTCGGCGAGGCGCGGCAGGTGTTCGGCGAGTATCCGCCGTTCGAGGGGAACAGCTACACGTTCATCGCCGACTACCTGCCGTGGGCGGTCGGCGACGGCATGGAGCATCGCAACAGCTCGGTCCTGACGAGCGCCAGCTCGATACGTTCCAACAGGCTTGGGCTGCTCGACACCGTCTCGCACGAGTTCTTCCACGCGTGGAACGTGGAGCGCATCCGGCCGCGGGCGCTCGAGCCGTTCGACTTCGAGGAGGCCAACGTCTCCGGCGAGCTGTGGTTCGCGGAAGGGTTCACCAGCTATTACGGGCCGCTGATTCTCCGGCGCGCCGGGCTCACGCAGACGGCCGATTTCGCCGCCGAGATGACCGACATGGTCAACACCGTGCGGACGAGTCCCGGGCGCCAGGTGCGCAGCGCGGAGGAGATGAGCCGCCTGGCTCCACTGGTCGACGGCGCCGCGTACGTCGACCGGGCGAACTTCGACAACACCTATGTCTCGTACTACACGTGGGGCGCCGCCATCGCGCTCGGCCTCGACCTGACGCTGCGCGACCGCAGCAACGGCCGGGTCACGCTCGACCATTACATGCGGGCGTTGTGGGAGACGCACGGAAAGCCCGGCGGCAAGGCGCCGGGCTACGTGGACAACCCGTACACGATGGCCGATCTCGAGGCGGCCCTGGCCGCCGTGTCCGGGGACGCGGCGTTCGCGGACGACTTCTTCGCGCGCTACATCCAGGGACGCGAGCTCGTCGATTACGAGCGGCTGCTCGCCCGGGCGGGCTTCGTCGTGCAGCCGGTGTCGCCGGGGCAGGCGCGTGCCGGCCAGCCGATCGCGGGTCCGCGCATCGCGATCGTGCCGGTCGAACAGGCGGGGCGGGAGCCGACTGCCGACGAGCGCCGTTTTCGCGAACGGTGGCTGAGCTCCACGTCGCGGAACGGTTCTTGACACGGAGTGCTGTATGAACCTCGCAGGCCTTTTCAAAGCGGTCGATGCGTTCATCGCCGTTCGCGACGCCGCCAGGCGATTCACGGGCGCGGAGCCGCCCCAGGCGGCGCCGCCGCCCGTGGCGCCGCCCGGCGCGCTGGGTCAGATCGAGGCGCGGCTGGCCAATGTTGTCGTCGCCGCGCTCAAGGAAGCCTTCGATCGCGATCACGCCCGCCTCGAGCTGGAACGAACGCACATCGAGGAGGAGCGCCGCCGCGCCGAGGCGGCGCTGCAGCACGAGCTGCGGCGTCAGGCGATGGACCGGGAGCTGGCGCGGCTGCGGTTGCTGGCGTGGCTGGCGATGGTCGGGTGGCTCGCATCGGTCGGAGTCGTGGCCGCCGGCACCTCTAGCGGATCTCCAGCGGCGCGGGTGCTGCTCGGGATCGGGTGGCTGCTGCTCGTCGCCTCGCTCGGGGCGGCGCTTGCGGCCGAGCGGCGGGTCGCGGCGCTTCCGCCGCACGGGATGCCCGGTGGCGCGGGTGCGGCCGCGGTGTGGCTGCTCCTGGCCGGGTTGGCGGCGACGGCCGTAGGTCTGCTCTTCTGAGGTTCGAACGACCCGAACGCGGTTTACTCCGGGAAGATCACGCCGGGCGCGAGCTTCCATGCCGGGTCGAGGGCGCGCTTGACCGCGCGCATGTCCTCGATCCCCCGCTCGCCGTAGAGCTCCCGCAGCAGCAGCTGCTTGAGCGCGCTCCGTCCCACGCCGTGCTCGGCGAGCGGCGCGCCGCCCATTGCCATGACCCCGCGCGCGATGTCGAGCAGGGCGCGGCGGCCCCGGTGCATGTCGTCCAGCGAGTGGGGGACCACGTTGGGATGAAGATTCCCGTCCGAGACGTGCCCCCAGAGCGCGTAGTCGACGCCGTACCGTTCGAACGTATCGCGATAGAGCGCCACAGATTCCTGCAGCCGCTCGAAGGGCACGACGAGGTCGCCCGCCGTCTTCTCGATGTCCGGGTGGACGCGGGCCTTCGCCGCGGCAATCTCCGCGTTGACGGCCGCGGGCACCTCTTCGCGCAGCTCGAGCAGGCGCGTGGCCTGCCGTTCGTCTCCCGGAAGGGCGACCGACGGGTCCGTGCGTACGCCGCACGCGTCGAGGGTGGCGCCAAGGCGATCGAGCGCCGCCGTGTCGTCGCCGGCGGTTTCGAGCTGCGCCAGCAGCAGGGCCGCGGAGCGTGGAGGCCGCGCCAGGCCCGCGCGCCGGAACGCCTCGTCCGGCAGACGTGTGAGCGTTCGCGAGTCGACGTACTCGATGGCGGCGACCTCGAGCGGCCCGTCGCCCCGCCGGCTGCGCGCCGCCTCGCGGCGGAGCGCGGCCGTGACGGCGAACGCCTGTCCTTCCGAGTCGCACGTCACCAGGACGACTGCCCGGCGCGGCAGGGGAATCACGCGCAGGACCGCCCCGGTGACGACCCCGAGCGTTCCCTCGGAGCCGATGAAGAGATCGATCAGGTCCATGCCCGGGCGCGCGTAGTACCCGGCTGAGAGCTTCGGCACGTCCGGCATGCGGTAGCTCGGTACGGGAATGCGCACGACCCGGCCGGACGGATACGCCAGCTCGAACCATCCGTCCGGCGATGCCGTGGTCTCACCGCGGTGGATCTCGAGGCGCGAGCCATCGGACAGCACCACGGCGATCTCTTCGACCCACGCGCGCGTGCTGCCGTACTTGAAGGTGGCGGCGCCGGCGGCGTTGGTGGCAACCGTCCCGCCGACGAACGCGCCGTCGAAGGTCGGCACCGGAGGGTAGTACAACCCTCGGGCCGTCAGCTCCCGCTGCAGATCGGCCAGCGGCACGCCGGCGCCGACCCGCACAGCGGCGCCGGCGGTGACGCTGACGCCCGTGAGGTTCCGGGTGCTCAGGAGCAGTTCGCCCCGCGGCGTCGCTCCGCCGGTGAGCGATGACTGCGCGCCAATCGGCAGCACGTGCCGGGCCGACGCGACGAGCGCACTCACACCGGCCGCGCTGTCGGGAAACGCCACGCCGGCTGCGTACCCGCCGGCCACGTGGGCCGCATCGGTCAGGAACGAGGCGATGACATCGGGGCGCGTCTCGACGTGCGGCCGGTCGAAGGCCGCGGGCGGCAGGACATGGACGCGATGGGTCAACGGACTCCTGCGCCAACGGTCACGCGGACCGTACCCGAATCAGCGGTCACGGCCCGGCCTGGGCCGCCGCTTCCTCGACGAGCCACGCCTCGTACTCGTCCTGGGTGTGAATGGTGTAGAACCCGCGCATCCGGTAGTGGGCGAGCCCGCACAACTGCGAGCAGGCGATCTCCCACTCGCCGGGTTCGGTCGGCGTGAACCACACCGGCTGGATCAGGCCCGGGATCGCGTCCTGCTTGATGCGCATCTGCGGCAGCGTGAAGCTGTGCACCATGTCCTTGCTGGACAGGTACACGATCGCCGGCCGGTTCACCGGCAGGTGGAGCTGGTTGATGGTCGTGACGTCGTCTTGCGCCGCCGGATCGGTGCGATCCAGACCGAGAGGATTCGCCGGGCCGACGAGCACCAGGTCCGTGCGGCCGAACCGGCCGTCGGACCCGGGGTAGTGCACGTTCCACGCGAACTGCTCCGCGACCACCCGCACGACGACGCTTTCGCGCTCGGAGGGAAACGCGTCGACCCTGGCGCTCCAGACGGGAATCGAGAAGAAGGCGAGGAGCACGACTTCGGCGAGGAGCACGCCGCCTTCGAGCCATGCCGACCAGCGGCCGCGCAGGCCGTCGTAGCTCGCCACCGGGTGCGCCGTTCGGCGGAAGCGGACCAGCGCATAGACGAAGAAGACGCCCCAGCCCACGAGCAGCACCAGCATCAGCCAGTGCACGAGCGCCATGACCTGGTCGACGTCGCCGGCGTGCGCCGCGCCGGCGACGGGCACGCCGAGCCACTCGATCATCAGGCTTCGCGCTCCAGGGGCGCGCCCGCCACGGGGTGAGCCGCGTCGCGCGAGCGCCGCGCCAGCTCGAGGAAGAACCGCGCGAAGCAGCCGAGCACGCCCGCCGTGACCCCCAGCAGCACCAGGATCCCGATGTTCATGCTCTCGCGGACCGACGGTTCGACGGCGCCGAAACAGACTGCACAGGCCATATCACGCCCCCATCGACGGACCGGCGATGTGGTCGCGTTCGGTCCACGGAATGAACGCAACGAGCGCGCCGAAGAGGCCGAGAGAGCCCCTGGCCCGCATCGCTACAGCACGTAGAGCACCGGAAACAGGACGATCCAGACGACGTCGACGAAGTGCCAGTATATGCCCGCCACCTCCACGCGGTTGGCGAAGCGTTCGGGTTCGGTCCGCCACATTCGCGATCCGGGCCAGAGCAGGTACGCGTTCACCGCCAGGCCGACCAGCACGTGGAGCGCGTGGACGCCCGTCAAGGTGAAATACAGCCCCAGGAAGTTGTCGTCCCCGGGCGCGAGGCCGTGGCTGAACTTGTCGCCGTACTCGAAGGTCTTCACCGCCAGGAACGCCACGCCGCCAAGGAGCGTCAGCCGCAGGTAGCGGCGGAAGCGATCGAGGTGGCGCGCCCTGATCGCCGAGAGCGAGAGCACCATTGTGGCCGACGAGGTGATGAGGATGACGGTGTTCAGCGTGCCGAGGGGCACGCTCAGCACCGCGGATTGATCGGGCCACGCCTGCGCGCCCGACCGCAGCAGCGCGTAGGAGGAGAAGAACGACCCGAACAGCATCACCTCGGAGGCGAGGAACAGCCAGATGCCGAGCTTCGGGTTCGTCAGTCCCGTGTCGGGCCGGACCTCGGTCGTGTAGGGCAGCGCCTGCATCGCCTACGCTCCCGCCCGCTGCGGCTCCGCCTGATACTGGGGCACGAAGTCGGAGGGAGCGCCGGGCACGCTGTAGGCGTACGGGTCGCGGTAGACGCGCACCGGCTCGCCTCCGGTGCGCCACTCCAGCGTCGTCGCGCGCCACGGGTTCGGCTCCGCCGCCGGCCCGCCTCGCAGGCTCAGGAACAGATTCGCGATGAAGAAGAGCTGAAAGACGGCGAGCGCGAAGGCAGCCATCGACATCGGCACGTTGAGGTACAACACCTCCTGCGCGTGGACGTACTCCGCGCCGCCGTCCCACAGCCGCCGGTTCACTCCGGCGAGGCCCTGCACGAACATCGGCAGGAAGATCACGTTCATGCAGACGAGCGAGCCGGCGAAGTGAATCCGGCCGAGCCAGTCGTTCAGCATCCGCCCGGTCACCCGCGGGAACCAGTGGTAGATGCCCGCGAACAGCGCGAAGATCGTTCCCGGCGCCACCAGGTAGTGGAAGTGGCCCACCACGTAATTGGTGTCGTGCAGCGCGATGTCCGTGGTCGCCAGGCCGAGCGGCAGCCCCGTCAGGCCGCCGATGCCGAACATCGGCAGGAACGCCAGCGCGAACAGCATCGGCGTCGTGAAGCGGATCGACCCGCCGTGGAGCGACAGCATCAGCGAACTGAGGATCACCACCGACGGAATCGAGATGATCATCGTCGTCGTCTGGAAGAACGCGCTGACCGCCGTCCCCATGCCCGTGAGGAACATGTGGTGGGCCCAGACGACGAAGGAGAGGACGCCGAGGACGAAGAGCGAGTACACCATGACGCGGTAGCCCCAGAGCGGCTTCCGCGTGTTGTTGGCCACGACCTCGGCAACGATGCCCATCGCCGGCAGGATCAGCACGTACACCTCGGGGTGGCCGAGGAACCAGAAGAGGTGCTGCCAGAGCAACGCGTTGCCGCCGCCGGCGACCTCGAGCCTCTGCCCGCTGACCGCAAGGCCGCTCGGCAGGAAGAAGCTGGTGCCCGCCAACCGGTCCATGCCCTGCAGAATCGCCGCCGCCTGCAGCGCCGGAAAGGCGAGCAGCAGCAGGAACGCGGTGATGAACTGCGCCCAGACGAAGAACGGCAGCCGGAACCACGTCATCCCCGGCGCGCGCAGTTGCACGATGGTGGTGATGACATTCAGCGCGCCGAGCAGCGACGAGCAGATGATGAACAACATCCCCGCCAGCCACATCGTCTGACCGGCGCCGGGAGCGAGGTCCGAGAGCGGCGCGTACGAGGTCCAGCCGTTGTTCGCCGCGCCGCCCGGCACGAAGAAGCTGGCCAGCATCACCGCGCCGCCCGCGACGTAGCACCAGTAGCTCGCCAGGTTGAGGCGCGGGAACGCCATGTCGGGCGCGCCAATCTGGAGCGGCACCAGGTAGTTGCCGAACGCGCCGACGGCGAGCGGCACGACGCCCAGGAAGACCATGATGGTGCCGTGCATCGCGCCGAGCTGGTTGTAGAACTCCGGCAGCACGATCCCGCCGGGGGCGTTCGCCTCGCCGAGCCACCCGCCGATCAGCGGGACGGGATCGCCCGGATACGCCAGTTGCCACCTGATGACCAGGACGAGCACGAAGCCGACCAGCAGGAACAAGAGGCTGGTGAATCCGTACAGCAGGCCTATGACCTTATGGTCGGTCGAGGCGAGATATTTGAGGAACAACTCCTTTGGATTCTATAGAATGCAGGACATGGTCGCAAGAATGAGGGGACTCCTGGCGGCCCTGTTCCTGGTGGGGAGCGCGGCGCTCGCCGTGGCACAGACGGCCGCGGAGCCGATCCGCTACACGCTCCGCTTTCCCGAGCCGCACACCCATTACGTCGAGGTGACGGCCGTCTATCCGACCGAACGGCAGCCGCTCGTCGAACTGATGATGGCCGTATGGACGCCCGGGTCCTACATGGTGCGGGAGTACTCGCGTCACGTGTTGGCGCTGACCGCCACCGGCCCGGGCGGCGGTTCCCTGGCGGTCGAGAAGACGGACAAGAACCGCTGGCGCATCCCGACCGGCGGCGCGCCCGCCATCACCGTGCGGTACCGCGTCTACGCGCGGGAGATGACCGTGCGCACCAACTGGGTGGACGCCGACTTCGCAATGCTCAACGGGGCGCCGACGTTCATCACGCTCGCCGACTCACGCCCGCGCCCGCACGAGGTGGCGATCGAGGCGGCGTCCGGGTGGCGCACGTCGGTGACCGGCCTGCCGGAGATGGCCGGCGGGCCGCACCGCTACAGGGCGGCGGACTACGACACGCTGGTCGACTCGCCAATCCTGGTCGGCAACCCCGCCGTGCACGAGTTCACGGTGGACGGCAAGCGGCACTCCCTGGTCGACATCGGCGAAGCCGGCGTGTTCGACGGCGCCCGTGCGGCGAAGGATCTCGAGACGCTCGTCCGCGAGCACCGCCGGACGTGGGGATCGCTGCCCTACGATCGGTACCTGTTCCTCAACGTGCTGACCGCGGTGCCGGGGCAGATTCCTGGCGGCGGCCTCGAACACCGGAATTCGACGCTCCTCATCGCCGGCCGCTGGGCGACGCGGACCCGTCAGAGCTACCTCGCGTGGCTCGAGACGGCGAGCCACGAGCTGTTTCACGCGTGGAACATCAAGCGGCTGCGGCCCGTGGAGCTCGGCCCCTTCAACTACGACGACGAGGTCTTCACGCGAAGCCTCTGGATTGCCGAAGGAGTGACCGACTACTACGCGGAGCTGCTGGTGCACCGGGCGGGGCTGTCGTCGCAGGCGGAGTACCTCGACGCGCTCGCGAACAAGATCGAGGAGCTGCAGACCACCCCCGGCCGTCTCGTGGAGCCGGTGGACCGCGCCTCGTTCGATGCCTGGATCAAGTTCTACCGTCCGGACGAGAACACGGCGAACGCGTCGATCAGCTACTACACCAAGGGCGCCCTGATCGGGTTCCTGCTCGACGCCCGGATCCGCAGGACGAGCGGCGGGATGAAGAGTCTCGACGACATCATGCGCACTGCCTACGGAAAGTTCTCGGGCGCGCGCGGCTACACGCCGGACCAATTCCGGGCGGTTGCCGAGCAGGTGTCCGGCCTGGACCTCCGGCCGTTCTGGGCCGAGGCGGTGTCGGGCGCCGCCGAGCTCGACTACGCCGACGCGCTCGAGACGCTCGGGCTGCGCTTCCGGGCGCCGGCGTCTCCGGACCCTCCGGCGCGCGCCTGGCTGGGCATGCGCACGCGCAATGACGCCGGCCGGCTCGTGGTCGCCGAAGTGCGCCGAGAGACGCCGGCGTACCTCGCCGGCCTCGACGTCGACGACGAGATCCTCGCGATCGACGACTTCCGGGTGCGGGCCGACCAGCTCGCCCAGCGGCTCGACCAGTACGCGCCGGGCGACCGGGTGACGCTCCTGGTGGCGCGGCGCGACCAGTTGCTGCGGCTGCCGGTGGCATTGGGCGAGGAGCCGCCGCGCCGGTGGAGGCTCGAGGTCGATCCGTCCACGACCGACGCGCAGCAGCGGCAGCGCGCCCGCTGGCTGCAGCCGGGGGCATGACGTTCCATCCCCAGTACGTCGACGACGTCCTCAGCGAGAACTTCGAGGACGCGAAGGCGCTGTTCCTCTCGTCGCTGATGGCGATTCACTACGCCCATCTCGTGATGCTCGCCGACTGCGGCATCGTCGCTGCCGACGACGCGCACGCGCTTCGCGAGGCGCTCGATTCGATTTCGATGCACGAAGTCCGCGCCGCGCCCTACGACGGCGCCTGCGAGGATCTCTTCTCCCACGTCGGGCGGCTGGTCGAGCGGGCGTGCGGCGAGGAGACCGCGGGCCGCCTGCACACCGCGCGAAGCCGCAACGACATCGACATGACGATGTACCGGCTGCGCCAGCGCGAGTTCATCCTGGCGCTCGTCGACGCGTCGCTCGAACTGCGCGAGGGGCTCCTGGGGCTGGCGGATCGGCACCGGGAGACGCTCGTCGCGGCGCTGACGCACACGCAGCCGGCCCAGCCGTCGACGCTCGCGCACTACCTGCTGGCGGTCGTCGAGCAGCTCGAGCGCGACCTCGTCCGGCTGCGGGCCGCGTTCTGGTCGACGAACCAGTGTCCGCTGGGCGCCTGCGCGATCACCGGCACCGGCTTTCCCATCGATCGAGGGCTCACGAGCGACCTGCTCGGCTTCGACGCTCCGACCGGCAACACGTACGGGAGCATCGCGACGGTCGACTACCTGCTCGAGAGCGTCTCGGCGGCCGCCGTGCTCCTCTCGGGCCTGGGGCGGTTCGTCCAGGATCTCCTGCTCTGGTCGACGCTGGAGTTCGGGTACCTGCGGCTTGGCGAGGGCTTCGTGCAGGCGAGCAGCATCATGCCGCAGAAGCGCAATCCGGTGGCGCTTGAGCACGCCCGCGCGATCGCCAGCAAGGCGGTCGGCCAGGCGGGCGCGATCATGCTGGCGGTGCACAACATCCCCTTCGGCGACGTGGTCGACACCGAGGACGACCTGCAGCCGCTCGTCGCCTCGATGTTTCGCGACGGCCGTCGCGCGCTGACGCTCGTCGACGCCGCGCTCAGGACCGCCGAGTTCGACGTGGCGCGGCTCGAGTCGCGCGCCGCCGAAGGGGGGACCACGCTCACCGAGCTGGCCGACCATCTCGTGCGGCGACACGGCCTGCCGTTCACGGCGGCGCATACGATCGCCAGCGGCCTGCTGCAGGCCTATCGCGAGCAGCCGGCCGCGCCGCTCGGAACGACGCTCGCGGCCGTGTCGAGCGACCTGCTGGGCGCGCCGCTCCGGTACACCGACTCGGAAATTGCCGAGATCATGAGCCCGCGGCATTTCGTGGAGGTGCGGCAGACCCCGGGGGGGCCGGCGCCGGCGGAAACCGCGCGCGCCCTCGTCCGGTCCCGGGACACGCTCGCCGGCGACCGGGCGTGGCTGGCGTCGACGAGCGACCGTCTCACCGACGCCCACGCGCGGCTGCGCCGGCGCGCCCAGGCGCTGTGACCGACCCCCGCCGCCACTACGCCCGCGTGATCGTCCTCTGGGCCGCCGCGCTCCTCGCGCTGTACCTGTTCCAGGAATACTTCTCCCGATGAGTGTCGTTCACGCTTCTGGCTTCTCGCTTCCCGGTTCGCGTTCTGGTTCGGCTCGGGATTCGAGGTTTTCTGTTCGGGGTTCCTCGGGCTCGACCGTGACGGGGCACCGCGAACGTGAACACGAACACAGAAGGAAGAACGGAGAAGCGTGAACGATCCTCACCACGGAGGAATGTCGTAGATGCACGCGATCGACTGGGCGATCGTCGCGATCTATCTCGTGTGGATCGTCTGGGACGGCCTGCGGCTCACCAAGCGAAGCCACGAAATCGAGGGGTACTTCCTCGCGAGCCGCAGCCTGCCGTGGTGGGCGGTGGGGCTGTCGGTGATGGCGACGCAGTTGAGCGCCATCACGATGATCGGCACCACCGGCCAGGGATACGCCGACGGGATGCGCTTCCTGCAGTTCTACTACGCGCTGCCGATCGCGATGATCGTCCTGTCGGTGACGCTCGTCCCGTTCTTCCACGACGCGCGGGTGTACACCGCGTACGAGTACCTCGAACGGCGATTCGACGCGAAGACGCGGGCGTTCACGAGCTTCCTGTTCCTGCTCTCCCGCAGCATGTCGCTCGGCGTGGTCATCTCGGCGCCCGCGGTGGTGCTCGCCGTCGTCATGGGGACGAGCGTGACCGGCACGGTGCTGCTCATTGCGCTGCCGACCGCCCTCTACACCATGTTCGGCGGGGTGCAGGCAGTGACGTGGACCGACGTCAAGCAGATGGTGCTCATCGTGGCCGGCCTCGCGGCCGTGCTGGTCGCCCTCGTCCTCGCCCTGCCGGCGGAGGTCGGCATTCCCCAGGCACTCCGGCTCGCCGGCGCGACCGGCCGCCTCCAGACGTTCGATTTCACGTTCGACCTGTCGAACCCGTATACGTTCTGGTCGGGGACGATTGCGGCGCTCTTCCTGTTCTGCTCGTACTTCGGCACCGACCAGAGCCAGGTGCAGCGGTACCTGACCGCCCGGTCGGTGGACGAGGCGCGGGAGTCGCTGCTGATGAGCGCGTACTGGAAGATTCCGCTCCAGGCGCTCGTGCTGCTCGTCGGCGTGTTCGTGTTCGTGTTCTATCTGTTCACGCCGTCGCCGATGCTGTTCAACCGGGTCCACGAGCGCGAGCTGCGCGAAGGTCCGCGGGCGGCCGAGTACGCGTCGCTCGAACGCCGGTTCGGCGCGGCGACCTCGGCCCGGCGCGAGGCCGGCGTGGCCCTTGCGAGGGCGGACGCGGCCGGCGACGCGGCACGCACCGCGGAGGCGGCGCGGGCCTTCCAGGCGCGCGAAGCGGAGGCGCGCGCGATTCGGACCGAGGCGCTGACGCTCGTGCGCGAGGCGACCGGCGACGCCGCCTACAACGACGTGAACTATGTGTTCCCGACCTTCGTCACGACGCACCTGCCGGTCGGCCTCGTCGGGCTGCTCGTCGCGGCGATCTTCGCCGCGGCCATGTCGACAATCTCGGCCGAGCTGGCGGCGCTCTCCACGGCCACGGTCATCGACTTCTACCGGCGGTTCGTGCGCCGCGAGGCGAGCGACCGCCATTACCTGCGCGTTTCGCGGCTCGCCACCGGGTTCTGGGGGCTGTTTGCCAGCGCCGTGGCGATCTGGGCGGCCGAGCTCGGCTCGCTCATCGAGGTCGTCAACCGCTTCGGGTCGTTCTTCTACGGGTCGATCCTCGGTGTGTTCATCCTGGCGGTCGGATTCCCGGGCGCGACGGGCGCCGGTGCCTTCGTCGGACTGGTCGGGGGGATGGCATCGGTCGCCTGGGCGGCGAGCTTCACCAACGTCGCGTTCCTCTGGCACAACGTGATTGGCGCGACCGTGGTGGTGATCGTGGGAATGCTGGTGAGCGCGGCTGACCGGACCCTCAGGTCCGTGAGAGGAGCGTGACGACGATAGCGCCCAGCATAGTGATGATGGCCAGCAGCGTGGTCATCTGGATGCCGACAATCCACATGAACTGGCGCGACATCTTGTCCTCGAGCGCGTCGAAACGCTGCTCGAGATGGCGGATTGCCGCTCTCAGGTCCACCAGTGCCTGGGACACCTCGCCTACTTGCCCCTCGAGGTGAGCGATCCGCTCCTCCACAGCAGGCATCTCCGCCTCCTTCAGCATACCGTCGTCACTCGTGCATCACCAAACCGGGCTTGTTCAAGAGACGCACGATGCCTGCCATGCGGAATTCCAGGAATTCGGCCAGCCCGCGAACGAAGTACGCAGGAATTGCCACTGCCAGCGCGCCGGATGCGGCACGTTCTGCGTACGCTGAACTTGCGATAGAGTCGAGAGGATCGCGTACCGCCCTACGGTTCCAGGAGCCCGAATGACCAAGATCACCGTGAAGAACCCCGTCGTGGAGATCGACGGAGACGAGATGACGCGCGTCATCTGGCAGAAGATCCGCGAGACGCTGATCCTGCCGTACCTCGATATCGACCTGAAGTACTACGACCTGTCGGTGCAGTCGCGCGACAAGACGGACGACCGGATCACCGTCGAGGCCGCCGAGGCGACGAGGACGTACGGCGTCGGCGTGAAGTGCGCGACGATCACGCCGGACGAGGCGCGGGTCAAGGAGTTCAACCTCAAGCAGATGTGGCGCTCGCCGAACGGGACGATCCGCAACATCCTCGACGGCACGATCTTCCGCGAGCCGATCGTCTGCCGCAACGTGCCGCGCATCGTCCCGCACTGGGACAAGCCGGTGGTGGTCGCGCGCCACGGGTTCGGCGATCAGTACCGCGCGCAGGATTTCCGCTTTCCCGGCCCGGGCACGATCACGATCAGCTGGACCCCGGAGGGCGGCGGCGAGCCGATCGTGCGCGAGGTGATCAAGGCCAAGGGCGGCGGCATCGCCATGGGGATGTTCAACCTGGAGTCGTCCATTGAAGGGTTTGCCCGGGCGTGCTTCACCTACGCGCTCGGCCGGAACTACCCGGTCTACCTGTCCACGAAGAACACCATCCTGAAGGCGTACGACGGCACGTTCAAGGAGACGTTCCAACGGGTGTTCGACGCCGAATTCCGCTCGGCCTTCGAAGCCAGGCGTCTCACCTACGAGCACCGCCTCATCGACGACATGGTCGCCTCGAACCTGAAGTGGACCGGCGGCTACCTGTGGGCGTGCAAGAACTACGACGGCGACGTGCAGTCCGACACGGTCGCACAGGGGTACGGCTCGCTCGGCCTGATGACCTCCGTGCTGATGTCGCCCGACGGCAAGGCGGTGGAGGCGGAGGCGGCGCACGGCACCGTCACGCGGCACTACCGGCTGCACCAGCAGGGGAAGCCGACGTCGACCAACCCGATCGCGTCGATCTATGCGTGGACGCGGGGCCTGCAGTACCGCGGCAAGTTCGACGACACGCCGGAGGTCGTCGAATTCGCCCAGACGCTGGAGCAGGTCTGCGTCGCCGTCGTCGAGTCGGGTCGCATGACGAAGGACCTCGCCACGCTGATCGGGCCGGATCACCCGTACCTGGCGACCGACGAGTTCATGGGCGCGATCGACGCGGAGCTGCGGAAGAGGATGAGGGTGACGGTGTAGGTGGATGGTGGGACGATCCGAGGGTGCGACGGTGCGAGGGTGCGACGGTGCGACGGTGCGTCCGACGGTGCGAGGGTGCGACGGTGCGAGGACGGTGCGAGGGTGCGACGGTGCGAGGACGGTGCGACGGTGCTGACGTGGCGGGTGTGTCTATCCGCGCGAAAGCAAGGCAGCGACGATCGCGATGAGCGTCGTGATCTGGATCCCGACGAGCCACGTGAACTGGCGGGACATCTTCGCGTCCAGTACTTCGAAGCGCCTGTCGACGGCATCGAAGCGCGCGTCGGTCCGCTGCTCGAGATGGCGGATGGCCGCCTCCACCCCGGAGAGCCGCAGTGACAGCTCGTTCACCTGCCCCTCCACATGAGAAATGCGTTCTTCGAGCCTGAGCGCTCCACCGGCCATCTCGTCACCTCCCCAGCATACCGTCGTCCGAGGGGCATCCTCAAACGTGCCGGCCGCAAGGAGACGCACGACGCCTGCCAGGCGGGATCCCCTGGAAAATCGTTGATCCAGCCCCGGAGGGTGGCAGCAATCTCGCTCCTGGAGTGCTTCAGACGCGGCAGATTCTGCGTACGACCTGCGCCTTCAGTATCGGGAGACGATAGAGGCCGGCGGGCGGCGACCGCCCGCTGACCGCAGCGCGCCTGGACCGACGAGCGGAACGAGGGCGCGGTCCCGCATACGCCGTTTCTGCCGCGGAGGTATCCCACGCAAGTCCTATTGCCACGACCAGGGTAAGGTACAATTTTCGCTTTCCGATGGCACAGCCCCTGGTAGCGGTGGTGATGGGCTCATCCTCCGACTGGGAGATGATGAAGCACGCCTCCGAGATGCTCGACCGCTTTGGCGTCGCGCAGGAGCGCCGCGTCCTGTCGGCGCACCGGACGCCCGTTGAGGCGGCTGAGTTCGCGGGCGGCGCCGAAGCGCGGGGCCTCGAGGTGATCATTGCCGGCGCCGGCGGCGCGGCGCACCTGGCGGGCGTGATCGCCGCCCACACGGTCGTGCCGGTGCTGGGCGTGCCGCTGCCAAGCGTGCTCCAAGGGCTCGACTCGCTGCTGTCGACCGTTCAGATGCCCGGGGGCGTCCCCGTCGGCACGCTGGCGATTGGAAAGGCGGGCGCGATCAACGCCGCCCTGCTCGCCGTCGCCATCCTGTCGAACTCGCGTCCCGAGCTGCGGGCGAAGCTTCGCGCATTTCGGGACGAGCAGACCGAGAAGGTGCGCCAGGAACATCTGCCGTGAGCCGGCCCTCGCCTCACGGTTTCGGCAGCCACGCGCGCGTGATTGCGCCGGGCGCCGTGCTGGGAGTCCTTGGAGGCGGCCACCTGGGCCGCATGTTCGCCATCGCCGCCCGGCGGATGGGCTACCGCGTCCATTCGTTTTCCCCCGATGACAACTCGCCAGCCGGCCAGATCGCCGACGTCGAAGTGACGGCGTCCTACGAGGACCTGGACGCGCTCCGCACCTTCGCGCGCGGCGTGGACGTCGTGACGTTCGAGTTCGAAAACGTTCCGATCGACGCCATCGACGCGGTCGAGGCGCTCGTGCCGGTGCGCCCGTCGGCGATGGCGCTCCACACCGCGCAGCAGCGCGCGCGCGAGAAGACGTTCCTCGCCGACCGCGGGGTGCCGACGGCGCCGTTTGCCGCAGCGGCGACCCTCGACGAGCTCTGGGATGCCGTCGCCCGCGTCGGGACCCCCGCCGTCATCAAGACCGCCGCGTACGGTTACGACGGTCAAGGGCAGCACAAGGCGATGACGCCCGCCGACGTCGAGCACATCTGGACCGCCATCGGCCACCAGGAAGCGGTCGTCGAGAAGTTCATCAGCCTGCAGGCGGAAATCTCGATCGTCGCCTCGCGGGGCCTCGATGGATCGATCGTGCAGTTCCAGGCGTTCGAGAACCGCCACTGCAATCACGTGCTCGACCTGACGACGGTACCGGCCGCCGTCACGCCCGCCGTCGCGGACCGGGCCTCGGAGATCACGAGCACGATCCTCGAGGAGCTGCAATACGTCGGCGTGCTGTGCGTCGAGTTCTTCGTCGGCTCAGACGGCGATCTGCTCGTCAACGAGCTGACGCCCCGGCCGCACGACTCCGGGCATCTCACGATCGATGCCGCCGTCACGAGCCAGTTCGAGCAGCAGGTACGGGCGATTTGCGGACTGCCGCTCGGCTCGGCCGAGATTCCGCGCCCCGCCGCGATGGCCAACCTGCTGGGCGACCTCTGGATCGGAGGCGAGCCGAACTGGGCCGTCGCGTGCCGCTTCCCGGAGGTGAAGCTGCATCTCTACGGCAAGACGGAGCCGCGCCCAGGACGCAAGATGGGACACCTGACCGCCGCGGCGCCAACCGTGCAGCAGGCGCAGGAACGGGTCATCGCCGCGCGCGACGCGCTGCTGATCTAGGTGGTAGCTGGTAGCCGGTAGGTGGTAGGCGGTAGCTGGTAGGTGGTAGCCGGTAGCTGGTAGCCGGTAGCTGGTAGCCGGTAGCCGTCAGGGGACCAGCCTCAGCGTGTGGAGCGCCGGGCCCGGCAGAAACGGCGTCGGGTCGCCGGCGAGCCAGGAGGGATGCGAGTTCGCGTAGAACGGCGAGAGCGGGTGGCCGCTCTGGCCCGTCGGCATCTGCATGATGCCCTCGGCCTCGCGCCCTGGTGAGACGATCATGCGCTCGGAGGCGCCGATCGCCCCCCAGTGCACGCGCGGCGTGTAGAGGTCGCCCGGCACCGTCGCCCGCGGCATATCGAGCCACCCTCCGATGAACGGGACGGCGGCCGACAACGGATGCCGGTACGCCACCTCGTTGTATTCCGACCAGACCCGGTCCCTGAGCGTCCCGCGCCGGCCGCGCATCGCCTGCGCGATCGTGTCATCCACCGCCTCGAGCAGCATGTCGCGCCAGGCGGCGTACCGCTGGTCAAGCAGGTGCGGCGGCTGTTCGGTGGCGAGCCGCCAGATCGCCGCATCGCGCCGCCGGACGGCCCTGTAGTCGAAGGCGGGATCCGCCTCGTAACACTCGACCAGGACGAACGCGACGATGCGGTCCGAGATCAGTTGGCGGAACGCCCGGGTCAGACGGTAGGCGGCCGAATCGGGCGCGGCGTGCCCCGACCACTCTCGTTCGAGGATGTCTCTGAACAGCGCGCGATCGGCGTTCCCCCTGGTTGCCTCCGGCGTGAGCGTGTCCAGCACGAGCGTCCGCCAGCGCGCCAGGAAATCGGCGCGCGTGTCGAGCTGGATCTCGAGCAGATCGCGCGGTGAAAAGCGGTCGCGCGCCATCAGCCGTTCCCGGATGATGTGGGCGCGCGATCCGATTTCGTAGCTGCCGTCGCCGAGCGCCGCCAGCATCTCGCCGCCCACGACCCGGGCATTGGCGGTCCAGAGCCGGCCGTTCGGCGGGTCGGTCACGCTGGGATACTCCCCGTCCTCCAGCCACCCGCGCCAGCCGCGCGTGCCGTCGGCCCACGACGCCGGGATCCGTCCGTCGAGGCCGACGCGGCGCGGAATCGACCCGTACACGGTCCAGCCAATCCGGCCGTCGCGCTCGACGACGATGACGTTCTGGCCCGGTGCGCCGACGCCGTTCGCCTGCTCGAACCCGTCGCCGAGCGTGCGCGCCGACTCCATCGGGGCAATCGCGGCGGCCAGTCGGTCGGCGGCGTGCGCCACCCAGCGATACGCGCGCGGGCGCCCACGATGATCGGGCCCGAGCACTGGCCCCCAGATCGTCCACAGCACGTCGTATCGCTGCGGCGGCTGGCCGGCAATCTCGATCACTTCCTCGTGCCGTTCGAACTCGCGCCATCCCTCAGGCGTCCGGTACGCGTGTGGACGTGACGGATCGACCTCGAGCAGCACAATGTCGCTCCAGTCGGCGTACGTGTTCGTGAACCCCCACGCCACATGGCCGTTGCTGCCCGCCACAATCGCGGGCACGCCAGGCAGCGTCACGCCGGTCACCCGGTTCGGCGCGCCTGGGGCCGACCCGTCCGGCCACTCGATCGACAGGCGGTACCACGTGTTCGGCACCCTGATGCTGAGGTGCATGTCATTGGCGAGGAGCGCCCCGCCAACGGTGGTGAGCGGAGTGGCGACGGCAAAGCTGTTACTGCCAATCGCCTCGCGCTCACGGCCGTCGTCAACTCCCAACCCCCAATTTCCAACTCCCAACTTCGACTCGATCCGTTCGAGAGTTGGGCGTTGGGCGTTGGGGGGTGGGGGTTGCGGTCTTCCGCGTCGCCTCGCCCGAAGGTCGTACACGTCAGGGCCGGGAATGGGCGGCACGGCGAACGCCGGCCCGACGAGCGGCGCGTCCCACTCGGAGCCGTCCGGCGCGAGCAGCGCCACCATCGCCGCCGGCAGCACGTCGTGCATGGTGGCCAGCGTCGCTTCGTACGAGCCGTCGGTGTCCTGCAGCGTGACGTACATCGACAGGATCACGAGCACCGTGTCCTCCGGCGTCCATGGCGCCGGCGCCTGGCGCAGGACGAGGTACTCGAACGGCGACGCGCCGAGCGTCTGGAGTCCCGCGTTCACGCCGGCGGTGTAGGCCTCGACCATCTCACGGTCGGCCGCGCCGAGCAGACCCACCGCGCGGCGAGCCACGGCGCGAAACCGGTGAAGACGAATCTCCCGATCGAGCGCCAGCGCCCGCGGGCCGACGAGCGCGGAGACCTCGCCCGCGGCGCGGCGGCGGGCCAGGTCCATCTGGAAGAAGCGATCCTGGGCGTGCAGGAAACCGGTTGCCCGCGCCAGGTCCGCACGGGTGGCGGCGCGAACGGTCGGTACGCCGAGCCGATCGCGCGTGACCTCGGCGGGCGCCGACAGACCGGCGACGCGCCGTTCGCCGTCGATCTGGGGAAGACTGCCGCGAAGTGCGGCGCGTCCCCACAAGACGAGGGCGGCGGCCGCCGCGAGCAGGACGACGAGAACGAGCGCCAGACTGCGCAGGAGGCGCCGCATGGGTGATCCATCTTAGCGGCAAGGTACAATTCCGCTTCGTGCCGAGTCCGTTCCGCGCCGACCTTCGCAGGTTTCTCACGGAGTTCGCCGAACAGCACCGGGGCGTCCGTCCGGGCCGGATGTTCGGCCTGCCGGTGCTCGAGGTCGCCGTGCGGCGCATCGCCGAACGACAATTGACAACTCCCAGCTCCCAAGCTCCCAGCTCCCAGCCCTCGTGTGGGAGTTGGGGCGTTGGGCGTTGGGAGTTGCATCGAAGACGACGCTGATGCCTACACGCTACGGCACGACTCCCTGGCTTCACCGCGTTCCCGCTTCGCGGGTTCCGGCCTTCCCGCGATTTCGCGGCGCGCACACGGCCGACGTCGTGATTGTGGGCGGTGGGCTGACCGCCTGTGCGGCCGCCTACATGTGCGCGGCTGCAGACCTGACGACGGTTCTGCTGGAGCGCGACCGCCTCGGCCAGGGTCAGACGGCCAGGAGCGCCGGCTGGCTGACGCCCGATCCCGGTCCCGCGTTCCGCGAGGTGGCGTCCAGGCACGGGCTTCGAGCGGCGCGGCGCGTGTTCGAGGCGTGGCGTCGGGGTGCGCTCGAGGGGGCCGCGCTGCTGCGGCGGCTGCGGGTGCAGTGCCATCTCGATCCGCGCGACACGGTCGTGGCGGCCGCCCGCGGGGCGCAGGAAAAGCTGCTGCGACGCGAGTACGGCGCGCGCCACGCCGGAGGACTCGACGTGGCGTGGCTGACCGAGCGGCAGGTGCAGGGGAGGATGCGGCTCGAGGCGTCCGGGGCGCTCAAGATGGCCGACGGCTTCGCGCTCGACCCGTACCGCGCCTGTCTCGGTCTCGCCGTGGCCGCCGCGCGCCGCGAAGCGGCTGTCTTCGAGCGCTCGCGGGTCAGCGCGGTCCGCTTCACCCGCAGACACGCCGATGTCGTCGCCGAGGGGGGCACGATCCGCACGCGCCGGGTGATCGTCGCCACCGGCAGCGCGACCGCCGAGTTCAAGGCGCTGCAGCGCCACTTCACGCCCCGGGAAGCCTACGGCGTGCTGACAGAACCGATGCCCGCGGGCATGCGTCGCCAGATCGGCGATCCCCGCGCGGCGCTCGCCGACCTGCATGTGCCGCCCCACCACGTCCGCTGGGCCGACGGCGATCGCCTGCTCGTCATCGGCGCCGATCAGAACGAGCCGCCCGAACGGACGAGGGCGGCGGCGGTCGTGCAGCGCACCAACGAGTTGATGTACGAGCTGTTGACGCTCTATCCGGGGATCTACGGCCTGCGGCCCGCCTACGGCTGGGACGCACCCTACGGTGCGACCGCGGACGGGCTCATGTACATCGGGGCGCACCGCAACTTCCCCCATCACCTGTTCGCGCTGGGCGGAGGGGCGGTGAGCGTCACCGGCGCTTTCGTGGCGGCGCGCCTCCTGCTGCGGGCGGTGCAGGGGACGCCCGAGCCGGCCGACGAGGTCTTCAGTTGGACGAGATAACGCCGGCGGCGGCGCCGGTCGACGTTCTTGCCTTCGGCCCGCATCCCGACGACATCGAGATCGGCATCGGCGCGACGCTCGCCAAGCATGCCGCCCTCGGCCACTGCATCGGCCTGTGCGACGTGACCGCGGGCGAAATGGGGAGCAACGGCACGATCGACGAGCGGCTGGCGGAGGCCGAAGAGGCGCGCGTCGTGCTCGGCGCCCTCTGGCGGACGAATCTGCGTGTTCCGGACCGGAGCATCGGAAGCGATCCGGACCATCTGCGCCGCGCCGCCGAACTCGTCCGCCGCGCGAGACCCCGGGTGGTCGCGCTGCCGTACTGGTCCGATCGTCACCCCGACCATGTCGCCGCGAGCCAGCTGCTGACGGAGGCGGTCTTCAGCGCCGGGCTGCGACGGTACCCCGCCGCCGGCGAGGCGTGGAAGCCGGCGATGGTCTGCTATTACTTCATCAACGACATGGCGCCGCCCTCCTTCGTCGTCGACGTGAGCGGGCACTACGACACCAAGCGCCGGGCGCTCGCCTGCTACGCGAGCCAGTTCAGGCCGGCCGGCGCTGACGCGGTCGCGACCCGACTGACGAGCGCGCGTTTCCAGCAGCTCATCGAAAGCCGCGACGCCCAGTTCGGCGCGCAGATCGGCGTCGCGTTCGCCGAGGGGCTCGTCGTCCGGCAGCCGGTGGTCCGCTCGCATCTGCTCCCCGGAGAATGAGGTGACGGGCAAGACTCCCAACTCCCAAGGTCCAACTCCCAAGTGTCGAGTGGTCTTTGGAAGTTGGGAGTTGGTGTCTGGGAGTTGGATCCGATGAACATCGGCATCGTCTGCTACGCGTCGGTCGGCGGCAGCGGCATCGTGGCCACCGAGCTCGGGAAGGCGCTGGCGCGCCGCGGGCACCAGGTGCATTTCATCAGCACGGAGACGCCCTTCCGGCTCGGCGAGTTCCAGGCGGGCCTCGCGTTCCATCAGGTCCTGACGCCGACCTATCCGCTCTTCCGCGAGCCGCAGTACCTGCTGTCGCTCGCGAACACGATCGTGCAGGTGGCGCGCGAGTCCCGCCTCGATATCATCCATGCGCACTACGCGGTGCCGCATGCGACGGCGGCGTTCCTGTCGCGCCAGGTGCTCGCGGCCTCCGGCAACGGGCCGGCGCCGCGCGTCGTGACGACGCTGCACGGCACCGACATCACGCTCGTCGGCAACGACCCGTCGTACTCCCGGATCGTGGCGTTTTCGATCGAGCAGTCGGACCTGGTGACGGCGGTGTCGGAGAGCCTGCGCGCAGCGACCATCGCGGAGCTCGGCATCACGCGCGAGATCTCGGTCATCCCGAACTTCCTGGACTGCGCGATCCACTGCCGCCAGAGCCACCCGGACCTGCGGCGGCGGCTGGCCGGCGACGACCCGCGCGTGAAGATCGTGACGCACGTCTCCAACTTCCGGCCGGTCAAGCGCATCGACGCCGTGCTGAAGGTCTTCGATCGCATCCGGCGGACCGTGCCGGCGCGTCTGCTGCTCGTGGGCGACGGCCCCGAGGGGGGAACGGTGCACCGCGTCGCGCGTCAGCTCGGGATCACGGATCTCCTCGACATCGTCGGTGCGCAGGAGGAGGTGGTGCCGCTCCTGTCGGTGAGCGATCTGTTCCTGCTGCCGTCGGCGCAGGAGAGCTTCGGCCTTGCCGCGCTCGAGGCGATGGCGTGCGAGGTGCCGGTCGTCGCCTCGCGCGTCGGCGGCCTGCCCGAGGTGATCGAGCACGGCGTGAGCGGGTACCTCCACGCGCCCGAGGCGCTCGACGAGATGGCGGCCAGCGCCGTCATGCTGTTGACAGACGAGGCGCGGCACAGGGCGGTCGCCGCCGCGGCGTGCCGCCGCGTGCGGGTGCACTTCTGCGTCGAGCGCGTGGTGCCGATGTACGAGGCGTGCTATCGGAAGCTAGCCGGTAGGTGGTAGCCGGTAGGTGGTAGCCGGTAGGAACTAGCCGGTAGCCGGTAGGAACTAGCCGGTAGCCCAAGGCCTGGTGGCAGAAATTGCCACCCCCTTTCCGCAGCCGCGGTGCAATTCCGTCGTCCCGCTGTTGCATCTGCCCGAATTCCAGGCGAAATGCGGGTGCATGCGTTGTGCATGGATCTCGTGTCATGACGCAGACCGGATCGTTCCGCGATCTCAAGGTGTGGCAGCAAGCGATGGGGCTTGTGGACGACGTGTATCGCGCAACGTCGCACTTCCCAGCGGACGAACGGTTTGGCCTGACCGCCCAGATTCGGCGCGCCGCGGTATCGATCCCCTCGAACATCGGAGAAGGCCGGCGGCGTAAGCGACAGCGCGCCTACGTTCATTACCTCGACATCGCGCTTGGATCGCAGGGCGAGGTGGAGGTGCAACTCGAAGTCGCTCTGCGTCTTGGATTCCTGTCGCAGCAGGACTACGAACGTCTGGCCGATCGGACCGCCGAAGTCGGCAAGATGCTCAACGGCCTCATCGAATCGATGCAGCCGTACGACAACTAGGTTGTAGCCGGTGGCCGGTAGCCGCTACCGGCTACCACCTACCACCTACCGGCTACCACCTACCGGCTACTGGCTAGGCTCCTGCATTCGACTCCAGAGCGGCTGGTCGTTCGCGCTGTAGATGACAACGTTGCCGTCGTCCTGCACCATGAGGTACGCGTTCGGATTGTCGGGCGTCCCCGACGACCAGACGGCTGCGCCGCCTCGGTCGTACACGACGAAGTTGCCGTCGGTCTGCAAGATGGCCTGTCCGGGACTCGTGCCGCCGGTGCGCGTGGCCCAGAGCGGCACGCGGTCGCGGTCGTCGTACAGCACGAGGTTTCCGTCCGTCTGATATGTCAGGCGGAAGCGCCCGCCGGCAGACCGGAACGACGCGCCGGGCAAGAGCTGCCGCGCGCTGAGGGCCGTGAGGCTGTGGCGGTAGCGCGCGATCACTGGAGCCGTTTCGGCAAACGTCCGAGCGAGGTCGGCATCGCAATCGGGGTTGTTGACGTTGCCTTTGGTACAGGTGACGTTGGTGCCGACCGGAACGCCGGCCCGGCGGCCGTTGTGGGTGAGAGCAGGGTTTGAATACGCGAGCAGGTTAGCGCAATTCGTCCGAGTGTCTCGACAGAGATCGTAGTACGCCATCACCTCGCGAAACCGGCCGGGGAGATTGACGTAGCCATAAGAGTAGTCGTTCACTCCTTGCCCGGGCCCTTCCACGTACCAGTCATGAGCGGCGCCGAGGTTGTGTCCAAGTTCATGAGCAAAGGTGCGCCCGTTTGCCGTACAGCTTCGTACGGTGACGGAGAACCCTCCCCCGGGGTCGCCGGCGGACCGACGACGGGACAGCACGTACGCTATTCCACAGTAACCCTCCCCACGCTCGGTAATAAGCGCGACAAGGTCTGCCGCGTAGCGGTCGCGCAGCCCGTGTATGCCGTCCATGAAGCCATCGCTGGCGTTCCTTAACCGGCCCAAGTCGGAGCTTCCATCTTCCGCGTAGTCGACGCCCGTTGTGTGCACCAACCGAATTTGCGTCGAAATCCTGCTGCCGCGAAACGCCTGATTGGTTTCCGCAACAACGAGGTCAATTGTTGCCAACGCACGCGTCTCGCTGCCAAAGCCTGCCAAGGCATTGCGCGTATAGGCCACCAGGACATCCATGACGCTGCCGTTGTCGGCCCTGCCTGACGACACGTCATCCGTCGAGCGGTCCGCGGCTTCCGGTGGGGTCTCAATTACGTCTGGCCCCTCGGGAAACGCGCTCTGGTCGATCTGCTGGACGAGATACGTGCCGTCCGCCTGCCGCTCGATTCGGAAAAATCCAAACGGCGTGTAGATGTGCCCGATGAGCTCGTCCTTGACCAGCACGAACAGCGCGGTGCTCTCGGGATAGCCCTCGAGCACGCCGACCCACGACATCCCGTGCGCGGTGGGTTCGAGCCGCTCGCGTACGGCGCGGAACGACACGTCGGCAAACAGGTCGAGCTCGAGCACGCTGGATTGCTGCGGGTTCGACAGTGTCTGGGCGGAGGGGATGTCAACACGCTGCTGCCGCAGCACCTCGACGTCGAGGACGGGCGGAGTCGGTAGAGCCGATCGACGGACAAAGACAGGGGAATCCTGCGCGAGCGCGGCGTGCGCCACGAGCAAGACGAGCGCGACGAGGGGGCCCTGGACGCGCGATATCTCCACGGCGGCCTCCCAGCAATCGGATTGGAAGCTTCGAGCGGTGCAGATCATAGCGTCGATGCCGAACGGAGCGGAAGGAGGCCTACCGGCTACCGCCTACCACCTGCCGGCTAGGCGGTCTTCGTTCGAACGACGAGATCGACCTCACAATTGAGCACCTGAAGCAGGGCCAGCACCTGATCGACCGACTTGCGGTAGTTGGTCTGGTCCAGCAGCCGATACAGTTGCGCGGCGGAGGTCCCGAGCCGGCGCACGATCTCACGCTTCGAGAGCGGGCTCGCGGCGATTCGCTTCTGCGCCTCGAGCGTCAACCGGTAGAGCAGGAGATCCCGCAGGTACGTCGGGTCCTGGTTGTATTCGAGCAGCTGCTCGATGTGGACGGTGCCCGTACGGCCGGAATGCAGGACGTACGTGAACGCTTCGCGGCCAGCCTCCGCATCAACCGCAAGCTGGGTGATCGGGTCCCGAATCGTCGGTGTCGGCTCCGCCTTGGAGAACGGGAAGATGAGCGTCTTCGTGGAGGCGCGAACCTCGAACACCTTCTTTCGATTGTTGTGCGTGACGGAACGGATTCTCACAGCAGTCCCTCTGCTTCGAGTTCCGCGATGAGCTCCAAGATGCGACGGGTGGCCGAGCCCTTCATCGGTTTCTGATTGTCGAGATCCCATTTCACGATCAACCTGCCATCGCGGTACACGTGCACGTGACGCGGCGGATGGTCGCCCTTCCAGGTGATGAACAGGTATCCACCACGTCGATACCTGCCCATCAATCAAATGTTACCATGAGAGGTAACGGCAGGTGCGGCTGATCTGGTGGCAGTGGCGCGCGAGCGCAGGATGGGATAGATGCGCGTGCATCGCCCCTTCCGAGTTACCTGAAGGCTTCCTGAACGTGGCGAGCAGCTTACTGCGCGCCGCCGCGCCCCGCGGGCTGGACAGTCTGCCGCCAGCCTTCCACGTCATACCGGATGAGCCACGCCCGGAAGCCTTTCATATCCGTGAAGTGGTGCGGCACGCCCGGCGGCACGTACAGGAGATCGCCGGCATGGACGGTTCGTGCCATGCCGTTGCGGATCGTCCCGGCGCCATTCGTCTGCACGATCTCGCCGTCGGTGCGCGCGATCGCCTCGCCGGAGGTCACGAGCCACAGGTCGGCGGTGCCTTCGTGGGTCGCCGGCGGGTCGCCCGGATTGACGATGCGAACGTTGGCGCTGATGTTCGCGGGTCCGTTGAAGATCCGCGAGTTGATCCGCGCGAGCTTCTCGTTCTCCGCCCACCGCGCCTCGATGTCGGCGGCGGTCCAGAACATCGTCTTGTCGGTCGACAGGTCGGGCACGGGCGGCGCGGCGGCGCCTCGGCCGCCGCGCGCGGCTCCGGGTTCACCCGCGGCGCCTCGACCTCGACCTGCTGCCGGCGCCGGCGGCGGCCCCGTTCGCGCCAGCCCCAGCGTGTCGAAGCGCATCAGCCACGCCCGGAAGCCCTTCATCCCGGTGAAGTGGTGGGGCACGCCGGGCGGCACGTACAGGACGTCACCGGCGCGCACCGGCCGCGTGGTCGCGTTGGCGATCGATCCGCCCGCGAGCTTCCCGTCGGTTCGCGACACTGCCGTGCCAGCGGTGACGATCCAGAGATCCGCGGTGGTCTCGTGGACGAGCGGTTCATCCTCGTCGGCCACGATCCGGACGTTCGCGCTGATGTTGGTGGGTCCGTTGAAGAGGCGCGAATTGTTCCGCTTCAGGCGCTCGTTCTCCGCCCACCGCGCCTCGATATCGGCGGCCGGCCAGAACATCGTCTTGTCGGTGGCGAGGTTCGGCACCGGCGGCGCCGCGCCGCGTCCCCGGCCTGCGTCCTGGCCGCTGGCCACGACAGCGGCCAGCGCGATACCGGCCATCATGGCGACGACGAAGAATGCCTTGTTGCGCATAGTGCGTGGAGTCTCCCTCCGCCAGCAGCGCGCGGTCAAGTGCCGTCCGACACGAACCGCGGCTACCGGCTACCACCTACCGGCTAGCCCGCCCTATTCATGAATCAGTCGTTCACGCTTCTCGGTTCTCGCTTCTCGGTTCGTGTTCAGGGTTCGTGTTCGGGGTTCGCGGTTCAATGTTCGTCGGAGGTCTATAGCTCGTTCTCGCCGGAACACCTCGAACCGGCTCGACGGGGAACGACGAACGGCAGAACCGAACCGGAACACGAACGGAGAAGGGAGAACCCAGCAATGTGAACAACGGGTTCGTGAATAATCCAGGCTAGGCAAACGGCGCGAGCTTCTTGAACGTCGCCAGCACCCACCGGTAGCCGTCCGGATCGGTGACGGCGGCGACGCGGTCGCCCCACGGCTTGTCCTCCGCCTCCCCCACGCCCGCGCCTGCCTGCCGCGCCCGCGCCAGCGCGCCATCCACGTCCTCGACATAGGTGTAGAGCGCCGCGGCGCCGCTCGTCGCGGCCGTCGCGTCTCCTTTTCGAACGAGCATCACGACCGAGTCGCGGTGGCGCATCTCGGCGTAGCGGAGCTGGCCGTCGGCATCGGGCAGGACGACGCCCCGGGTGAATCCGAAGACGCGCTCGAGGAACTCGACCGATGCGGCAACGTTGGCGACAGCCAGATAGCTGCTGATCGCCTGCATGCCCGGCGCGAGGCCGCTGTCGGCGGGCCCGGTCCGCGCGGCGCTGGAGGCCGGTGCAAGAATGCGCAGGCGCGGCGCGGACGTTCGCGTTCGGCGGTTCGCGGGGCGCCGCGGGCGACGGCGAAGGCGTTTGGCGCGTGGTCCAGACGGCATCGTTGAGATCGAGCCGAGCGATTGTACCAGCGCCTCGACACGAAAACGTAATCCACGTTGCAAGACCGCACGCCCGAGCGTCACGAAAGAATCACCCCGTTGGCCCGGGTCGCTGCGCATACAATTGACTTTTCCCAGGGCATTCACATGGCGCGAGAGAACTGGCAGGTCGAGCATCTGCTCCGTCGGGCGGCATTCGGGCCGAGCGCCAGGACTTTCGATCGTTTCGACGACGCCTCCCTGTCAGACGTCGTCGACTTCCTGGTCGAGTACCAGCGGCAGCCCGACGACGTCGATTCCTACATCGGGCGCAGCGACCACGTCAGCGTCACCACCAGGGGCGGCGAGTTCGCGCCGAACACGAACATCGACGACGCGCGCCAGCGATGGCTCTTCCGGATGGTGCATTCCGAGCGCCCGCTCCAGGAAAAGATGGCGCTCTTCTGGCACAACCACTTCGCCACCGCGTACAGCAAGGTGGCCGGCTTCGCCGGCGGGCTGCAGGGGGCCAGGATGCTGGCGCTCAAGCCGGGCGACCTCCCCGGCCCGCCCGGCCAGATCGAACTGTTCCGGCAGCACGCCCTCGGCAACTTCCGCACCCTGCTCCTCGAAGTGGCGCGGGATCCGGCGATGGTCGTCTGGCTCGATGGGCGCACGAACGTCCGCGGGCGGCCGCAGGAGAACTTCGGCCGCGAGATCATGGAGCTGTTCACGTGGGGCGTGGGCAACTACACGGAGCAGGACGTCTACGCCGCGGCCCGCGTGTTCACCGGGTGGAACCTGCAGCGCGTGCCGGCCAACGGCAATACCAACGACCCGGCCACGTATCACGAGTTCTTCTACAACGCGGCCCAGCACGACACGACGGCGAAGACGTTCACCTTCCCGATCTACGCCGACGGCGGGCGGACGATTCCGGCGCGGTCGGCGGCCGACGGGATGCAGGACGGGCTCGATTTCATCACGGCGCTGGCGCTGCACCCGGAGACCGCGCGGCGCCTGGCGCGCAAGCTCTGGCACTTCTTCGTCACCGATCTGCGCCCGCCGGACCCGGAGTTCGTCGAGGCGGTCGCGGACGAGTACCTCCGGAACAACTCCGAGATGAAGCCGGTCGTCCGGTTCATCCTCCACTCGCCCTGGTTCAACGATCCGGATCTCTGGTTCACGCGCTATTCCTGGCCGGTCGAGTTCGTCGTCCGGGCGATCCGCGAAGTCGGGTGGACCGGATTCTCGGTCAACGCTGCGATGCAGCCGCTCACGAACATGGGGCAGACGCTGTTCGAGCCGCCGGACGTGGCCGGCTGGGAGCTCGGGGCGGGCTGGTTCTCGACCGGGACGATGCTGGCCCGCATGAACTTCGCGGCGACGCTCGCCGCCAACCAGCGGTTCAACCTCACGCGCGCGACCGGGACGTGGCGGGTCTCGCCCGATCAACTGTTGGAGTTCTTCCTCTACGAGCGGCTGTCGCCGGCGCCGTTCTCGCTGGGGCCGTACCGGGACCTGCTGAGCTATGTCAACACGGCCACGCCGTGGACCGGGTCCGACGCGCAGGTCAACGCCAAGGCGGCCGGCCTCGCCCGGCTGATCCTCGGCTCGTCGGAGTACCAGTTCGTGTGAGACGCCGATGACACAGATCACCCGACGGGACTTCCTGCGCGACGGCGTGGCGGCCTTCACCGTCAGCTTCGCCGCGCCGGCGTTCCTGAGCGACATCGCGCGCGCCCAGGGCGTGCGAAGCCGGAACCTCGTCGTGGTGTACCTCGGCGGCGGCAACGACGCGCTCAATACGGTCATTCCGTATCAGGACCCGTTCTACCGGAGCCGCCGGCCGGCGATTGCCGTCCCCGCCGGTCAGGTGCTGCAGATCGGCAGCGATTCCAGCCGCAAGGCGCTCGGCCTGCACCCGCGGCTCACCGGCCTGCGCACGATCTTCAACGAAGGCCGGCTCGCGATCGTGCAGCGGACGGGGTACCCGAATTCCAGCCGCTCGCACTTCCAGGGCCTCGACGTCTGGGGCACCGCCAATCCGAACACCACGTCCGGGGTCGGGTGGCTCGGCCGCTATCTCGACACGCTGCCGGGGCCGGTCGATGCGCTGTGGGCGTGGAACGCCACGCGCGAAACGCCGCGCGCGCTGGTGTCCCGGACGGTTCCCGTGCCGGCGATCCCGGATGCGCGGGGCTACAGTCTGTCGAGCGCGAACGGCGGCGTGGAAGCGCAGAACGAGCGGCTCGCGGCCACGCGGATCGCCTCGCACGTGTCGATCGATCGACCCTATCTTTCGTTCGTCAACGGGTCGATCGCCGGCGCCCTCGCGACGCTCGACCGCGTCGGCTCGGTGAACACGTACGTCTCGACGGTGACCTACCCCAATAGCGGCTTCGCGCTGGCGCTGCGCACGGTGGCCGCGTCGATCGTCCGCGGCATTGGCACGCGGGTGTTCTGGGTCCAGACCGGCGGATTCGACACCCACGCCGGCCAGGGGAACGCCGGCGGGGGCGCGTATGCGACGTTGATGGCCACCTTCAGCGACGGCCTGCTGGCCTTCTACACCGACCTGCGCAATCAGGGGCTGCTCAACGACACGCTCGTCCTGCAGTTCTCCGAGTTCGGCCGCCGCATCTCCGAGAACGGCAGCCAGGGAACCGACCACGGCGCCGCCGGCGTGATGATGGCGATGGGCGGCATGGTGCGCGGCGGCATCTACGGGACCGCGGCCTCCCTCGACCCGAACCCCGCCAACCCGACGCTCGAAAACAGCGGCGGCGACGTTCGGCACGAAACCGATTTCCGCACCATCTATGCCAAGGTGCTCGACGGCTGGCTGGGGGCCGACTCGGTGGCGATTCTGGGCGGCAACTTCCGGCCCGGAGCTCCGGCTATCATCTAGGCATGATGAGACGGCAGCAAGTGGCCGTGGCTCTGGCTGCGGCTGTACTGATGGGTTCGCCGGCCGTGCCCCGGGCACGCCAGGAGTCCGAGGACGCCCGCCGGGTGCGCGAAGCCGCCACGGTGTTCGGCGAGATCATGAGGGCCGAGGACAAGGCGATTCCCAGGGCGATCCTTGGAGGAGCCGAAGCGGTCGCCATCTTCCCCGGCACCGTCCGCGCCGGCTTCATTGTCGGCGGCATGCGCGGGCGCGGGATCATCAGCGCGCGGACGCAGGGCGGGTGGTCGGCGCCCGGATTCCTCACCATCACCGGCGGCAGCATCGGCCTGCAGATCGGCGGCGAAGCGGCCGATCTCATCCTGGTCATCAACAACCGGCGCGGCCTCGAGAACCTCGTCTCCAACCAGTTCACGCTTGGAGCCGACGCGGCGGTTGCGGCCGGGCCGGTGGGGCGCGAGGCCAAGGCGGCCACCGACGTGCAGCTCCGGGCCGAGATCCTCAGTTACTCGCGGGCGCGCGGGCTGTTTGCCGGCGTCACCGTGAACGGCAGCACGGTCCGGCCCGACCGCGACGCCAACGAACGCTTCTACGGCAAGCGGCTCGAAACCAGGCAGATCATTTTCGGCCCAGCGCCCGGCACGCCGGCGCCGGTGCCGCTGTGGCTGGAGACGCTGGACCGCTACACGCGCTGACCCGCGTCGCCGTAGACGGCCCGCAGCGCCGGCTCGAGCGTCGGGAACTGGAAGTCGAAGCCGAGCGAATGCGCCTTGTCGGGGAACACGCGCTGGCCGGTCAGGGCGACATCGGCCATCTCGCCGATCACGGCACGCACGACGAAGGCGGGCGCCGGGACGAAGGCCGGCCGGTGGAGCACGCGTCCCAGCGTGCGCGAGAACTCCAGGTTCGTCACCGGGTTCGGGGCGGTGGCATTGAGCGGCCCGGAGACGGTCGTGTTGGACAGCGCCCAGACGACCAGCGCCGCCCAGTCGTCGCGATGAATCCACGACACGTACTGCCGGCCCGATCCGATCGGTCCGCCGACGAACAGCCGGAAGGGGAGGGCGATGTGCGGCAGCGCGCCGCCCTCCCGGCCCAGCACGACCCCGTTTCGCAGCAGCACGACGCGCGCCTCCGGCCCGGCGGCGAGCGCCTCCTTCTCCCAGGCGACGCCGAGGCCCGCGAGGAAGCCGGATCCGGCGCCGCTCTCCTCGGTGAGCGGCTCGTCGTCATGCGGCCCGTAGATGCCGATCGCGGAGGCGTTGACGAGGGTCGGCGGGATGCGCCGCACGCTCTTCATCGCCGCGACGAGCGACCGGGTCACCTGAACGCGGCTGTTCCACATGGCGCGCTTGTAGGTGGCCGTCCAGCGGTTGTTGATTGAGGCGCCCGCCAGGTTGACGACCGCGTCGGCGCCTTCGAGCACGTGCGCCCACGCGGTGATCGCGCCGTAGGGGTCCCAGCGAAGGTGATGGCTTCTCGCGGGGTGTCTCGTGAGGACCGTGACCGCCTGGCCGTCCTTCTGGAGGCGTTCGACGAGGGCCGACCCGAGGAAGCCGGTGCCACCGGCGACGACGATGCGCATGCTCTGCAATGGTATACGGTGGGGCGAGGGAGCGAGAGGGGCGTGTTGACGAGATAAGGCGTTTGCGCTATTAACTAACTAGTTGGTTAACAAGCGGCGCACACGCGGCCAGTCGCAAGCCGCCGTCTTCCGGGCGGCCGCGCAGGAGTTCGCCGAGCGCGGCTTCGAGGCGGCCCGGGTCGACCGCATCGCCACCCGGGCGCGCGTCAACAAGGCGATGCTCTACTACCACTACCGGAGCAAGCAGGAGCTGTACGTCGACGTGCTCCGCGACATGTTCCGAGCGGTGGGCGTCCGCACGCGCGCCATCGCCGACGGCACCGCCCCCGCCGACGCGAAGATCGACGCCTGGATCGCCGCCATCGTGGAGGAGGCGGCCGCCCGCCCCTGGTTCCCGCCCATCATGCTGCGGGAGCTCGCCTCGGGCGCGGCGCACATCGACGATGGGACGTTCGGGATGATGAACGCCGTCTACCTCGCCGTGCGCGACGTCATCGTGCAGGGCCAGCGGGAAGGAGCGTTCCGCGACGCGGATCCCCTCCTCACCTATCTGATGATCCTGCCCTCGATCCTGATCTTCTTCGCGCGCCAGCGGGTGATCGCACAGCGCAAGAGCGTGCACGGCCTTGCCGCGGCGGCGCCCCGCAACGTGGACGAGTTCATCCGGCACGTGCAGACGTCGGCGCGTGCCATGCTCCGGAGGGACACATGAAGACGAGAGGCGCATGGTCCGTCATCGGCGCCGTGCTCGTGGCGGCGGCCGGCTGCGAGGCGCCCGAGCCGTCGAACACGATACGCGTATCGGGGCACGTGGAGGCCACCGAGGTCCAGCTCTCGCCCGACGTCGGCGGCCGCCTGCTCGAGCTGCGGGTCGCCGAGGGCGATCGCGTCGGCATTGGCGATCTCGTCGCGCGGCTGGATGCGCGCGACGTCGAGCTGCAGATCGCGCGCGCCCGGGCCGAGCGGGCGGCGGCCGACGCCGAGCTGCGGTTCCTGCTGGCGGGCGCGCGTCCCGAGGACCTCCGACAGGCGCAGGCGCAGGTCGACGCCGCGGCGGCAGACGCGGCGGCCGTCGCGGCGGAGCTCGAATCGGCCGAGACGGATCTGGCCCGGTTCGAGGCGCTCCTCACTGCCAGCGCCGGTTCGCAGAAGCAGCGCGACGACGCGCGGGCGCGGGCCGCCGTTGGCACCGAGCGGGTGCGGGGCGCCCGGGAGCGCACGGCCGCCGCCCGTGAGGCGCTGGCGCGCCTGCGCGCGGGCGCCACACGCGAGCAGCGCGACGCCGCGCGCGCCCGGGTGGCCGCCGCCGACGCCCAGATCGCCGTGCTCGAGAGGGCCCGCGCCGACGCCACGGTCGTGTCGCCGGTGGCCGGCATCGTGACGCAGAAGATCGCCGACGCGGGGGAGGTCGTGGCGCCGCGCATGCCGCTCGTGGTGGTCACCGACCTGGACAACGCCTGGGCGAACCTGTTCGTGCCGGAGCCGCTCGTGCCGCGCGTCACGCTCGGGCAGGCGGCGACGGTGCTGACCGATGCCGGCGACCGCGTGCCCGGGAAGGTCACCTACGTCTCGCCGCAGGCGGAGTTCACGCCGCGGAACGTCCAGACGGCCGACGAACGCTCGAAGCTCGTCTACCGCATCAAGGTGTCGGTCGACAACCGCGCGGGCGCGCTCAAGGTCGGCATGCCCGTGGATGCGGAACTGACGCTTCCATGACCACGGCCATCCATCTGGCCGGCGTCAGGAAGGCGTACGGCGCGACCCGGGCGCTCGACGGCGTCAGCTTCGACGTCGAACGCGGCGAGATGTTCGGGCTGATCGGATCCGACGGCGCCGGCAAGACGACCGCCATCCGGCTCATGTGCGGGTTGATCCGCGCCGACGCTGGCGAGGTGCGCGTGCTCGGCCGGGATCCGGTCCGCGAGCACCGCCATCTCACCGAGCGCGTCGGCTACCTGTCGCAGCGCTTCAGCCTCTACGGCGACCTGACGGTCGATGAGAACATTGCGTTCTTCGCCGAGGTGCACGGCGTCGGCGACTACGACCGGCGTCGCGACGAGCTGCTCGAGATGACGCAGCTCGCGCCGTTCCGCCGCCGCCTGGCCGACCGGTTGTCCGGCGGCATGAAGCAGAAGCTGGCGCTCGTCTGCACCCTGGTACACCAGCCCGAGCTGCTCCTGCTCGACGAGCCGACAACGGGCGTCGATCCGGTGTCGCGGCGCGAGTTCTGGAAGCTGCTCTCCGAGTTTCTGTCGCAGGGGATCACGATTCTGATGTCGACCCCCTACATGGACGAGGCGGAGCGGTGCACGCGGGTGGCGCTCCTCCACGAGGGGCGCCTGCTCGCCAGCGACGATCCGTCCCGGCTCCGCGCGGCCGCCGCAGGCACCGTGTCGCTCGAGGACGTCTTCATCAACCTGCTCGCGAAGGAAGTGGCGTCATGAGAACGAGCCTGCTCGTGTTCCTGGTGGTTCTGGTCCTCGATGCCCTCGGGAGCGGCGCCGCCGCGCAGGTTGTCGCGCCGACCCGCCTCTCGCTCGACGAGGCGCGCATGCGGGCGGTCGAGGCGAGCCATCGGTTGGCCGAGGCGCGCTCGCGCGCGGAGGCGGCCGAGGACGCCGTCGCCGTGCGGGAAGCCTCCGATCGGCCGATCGTCGCCCTCCAGGGGAGCTACGCTCGCACCAATCACGTCACCGAGTTCGTCGTGCCGACGCCGACCGGAAGGTCGCGCGTCCTCTATCCCGACGCTCCCGACAACTACCGCACCCGCCTGGATCTGCAGTGGCCGATCTACAGCGGCGGGCGCACAGGTGCGCTGGAGCGCGCGGCTCGCGCGGAAGCCTCGGCGGCCTCCGCCGACGTCGCCGCGGCACGGGCGGACCTGCGCCTGGAGGTGACGCGCGCGTTCTGGGCGCTCGTGACGGCCCGCGCGACGGTGGACGTGCTCACCCGGAGCCTCACCCGCAGCGGCGCGCACCTCCGCGACGTCGGCGCGCGCCTGAAGGCCGGCGTGGTGCCGCCCAACGAGGTGGCGTCGGCCGAGGCGCAGCAGTCGCGGCAGCGGATGCTGCTCGTCGAGGCGCAGAACCAGCAGGCGGTCGTCTCGGCGGAGCTCGCGCGCCTCATCGGCGCCGATCTGCTGCAGCCGATCGAACCGGTGGAGGTCCTCGATCTGCCGCCCGCGCCGCCGATGCCGCTCGCGAGCCTGGTGGCGGAGGCGCGGGCCATGCGCAACGAACGGCGCTCGCTCGAGCACAGGATCCAGGCGGCCGATTTGCAGCGCACGATCGCGGAAGCGGGCCGCCGGCCGACGGTGGCCGTCACGGGTGGGGTCGACTACGCCCGGCCGAATCTCCGGATCTTTCCGATCGCGGAGCAATGGAACGACTCGTGGGAGGCGGCCGTCGCCGTCCGGTGGCCGCTCTGGGACGGAGACCGAACGCGCACGGAGGCGGCGCAGGCCGGCCGCGTCGCCGACGCCGCCAGGCAGCGGCTCGCCGAATTCGACTCGGTGCTCGCCCTCGAGCTGCAGCAGCGCCGGCTCGAGCTCGATTCGGGGCCCGCGGCGATTGCGGCGGCCGACGACGCCGTCCGGGCGGCGGGAGAGGCCGGCCGCGTCGTCACCGAGCGGTACCGGGCCGGCGTCGCCACCGAGACCGAGGTGCTCGACGCCGAGGTGGCGCTGCTCCAGGCGGAGCTCGATCGCGCGCGAACGTTTGCGGGCGTGCGCCTCGCCGAGGCGCGGCTGGAGCGGGCGCTCGGCCGATGAACGCCATCGAAGTGCGGGAGCTGACGCGCCGCTTCGGCGCGTTCGTCGCCGTCGATCGCCTGAGCTTCGACGTCCGCCCGGGGGAGATCTTCGGCTTCCTCGGGGCGAACGGCGCGGGGAAGTCGACGACGATCCGCATGCTGTGCGGGCTGCTGCGCCCCACGTCCGGAACGGCGCGGGTCGGCGGAATCGACGTCGCCGTCGATCCCGAGGCCGTCAAGCAGCGGATCGGCTACATGTCGCAGCGCTTCTCGCTGTACGAGAAGCTCACGGTCGACCAGAACATCGCGTTCTTCGCCGGCATCTACGGCTTGACGGGCGACAGTCTCGCGGCGCGCCGCACCTTCGCGCTCGAGATGGCGGGGCTCGGCGGCCGCGAGGCGGTGCTCACCGGGTCCCTCTCCGCCGGCTGGCGCCAGCGCCTGAGCCTCGGGTGCGCCATCCTTCACGAGCCGCCCATCGTGTTCCTCGACGAGCCGACCGGCGGCGTCGATCCGCTGTCGCGCCGCCGCTTCTGGCGTCTCATCCGCGATCTGGCGCGCGCGGGGACGACCGTGCTCGTGACGACGCACTATCTCGACGAAGCGGAGCACTGCGACCGAATCGCCGTCATTCACGCGGGGCGGCTCGCCGCGATTGGCAGCGTGGGCGAGCTGAAGCAGGTGTTCGCCGGCCGGCCGATCATCGAGGTCCGGGCGCCGCAGCCGGTCGACGCGATGCGGCGGCTCGACCAGATGCCGGAGGTGGAGAAGACGAGCGTCTTCGGCACCGCCGTCCACGCGGTGCTGCGGTCGGCCGAGGCGCGCCCCGATCTCGTGTCGGGCCGGCTTCGCGACGCCGGCATTCCGGCGAGCTGCACCCTCGTCGCCCCGTCGCTCGAGGACGTGTTCCTCGACATCGTCGAGCGGAGCGGCCGGTGAGCAAGACGCTGAGCATCGCGATCAAGGAGTTCCGGCAGATCGCCCGCGACCGCCGGACGCTCCTGATCCTGCTGTTCGTGCCGGCGTTCTTCCTGCTGCTGTACGGCTACGCGCTCAGCTTCGACATCCGGAACATCCCGCTCGCGGTGGAGGACAACGATCGCAGCAGCGCCAGCCGGGAGGTGATCTCGGCGTTCGTGAACTCGGGTTATTTCGACTTCGTCGGCGACATCTCAAACGAGGCCGATCTCGTTCGCCGGCTCGATGACGGGAGTGCGAGAGCGGTGCTGGTCGTTCCGGGAGGGTTCGGGCGCGATCTGCGCGGGGCCCGCTCCACCGGCGTGCAGCTCATCGTGAACGGCGACAACGCGAACACGGCGACGACGGTGGTCGGGTACGCCGCCGGCATCGTCAGCGCCGTGTCGGCGCGGTACGAAGCGGCGGCGGGGCTGGCGGCGGCACGGCCGCTGCTCTCGGCCGAGACGCGCGTCTGGTACAACCCCGAGCTGCGCAGCACGCTCTTCCTGGTTCCGGGGCTGATCGCCTATATCGCGATGTTGACCGCCGTGGTTTCGACGGCGCTCTCCATCGTCCGCGAAAAGGAGGCGGGCACGATGGAGCAGGTACGCATGTCGCCGGTGGGTCCGCTCGCCTACGTGGTCGGCAAGACGATGCCGTATTTCCTGCTGTCGCTCGCCTCCTCGCTCGCGATCGTCGGCGTGTCGATGCTGCTCTTCGACCTGCCCGTTCGCGGATCCTGGTGGCTGCTCGTCGCCGCCGTCGCGCTCTTCCTCGTGGGCGCGCTCGCCTTCGGCGTGCTGATCTCGACGCTCGCCGAGACACAGCAGGTGGCGTTCCAGCTCGCGCTGCTGACCTCCTACCTGCCGACGCTGATGCTCTCGGGGTTCATCTTCCCCATTTCCAGCATGCCCGCGGTCCTGCGGGCGATCACCTACGCCGTGCCGGCGCGCTATTTCCTGACGGTGCTCCGAGGCGTCCTGCTCAAGGGCGCCGGCGCGGCGGTCTTCTGGCAGGAGCTGGCGGCGCTCGGCGTCTTCGCCGCCATGGTGCTCGCGCTCGCCTCGCTGCGGCTCAGGCGCGAGTGGAGCCTGAGCCGATGAGACGCGTGCGGCACCTGATGCGGAAGGAATTCCTGGAGCTGCGCCAGGATCCGCGGCTCTTCGGCATCGTCATCATGGCGCCGCTCGTCCAGCTCACGATGCTCGGCTACGCGGCGACGACCGACGTGCGCAACGTGCCGATCGTCGTGGTGGACGAGGACCGATCGGCGCCAAGTCGCGATCTCATCGCCCGTTTTGACGCGTCGGCGAATTTCGTCATCGTCGATGTGCTCGCCTCCCTCGACGAGATCGACGGGTACCTCGACGGCGGGCGCGCCTGGATGGCGCTGGCGATTCCGGCGGCCTACGGCGAGCGCGTCCGGACGGGACAGCCGGTGTCGGTGCAGGTGGTGGCCGACGGGACGGACGCCAATTCGACGAACGTCGCCCTCGGCTACGCGGGTGCGCTGGTCGTGTCGTACGCCCGCGAACTGGCGGCGGCGACGGGGCGCTCCGCGACGCCGCTCGTCGGCGCGGACGTCCGCGTGTGGTTCAATCCGACGCTCGAGAGCCGCCACTTCATGATCCCCGGCATCCTGGCGCTGCTGCTGCTCGTGGTGTGCGCGACGCTGTCGTCGATGGCCATCGTGCGCGAGAAGGAGCTCGGGACCCTCGAGCAGCTGAACGTCACGCCGCTCTCGCGCTGGGAGCTCATCGTCGGAAAGCTCGTGCCGTACGCCATGATCGGCATGTTCGACGTCCTTCTCGTCGTCGCCGTGGCCGTCGGCTGGTTCGAGGTGCCGCTGCGGGGCAGCTTCGGGCTGCTGCTGCTGATGTGCCTGGTCTACCTGCTCACGGCGCTCGGGCTCGGCCTGTTCGTCTCGACGATCTCGCGCACCCAGCAGCAGGCGATGATGACGACGTCGTTCTTCTTCCTGCTGCCGATGATCTTCCTCTCCGGCTTCATCTTCCCGATCGAGAACATGCCGGACGTGATCCAGCGGGTCACCTATCTGATCCCTCTGCGCTACTTCCTGGTGATCCTGCGCGGGATTTTCCTGAAGGGCGTCGGACTCGAGGTGTTCTGGCCCGATGCGCTGGCGCTGCTCGGGTGGGGAGTGGCGATCCTGACGCTGGCGACGCTGCGGTCGACCAAGCGCCTGGCGTGATCGCGGGCCGCAGAGACCCGAGGCACAGGGGAGGAATACCTACCTCTGTGTCCCTGTGCCTCTGTGGCCCGTGATCAGCGGAGGCCGAGCAGGCGCGCGGGATTGTCCTTCACCATGCGGTCGATGTCCTGGGCGGACGACCCCCGCGCCCGCATCGCGGCCAGGAACGCGGCAAAGCCCTCCACCGGCAGCGGGTTGCCCATCTGTCCGAGGTCGGTGGAGAGGATGCAGAACTCCGGTCCGACCCTTCCGATCGCCTCGGCGAAGCGGTCGTAGCGCGCCGGGGCATCGGCGGCGACGGGCGAGCTGCCGACGAACTCGATGAAGGCGCCGAGCTTGGCGGCCTCCTGCATCTGCGGGATGGTCATCTGAATCGGCGGATTCATCGCATGGGTCACGACCATGTGCTGAACGCCCTGGCGCCGTGCCTCTCGCAGCAGCATCAGCCCTTCCTCGGCGGAGGAGTGGCCGGTCGCCAGGATCAGATTGTGTTTCGCCACCAGTCCGATCACCTCGCGAACCGCCGGCAGCAGTTCCCCGCCGCGCGAGACGCTCACGAACGGCCGGGCGTCCTTGGAGGAGCGGACCTGGTTCTCCGCATCGAAGGTGGGCATCCAGACCATGCGGCCCCACCCGCCGGTCACCTTGGTCATGTGCTCCACCGCGGCGGGATTGATGCCGCCGACCGTCAGGTTCAAGTCGACGCCGCCGAACACCTCGATGCCGGGAACGAGCGTTCGCACGAGGTAGGCGAGCCCCGCGGTGGATTCGTAATGGTTCTTCACCACGATCGCGCGCATGCCGCGCTCCCGCGCCTGCCGGGCCGCTTCGATCGCGTCGAGCGTTCTGGGGCGATCGTCGGGCAGGCTGTGGACGTGGATGTCGATGGCGCCGGCGAGCGGCGGCGCCGGCTGCGGCCCGCCGGGCGCTGCAGTCAGCAGGAGGAGCCACAGGGCGGTCAACGCTGTCCTCATCGAGTTCTCCTCATGGCGCCGGTACGAGGCGCAGAATGCGGTCGTCGGTTGCCGACGGGCTCCCGCGACCGTCGCGGTTGTTGGTGGCGATGTACAGCAGCCCGTCCGGTCCTGTCACCACGTCGCGCAGCCTTCCGAAGGTGCCGTCGAGCAGCCGCTCCTCGGCGGCGACCCGCCGCGGCGAGGCCGGATCGATCGTCAGCCGCAGCAGATGGGTGCCTCGCAGCGTCGCGACGAACAGGTTGTTCGCAAACCGCGTGAACCGCTGGCCGCGATGAAACGACGCGCCCGAGGGCGCAATCGCCGGGCTGTACGAGGCGACAGGCGTTCTCATGCCGGCCATCGACTGGCTGCCCTGAATCTGCGGCCACCCGAAGTTGGCGCCGGCGTCGATGAGGTTCACCTCGTCGTTGCCGATATTGCCGTGCTCGGACGCCCACAGGTCGCCCGTCGCCGGATGCCAGTCGAGGCCCTGCGGGTTCCGGTGCCCGTAGGAATAGACTGGTGAGCCGAACGGATTGGTCCGCGGCGTCGATCCGTCGCGGCCGAGCCGCAGGATCTTGCCCGCCAGCGAGCCGAGATCCTGCGCGAGTCCGCTGCTCGAGGCGTCGCCGGTCGTGATGTAGAGCAGCCCGTCCGGGCCGAACCGCATCCGGCCGCCGTCGTGAATGGGACCGGCGGGAATGTCGTCGAGCAAGACGACGGCCTCGCCGAGCGTCGAGCCCACCTCGCGGTAGCGGACCACCCGGTTGACGCGGCCGCCCGCAGGGAGTCGAGCCGAGTAATACAGGTAGACGAGGCGGCTTTGCGCGAACTCGGGGTCGAGAGCGATCCCGAGCAACCCCGCTTCGCTCTGGGTGAACACATCGTCGAGCGTCAGCGCGAGGTCGGATCGGAGGGCGGCGAGGTCGAGAATCCTGACTCGCCCCGGCCGTTCCGTCACGAACAGGCGGCCGTCGGGCGCGAACGCCATCGACCAGGGCACCTCGAGGCTCGCCGCCACCGTCTCGACGACGAAGCGCACGCCGTCGGCGGTGCTGAACACCTCCGTCGCGGGCGAGGCCGGCACGGGCGACGGCGTCCCTGGCGCGGGCGGCGGCGAGCATGCGCGCGGCTCGACGGTCTGAACGGCGACGACGAGGGCGAGCATGCCGGCGAGGCTGCCGGGCGACATGGGGAGATTCTATGGCGATCGGCGCGCCTGGGCCTCGCCCTCGGCCACGTCGACGCGCGTGAGGACGAGCGCGCCCGCCAGGAAGAACAGGATGACCGACAGCACCGCGGCGCGGCTGGAGCCGAAGATCGTCACCGATGCGGCAAAGAGCGCCGGCCCCGCAATCCCCGCGAATTTCTCGAACACCGAGAAGAAGCCGAAGTACTCCGACGACTTGTGCTTCGGAATCATCCGCGCAAAGAGCGACCGGCTGAGCGCCTGGCTGCCGCCCTGCACCGAGCCGACCAGCAACGCCAGCGCGAAGAAGTGCCACGCCGCCGTCATGAAATAGCCCAGGATGCTGATGCCGGTATAGACGAACAAGGCGACGAACACGGCGCGTTTGGCGCCGACCCGGCCGGCAAAGGCGCCGAAGAGGAACGCGAACGGCACGCCGACGAACTGCACCAGCACGAAGGCGGCGATCCGGGCGTTCCGGTCGATGCCGATCTCCGCGCCGTAGATGGTCGCCATGCGGATGATCGTCTGGATGCCGTCGTTGTAGAGCAGGAAGGCCACGAGCATGAGGAACGCCTGCCGGTGGCCGCGCAGCTCGTGGAACGTCTCGCCGAGCCGCACCACGGCGGTGCGCACGGGGCTGTCGGCCGCCGCCTCGTCCGGTTCGAGCCGCCGCGGCGGCTCGGGGACCCGGCGAAACAGCGGAATCGAAAAGGCGCACCACCAGACGGCCACGCTGATGAACGACAGCTTGATCGCGGCGAGCGTGTCCGCAATGCCGAAGGAGGCCGGCGCCAGGATCCAGAGCAGGTTGACGACGAGGAGCAGTCCGCCACCCAGATACCCGACGGCGTAGGCGCCGGTGGACACGCGGTCCATCTCGTCGGGCGCGGCGATGTGCGGCAGCAGCGAGTCGTAGAACACGAAGCTGGCGGCAATGGCGAAGTTCGCCACCATGAACAGCGCCGCCGCGTACTGCCATTCACCGCGGTCGATCGTCGCCATCAGGAGCGTCGCGGCGACGCCAATCGCCATGAAGACGCCGAGCATCGGCTTCTTGAGCGCCCGGAAGTCGGCGATCGCGCCGAGGATCGGCCCCGCGATGGCAATGAGCGCGACGGCCGCCGTCGTCGCCCATGCGAACCGGGCCGTGGCGACCGCCGGCGGCAGGTCGGCCGCGGCGACGCTGGCAAAGAAGTCCGGGAACACGGCGGTGATCACCGTCGTCTGGAACGCGGAGTTCGCCCAGTCGTACATCGCCCACGCCCGCAGTTCCGGGCGGTGCAGACCGAGGCGCTCCAACAGTCGTGTCATCTCACGGGCTCGGGGCTATGGGCTTCGGGCGGTGGGCTTGGGGCTGCGGGCCTGCGCGCGGGGAGTGGACTGCAGGCGTTCATGCCATCCGGCGGCCGGGCATGCAGGTTGCTGTGGCGTGATCGCCGTTGTGGGTCGCGATCCCCGCAAACTGGGCGTCTTTGGGCCGGCCGACGCGCTGGTCGTGCGAAATCGTCCGGCGCGTCGCAGAAGTCAGCAGCCATCAAGCCCAGATCTCGTCAGTTCTCGATCGCCGCGTGTACGAGACGTAGGCCGTCACCTGACGTGTCAACGTGCGATGGCACAGCGGCGCGAGGCGGCGCTCAAGCGTGGCGAACGCGGTAAGAGGCATCGGGAGTGTGGCTGTTAACGCCACAGGCCCGTCCCAAGCCGATACCAGCGGAAAAGCTCAAACACGTGTGTTCTGTGCTCGTCCTCCAGATAGATTCGCCCTCTTTCGGCGGCGGCAGTCCCGACCCACTCCGCATCGGGGTCGTCGAATCGATCGAGCACCGCTTTGACGATCGAACTGAAGGGCGCAAGAGGAAGTGTCAACCCGCCTTCGATCGTGGTGGGAACAGCGTGGGGAACAACGTGACGGAAGCCCGCCATGTTGAAGACGAAGCCATCCTGCAACTCCAGGCGGCCATCTGGAGCGATTGATTCACTGTAGGGGAGAATATCCAGCAACCCTCCGGTCGTATGGCGCAACCGGTGCGGCACGCGCGTCCGCTCGAAACCATGAGCTGCAAGCTTGTCCTTCAGCGTCTCGAAGTCCGCCAACGTCTGGACGACGACCATCACGTCAGCGTCGTTGGTCATCCGAGCGGGACGAGTGTCGAGGAGCAGCTCCGGCACCAACGCGCCGACTACCCCGAATGGAACTCCACGCTGGCGAAGCCCGCGCTCGAGGTCCGCGACGACAGGGACCAGCGTCGGCTCAATGCGCGGCATCGTCCAGCACCTTCGGCAGAAGCAGTTCGGCTGCTTCGACGGCCTGCTCCGTTCCGCGATAACGAAGCTCCGCGTAGGCGAGAAGATTTGGGGCCAGCGGGACACCCTCGTCGTTCGCGCGGGGTATGGCGAGCGGGCCCGGAGGCTCTATCACGAGAAGGTTGCCAGCCCGGACCGCGGGTTGAGCGATGAGCGCCTTCTGAGTATCGCGGTCTTCGAATGTGCGCAGCGGTGCGTAGATCTCTGTCTCCTCCGCTCGAAAGAAGTGCGTGCGGACTTCAGCCGCATCGGCTCCCGTCAGGGCCCACGGTTGTCCGCGGTCCGCCAGAACCGCGCGCAGACGGGTCCAGATCTGTTGCTTCTCATCGGCTCGAACCTGGAGGCGACGCTCTTTGAGCTTGGGGCGAAGTCCCTCGACGTAGGCCTGCACCCAAAGCGCCACGAGGCCTTGTCGATTGGGGATCGTTCGCCCGTCCTTGCGTTCTAGCAGAAGACCCCGAAGGGCCAGGTCGTTCATGCACTTGGCAATCGTGCCGAGAGCGACGTCCGCCTGGTCGGCGAGGGTTCGGTATGGGGCGTTGATCAGGTCGGGCCGAATGAGCATTGCCATGACGACCTTGATCCACGCCTTCTGGGGGCGTCCGGGGGCGGTTCGAGTCTCCCTCGGCGGCTGATGTCCCTCGACATGAACAAAGAGACCGGGCGCCTCGAGGTGGACGTTGCCGGCGAGGTCAAGATAATCGATCTCGGCCCGTTCAAGGGCTTCCGCCTGCTGGGGTCGCACGTGGGGCGCGAGGAGAAGGAGTCGATCGTCAGCGTGCTTGGCCGGCAGGTCCGCCCTTCTGCGGTTCAGTTGATCGGCTATGACCGCGACATCCTGGTAACGGAGGTGTCGTTTCTCCTCGACAAGGTATCGGATGGTGCCGCCGACGGCGGTCTTCCAGGTCAGGATGGCGTCAAAGCGGTTCAAAGGCCCGGCGGGCAGGCGGATCTCGGCCTTGGGCATCCATTTCTGGAGTGCCGGCTCGTACGCCTCCAGATCTGCAGCGGGTGCAGGCCGTGCCATGTTCGGTATTATATCATGTTCATTAATAATGAACAACGCAAATACATGAACACTCTATTCATGAATCAGTCGTTCACGCTTCTCGGTGCTTGGTTCGTGTTCACGGTCGGTTCGCGGGTTCGCGGTTCACTGGTCGGAGGGCTCTGGCTCGTCCTCGCCGGAACCCCTCGAACCGGCTCGACGGGGACCGAGGAACGGCAGACCCGAACCGGAACACGAACGGAGAAGGGAGCACCCAGCAGTGTGAACGACGCGTTCGTGAATAATCCAGGCTAATACGTCTTCCGCGCGATCCATTCCCTCAGGAGCGAGTCGATGACGACGTAGTGCGGTCCTTGCTTGATGAGCAGATCGTGCTTGATGAGCGCCGCGAGCGATGTCTGGATGCTCGACGGCCCGCCGAGCCGATGCCGCGCCCGGGTATCGGCGGAGAGCAGTTCGCGGCCCCCCTGCAGGACGACCGCGCGGAGGACGGCGCGCTGGGCGAGGGTGAGGCGCTGCCAGACGGCCTCGAACAGCGTGTCCTGCTCGGCCAGCAGGCGGGTGAGCGTCGCGTGCAACTGCTCCAGGCCGGCCCGCCGCCCGCCGGCGGCGCGCACGTCGTCCCAGGTTTCGTGGGAGAGCCGCTGCACGTCGTACGGGAGGTTTCCCGCCAGCTCGACGATGGCCGCCCCGAGGCCGGGCTCCGCGCGAATGCCGCCTCGGCCGAACCGGCCTTCGACGAACTCGGCGAACACCACCGGCGGAATCTTCTCCAGCCGCATGACGGGACCCGCTTTGTAGAACGGGCGCCGGGGCCCGATCATCTTCTCCATCAGGCTCGGTTCCGAGCCCGCGAAGACGTAGCCGACTTGGCGCTGCTGCTGCGCGGCGGCGCGCAGCGCGTGCTCCACCTCGCCGCCGTCGAAGGCGTCGATCGCCTGGAACTCGTCGAGCGCGACGATGACGGCGCGCTTCCGGTCGGCGGCGAGCCGGCCGGGCAGCGAAAAGATCTCGTTCGCCAGCCGGTTGACCTCGCGGGCCGTGCGGACGAGAGGAAACGCGACGGAAAACCGGCCGGTCCCGCCTTCCTCCGGCTCGTATCGCAGCTCCGGACGCGTGGTCGTGATCACAGCGGCCAGCCAGGCACGGGCGCGCTGCCATTTCGTCTCGACGGTGGCGAGGGCGCGGGCGTACCCCTCGAGGAAGGCGACGTAGGAGCTGTAGCTGCTGACCGTCAGCTCGATGGTGAGCGCGCCGTGGCGCGCGAGCGTGTGGAGCGCGCGGTGGACGAGCGACGACTTGCCGTACCGCCGCGGCGAGATGAGAAAGACCTTCTGGCCGGACGAGAGATCCGCCACCAGCCGATCGAGATCCGCCTCGCGGTCCGCGAACGCCTCGTCCGGGACGATCTCGCCGTAGATGAAGGGGTTCTCCATGCGTTACGCTGTTCGACGTAACGATTACGTCGAACGGCGTAATGGTATCAGAACTCCTCGAGCGACAGCTGCCCCGTGTAGATCGCCATGCCGACCACCGCGTCGACCCCCTCGGCGTGGAGGCGGTCGATCTCGGCGCGCGTGGTGATGCCGCCGGCCGCCGTCACCCGGCGGCCCGTCGCGCGCCGAACGGCAAGGATCGCGTCCATGTCGGTGCCGCGCATCAGCCCTTCGGTATCGACGTGGGTGTAGAGGAACTCGCCGCAGTACGGTTCGAGCGCCCGGACGGCGCCGACCGCCGTGATCGGCAGCACGGTCCGCCAGCCGTGGATCGCCACGTGTCCGCCGCGGCTGTCGACGGCGGCGATGACGCGCTCGGGGCCAATCGCCTCGGCCAGCGCGGCGGCGAACTGCAGATCGACGGCGCCGCCCCGGAAGAGCGCGGAGCTGACGATGACGGCGTGCGCGCCGGCGTCGAGGACCGCTTCGGCGCCCTCGATCGCGCGGATGCCCCCGCCCACCCGGCAGGGGAGGCGGGCGCAGATCGCCGCCACGAGACCGGCATTGTCGCCCTCACCCTTGGCCGCGTCGAGGTCGATGAGCTGCACCCGCGGAAAGCGCGCGAAGCGCGCCAGCCACGGCTCCGGGTCGACAGCTTCGAGTGCCAGCTTCTCACCCTGCACGAGCTGGACGATGCGTCCACCCTGGAGATCGATGGAGGGAATCAGCATCGGTACGCCTCCACGGGCCACAGAGGCACAGAGACACGGAGGCTGCTTCTCAATCGGTCTCTGTGCCTCCGTGTCTCTGTGGCCTGTAGAGGTGAAGCGCGCATCGAATCAGAGACGAACGGGAATGCCGCAGGCGTGCAGGTACCGCTTCAACTCCGCGACGCCGGTGTCGGCGTAGTGGAAGATGGAGGCCGCCAGCGCCGCGTCGGCGTGGCCGCGGGTGAACACCTCGGCGAAATGATCCAGCCCGCCGGCGCCGCCTGAGGCGATCACCGGGATGTTGACCGCGTCGGCGACCGCCGCGGTCAGCTCGCAGTCGAATCCCTCGCGCGTGCCGTCGCGGTCCATCGACGTCAGCAGGATCTCGCCCGCGCCGAGCGACTCGGCCTCGCGCGCCCACTCCACGGCGTCGCGCGCGGCGTCGGCCGTGCCGCTGCGCACGTAGACGCCGAAGCCGCCGTTGCGCCGCTTGGCGTCGATCGCGACGATGACCGCCTGGCTGCCGTAGCGGCGGGCGAGCGTCGCGACGAGCCCCGGGGTGGCGAGCGCCGCGGTGTTGAGGCTCACCTTGTCGGCCCCCGCGTCCACCGCCGCCGCGGCGTCGTCTTCGGAGCGGATGCCGCCGCCAACCGTCAGCGGCAGGAAGATCTCATGGGCCACGGCCGAAATCGTCTGCCGGAGCGCCCGCCGGCTCTCGAGCGTGGCCGTGACGTCGAGGATGACCACTTCGTCGATCCCTTCCACGTTGTAGCGGCGGGCGAGCGCCGCCGGATCGCCCGCATGGCGCAGCTGCTGGAACTGCACGCCCTTGACGACCTGGCCGTCGCGCACGTCCATGCACGCGATGATGCGCTTGGTCAGCACCGGCGCGCCTCGGCGGCGCTGCGGCGGGGGACGCACAGCTCCAGGAAGTTCCGCAGGATGCGGAGGCCGGTATCGCCCGACTTCTCCGGGTGGAACTGCACGCCGAAGACGTCGCCCCGCTCGACGGCGGAGGCGAACGGCTCGGCATGGGTCGTCGATGCCACACAGTCGGCTGTCACCGGTGCGGCGTACGAGTGGGTGAAATAGACGTGCGCGCCGGGGGCGAGGCCGGCGAGCAGGCGGCTCCCGCCCCGGGTCGGATCGAGCGCGTTCCAGCCGACGTGCGGGATCTTCAGGCGCCGCGCCGGGTCGCCCCGGAGCCGCCGGCAGCGGCCGGGCACGAGGCCGAGGCCGGGCACCTCCGGCGCTTCCTCGGACCCTTCGTACAGCCACTGCATGCCGACGCAGATCCCGAGCAGCGGTCTGCCGCCGCGGACCGCCCCGGCGATCGCCTCCCGCCAGGACGCATCGAGCGCCGCGGTGGCCGCGAAGTGTCCGACGCCGGGCACGATCACTCCGGCGGCGCCGGCCAACTCGAGCGGCGAGCCGGGCACGACGAATTCGACGCCGGAGGACGCCAGCGCCTTCTTCACCGACGTCAGGTTGCCCGCGCCGTAGTCGACGAGCGCAATCACAGCAGCCCCTTCGTGCTCGGCAGCATCTTCGCGAGGCGCGCGTCGCGGGCGCAGGCAACCCGCAGGGCCCGGGCGAACGCCTTGAACACCGCCTCCACCTGATGGTGGCTCGACCGGCCGTAGAGAACCGTCGCGTGGACGTTGGCGCGCGCCGCCGAGGCGAACCCGTCGAAGAAGTCGTGCACCAGCTCGCTCTGCAAATCGCCGACGCGCTCGACGCCCAGCTTCAGATCGACGACGGCATGCGGCCGGCCGCTCAGGTCCACGGCCGCGACGGCGAGCGTCTCGTCCATCGGCATGACGAAGTACCCGGCGCGGTTGATCCCTTTGCGATCGCCGAGCGCGGCGAGCATCGCCTCGCCGAGGGCGATGCCGATGTCCTCGACCGTGTGGTGCTGGTCGACGTCGAGGTCGCCCGTGGCGCGCAGCGTCAGGTCAAACCCGCCGTGGCGCGCGACGAGCTCGAGCATGTGATCGAGAAAGCGGATGCCCGTGCGGACGTCGTACCGTCCCTGCCCGTCGATGACCAGCCGTCCGCGGATCTGCGTCTCCGTCGTGCGGCGATCGATCGTCGCCCGGCGGGGCGGTTGGTTCGTCTGGCGGGTCCGCTTCGCGGGACCCGCCCTACGTACGAGCCGCTTCGTCGGACCCGCCCTACGCGCGCGGAGGGACATCAGCGTTCCCTCATCGCGAGCACCGACTCGAGCGCCTCGATGGCCGCCTCGGTGTGCGCGACGATCCCCGCCGTGATGCGGATGCAGCCCGGCGTCACCGGGTCCTTCGAGCGATCCCGGACGTGGATCTTCCGGGCGGCGAGCGCCGCCACCAGCGGCGCCGCCTCGCCGACGCGGACGAGCACGTAGTTGGCCGCGCTCGGCCAGTAGTGCAGTCCGAGGCGGCGGCACGCGGCGTACAGGCGCTCGCGAGACTCCCGCACCTCCGCCGCATAGCGCGGCAGGAACTCGACGTCGCCGAGCGCGGCGTCGAGCGCGGCGAGCGCCACGGCGTTGATGTTGAACGGGAGCGTGACCGCCCGCACCGGGTCGAGCGCGTCCGGATGGCCGATGACGACCCCGACACGAAGGCCGGCGAGCCCGTAGGCCTTGGAGAACGTCCGCCCGACCAGCACGTTGCGGAAGCGCGGCAGCTCGGGGAGAAAGCTCGCGCCGCCGAACTCGATGTACGCCTCGTCTACGAGGACGACGGCCTTCGGAGCGGCCTCGCCGATTCGCGCCAGGTCGGCCATGGGGATCAACTGTCCCGTCGGGTTGTTCGGCGTGTTCAGGAAGATCATCCGCGTGCGCGGCGTGATCGCCGCGACCACCGCGCCGGTCGGGAACGCGAACTCCGGCCCTGGCGGAATCGGGATCGCCGTGGCGCCCACGGCGGCGGTCGAGTTCGGGTACGGATCGAAGGCCGGCAGCGGGATGATGTTCTCCGCGTCGTGGATGCGCCTGCGCGCGATGTGGCCCACGGCGGCCATCAGGATTCCTTCATCCAGTCCGTTGGTCAGGAGCACCCAATCGGGGTCCAGGTCGAAATGCCGCGCCGTCGTGATCACGGCGTCCCGGTACGACGGGTAGGTCGACACCTCCGACGGCCGCACGCGGCGAATCGCCTCGAGCACCCGCGCCGAGCAGCCGCCGGTGTTCTCGTTGAGGTGCAGCCGCAGGCCGTCGCCCGGATTCGGATAGCCCTGTATCACCATCACCCGATCCTGAGGCCAATCGAGGCGGCGTGCGCGTGCAGCCCCTCGGCGCCCGCCAGCGTCATCGCGGCGCCGCCGATGCGGCGCAGGCCGGCGCGGGTGAGGCGCTGCACGGTGATCTGCCGCACGAAATCGGCCGCCGACAGTCCGCCGCGGAAACGCGCCGCGCCGGCGGTCGGCAGCACGTGGTTCGACCCGATGGCGTAGTCGCCCGCCGCCTGCACCGACCACGGTCCCACGAACACCGACCCGGCGCACCGCACCATCGCCGCCAGCCGCTCGTCGTCGAGCACCAGGTGCTCCGGCGCCGCCATGTTGGCGAGCGCCATTGCCTCCGCGGGGGAGGAGGCGACAATCACGCCGCCATGACTCCGCAGCGCCTGGCGCGCGGCCCCGGCGTCCCCCAGCCGCGCCTCCACCTCCCGCGCCACGCGCGAGGCGAGGGTGCGGCTCGGCGTAATCAGCACGGCCCGGGCATCCGGGTCGTGCTCGGCCTGCGCCACCAGATCCGCGGCGATCCAGGCCGCCGGTCCCCGCGAGGCGACGATGACGATCTCGGTCGGCCCGGCGTAGAAGTCGATCCCGCAGTCGGAGGCGACGAGCGCCTTGGCCGCCGCGACGTACCGGTTGCCGGGGCCCACGATCTTGTCGACGCGCGGGATCGTCTCGGTGCCATAGGCGAGCGCCGCCACGGCGTGGGGGCCGCCCAGGCGGAACATGCGCGAGATCCCCGCTTCGAGCGCGGCCGCCAGGACGACCGGCGCCGGCCGCGGACAGACGGCGACGATCTCGCCGACGCCGGCCGCGGAGGCCGGAATGGCCGTCATCAGCAGCGACGAGGGGAGGGGATACCGGCCCCCCGGGACGTAGCAGCCGACGCGGTCGAGCGGAACGACCCGCTGCTCGACGACGACGCCCGCCTCGACGCGCGCCCGCCAGGGGCGGGGGACCTGCTGCCTGGCGACGCGCCGGATGTTTCCGGCGGCGGCGCGCAGGGCGGCGCGAACCGTGCGCGGCACACCGCTGGCGGCCTCGCGCATCTCGGCCTCGCCGATTTCGATCGGGCCGTCCAGGCGATCGAGCCGCCGGGCGTACTCGAGCAGCGCCCGGTCCCCGCCAACGCGCACGTCGGCGACGATCCGCGCCACCCGCCGTTCGGTGGCGGCGTCGCGCACCCGTTCCGCCGAGAGCAGCGCCCGCACGGCCCGGCGGTTGCCCGCGTCAACGATTCTCAGCATGAAATCCTGTGTGCTTGCCCCCACGAAACACCGAGGCACCGAGACACAGAGAACCATGTGTTCGCCTCGGTGCCTCGGAGTCTCGGTGTTCCGTCTGAGCGATTCGCGTCATATGACGATCTTGTTGAGCGGATACTCGACGATTCCCTGGCCGCCGGCGGCCTTCACCTTCGGGATCAGGTCGCGCACGGTCCGCTCCTCGATGATGGTGTTGACGGCCACCCACTCGGGATCGCTCAGCGAGGAAATCGTGGGACGCTGCAGCGCCGGGAGCAGCGCCAGCACCTTGTCGAGGTCGGCGCGGCGGACGTTGAGCATCAGGCCGACGCGCCCCTGCGCCTCGATGGCGGCCCTGAGCAGCAGGGCGATGTTCTCGATCTTCGTCCGCTTCGAGGGATCGGCGAGCGCCGCGTCGTTGGCGATGAGCTGCGTGTTCGACTCCATGACCGTGTCGAGGATCCGCAGGCGGTTGGCGCGCAGCGTCGAGCCGGTCTCGGTCGCCTCGACGATGGCGTCGGCGAGGAGGGGCGGCTTGACCTCCGTCGCGCCCCAGGAGAACTCGACGTTCACCGGCACGCCGAGCGCGTCGAAGTACGCCTTGGTCACGCGAACGAGCTCGGTGGCGATGGTCGCGTCGACCAGGTCGCTCGGCGACCGGAAGCGCGAGTCCTCGGGCGCGGCGAGCACCCAGCGCACCTTGCCGAAGCTCTGCTTGGCGTACACCAGATCCGCCACGCTCGTCAGCGTGTGCTTCATCGACCCGCCGAGCTCGTGCTCGGCGATCCAGTCCTGTCCGGTCAGCCCCGCGTCGAGCACGCCGTCGCAGACATAGCGCGCCATCTCCTGCGCGCGGATCAGCATGCATTCGATCTCCGGGTCGTCGATCGTCGGGAAGTAGGAGCGGGTGCTGACGTAGATGTTGAAGCCGGCGCGCGCGAACAGCTGGACGGTGGCGTCCTGCAGCGAGCCCTTCGGGATGCCGAGTTTGAGCTTCATGGAATCGTCACCCCTTCCGCGCGCTGGAAGAAGCAGCTGCGCTCGCCCGTGTGGCACACGTTGCCGTCGCCCAGCCGCTCGGCCTTGACGAGCACGGTGTCCTCGTCGCAGTCGACGAGGACCTCGCGGACCGCGAGCCGGTTGCCCGAGGTCTCTCCCTTGGTCCACAGCGTGTTGCGGGTGCGGCTGAAGAAGGTGACATAGCCGGTGCGGCGCGTGATCTCCCACGCCTGCTCGTTCATGAAGCCGACCATCAGCACCTCGCCGTTCGTGTGGTCCTGCACCACCGCGGGAATCAGTCCGTCGAGCTTCGAAAAGTCCATACAACACATCTCCGCGCTTGTCTCTTCCGTGGCCTGTCGCCGTACAACAAAAAACCCCGCCACTCGATCCCGGCGGGGCTGCCTGCGTGCTGCTGTCTTCGGTCTAGGATTGGTCCTTCAGCGCGCGCAGTCCTCCCGGCCGGCCGGATGGCCGTGGTGGTGATGCGCGTGATGGAGGGGCCTCAGCACTGGAGCCAGCAGGCTACCAGAAAGCGGCGGCCCCGCGCAAGCCGCCGTATCGCGCCATGGTAAGTGTTACCGAAGGAAAGGTCGTCGCGCCAAAACTCATGTTACCGAAGCCGGTGTGCCACAGGAGGGCACCGGC
>MELF01000002.1 GCA_001767525.1 Acidobacteria bacterium RIFCSPLOWO2_12_FULL_68_19 | reverse complement strand
ACCGGCTTCGGTAACATGAGTTTTGGCGCGACGACCTTTCCTTCGGTAACACTTACCATGGCGCGATACGGCGGCTATCCTCCTTGGCAAGCCGCTCGGCATCGTGCTCTCGACGGCGATCTGCGTGTGGGCTGGGCTGCACATGCCGGCCGGTGTCACCTGGGGCGACCTGACGATCGTCGGGATCATCTGCGGCATCGGCTTCACCGTGGCGTTGTTCTTCGCCACGGCCGCCTTCCCGCCCGGCCATCTGCTCGATCAGACGAAGATGGGCGCGCTTCTCAGTTTCTCGGCCTCGCTCCTCGCCCTCATTGCCGCGTACATCAGGTCAGCAACCATGCCGCAACTCCTACGGCCCCGCCGACCACGACATCGATGACGTAGTGATAGCGGCCCGCCACCGCGCCGGCGGCGATGGCGAGCGCGAGCGTGAGGGCGACCAGGCCGGCCGAGGTGGAGAGCGACAGCACTTCGAGCGCGGCGGCGACCGACACGGCCACGTGGCCGCTCGGAAACGTGTTGAAGCCGTGGCTGACGCGTTCCAGGATGAGCAGGTTCAGGTGCCGGATACGGGAAGAGTCGGATGATTCGCTGAGTCGAGCGCGCGGCGGGGGGCTGACGAGCCACGGCAGCAGTCCGTAGCACGCAAAGCCCGCCAGCAGCACCGTGGTCCAGAAGTGGCCGGCGGCGCCGACCGTCGACCGAGTCCAGACGAACACGAACGCCGCGGGCACCAGCAGGTAGCAGAAGAGGTACGACAGTTCCAGGGCGGCGGCGGCCCAGGCGGGCAGCGGAAACGGATCGGAGAAGCAACGCTCGTCGGCACGAATGAGCCAGGCCTCGAAGGATTCGGGATCGGGGATCCGGGATCCCGGGTCCCACTGCACCAGCAGCGCCGGCAAGTGGTATCCCGCCACCAGGTAGGCGTGGGCCAGCCAGAGCCGGGCGGCGATGGGTAGTACGAACGATGCGACGACGACCGCGGCGGCGGCGAGGAGCGACAGCCGCGCGACCCGGTGCCGCCGGTGGATCGGCGCGCGGGTGAGCCACGCCGACGCAGCCGTGCCGACGAAGAACGTGATCGCGAGCGCTTCGAACGTCAGCGGAGCGGGCACCGGAGCGCGGCAAGCGTACCACCGCGGCCGCCTGGTTCCCCCGGCCAGGCAACCGAAGCCGCTCCGCTGGCGATAGAATCGCTCGTCCGGCTCTTGCCGGACCGACAGCGATGACCACGCAACGACTGCTCACAATCGCGCTGCTCTTCTCCTCGGCCGCTCAGGCAGCCGCGCAGGGGCCGTACCGCCAGGAGGTGGTGGTGACGGCGGCGGCCACTCCCGTCGAGCTCGGCACCGTCACGCGTACGCTGACGGTGATCACCAGGGAGGAGATCGCGCGTCTGCCGGTCCACAGCATCGCCGACGTGCTGCGTCTGACCGGCCTGGTCGACGTCCGCGCGCGCGGCGAGCGCGGCGTGCAGACCGACTTCGCAATCCGAGGCGCCCACTTCGGCCAGATGCTCGTACTGGTCGACGGCGTGCGCCTCAACGACGCGCAGTCGGGGCATCACAACGGCGACATCCCGGTCCCGCTCGACGCGGTGGAGCGGATCGAGGTGTTGCACGGCCCCGGGTCGTCTCTGTTCGGCGCCGACGCCTTCGGCGGCACGGTCAACGTGATTACACGCCGAGAGGCGCCGGCGTCGGCCGTCGTCGGGACCGGGAGCTTCGGGCTGGCGGCCGGACGCGGGCAGGTGGGGCTGGCGCGGGGCGACCTCCGGCAGCTGCTGGCCGCGGAGGTGAACCGATCCTCCGGGTTCATGGTCGAGCGCGGTTTCCTGACCGCTGGCGTGAGCGCGCGGACGAGATTCGGCGAGCGCGGGGGGCTCCTGGCCTCGTATCTCTGGAAGGACTTCGGCGCCAACGGCTTCTACGGCAATTCCCCCTCTCATGAGTGGACGAATCAGACGCTCCTGGCCGCCGATCGAAATCTGGGTGTCCGCGTCGGCTGGCGGCTCGGCTCGACGCTGTCGTACCGCACCCACGGCGACCATTTCCTCTGGAACGTGCACCAACCGGGCGTGGCGGAGAACCGGCATCGGACCCACGCCGTGCTCGGTGCGCTGCGCGCGTCACGTGGCATCGGGACGCGCGGGTCGCTGACCACGGGGATGGAAGGGGGCGCCGACTGGATCCGGTCGAGCAATCTCGGGGACCACGACACCCAACGCGTCAGCGCGTTCGGCGAATGGCGCCACGCGCTGGCGGCCAGCACGCAGCTCGACGCCAGTCTGCGCGTCGATCGCTACACCGAGTTCGGCACGGCGTGGAGTCCTGCCGTCGGCGTCGGCTGGTGGCCCTCGTCTGCGCTCCGCCTCCGCGGGTCGACCGGTCGGGCGTTCCGTGTCCCGACGTTTACCGAGCGCTACTACAGCGACCCGGCGCACCTGGCGCGGTCGGAGATTGGTGCGGAGACGGCCCGGGCGGGCGAGATTGGAGCGGACGTGCTCCTGCCCGGGGCCTGGACGGTGACCTCCACCGTGTTCCTCCGCCAGGACGAGGACGTCATCGACTGGCTACGCCCGACGGCGGCGGATCGGTGGCGGACCTACAACATTCGCGATGTCGATACGCTCGGCCTCGAGCTCTCGGCGCGGAAGGCGCTGGCGAGCGGGTGGTTCGTGCAGGCAGGGTATACCGGTCTGGACGTGCGAGCCGCGAAGGTGACCGGGCTCTCCAAGTACGTGCTCGACTACGCGCCGCACAGCCTCGCGGTTGCCGCCTCGGTCACGCTGCCGGTGGACGTGCAGGTGGCGCCACGCGTCGAATATCGCCACCGCACGCGCTCGACCGGGACCAGTGACTACGCCGTCGTCGATGTGCGCGTCAGCCGCCGATTCGGCCTGTACGAGTTGCAGGTGGACGGCACCAACCTCGGCGACACCGACTATCAGGAAGTGCTCGGCGTGGCGATGCCCGGACGGGCCGTCACTCTGTCGCTCGCCTTCGGGCGATAACGCACGTCGAAGCATCGCACCCCGGCACCATCGCACCCTCGCACCCCGGCACCATCGCACCCTCGCACCCCGGCACCATCGCACCCTCGCACCGTCGGACGCACCGTCGCACCCTCGCACCGTCGCACTATCGCACCGTTGCCGGCGCAGGCTCCTGCTGCGTGAGGCAGTGAATCGTGCCGAGCCCCCACACCAGATCCACGGCGTGAATGCCAACCACACGCCGGTCCGGCAGCACGCCGGCCAGGGTGTTGAGCGCGATTCGGTCGTTGGGGTCGTTGAATGTCGGTACCAGGACCACGCCGTTCGCGATGTAGAAGTTCATGTAGCTGGCCGGCAGCCGCACCCCGTCCATGATGACCGGCCGCGGAAATGGCAGCGGAACGATCCGGAGCGGTCCGATGTCGGGACTGCGGGCGGCCGCCTCGAGGCGACCGACATTATCGGCCGAGCGCGTATGGTTCTGGTCGGCTGGATCGTCTTCGACGGCGACGACGATGGTATGCGGAGCGACGAACCGCGCGACATCGTCGACGTGGCCGTGCGTGTCGTCGCCGACGCATCCCTCGCCGAGCCAGATCGTCCGGCGGGCGCCGAGCCACTCCTCGAAGATGCGTTCGTACTGCTCGCGGCCGAGCCCCGGGTTTCGCACCTGCACGTCGCTCAGCAGCCATTCCTCGGTGACGAGCAGCAGTCCCGCGCCGTTGACGTCGATGCCGCCGCCCTCGAGGACGATCCGCGCTCCAGTATCCGGGCGCGTCGGCTCGATGCGCCCGAGCATCGTCAGCCGCGCCAGCGCTGCGCCGACCCGCACATCCTGCTCCCAGTTGGCGTACTTGGCCCAGCCGTTGAACGCCCAGTCCAGGAGCACCACATCTCCGGCCGCGTCGATGACGCCGGTGGGCGCCGAGTCGCGCAGCCAGACGCGGTCGGTCCGCACCTGATGCAGCGTGATGCGGTCGCGCCGCACGCCGTGCGCCTCGAGCGCCACACGCGCGCTCTCGACCACTCCGCTGTTCTGGCAGAGGATTTCGACCCTCTCGTGGTCGGCGAGCACGCGCACGATCTCCGCGTACACCCATGGAATCGCCGCGAGCTTGCCGGGCCAGTCGGGTTCGTGATGCGGCCAGGCGACCCAGGTCGCGCGATGCGGCTCCCACTCGGCAGGCATGCGGTACCGAGCAGGGTGTCTGTCGTTCACGCTTCTACCTTCTCGGTTCGTGGTTCGTGTTCTGGGCAGCACCGAACCTGAACACGAACCGAGAACGTAGAACCCAGAAGCGTGAACGACATGTCACCCGCCTTCGCCAATGTATCGCTTCAGGATCGGTCCGTACGCGTCGACGCGCCGGTCGCGCAGAAACGGCCAGTTGCGGCGCACGCTCTCGATGAGTCCCGGGTCGCACCGGGCGACGAGGATCTCTTCGCCCTCGCCCGCCTCGGCGACGTAGCGCCCGAACGGGTCGGCGACGAACGAACGACCGAAGAACGTGACCCCCTTCGTTCCCGGCTCGTCCTCGTGGCCGACGCGATTCGGCGAGGCGACGTAGACCCCGTTGGCAATGGCGTGGGCGCGTTGCATCGTGCGCCACGCGTCGACCTGCGCCTGCCCCCACTCGTCCTTCTCCGCCGGATGCCAGCCGATCGCGGTCGGATAGAACAGCACCTGCGCGCCCATGAGCGCCGTAATCCGCGCCGCCTCGGGATACCACTGGTCCCAGCAGATCAAGACGCCGAACGTCGCGTAGCGGGTCTTCCACACCTTGAAACCGGCGGCATCACCCGGCTGCTCGCCGTGGTCGTCGACGTGGCCGTCACCGGGGGTGAAGTAGTACTTCTCGTAGAAGAGCGGGTCGTCTGGAATGTGCATCTTCCGGTAGACGCCGAGGAGGGTGCCGTCGGCGTCGATCACCGCGGCTGAATTCCGGTAGATGCCCGCCGCCTGGCGTTCGAAGATCGGCACGATGAGCACGACGGCGAGCTCCCGCGCGACTTGCTGCATCCGTTCGGTCGTCGGCCCGGGGATCGGCTCCGCCAGGTCGAAACGCTCGGACGCCTGCGACTTGCAGAAGTACGGCGTGTTGAACAGCTCCTTCAGGCAGACGATCTGCGCCCCCCGGCGCGCGGCATCGCGCACGAGCCGTTCGGCGCGCGCGAGGTTGCCCGGCACGTCGGCGCCGGCGTGGTCCTGGATGATGCCGATGGTGAACATGCGTCGGTCCGGGGCTCGAGGCCTCCGGCCACCTATGCTAGCCTTGCTGAATCGTCTGATGAACAGAAAACCGCTGCGCGTGGCGCTCCTCGGGTTCGGCACCGTGGGGAGCTCGGTCGCCCGCATCCTGGTCGAACGGCCCGAACTCGGCGTTCACGTCCAGCTCACGCACATCTTCAACCGCGACGTGGCGCGAAAGCGCGCGAGCTGGGTGCCGGCCTCGGTCGGATGGACCGACAGCATCGATGAGCTGTTCGCGGCACAGCCCGACGCCGTCGTCGAGGTCGTCGGCGGCGTCGAGCCCGCAGGTTCCTGGGTGCGTCGAGCCTTGACGCAGGGGGTCTCCGTTGTCACCGCCAACAAGATGCTGCTTGCGGCGCACGCGCCGGAGCTGCTGCACCTGGCGGCCACCAACGGCGTCCAGCTCCGCTTCGAGGCGGCAGTGGCTGGCGGTGTCCCGCTCATCCACGGCGTGCGCGAAGGGCTGGCGGGCGACCGCCTGACGCGCGTCGCCGGAATCCTCAACGGCACGTCGAACTACGTCCTGAGCCGGATGGCCGACAGCGGCGAGCCGATGAGCCTGGTGCTCGACGAGGCGCGAAAGCTGGGCTATGCGGAAGCCGACCCGAGCGCCGACGTCGACGGCGATGATGCGGCGGCGAAGCTCGTGGTCCTGGCGGGCATTGCGTTCCGGCGCCACCTGCGCCTGTCGGACATTCCGCGGCAGTCGATCCGGCCGGTCTCGAGCGCCGACTTCCGGTACGCGCAGCGGCTCGGCTGCACGATCCGGCAGATCGCGATGGTGGAAAAGCCACACCAACGCGCAGGCGTACCGGTCGAGGATCTCGCGGCGAGCGAAGGCTTTCATGCGTTCGTCGGCCCCGCCCTCGTGTTGTGCGGGTCGCATTTCGGCCTCAACGCGGACGCGAACAACGTGGTGACCATCGCCGGACACTACGGGGGAGAGAACAGTTTCAGCGGCGCCGGTGCGGGCGGTCCGGCGACCGCCGTGGCAGTCGTGTCCGACCTGCTGTCGCTTACCCAAAGGACGCACGAGCGTGGGGAGGAGTGGCCGTCGGCGCGTGTCGCGCCTCCGCCCGCGCGTCCGTACTACCTGCGGTTCGTCGTACGGGACCGTCCGGGCATCCTCGCCTCCATCGCGGCATCGCTGGCGCGGCAGCGGATCAACCTCGACGCCGTCCTCCAGGAACCGGGCTATCCGAAGGACGCGCTCCCGTTCGTCATCACCGTGGAGGCGTGCGAGGCGGCATCCCTCAGGGCGGCGCTCGACGAGATTGCGAAATCGGACGTTCACGCCGAGAGTCCCTTGGCGCTGCCCATGCTGTTGGGCGACCGGGAGCGGCCGTGATATCTTCAGTAGTTCGTGTTACTTAAGGACAGCGGCGAGTTCCCGGACGTGGTCGTGCCGGCGTCGGTGGCCAACCTTGGCGGTGGCTTCGACACCCTGGCGGTGGCCGTGCAGCTCTTCCTGCGCGTCCGCATCGTGGACGTGCGTGAGGACGGCCGGACGATGCTCACCGTCGTTCGGAGCACGCCGGCCGTGAGGGGACGAAACGCCGTCGAGCGGGCGTTCGAGGCGCTCGCGCGCCGGACCGGCCGGAAGGCGCCGTCGGTGTCGGTGGAGGTCGAAAGCGACATTCCGATGGCCGCCGGCCTCGGGAGCAGTGCCGCCGCCGCCGTCGCGGGGCTTCGGGTCTTCGAAGGTGTCGCCGAAGGTCCCGGCGTGCCGGAGGGCGTCCTGCTGGCGGTGGCCGCGTCGCTCGAGGGACACGCCGACAATGCCGCTGCGGCGCTTCACGGAGGCCTGACGTCGGTCGTCGAACGCGAGGGGCGGGACCCGGTGGCGCTGGGATGGCGGTGGCCGGAGGAATTGCGGCTCGTCGTCGCGACGCCTGCCGCCGGTCTCGCCACGGCGACAGCGCGCGCGGCGCTTCCCGAGGCGGTGCCGCGACCAGACGCGGTGTTCAACATCCAGCGGGTGCTGTCGCTCGTGCATGCGCTGGAGGCCCGTGACTACGGTCGCCTGCGCGAGGCCGTCCAGGACCGTCTGCACCAGTCGGCGCGGAGCGCGCTCGTACCCCAGCTGGCGTCGGTGCTGGCGCTCGAAGACCCGGAGATCCTCGGAGCGTTCCTGTCGGGCGCCGGGCCGTCGGTGGCACTCATCGCGCGCCGCGATTTCACCCGTCTCGAGCAGCTCGTGAAGTCGGTCTACGACCGCGCCGGCTGTGCCGTGACGGTTCGCACGCTCGGCGTGCATCAGGGCGTCGACTCGGTGCGCGAGAAGGTCGCGGCTGCCGGTCCCGCGCCGGGTCGAGGGGCCTGGGGGAAGACCATATGAGATTCGTCGCGGGATTGACGTGCCATCTCTGCGGCGCGACGTATCCGGCCGGACCCTCGTGGGTCTGCACCGAGTGCCTCGGTCCGCTCGAAGTGTCGTACGACTACGCGGCCATCCGCGGCGTCATCAGCCGCAGCGTGATCGAATCGCGGCCGCGCTCGCTCTGGCGCTATCTCGAACTGCTCCCCGTCGAGGAGCCCCGCACCGGTTTTCACTCCGGGTTCACGCCGCTCGTGCGTGCCACGCGGCTGGCCAGGGAGCTGGGGTTGTCCGAGCTGTACCTCAAGGACGACTCGGTCAACCATCCGACGTTCTCGTACAAGGACCGCGTCGTGTCGGTCGCGGCCTCGCGCGCCGTGGAGCTCGGGTTCCAGGTCTTCGGCTGCGCCTCGACCGGCAATCTGGCGGGCAGCGTCGCCGCCCACGCCGCGCGTCTCGGCCTGGCGTGCTACGTCTTCATTCCCCACGATCTGGAGCCGGCCAAGGTGCTTGGCGCGGCGATCTACGAGCCCCACGTCGTAGCCGTCGAGGGCAACTACGACGACGTGAACCGGCTGTGCACGCAGATCGTGGATCGCTACGGATGGGGATTCGCCAACATCAACCTGCGCGCCTACTACGCCGAGGGCGCCAAGACGATGGGCTTCGAGATTGCCGAGCAGCTCGGATGGCGCTTCCCGGACCACGTCGTTTCGCCGGTTGCGGGCGGGACGCTGCTGCCGCGGATCCACAAGGCGTTCCGTGAGCTGCGCGATGTCGGACTGGTGAGCGGCACGCTGCCGAAGATTCACGCGGCGCAGCCGGCCGGGTCGGCCCCCGTCATCAAGGCGCTCGAGGACGGACTCGAATTCCCGGACCCGGTCAAGCCCGACACGATCGCCAAGTCGCTGGCGATTGGCAATCCCGCCGACGGGTTTCAGGTGGTGCGCGTCGTCAAGGAGACCGGCGCCACCGGCGCCATGGCCACCGACGACGAGATTCTGGACGCAGTGCAGTTGCTCGCGCGGACCGAGGGCATCTTCACGGAGCCGGCAGGCGGGACGACGCTTGCCGTCACTCGCACCCTCGTGCGGCGCGGGGTGATCAAGCCGAACGATTCGGTGGTCATCTGCATCACCGGCAACGGGTACAAGACCGCCGACGTGATGTTCGACCGCGTTGCGGCTCCCACCCGGATCGGACGCGGGATCGCCGACTTCGAGCGGGCGCTCGGGGCGCAGGCCGCCCAGCAGGCAGTCACCGCAGGGGGGAGGGGGTGAGAGTGAGGGGACAGGAGGGGTATCGCCCTTCGCTGTTTCCTTGCCCCGGTAGGGGTCTAGACCGCTATCTTGCCCCCAGATCTCCCTTGCCCCCCTGCGCCTGTTCCGTGTAAAATTCCGCGCATCGTGTTGCATCTCTGCGGGTGTGAGTGCGCGTGTTGTTGCAGGGGGACCGCCAGGGTCCCGGCGCTCTCGCTCCGCCGTGCGGGTCACCTGTAACCAACCCACAGCACGAAGGAGACCGAAAGCCCGGGAGCTTAAAATCCCGGGCTTTTTTTATGTTCCCAGTCTTTCTGGACCTCCGGTCGCGCCGGGTGGTGGTCGTCGGCGGCGGACCTGTAGCCGCGTCGAAGCTCGATGCGCTCGTCGAGGCTGGCGCCGACGTCACGGTCGTGTCGCCTGAGGTGGTTCCGGAGATCGCTCGGCAGAACGTCAGGGTGGTGCGTCGCCCCTTCGAACCGGCGGATCTCGACGGGGCCTGGTGGGTCGTGGCGGCGGCGCCGACAGAGGTGAACAGGCAGGTGCTCGCGGTCGCCGAGGCGCGGCAGCTCTTCGTCAACGCGGTGGACGATCCGGCGCACGCCACGGCGTACCTGGGCGGAGTCGTCCGGCGGAACGGAGTGATCGTAGCGATCTCCACCGACGGGCGCGCGCCGGCCCTGACGGGCCTGCTGCGCGAGGCGCTCGAAGGGTGGCTCCCGGCGGACCTCGGCGAGTGGTTGTCGGCGGCCGACACGGTACGCCGCCGCTGGAAGGCCGAGCGCGTGCCGATGGAGGAGCGCCGGCCGCAGCTGCTGGAGACGCTGATCGAACTGTATGAGAAGCGAAAGTAGACCGGGATGCGGGATGCGGGATCCGGGATCCGGCGGGACCGGAAACCGAACCCCATACGTGTCGGATCCCGGATCCCGGGTCGCGGATCTCGAGCGCGGAGCTCGCGTCTCGCTCGTCGGCGCCGGGCCGGGCGATCCCGAGTTGTGGACCTTGCGCGCCGTTCGACGGCTCGAAGAAGCCGACCTCGTCCTCTACGATGCCTTGGTCGATGTGCGGGCGCTTCGCGCGGTGACCACGGCTCAGTGCTTCTGCGTGGGCAAGCGCGCCGGCCACCGCAGCGTGCGCCAGGACACGATCAACCGGGTGATGATTCGCGCCGCCCAGGCGGGCAAGCGCGTCGTTCGGCTGAAGGGGGGCGACCCGTTCGTCTTCGGTCGCGGCGCCGAGGAAGCGCTGGCGCTGGCGATGGCCGGCATCGCCTTCGAGGTGGTGCCCGGCGTCAGCTCGGCCACCGCGGCTCCCGCGCTGGCGGGCATTCCGGTGACGCATCGCGGAATCGCGTCCTCGTTTCTCGTCGTTTCCGGACATGCCCTGGAGGCGTTCGACTCCGGCATCCGTTCGGTGGCGCCGAACAGCGCCTCGCTCGTGGTGCTGATGGGGCTGTCGGCCCGGGCGGAGCTGTCCGCACGGCTGGTCGCGGCCGGATGGAGGCCCGATACGCCAGCGGCGGTCGTCTGCGCGGCATCGACCGCCAGCGAGTGGACGTGGAGCGGACCGCTGGCGCGGTTGCCGGCGGTCGAGCCGCCGGACGGGGTAGCCGGTGTGCTGGTGGTCGGCGAGGTGGTGCGCGTTCGAGATCTGCTTGGAGCGACCGTCGGATCGGGGGGAGCCGGTAACGAGGTGAGCTATGGCCGTCATCGATAACGTACAGGCATTCGGGCGCGGGCGACTGTCGTTCGCCGACGAGCGTGACATCGACGAGTTCGTCGACATGCTGGGGCGCTACGAGCGCGGGGAGGTGTCGGCCAACGACTGGCGGCGATTCCGGCTGCTGCGCGGCACCTACGGGCAGCGCCAGGACGGCGTCCAGATGCTGCGGATCAAGATCCCGCAGGGGATCGTCACCGGCGACCAGTTGCGCGCACTCGGCCGCACGGCGGCACGGTACTCCCGCGGTTTCGGGCACATCACCACGCGCCAGAACATGCAGTTCCATTTCGTCCTGCTCCAGGACGCCGAGCGCGCCATGCGCGAGCTGGCCGATACGGGGCTCACCACCCGCGAGGCGTGCGGCAACTCGGTTCGCAACGTCACGGCCTGCCCGTACGCCGGCATCGCGCACGACGAGATCTTCGACGTCATCCCCTACGCCGAGGCGCTCACGCGTTATTTCCTGCGCCATCCGCTCTCGGGTTCGCTCCCCCGCAAGTTCAAGGTGGCCTTCGAAGGGTGCCCGCGCGACCACGCGCTGGCGTCGATCAACGACATCGGCTGGTACGCCCGTATCGTGGACGGGCAGCGCGGATTCCGGGTCACGATCGGGGGGAGCACGTCCATCCTGCCGACCTCCGGCTGGCTGGTCTACGACTTCCTGCCGGCGGACGAGATGCTCGAGGTCGCCGAGGCCATCGTGCGCGTGTACCACCGGTTTGGCGATTACGAGCACCGGCAGCGCAACCGGATGAAGTTCATGATCCGCCAGCTCGGATGGGAGCGGTGGCGCGCCGAGTTCGAGCGGGCGCTCGCCGAGGTCCGCGCCGAGGGGGGCGTGCCCTTCAGCTCCGACGCCGCGGCGGCGGAGGTCGAGGAGGCGCCCGACTGGACGCCGGTGCCGGCGCCGGCGGTCGAGGACGTGAAGCGCAAGGCGTCGAGCGTCAAGGCGCACGGGCCGGGCGTCATGCCGGACAGCGTCATGCTCCAGACCTTCTCGGATGCGTACCTCACCTGGATGCATACCAACGTTGGACTGCAGCGGCAGGCGGGGTTCGTGCACGTGACGGTGCGACTGCCCCTCGGCGACATGACCGCCGGGCAAATGGAGGTGCTCGCCGACCTCGCCGAGGCGTACGGCGACGGCACCGCTCGCCTCACGATCGGGCAGAACGTGCTGTTTCGCTGGGTGAAGGTCGGCTCGCTCCAGGAGTTGTACCATCGTCTGCAGGCGGCCGGCCTTGGCGCCGCCGGCGCGAATACGGTGGCGGACGTCGTGAGCTGCCCCGGCGCGGAAAGCTGCCGCCTGGCCGTGACGCAGTCGCGCGGTCTTGGACGAGTCCTGACGGAGTATCTCGACCGGCACCCCGAGTTCGTCGCGCTCGTCCATGAGGGCGACATCAAGATCAGCGGCTGTCCGAACGGCTGCGGCCAGCACCACATCGCGGCAATCGGCTTCCAGGGGAGCGTCCGCAAAGTGGGCGACCGCGCACTGCCGCAGTATTTCGTGCTGGTGGGCGGCGGGAGCACCGATTCGGGCGCGAGCTTCGGACGAGTCGTCTCCAAGATTCCCGTCCGACGGCTCACGACCGCCATCGATCGATTGCTGACGCTCTACCAGGAGCGGCGCACGCCGGGCGAGTCGCTCGGCGCGTTCTTCCGGCGCATCCCGGCCGCCATCGCGACCGACGCGCTCAAGGATCTGGCGGAGCTGCGCCAGGACGAGACGACCGCGGATGACTGGGTCGATCTTGGCGAAACGCACACCTTCGAAACCGTCGTCATGGACGGCGAGTGCGCCAGCTAGCCGGTAGCTGGTAGCCGGTAGCCGATCGCGCTACCGACTACCGCCTGCCGACCGGATCGATCGAGCGTTCGCGAGACCGTTCGCTGCCGTCGCATCATCCGATCGCCGCTCCCTCTCCCGCCACCATCCCGCGGCCGTCTGCCTCGTGGAAGTGACCGCGCTGGCGACGACGCGCGCGCGATGGATCGTGTTACACGCGATCGTGCTGATACTCGATTGGTGGCTGATGGGTGGTCGGTGATAGTGTGGTTCGGAGTTGGTAGTTGACGAAGTTCTGATTGATACTACCGACGGCCACCGGCCAGCCAGTGCCATGAGCAAGCTGAAGATCGTCGTGCTCTACGACCGCATGTTCGTCGACGCCAGCGAGGAACAGGGCGGCGACCGCGCGCCTGTCGTCCGTACGCTCGACAAGAAGGAGGTGGAGGGTGAAGTCGCAGAGGCGCTAACGAAGCTCGGGCACGAACTGGTGATGTACGAGCTGGACGGGACGCAGAAGAGCCTGCTCGGCCTCGCCCGCGTCGATTGCGACCTGGTGTTCAACCTCGCCGAATCGTTCGCCGACGACGACACCGCCGACTTCAAGATTGCGGCGTTCCTCGATCTGGTGGGGAAGAAATACACCGGGTCGGGAACGCACGGCTTGATGCTGGCCCAGGACAAGGCGATTGCCAAGAAGATCTTCGCATTCCACGGCATTCACACGCCGACGTTCGCGAAGTGTTATCGCGGCCGGCTCGACTTCTCACACGACCTTCAGTTCCCGGTCATCGTAAAGCCGGCGCGTGAAGACGGGTCGATCGGCATCGAGTTCAGCGCCGTCGTCAATTCCATCCGCGAGCTGATGGAGCGGATGGACTGGCTGCACACCCATTTCGACTCGCCGGTCCTCATCGAGGAGTACATCGAAGGGCGGGAGATGTACGTCGGCATCCTCGGCAACGACAAGCCCGAGGCGCTGCCGGTGATCGAGCTCGACCTGTCCAAACTGCCAGAGGGGATTCCCCGGATTGCCGCCGCCGAGGTCAAGTGGGGAAAGGGAACCAGCGCCTACCGCGACACCAAGTCGGCGATTGCCACCGACCTGCCGGACGAGACCGTGCAGCAGCTCCACCAGACGGCTATCGCCGCCTACCAGACGCTGGAGCTGCGCGATTACGGCCGGGTGGACATGCGGCTGCAGCCCGACGGCCGCGTGCACGTCATCGAGGTCAATCCGAACCCATGGCTGGCCTCACGAGCCGAATTCGCCATGGCTGCGCGGAAGTCGGGACGCACCTACACCCAGCTCGTCGAGGAGATCGTAGAGCTCGCACTCGCGCGGGCATGAGCGTGCCTCCGTCTCGGTGGGTCATCCAAGTCGACAACATGGCCGGCAAGAAGGCTCGACGCTACGGTCCGACCCGGCCGACGGCGTTCCACAAGTAGAGCGTTCGCGCCTGGCCGTCGGCGCTCCTGAACACCTCGACGCGGTCCGGTTCCCAGTCGCCGATGGGGAAATTGTGCGACACGATTCGCGCGCCTGGACGGAGTTGCGCGGCCAGGCGCGGGCGTAGTTGCGCGTTCAGGGCGGCGACCAGGTACAGCGTGACGACCGTCGCCCGCGACACGTCGGTGTCGCGGGCGTCTTCGACGCGAAACGTCACCAGATGTTCGACACCCGCGCGGCGCGCGTTCTGCCGCGCCTCCTCGATGCGCGCCGGATCGAGATCGACGCCGACGCCCCGGGCGCCCCACGTGCGGGCCGCGGCAATCACGATCCGGCCGTCGCCGCACCCCAGGTCGTACACCACGTCGGTGGCCCTCACGCCCGCCAGCACCAGCATCCGATCGACGACGTCCGGCGGCGTCGGGACGAACGGGGCGCGGGCGCTCTGGACGGCGAGTCCGAGCGCCAGCGCCGTGGCAACCTTCAGACCGGGCATCGGACGATTGTAAACATGGGGTCAGACCCCGGGTCTGACCCCATATACGCCGGGGCGTCCAGAACTGGTCGGATCTCCAACGAGTTACCGCCACAGCTCATCGGTTTCAGGGTGGTCCGTCCTCGGCGGGCAACGGGCGAAGCGGTTGGGCGAACTGCACAAAATGGCCGGTTTTTGGGCAATCTTCGTTGATCGGAGGCGTTCGGTGCGCTATACTTATGGGTGCTGTTCCCGGCGCGAGACTGCTCCTACCACCAACCTTCCAACGGGGGAAATGTGACATTCCAGGTCGGCGACAAGGTCATCTACCCGAACCACGGACTCGGCATCGTGGAACGGGTCGAAGAGAAGACGATATTGGGTACCACCTGCGGCTTCTTTCACCTACGTATTGTCTCGAACGACACGACCGTTCTGGTGCCGGTGTCCAACGTGGAGGGCGTTGGCCTCCGCAAGGCCATCAGTGACGAGGAGGTCGAGCGCCTCTTCACGCTCCTGAGCGACGGCAAGATTGATAACCACCAGAACTGGAAGGGGCGCTTCAAGGACAATTCCGACAAGATGCGGACCGGCTCCATCTATGACATGGCCGACGTCCTCAAGAACCTCACGTTCCTGAGCAAATCGAAGAGCCTGTCGTTCCGCGAAAAGCGGATGCTCGACCGCGCCCGGGCGCTCATCGTGTCCGAGGTTTCGGAAGTGATGCGCCAGAAGGCGGCGGAGATCGAGCAGGAGGTCGACCGTGCGCTCGAGAAGTGCTTCATGGTGAAGGCCCGCAACATGGCCCGCGCCTCCGCACGCGCCAAGGTGGCCAAGGCCGTCAAGGCGACCGTCATCGTCGCCGCGCGGCGAACTGCCCGCGCGTCCTGAGCGTCGCCCGTCAGCCTGCTTTGCCGCCCGGGGGCGCATCCCCTGGGCGGTTTTTTTGTACAGTCAATCCCCGAGTGGCCGACCTCGTTGCTCCAATCCGGTCTGTCGTCACCTACATGGCGATTCTTGCCTATATCGCCGTGGCGGGGCCGCTCGGCCTCTCGATCGCCGTCGTACTCAGATGGAAGCGCGGCCTGTACGCTCTCGGGCACGGCGGTGTCTGGCTGGCGCTGACGCTCGCAGGCATTCGCTACCGTGTCGCGGGCCGGGAGCACGTGCCGCCGGCCGCCGTGATCTTCTGCTCCAACCACGAGAGCAACGTCGATCCGCCGGTGCTCTTCCGCGCCCTCCATCGGCAGCTGCACATCCTCTACAAGGCGGAACTGCACAAGTTCCCAATCATGGGAATCGTCTTCGACGTCGGCGGTTTCGTGCCGATCGAGCGAAGCGATCGTGAGAAGGCGATGGCATCGATCGCCAGGGGTGCAGAGTCGATCCGGGCGGGCAACTCCTTCCTCATCTTCCCGGAGGGGACCCGCAGCCGTACAGGGGAACTCCTGCCGTTCAAGAAAGGCGGGTTCATCATGGCGATCCAGGCGCAGGCGCCGATCGTCCCGGTGGCCGTCCAGGGGGGACGCGCGGCGATGCGGAAGGGGAGCGCGTTCGTCCGGCCGGTCCGCGTCAGCGTGCGGATCGGCGCGCCGATCCCGACTGCGGGGCTGACGCTCGACGACAGGGACGACCTCATCGAGCGGGTGCGTGCGGCAGTCGACCAACTCCGCCGTCAGGGAACGCTGTGGGACGCTCAGGTCTGACGCCGGACGCGACGTAGGTGTGTGCGGTGCATCTGCGCTTCAGTTTCCCGCGACCGAGAAGGTGAGCGTCCAGGGCCGCACGGGCGCGCCGTCAAAGGTCTGAATACCATCGACGAGCTCGATGCGCACGGTGCGAAACGCTTCCAGCGGCGCGGCGAAGCGGATCTCCAGCGCCCGCGTTCCGGCCTCGTAGGCGAAGGTGAATTGCGGCGGTGGAAGCGCACCGCTCCCGAGGGCCGAGCCGGCGTAGGTCACCCTGACCCGGTCTGTCAACGACGCCGGATTGAGGCCGCGGGAGAATTGCACGCGAACTCGGCTGCCGGCCGGCACATCGACCTCGCCTTCGGTCGGTGAACTGAAGACGACCTCGCCAGGTTCGGCGGGCAGGGCCGGTGGCGGCGCCTCGTCGTCGCCCCGCGGCATCTCTGGCGCTTCGGCGGTGGCCAGCGTCGTGCCCGCCACCGTCACCAGCCCGCGCTCGAGCGACACCGTACCGTTCACCTGCAGCCAACGTCCGGTGTCGACCCGGGCATCGACCGACAGCTCGAAGTCGCGCCCGCGCGGCCGCAGATCCGTGACCCAGACGGCCGCGTCCGCCGACCGCAGCACGAAGTCGTAGCGGCTCTTCGCGGGCGCGCTCGGCAGGTCGCCGAAGAGGTTGCGTCCCCGGAACTGTCCCACGATCGTGACCTTCTGCCCCTCGAATCGCCACGGCTGCAGCGCGAGCGCGCGCACCGAGGGCGAGGTCGCCAGTGGTGCGGGAGCGATGCTGGTCACCTGCAGCACCAGCTCCTCGCCGGGCCGGGGCCACGGGTCGAATTCCCGCGCGGCAGGGTAGCCGGCCAGACGCGGGTCGGCCGGTTCGAGTCGGCCGACGTCGATCACATGGCCGCGCACTTCCACGAGGCCGGAGGTGGCGGGCACGTCGTTCAACGCGACCGGGATGTCGCGTGCTCCGCCGCGCAGGACGATCTGCGCGCCGTTGTCGACGAATTCGCCCTGGACCAGGACGTTCTGCAAGTGGAAGTAGCTGGGGTACTCGCGGAGCGCCGCCACCGTGGTCAGACGGCGAACCGGAGCCTGGGTCGCCGCGTCGCCGCTCGCGACGAGAACCAGGACGGCCGCCGCGAGCGCGCGAGAAGCCCCCACACGGTCATTCTACTTTGCGGATCGCCATCCGGATCACGATTCCGGCCAGGCCGAAGAACAGCGCCGCGCTGGCCACCTGTCCGAGGAGTGTCTCGTCACGGAAGAGCGGGAACGCCGCGCCGATTGCGGCAAACGGCTCGATCGTTCCGGTGCCCACGAGAAGGGCGTACAGGATTCCCGCGATGGACCCCCCGGCGATGAGGCCCGAGCTGAACAGCGTGCCCGCGCTCACGTCGCTCTCGGCCGCCGGACCCGTCCTGCGCTCGACCCACGCGCGGGCGAGTCCGCCGACGAAGATCGGCGCCGTGGTCGCAATGGGCAGGTACAGCCCCACGGCGAACGACAGTGAATGGACGCCGCAGAGCTCGAGCGTGACCACGATGAAGACTCCGACCAGCACGAGCCCCCACGGGAGGTTCTGGTTGAGCAGGCCGCGGATGATCGTCGACATCAGCGTGGCCTGCGGCGCCGGCACCGCTGCGGAGCCGATCCCGAACACCTGGTGCATGTAGAGCGTCGTCATGCCGATGATGAGGCCCGAGGTGAGCACGCCAACAATGAGGCCGACCTGCTGGTACACGGGCGTCGCGCCGACGATGAAGCCGGTCTTCAAGTCCTGCGAGGTGGTGCCCGCGTTGGCGGCGGCAATGCAGACGATCGCGCCCACCGAGAGGGCGATCGGCGCATAGATGTCGCCCGTCCAGCCGAGCGCGACGAACAGGACGCAGGTCAGGATCAGCGTGGCGATGGTCATCCCGGAAATGGGGTTCGACGAGGATCCGATGAGCCCGGTGATGCGGGACGACACGGTCGCGAAGAAGAAGCCGAAGACGAGGATCAGCACCGCCGCCACGAAATTCCCCTGCGTCGGCAGGCCGGGCGCGACCGCCAGGAAGATGGCGAGCAGGAGACTGCCGCCGAGCACCGCCGTCATCGGGATGTCGCGCTCGGTGCGCACCCGGGCCGCCGCACCGGCAACCGCCGTCAGGTCGCGCAGGCTGCCGCGGGCCGAGGCGACAATGGTCGGGATCGTCCGCGCGAGCGTGATGAGGCCGGCCGCCAGCACGGCCCCCGCGCCGACGTAGCGGATGTAGGCGCTCCACAGCTGTCCCGGCTCCATCTCGGCAATCAGGAACGGGCGGCCGGTCGCTGGATTCACCGCGTAGTTGGGGTGAATCGGCGGGAACGGCTCGGTCATGTGCTGGCCGAGAATCGACAGGAGCGGCAGGAGGCCGAGCCACGCCAGGACGCCCCCGGCGACCATCGTGCCGGCGATGCGCGGGCCGATCACGTACCCCACGCCGAGGTACTCGGGCGAGATATCGACGGCGACGGTCGCGTTCGGGAACTGCGAGTCCCGCGCCATCGCGTAGCCGATCTCGGTGCGGAACAGGCCGAGGATCCAGGACAGCGACTTCCAGAGCGCGCCGATCCCCAGGCCGCCGAAGACGAGCGCCGCGAGCCGGCCGCCTCGTTCGCCCGCGACCAGCACTTCGGCGCACGCCGTTCCCTCAGGGTAGGGAAGCACCCCGTGCTCCTTGACGATGAGCGCCCGGCGCAGCGGCACCATCATCAGCACGCCGAGAATCCCGCCGGCGAGCGTCAGCATCGTGATCTGCACGTAGTTGAAGTAGCCCGGTCCGAACGGCACGAGGAAGATGAGCGCCGGGATCGTGAAGACGACCCCGCCCGCCACCGACTCGCCGGCGGAACCGATCGTCTGGACGATGTTGTTCTCGAGAATCGTCGAGCCGCCGAACCGCTTGAGCACGGAAATCGCGAGCACGGCAATCGGAATCGAGGCGCTGACCGTCAGTCCGGCCCGGAGCCCGAGGTACACGGTCGAGGCGCCGAACAGCAGACCGAACGCAACGCCGAGCACGATCGCCTTGGCGGTGAACTCCGCGGGCGACTCGGTTGGCGGCACGTGAGGCGTCAGTTGGGCCATGGCGCGAGATGGTAGCATTGCACCTTGTGAATCGTCCGAACAAGCGCCGGCAGCTCGCCGAGCAGGTCTCGGAGCTGACGACGAACCGCCTGTCGGTGTACCTTCGGTGTCTCAACGAACTCGATGCCGCCGGTGTTCAGACGATCTCCTCGCAGGCGCTCGCCGAGCAGTTCCAGCTCAACGCCGCGCAGATCCGGAAGGACCTCGCCTACTTCGGCGAATTCGGCGTCCGCGGCGTCGGCTACTACGTCAAGGAGCTGCGGCGGCACCTCCGCCAGATCCTCGGCCTCGACCGGCGGCTGCGCGTCGTCATCATGGGCGCCGGCAATCTCGGCCTCGCGCTGGCCGACTATCCCGGATTCCGGCAGGAGGGCTTCGACATCGCGGCGCTCTTCGACACCGCCAACGAGAAGATCGGGCACGGGTCGCGCTGCGGCGTCCCGATCTACGACATCCACGACCTGAAACGGCTGGCGCGCCGGGAACGGTACGATATCGCCGTGATTGCCGTCCCCGCGCCGCACGCCCAGCCGGTCGTCGATCAGGTAATCGAGGCGGGTATCAAGGCGATTCTCAACTTCTCGCCCGGGGCGCTGAAGGTGCCGCGGGAAGTGAAGCTCAAGAGCGTCGATCTGACCGTCTCGCTCGAGAGCCTGTCGTTCTACCTGGCGCAGGGGGACGAGGACGGTGGCTAGGCGGCGCGCACCCGCGCACCCCCGCGCCGCCGGACGAACCGTCGCACCGTCGCACCCCGCACTGTCGCACGTCGACCGCCGCGGGCGTGTGAAGATGGTCGACGTCGGCGACAAGCCGGTGACGAGCCGCGAGGCGGTGGCGCGCGGCGAGATCGCCATGGCGCCGGCCGCCCTGCGGCTCGTCCGTCGGGGCGGGGTCGCCAAGGGCGATCCGCTGCAGGCCGCCCGCCTGGCCGGCATCATGGCGGCCAAGCAGACGGCGGCGATCATTCCGCTCTGCCATCCGCTTTCACTCACCCACGTCGGCGTGGAGCTGACGCCGACCAGACACGGCTACCGGATCGAGTCGCGCGTGCGCACGAGCGCACGAACCGGCGTCGAGATGGAAGCGCTCGTCGCCGTGGCGGTGGCGGCGCTCACCGTCTACGACATGGTGAAGGCGGTCGACAAGGGAATGGTCATCGGCGACATCTGCCTCGTCGAGAAACGCGGAGGCAGATCCGGAATCTATCGTCGCTCGGGTCGTTCGGATCGGTCCGGTCGTTCCAGTCGCGCTCGTTCCAGCCGGTCGTAACGTTCGAGGACCTCGACCCGGGTCGTCCTATTCGGATCCCGGGTCCCCGATCCCGGATCCCGGATCGGGCGGCGGTTCGATGTGGATGACGACGTCGGCCAGATGCGGGAACCGTTTCATCAGCCGGTCCTTCACCAGGTGTGACGTGTCGTGGGCCGCCTGGAGCGGCGTGCGGCCGTCGAGCCAGACGTGCAGGTCCATGAACACGTGGTCGATCGAGCCGCGCGTCCTGATGTGGTGGCAGCCGAGGACCGCCGGCACGGTCCGCACGACGGCTCGCACGTCCTCTTCGGCGATGACGATCTGATCGCTGAGGATGCGCGACCCCTCCTGGGCGATGCGCCATGCGGCGCGGCCGATGAACACCGTCACGACGAGCGCGGCGAGCGGATCGAGCCACCCGTAGCCCCACCAGACGCCGAACAGGGCGGCGAGCACGGTCACCGACGTCAGGACGTCGCTGCGGGTGTGCATCGCGTCGGCCTGCAGCACCTCGCTGTTGAGCTGGCGCGCCGCGCGCATCTCGTAGGCGACGACCAGCAGGTTGACGACGAGCGTCGCCGCCATGACGCCGATCCCTTCGGGAAACACCCGCGGCACCGTGCCGGAGACGAGGCGGTCGTACGCGGCCGTCAGCACCTGCACGAGCACGACGACGAGGAACAAGAGAATGCCGAGCGACGCCATCGTCTCGTACTTGCGATGGCCGTAGGGATGCTCCTGGTCGGGCGGGCGCTTGGCGATCGACACGCCGACCAGTCCCACCACGTTCGAGGCCGAATCGGTCAGCGAGTGGAACCCCTCGGAGAGGATCGACACCGCCCCCGTCATGTACCCGAGGACGAGCTTGACGACGGCGACCGCGAGGTTGAGGACGAGGACGCGATAGAGGACCCGGACGACTTGGGCGTATCTATCCGTCAGAACAGGTGCGCGTGCGGGATTGGCCACCAACGCAACTGGACCCTCCCGATGATGTACTTCTTCGGCACGAACCCCCAGTGCCGGCTGTCGGAGCTGTTGTTCCGGTGGTCGCCCATCACGAAGTAGTACCCCTCGGGAATCACCGAGGGCCCGAAGTCGTCGTGGCTGCGGTACTCCGGCGGCACGAAGTCGTCCTGCATCGGCACGTCGTTGACGAAGACGCGGCCGTCGACGATGCGCACCTGATCGCCTTCTTCGGCGATGACGCGCTTGACGAACGACTTGTCCGGGTTGAGCGGGTAGTAGAGCATGACGATATCGCCCCGCCGCGGCTCGCCCATCCGGTAGGCCAGCTTGTTGACGATGAGCCGGTCCTGATCCGACAGGGTTGGCGCCATGCTCTGGCCTTCAACGCGCGCCACCTGGAACCCGAACGTCACGATGAGCGTGGCGTAGACGGCGGCCGAGGCGAGCGTCCTGACCCAGGCGACCGCCTCGTCCTTGAGGATGGCCAGACGGCGGAGGACGGCGGCCCGGCGGTCGTCGATCGTGAGCCGCATGTCGGGGGTGAACCCCGCCTCGGCGGCGGCCATCAGCACCGGTTCCGCCAGTGGGTCCGGCGGCGTCAGAGCTTCAGGTACTCCCGGAGGCGCTTGGTCTGCGCCCGGCTGACCGGGATCTCCGTGCTCTTCGCGTCCTTCATCCGAAGGATGTAGTTCCTGCTGAACCAAGGGACTATCTCCTTGATCTTGTTGATGTTGACCAGGTGCGAGCGGTGGACGCGCCAGAACACCTCCGGGTCGAGGCGCGCCTGCAGTTCGTCCAGTGTCCGGTAATTGGACGTTCCCGACACCTGCCCTGTCACTATGTTAATCGACTCGTCGGCCAGCGACGCATAGATGATTTCGTCGGCCCGGACCAGCAGGAACCGTTCCCCGACCTTGACGGCGACCTGGTCGCGCCGGACCTGGCGGTTCGCCATCATCTTGACGATGCGCTCCAGTTGGTCGTTCAGGGGCGAGGGCCGCTCCAGGCTCAACCGCCGGCGGGCGCGCGCCAGCGCCTGCTCCAGGCGCCCGACGTCCACCGGCTTGAGCAGGTAGTCGACGGCGTTCACTTCGAACGCCTCGATCGCGTACTGGTCGAAGGCGGTGACGAACACCAGCGCGGGGGTCTCGCTCTCGCGCTCGAGGAGGCGCCGGGCCACCTCGAAGCCGCTCAATCCCGGCATCTGGATGTCGAGGAACACGAGGTCCGGGTCGCACCGGTCGGCCGCCGTCAGCGCTTCGAACCCGTTGCCCGCCTGCGCCACGATCTGCACGTCTCCGAGCCGCTCGAGCTGGTAGCACAGCTCGTCGCGCGCCAGTTGCTCGTCGTCGACGACCATCACGCGCAACGCGTCGCTCATGCCGTGATCTGTTCGGTGGCGAGCAGCTCAGGAATCTCGATGCGGGCGCGGGTGCCGACGCCAGGTTCGCTGCTGAGCGTGAGCTGATAGGCGGTGCCGTAGATGACGCGCAGCCGCTCGCGCACGTTGGCCAGGCCGATGCCGTCGGTGATGCGCTCGTCCAGGCGGTCGACGCGGAACCCGACGCCGTCGTCTTCCACCTCGATGATCGCCCGTCCATGCTCGCGCCAGCTGCGGATGACGATCGACCCGTCGCCCACCTTGCGCGTGAGCCCGTGCTTGATCGAGTTCTCGACGAGCGGCTGCAGGATCATGCTCGGGACGACGACCCCCAGCATGTCGGGGCCGATCTCCTTTCGGATCTGCAGCTTCGACCCGAACCGGACCGCCTCGATATCGAGGTACTCGTCGATGGCGTCGAGCTCCTCGCGCAGCGTGACGAAATGCTGGTGGCTGCGGATCAGGCGCCGCAGCAGCCCTGAGAGCCTGATGATGAGCGTGCGCGCGGTCTCGGGCTGCGAGCGGATGAGCGACGAGATGGACGCCAGCGTGTTGAAGAGGAAGTGGGGGTTGATCTGGCTCTTCAGCGCTTCGATCTTCGCCGCCATCAGGAGCTTTTCCTGCTCCTGCAGCCGATGCTCGATCCGCGCGCTGTTCCAGATCTTGATTGGCGTGGCCACGGCCAGCACCGTCGCCAGCACGACCAGCGCGGTCATCCACGGTGAGACCGGATCGGGGTAGAAGAGTCTGTGGGCGCCGAAGCGGAGGCCGAGGGTCTGGCGGAGCAGCTCGAGCGCCACCGGCGCCGCCAGCAGGACGAGCTGCCAGTTCGGCTCCAGCCGGCGGACGGCGTGCCACACGTGCCGGCGGAGGTCGACGAACACGAACGGCGTGAACTGCCAGATCGCCTCTTTCGGACACGCCTCGCGCAGGCCGCCGCCGGCGAAGCCGCAGCCAATCGCGAAGGGCAGCGCGATGAACTCGCCGGCCGCCAGCGCCGGCAGCGCGACGAGCAGCCCGACGGTGGCGCCCGCGTACGGACCGGCAATCAGCCCGGCGAGGAACGCGCCTTCGAGCGTGAGGTCCGCGGCGTTGTAGTTGAGCAGCAGCCGCGCGCCGACCCCCGCCATGAGCGGCACGCCGATCGCCAGCGCGAACACGAGGCGGTCGTTCCAGCCGCGGCGCTCGAAGATGAGGATGTGCCGGAACTGCCGGAACCGCGCGAGCATCGTCGCCAGCACCGCCATCACGGCGAGCTTGACGATGAGGGTGGTCAGCAGGAACTGGTCGGCCGGGAGGACCTTCCCTTCCTCGAGCACGCCAGCCATTGTACCCGGGTTATGATCTCTCCATGATTGGACCGTTCCTCGTCGGGCTCGCCACGACCTTCCGGCACATGTTCAAGAAGAAGGTGGCGGTGGATTATCCCGACGAGAAGGTGCCGATGTTCCCGAGGTACCGCGGCAAACAGGTGCTGATGCGCGACGAGAACGGGCTGGAGAAGTGCGTCGCCTGCGGCCTCTGCTCGGTGGCGTGTCCCGCGGACGCGATCTACCTGGAGGCGGCGGAAAACGACGGCACCGTGCTCGCCGGCCCGCGCTACGCGAAGGTCTATCAGATTCACAAGACGCGCTGCATCTTCTGCGGCTACTGCGAGGAAGCCTGTCCCGTGTCGGCGATCTTCATGGGGAAGGACTACGAGCTCGCCGTCTACAGCAAGGACGATTTCATCTGGGACAAGCAGGACCTGCTCGTGCCGGCGCCGGCCGAGGCGAAGGCGCCCGCATTGGCCTGAGGCCTTGGGCTTCAGGCTTTTGGCGGCGCCCACACACCAACGCCGAACGCCCGATGCCCGACGCGCCGTTCTCACTCGTTCAGCAGCGCCGTCCGGTTGACGATCACTGTCATCGGCGCGGTCGCCGACATCCACGGCAACTCCGACGCCCTCTACCGCGCGATGCGGCGCCATCCCGATGTGCCTACTGGATCGGCGTCGGCAACGCCGCGGCGCTCGTCTGCGAAAGGAGTACCCAAGAGGGCGTGAGATAATGAAGCCCTCTCCCGTGAAGCCGTTCCTCGAGGTGATCGACGATCGTGTGCTCGTCTGCGACGGGGCGATGGGGACGATGCTCTACGCGAAGGGCGTCTTCATCAACCGCTGCTTCGACGCGCTGAATCTGACCGATCCCGCCCGTGTCGCCGAGGTCCATCAGGAATACGTGCGCGCCGGCGCCGATGTCATCGAGACCAACACCTTCGGCGCCAACCGCGTGAAGCTCCGCGGCTTCGGCCTCGCCGACCGCCTGCGCGAGATCACCATCGAAGGCGCCCGGCTCGCCCGACACGCCGCCGGCGACGAGGTGTACGTCGCCGGGGCGATTGGGCCGCTCGGCATCCGGATCGAGCCGTGGGGCAAGACCGGGACCGACGAGGCGGAGGCGTTCTTCCGCGAACAGGCGGAGGCGCTCGTGGCCGGCGGCGTCGACCTGTTGATTCTCGAGACGTTCCGCGACGTCAACGAGCTGCGCGCGGCCATCGACGCCATCCGCGGCGTCTGTGCGCTGCCCATCGTCGCCCAGATGACCATCGAGGAGGACGGCAACACGCTCGACGGCACGCCTCCCGAGCAGTTCGCGCCGGCGCTCGCCCCGTTCGCCGACGTGGTCGGCGTGAACTGCAGCATCGGTCCGGCCCCGATGCTCGAAACAATCGAGCGGATGGCGGCGGTCACGCGCGCGCGGTTCTCGGCGCAGCCGAACGCCGGCCGGCCGCGCGACATCGAGGGGCGCAACATCTACCTGTCGTCCCCGGAGTACATGGCGTCGTACGCGCGCCGCTTCATGAGCCAGGGCGTACGGCTCGTCGGTGGCTGCTGCGGCACCACGCCCGAGCACATCCGCCAGATCAAGATTGCGGTGAAGAAGTACGCGCCCGAGGCGGCGCGCGCCGCAACGCGGGCGCGGGCCGACGTGCCGGCGCCGCCGGCGGTCCGGGTCTCCGATCTCGCGGTGCCGGCCGTGCCGCGCGCCGAGCGGTCGCAGCTGGCCCGGACGCTCGCCGAGGGCCGGTTCGCCACGATCGTCCAGCTCACCCCGCCGAAGGGGTTCGCGAGCGACGCCGTCATCGAGCGGGCGCGCGCGCTGAAGCGGCACGGCGTCGATGTCGTGCTGGTGCCCGACGGGCAAAGGGGCGCCCGCATGAGCGCACTCTCGCTGGCGGTGCTCGTGCAGCAGAAGGCGTCGGTCGAAACCGTCCTCCAGTACTCGTGCCGCGACAGGAATCTCCTCGGCATGCAGTCGGATCTGCTCGGCGCCCATGCGATGGGCGTCCGCAACCTGATCATCGTGACCGGCGACGTCCGGTCGGTCGGCGATTACCCGGATGCGACCGCCGTCTTCGACGTCGACTCCATCGGCCTGACCAACGTCGTCGCGCGCCTGAACCACGGCGTCGACATCGGCGGACAGCCGATCGGCGGACCGACGGCGTTCCACGTCGGCGTGCAGGTCAACCCCGGCGCCGAAGACCTCGACCAGGAAATCCATCGGTTCGAGTACAAGGTCGAGGCGGGCGCCGAGTTCGTCGTCACCAAGCCGGTGTTCGATGTTGCCACCTTCGAGCGGCTTCACCGCCGGATCTCCGCCGCCGGCGTGCCGATCATCGTCGGTCTGTGGCCGTTTGAAAGCGTGCTGAACGCCGAGTTCATGGCCAACGAGGTGCCCGGCGTTCGGGTGCCCGAGGCGGTCCTGGAGCGGATGCGCCGTCTCGAGACGCCGGAGGCGGCAGCCGCCGAGGGCGTGGCCATCGCGCGCGAAGTCGGCCGCGCCCTGAAAGGCGCCGTGCAGGGTGTGCACGTGGCGGCACCATCGGGGCGGGTCGAGGCCGCCATCGACGTGCTCGACGGCTTGCAGTAGAGACAGGGCGGCTGGCTGCATTCTGCCGCCCGTCACATGCCGCTTGGGCTTTGCCCCGTGTCGTTGTATAGTGCCGGGGCGGTCCCGTTACGGCCCCTGAAGCCCGAGAGCCTCAAGCTGCGTTTTCCCAGCAGGTTGCGGCGGAGACACTGGTGATAACGCTCTTCGAGCGCAAAGACGACAAGTTCCGGACAGAGCTGGGCGGCCAGGCGCTCTCGGTCATCGCGATCGAGAACGACTTCGTCGAGGGCGTCTACGACAAGCTGGCCGGCGTCTACGATTGGATCTTCGGTCCGATCCTGCACCCCGGGCGGCTGTACGCCTTCGATCGGATTGCCATCCGTCCCGGCGACCGCGTACTGGAAGTCGGCGTGGGGACCGGCATCAACGCATCGCTCTATCCCCGCCACTGCCACGTCACCGGCATCGACTTCTCGGCGTCGATGCTGGAGAAGGCGCGAAGCCGCATGCGGCGCAAGGGGCTGACGCACATCCGCCTCCTGCAGATGGACGCGGCGACGCTGAAGTTCCCGGACGAGTCCTTCGACATCGTCTACGCGCCGTACGTCGTCAACTGCGTGCCCGATCCGATCAAGGTCGTCGGCGAGATGCGTCGCGTCTGCCGGCCGGGTGGGAAGATCGTCATCCTGAACCACTTTCGCAGCGACAACGCGGTGCTCTCGCGCCTCGACCGGGCGCTCTCCCCCCTCACCGTCCATATCGGGTTCAAGTCGGATCTGGATCTGCCGGGGTTCCTCGCCCAGGCCGATCTGCAGCCGGTGTCGATCGAAAAGGTCAGCGTCCCGCGGCTGTGGTCGCTGGTCATCTGCCGGAAGGACTGAGCTCCTTCGGATCGCTCGGAACGTCCTGACTCCCGGGCGCGGTTGGGCGCTCAGCGCCCGAACACCCGACCAAGTTGTTCAGAGCTTCACCCGCGGCCGTCCGCGCGGCTTCCGTGGCGGCTTGTCGAGCGCCTTGAGCAGCAGGTCGGCGGCGGCGTCGGCGCCGCTCGTGTCGGGCTTCTTGTTCTTCGACCGCGGCTGCGCCAGCAGCTTGTCGAGGTGCGGCTCCCACTTGCCGGCGAACAGGTCCTCCTGGCCGATGAAGGCGGTGCGCAGATACTTGGGCATCTCCTCGACCAGGACGTCGTACTCGGGGAAGTGGCCGCGCGAGGTGTACAGCACGGCGGCGTCGTTGGCAATCGCCTCGGCGATGATGCCGTATCCCGGCTTGGTGACGACCGCCTCGGAAGCGTGAACCAGGTCTTCGTACCGGACGCCGGCCTCGTACATCGTCTCCTCGTTCACGGTGACGAGCGACCCATGACGCTCGGCGAGCGGCACCTCCTTGCGCGTCCGGCCGACCGGCTTGCTGGCCGCGTTGATCACGACGTACTTCTTGAACTTCGCCAGCAGGTCCGTGTCGAGCCCCGGCAAGCCGTAGCCGCCGAACGACATCAGGACGAACGGCTTGTCGGTCGGCAGCTTGAGGATCTTGCAGACCTCTTCGCGCGTGCGCGTGGCGTGCCGCGCGATGAAGGGGATCTCCTTGATGTTGGAGAAGCTCTCGAAGCCGGCCGACATCGGGAGGCGCAGCGCCATCGACGCCTTGGCGTAGGCGCCGCGGATGGTGGGCAGCAGCGACGGCGCCAGCCGCACGCGCGGGTAGTCGCTGTAGATCCAGTCCCAGGTGAAGTTGCCGAGCGCAATCGACGGCACGGCCGCGGCGCCGCCGACGGCGAAGGCGAGCGGCGGGACGTCGCCCACAATCAGCCCGGCGCCGAGTTCGCGCAGCACGCGCGTCTCGCTGGCGGCGCGCGTCACCAGATCGCTGTGGAACGCCGCGGCGCGGCGGATCGTGTCCGCCTCGTCCAGCGTGAGCGCGTCCGACTGGACGACGCCCGTGTCGCATTCGAGGGTGCTGAACGCAATTTTCCCCGTGACGGTCAGGTCGAAGAGCCACCGTGGCGCCGCTGTGCGGACGCCGATCCGCGTGTCGGGTCGCCGGGCGAGTATCGCGTTGATGACCTCGATGACGCGTGAGGCGTGGCCGAACCCGTGGCCGGATACGTAGAAGACGATCGCCGCTGCCACGCTACCGGTCCGAATGTGTGTCGGTGCCTACGTTCTGGGGTGCCAGCTCGTCCACCTTTCCCATGTCGGGTATCGCCACCTTGATCACCTGCTCCAGCGTTTCCACCGGCACGAACGTCATGTCGCGCCGGATCTCCTCGGGCAGCTCCTCGAGATCCGGCTCGTTCAGCGCGGGCAGGATCAGCGTTCGAATCCCGAACCGCCGCGCCGCCAGCGCCTTCTCCCGGATGCCGCCGACCGGCAGAACGAGCCCGCTGAGCGTGATTTCGCCGGTCATCGCCACGTCCTGCCGGACGGGGCGGTTCCGCGCCGCCGAGAGGATCGCCGTCGCCATCGTCACCCCCGCCGAGGGACCGTCCTTCGGGATCGCCCCGGCGGGCACGTGGACGTGCAGATCGTGCTTGGCGAGGAATTCCGGAGCAATGCCCAGGTCCATCGCCCGCGCCCGCAGGTGGCTCAGCGCGGCGCGCGCCGATTCCTGCATGACGTTGCCGAGCTGGCCCGTCAGAATGATGTTCTGGTTTCCGCCAGGAAGCAAGGTCGCTTCGATGAAGAGCACGTCGCCCCCCGTCTCGGTCCAGGCGACTCCGGTCGCCACCCCGGGTCTCGAGGTGCGGAACGCGGTCTCCTTCTTGAATCGCGCCGGCCCGAGGTAGTCGTCGACCTCGGATCGGCCGACCTCCGTCTTCTCCTCGGGCGGCGCGCCGGCCGGTCGCGTCGCCAGGCGCGCCGCCACCTTCCGGCAGATCGTCCCGAGCTGGCGCTCGAGGTTCCGTACCCCCGCTTCCCGGGTGTACTCCGCGATGATGAGGCGCAGCGCCGCCTCCCCGAGCTCGAGCGCTCCGTCCGGCAGGCCGTGTTCGCTCATCTGCCGTGGCAGCAGGTACTTGCGGGCGATGTGGGCCTTCTCCTCCTCGGTGTAGCCCGAGAGAGGGATGATCTCCATGCGGTCGTGCAGTGCCGGATGAATCGTGCCGAGCTGGTTCGACGTGGCGATGAAGAGGACGCGGGAGAGATCGACGGGAATCTCCAGGTAATGGTCGCGAAACGTGTGGTTCTGCGCCGGATCGAGCACCTCGAGCAGCGCCGCCGCCGGGTCGCCCTGGAAGCCGACGGAGACCTTGTCGATCTCGTCGAGCATGAAGACCGGGTTCATGGAGCCGGCCTGCTTCAGCGCCTGCACGATGCGCCCTGGAATCGACCCGATATAGGTGCGGCGGTGGCCGCGGATCTCCGCCTCGTCGCGCACGCCGCCGAGCGAGATGCGCACGAATCTTCGTGACATCGCCCGGGCGATCGACTGGCCGAGCGACGTCTTGCCGACGCCGGGCGGGCCGACGAAGCAGAGGATCGGCCCCTTCATGTCCCCTTTCAGCTTCCGGACCGCGAGGTACTCGACGATCCGTTCCTTGACCTTGTCGAGGTCGTAGTGGTCTTCGTCGAGGACCCGCCGCGCTTCGACCGGATCGATGCGGTCGGTGGTCACCACCGCCCACGGCACATCGAGCAGCCAGTCGATGTAGGTCCGGATCATCTGATACTCGGGCGACGCCGGGCCCATCCGTGCCAGCCGGTCGACCTCGCGCATGGCGGGCGTGTGGACCGGCTCGGGGAGCTTCGCCTCCTCGATCCGCTTGCGCAGGTCGGCGAGCTCGGTGCCCTCGCCCTCACCGAGCTCCTGCTGGATGGCCTTGAGCTGCTGCCGCAGGTAGTACTGCCGCTGCGCGTCGCTCATCTCCTGCTGCGCCTGCGACTCGATCTTGCCCTTCAGCTCCAGGAGCGAGATCTCGCGCGTGAGCGCCGCCGAGATCAGTTCCAGCTTCTTGAGCAGGTCGTTCTCCTCGAGCAGCGCCTGCTTGTCGGTCGCTTTCAGATCGAGCAGCGTGGCGAGCACGTAGACGAGGCGCAGCGGATCCTCGATGTTGATGACCACCGCGCGCAGCTCCTCGGAGAGGCCCGTGGCGAGCGACAGCGCCTTGTCGATGAGCTCCTGCAGGCGGCGGACGTGCGCCTCGATCTCGATCGTCCGCTCGGGCGCTTCGGGCAGCGGCGTGACCTGCGCCCGCATCGACGTGCCGGTGCGGGTGACCGTGTCCGCGCGCACCCGCGAGACGCCCTCGATGATGATGTTGATCCCGGTGGCGCTCTTGGCCATTTGCCGGATCACCCCGACCGTCCCGACCCGAACGACGTCCTGGGGGGTCGGTTCGTCGGCGTCGGTCACTTGGAGCAGGAGCAGTACGAGGCGATCGGCGCCGAGCGCTCGGTTCACCGATTCGACCGAGACAGGCCGGTTGACGGCCAGCGGCTGCAGCGTCAGCGGGAATGCGACCGTGCGGCGAAGCGGCAGGACGGGCAGCTCGGAGGGATGGGGTGGCGGCGTCAGGTCGGCCATGGGGGCACGGCCAGTTTATCAGCAGGCTTCAGGCTTCAGGCCTTAGACTTTAGGCTCCAGGCTGTAGGACGAGTCACCCGACGCCGCCCGAAGCCGGAAGCCTCATGGACGAGCGACAGTTCTTCACCGAGAAGCCGGAGCAGCGCCCGGCACGCCTGCAGTGCCCCCGGTGCCGCCGTACCGGCGACTACTCGATCCGCTGGATGCGGCGGACGAAGAAGGCCCAGGTCCCCTCGGGCGCCGATGAGCGCGACCGGGCGATGTTCGCCAAGGTCAAGGATCACCTCGTCCGTATCGACAACGACGTCACGTGCAAGGTCTGCGGCAAGCGGTTCGAGTTCCCCTCGCATCGCGGGCTGATCTTCCTCGAAGAGTTCGAAGGGTTGCCGAACGACGACGACGAGGAGGAGGAACACTGAACGGACGAACCTGAACACGAACCGAGCACCGAGCACCGAGAAGCGTGAACGACTGATTCATGAATAGTGCGGGCTAGTACACACCAGGCACGAGCCGCCATGGCACCTGCGCCATGTAGCGTCCGTACGCGCCGGGCGACGCCGCGCGCATGGTGCGTTCCTCCAGCGGAATCGCGACGAGCAGGTAGGCGCAACTGACGACCGCGAACAGCAGCCGCGTCATCGTCATCGGCGTGGCGGCGAACACGAAGAGACACCACCCTGCGTAGATGGGATGGCGCACCCACCCATACGGCCCGGTCGTCTTGAAGTCGCTGGGGCCCTGGGCCTGGAGCCTGAGGCCTGCGAGCGTCCAGACGTCGAGGACGGCCACGCTGCGAAGCATGAGCCACAGCGCCGCGATCCCGACGGCTCGCACCAGCCACACCGGGGCCCCGTCCAGGCTCCACGCGGTTCCAGGCACCGGCCGCCATCCCAGGCAGACGGCGAGGAAGAGCAGGCTGGCGAGCCAGACGTAGACCGACCGCTCGAGGTCCGGCGCCACGACGCGCCGGACCCACCCGCGGACCGGTTCCCGCGCGAAGATGCTGTGATGGAGCGCGAAGAGGGTGAACAGCGCGACGTTCCATGTCACGGCCGGGGCGGCCCGGCCGCCGTCGGCGGACGCGCCGAATCCCCAGAGGTAGGCGAACACGAAATACGTCAGAGAGACGGCGAAGAGCAGCGCGCCGGTCCAGCTGAAGACGCGCGCGGGACCCGCTGCGGTGGCGCACACGGGCCAATAATATAGTGCGCGGAGGCGCCGGCCATGCCATCGAGCGGATTCCCGAACGTTGTCATCACCGGTATCGGCGTCGTGTCGCCCTTCGGTGTCGGCCGCGAGCGGTACTGGGAGGACGTGACCCGAGGCCGGAGCGGTTCGAAGGCGATCACGCAGTTCGACGTCTCCTCCTACCCGTGCCGCGTCGCCGCCTGGGTGCCGCCGGTCTCGATTGACGATGCGCCGCCGCTCGACGGCGAGGACGGCGACGGCCGCGCGGACCCGAAGCGCTATTCTCGCGCGGCGCTGTTCGGCGTGGTTGCGGCCCGGGAGGCCTGGCGCGACGCGGGGCTGCCGGCGGGCGAGCCGGGCGCCGGCGTCATCATCGGCTGCGGCGGCGGCGGCATCGACGTCGGCGAGAGGCAGTACGAGGATTTCTTCACGAGCGGCGGCCGCCACGTCACGCCGTATGCCATCGCCATCGGCATCTGCGGGATGGTGTCGAGCGAGATTTCGATCGCCCTGCGGTTGCGCGGCCTCAGTCACGTGCTGTCGTGCGGCTGCACCAGCTCGACCGACGCGATCGGCCATGGCGCATCCCTCATCCGATCCGGCGAGTACGACGTGCTGCTCTCGGGCGGCACCGAAGGGTGCGTGCTGCCCGGCATGATCTTCGGGTTCTCCCGCATGCGCGTCGTTTCGACGCATTACAACGACCGGCCCGCCGAAGCGTCGCGGCCGTTCGATCGCGGGCGAGACGGCTTCGTCCTCGGCGAGGGCGCCTGGATGGTCGTGCTCGAACGCGAGGACCGGGCCCTCGCGCGGGGCGCCCGCCGCTACGCGCGCGTCGAGGGGTACGCCTCCACGTGCGACGCCTATCACCGGGTGCAGATGGACCCTGACGGCGGCGAGATCGTCCGCTGCATCGAGACGGCGCTCGCCAGGGCGCGCCGGCGTACCGACGAGATCGGCTACATCAACTACCACGGCACGTCGACGCAGCTGAACGACGTCGTCGAATCGCGCTCGGTGCGGCGCGTCTTTGGCGCGAGTGCGGACCGGGTGCCCGGCTCCTCGACCAAGTCGATGATCGGCCACCCCCAGGGGGCCAGCGGCGCGGCCGGCGTCGTGACTACCGCGTTGGCGCTCGGCCGGGGCGTGCTGCCGCCGACCATCAACCTGGACGATCAGGATCCGGCGTGCGACATGGACTTCATTCCGAACGAGGCGCGGCGGGTCGACGTGGAGGCGGCGCTCTGCAACTGCCTCGGCTTCGGGTCGAAGAACAGCGTGCTCGTCCTGGGTCGGGTCCCGTGATGGAGGTGCTCGTCGTCGGCGCCGGTCCCTCCGGCAGCGTGGCTGCGCTCGCGCTTGCGCGCGGGGGCGCGCGCGTACGTCTCGTCGACCGCGCGTCGTTCCCGCGCGCGAAGCTCTGCGGCGACACGGTCAACCCCGGCGCCCTCTCACTCCTCGATCGGCTCGGCGTCGGCGCCGCGGTACGGGCGCAGGCGCGACCGATTCGGGGCATGCGCGTGACCGGTCCCGGCGGCGCCGCGGTCGCCGCTGATTATCCGAACGGTCTCGTCGGCGGAGCCATCGAGCGGCGGGTGCTCGACCTCCTGCTGCTCGAGGCTGCCGTCGGGACGGGCGTCGATTTCACGCCGGGCATCCGCGTGCTCGCGCCGGTCAGAGACGCCGAAGGCCGTGTGGCGGGCGTGCGCATCCGCTCGGCCGCGGGTGAATCGGAGATGCGCGCGCGCCTCGTCATTGCCGCCGACGGGCGCGGTTCGCGGCTGGGCGCGGCGCTCGGTCTGACCCGCTTTGCGCGGTGGCCGAAGCGGTGGGCATTCGGCGCCTACTTCGCCGATGTCGACGGCCTCACGGCGCACGGGGAGATGCACGTCCGAACCGACGGCTACCTCGGTATCGCGCCGCTTGGAGACGGCCTGGCGAATGTCTGCGTCGTGCGCGACGCTAGCCACGGCCCCGTCCCGGCTGGCCCGGCGGTGGTGGCGGCGGCCATCGGCGCCGACCCGGGCCTGAGCGGGCGTTTCTCCCGCGCCCGGCGCGTATCGCCCATCGTCGCGCTCGGTCCGCTGGCCGTTGACGCAGCGGCCGCCGGATGCGCCGGGCTGCTGCTCGCCGGCGATGCCGCCGGATTCGTCGATCCGATGACCGGCGACGGCTTGCGCTTCGCGTTCCGCGGCGGCGAGCTGGCGGCCGAGGCCGCGCTCCTCGAGCTGGCCACGGGTCGCGCGGCGCATCCTGGGCTGCGGGGCGCGTTTCAACGGGAGTTCGGCTCCAAGTGGCGGTTCAACCGCGCGCTGCGAACGCTCGTCGCCTCGCCGCGCGGTGTGCAGGCGGCCGCAGCCCTCGCCTCGCGCTGGCCCGCCCCCTTTCGTCTGTTGATCGGCGCCGCCGGCGACGTGCGCCTCGTGGGGGTCAGACCCCGGTGATGGGGCGGCTCGAGGTTCTCGAATCGCTGATCAACCTTGAGTCGCCCCATCACCGGGGTCTGACCCCCTTCGTTGCCTCCGGGTCGCTTCTCGCCGTCCTGCTGCTGATGGGCGCGGAGCTGCTCGTGTCGCGCCGGAACGAAGTTCGGCTGCGCGCGCAGGGTGCGCTGGAGCCGCCGGGCGACGTCTACCGGGCGATGCGATGGACGTACCCCGGCGCGTTCGCGCTGATGGCGCTCGAGGGCGCCCTGTTCGGACCCGAGCCTGGAGCGGCGACCATCGCGGGCGTCGTGGTGCTCGCCGCGTCGAAGCTGCTGAAGTGCTGGGCGATGGCGACGCTCGGGCCGCGCTGGACCTACCGCGTGCTGGTACTGCCTGGCGCGCCGCTCGTCACTGGCGGCCCCTACGCGCTGGCGCGCCATCCGAATTACATCGCCGTCGTCGGCGAGTTGCTGGGCATGGCGCTGCTGGTCGGCGCGCGGCTGACCGGACCGGCGACGATCGTGCTGTTCAGCCTGCTCCTGCGCGTGCGAATTCGTGTTGAAGACGGCGCGTTGCGGAGTCCCCATTGCGCCCGAAGCAGTGCCGGAACGTGAACTATACTTACGGCACAACTCGACACTGAGACGCTGAAACAGCTGAGATGACAGACGTGCGCGACGAGTGGACGCCGCCGGCTGTGGCGCTGACATGGCAGCGGTTCCTCGCCGTGTGCATGGCGCTGCTCGTTGCACTCAGCGCCTCCTCGTCCGGGCAGACGCTGCCCGCGGACACGTCGCCCCTGGCGCTGGCCGCGCGGGCGCTCAACACCGGGCACTACGACGAGGTCGAGAAGCTGCTGTCGGCGGCCGCTGACGAGCGATCGATCGTCCTGCGTGCCAGGGCGCACCTCGCGCGTGGCCGGTACGCCGAGGCCGAAAAGCTCCTGGCGGGCCGCGCGGCAGCGAACCCGGCCGGCGATGCCGCGCTGGAACTCGGCCAGTTGCAGCTCTATCTCGGCCGCCGGGCGGAGGGCGCCCGGACGCTCCAGATGGTCCTGACGCGCGGCTCCGAGGGGACGCCCGCCGACCTGATGCGCCTTGGCCTTGCGGCGCGCGCGCTCGGGCGCTTCCAGGACGCCAACGGCTTCTTCCGCGCCGCCAGCGCGCGGGCGCCGGACGATCCGGTCATCAACACCGCGTGGGGCGACCTGTTCCTCGAGAAGTACAACCGCGCCGACGCGGTGAAGTCGTACCAGGCGGCGCTCCAGGCCGCCGGCGACTACGTGCCCGCCCAGATCGGCCTGGCGCGCGCCACGATCGAGGGGAATCCTCCGGCGGCGCGGTCGGCCATCGAGGCGGCGCTCAAGATCAATCCGAACTACGCCGCCGCGCACCTGCTCCTCGCCGAGATGGCGCTCGACGACCGCGAACGCGCCGAGGCGCGAGCCTCGATCCGGAAGGCGCTCGAAGTCAATCCGAACAGCCTGGAGGCGCGGTCGCTCGAGGCGGCGATGGCGTTGCTCGAAGGACGGACCGCCGAGTTCCAGTCCCTCGTCGGCGGCGTGCTCGAGATGAATCCCGCCTACGGCGACGTATACCGCGTCGCCGGGGATCACGCCGCGCGCAACTACCGCTTCAACGAGGCGGTGGAGTTGACGCGCCGCGCCCTCGACATCGACAGGACGAGCACGCAGGCGCACGCGGACCTCGGCATGCACCTGCTGCGCACGGGTGACGAGGCGGGTGCGCGGCAGGCGCTCGAGACCGCCTTCAAGGCGGATCCGTACGACGTCGTCACGTTCAACCTGCTCGCGATGCTCGACACGGTGGACAAGTTCGAAACCATTCGTGACGGCGATCTGGTCGTGCGGCTGCACCCGGACGAGGCGGGCGTGATGCGCGAGCATGTCGTGCCGCTCGCGCGCCAGGCGCTCGAGGCGCTCTCCAAACGCTACCAGTTCGAGCCGACGGGGCCGATCCTCGTGGAGATGTTCCCGAAGCACGACGATTTTGCGGTCCGCACCATCGGACTGCCCGGCTTCATCGGCGCGCTCGGCGCCTGCTTCGGCCGCGTCGTCACGCTCGACTCACCGCACGCGCGGCAGCCGGGCGAGTTCAGTTGGGCGGCGACGCTGTGGCACGAGATGGCGCATGTCATCAGCCTGCAGATGTCGAACAACCGCGTGCCGCGGTGGCTCTCCGAGGGGATGTCGGTCTACGAGGAGCGCCAGGCGCGGCCGGAGTGGGGCCGCGAGATGGAGGTCCCCTTCGCCCAGGCGCTCGAGGCCGGCAAGCTCCTGAAGCTGCGCGACATCCAGGAAGGGTTCAGCGACCCGCGTCTGATCGCGCTCGTGTACCACCAGTCGTCGCTCGTCGTGGAACATCTCGTCGAGACCTACGGCGAGCAGGCGTGGTGGCGCCTGCTGCGCGCCTACGGCAAGGGGCTCGAGACCGAGGCGGCGTTCCCCGCAGCCTTTGGCGTCACCCTCGACCAGGTGCAGGCGAGCTTCGATGCGCGCCTCGAGCGCCAGTACGCCGAGGCGCGGCGGGCGCTGAAGTCTCCGGAGATCCCGCCGAAGGCGACGGTTGACCAGCTCAAGACGCTTGCGGCCGCCAATCCGACGAGCTACGGCGTGCAGATGGCGCTGGCGCGGGCGTTGCAAGAGGCAGGCGATGCGGGCGGCGCGATCCAGGCGCTCGAGCGCGCTTCGAAGCTCCTGCCCGGCGCCAGCGGCGACGCGAACCCGAACCTACTGATTGCGGCCATCGCCACCAAGCAGGGGGACACCACGCGTGCGATTGCGGCGCTCGAGGCGGTCGTGAAAGTCGATTCGAGCGACGTCGAGGCGGCGCGGCGGCTGGCTGCGCTCGTCGCGCCGCTCGGCGAACCGGCGCGCACGGCCGCGGCCTACGAGCGTGTCGCCGAGCTGGACCCGTTCGACGTGCAGGCGCAGTCGGTCGTCGGCCGCCATGCGCTGCAGCGGAAGGACGCCGGCCGGGCGGTTCGCGCGCTGCGCGCCGCGCTGGCAGCGGGGCCGTCTGACAGGGCGGCCGCCCACGCGGATCTGGCCGAGGCGTATCTGCTGGCAGGCCGCCTCGGGGACGCCAAGCGCGAAGCGCTCGCGGCGCTCGAAATCGCGCCGGCGTTCGAGCGCGCGCAGGATTTGCTCCTGACGATCGTCGGCGCGCAGCCGGGCGCAGGAGGAGCGCGATGAGGCGGCTTGGCCGGCGGGTCCGCGCCGCCGCGCCGGCTCTGCCCGTGAGTGCCCTGCTCGCCGGGCTGCTGCTGGTCGGGCCGCTGCGGCTCACCGAGGCAATCGCGCAGGTGAGGCAACTGCAGGATCAGCGCTTCGCCGGGCTGCAGTGGACCTTCGTGCGGATCCGCTACAGTGCGTTCACCGTGGACAACCGGTACCGCCTCGACTACTGGGGCGAGCCGTGGGCGATCGACGCGCCCGCTGCCGAGCAGAACTTGTCGCGCCGCCTGAGGACCGCGACGGCGATCGAGGTGAACGACCCGATCGTGCTCACCCTCGAGGACCCGAAGCTCTGGGACTACGCGTGGATCTATCTCGTCGAGCCGGGCAACCTGCGTCTCAAGGAGGAGGAGGTGCCGATCTTGCGCGAGTTCCTGCTCCGGGGAGGCACGGCCACGTTCGACGATTTCCACGGCCCGTACGAATGGGACAACTTTGCGAAGGAGATGAGGCGCGTCTTTCCCGATCGCGAGATCGTCGATCTGGAGCCGCCCCATCCCGTCTTCTCGTCCTTCTACACGATCGCCGCATACCCGCAGGTGGCCGGACTCGGGTCGTTCTTTGCAGGCCGGACCTGGGAGAAGGGCGGGTTCGTGGCGCGGCTGCGCTCGATTCTCGACGACCGCGGACGGCCGATGGTGCTCGCGAACTGGAACACGGATATGGGCGACGGCGTGGAGTGGTCGAATGCGGAGGAGTATCCCGGCTACATCAAGCACACCGGGGAGGCCTACCGCATGTTCATCAACGAGATTATCTACAGCCTGACGCATTAGCGCCCCGTCCGCTCATCGGCACGGCGCGCGTACACCACATGACCTCGATTCCGGCCACCATTCCCAATGTCGCCGAGCGCGTGCAGGACGGGCGCGAACGCATCCTCACGCAGTTGCGCCGCGTCATCGTCGGCCAGGACGAGGTCGTCGATCAGGTGCTCGTCGCGCTCTTTACCGGCGGCCACTGCCTGATCACCGGCGTCCCCGGCCTCGCGAAGACGCTCCTCATCAAGACGCTCGCCGAGATCCTCGATCTCCGCTTCAAGCGGATTCAGTTCACCCCCGACCTGATGCCGGCCGACATCACCGGTACCGAGATTCTCGAGGAGCAGCACGGCGCCCGCACGCTGCGGTTCGTGCACGGGCCGATCTTCGCGCAGATCATCCTGGCCGACGAGATCAACCGGACGCCGCCGAAGACCCAGGCGGCGCTGCTCGAGGCGATGCAGGAGTACCACGTCACGGCGGCGGGACGCACCTATCCGCTCGAGCGCCCCTTCTTCGTGCTGGCGACGCAGAACCCGATCGAGCTCGAGGGAACGTATCCGCTGCCCGAGGCGCAGCTCGATCGCTTCATGTTCAACATCGTCATGACGTACCTGCCCGAGGACGCGGAGGTGCGCGTCGTGACGGAGACGACGGGCACCGAGGTGCCGGCGGTGGAGCGCGTGCTCGCCGGACAGGACATCCTGGAGTTCCAGCGCGTGGTTCGACAGGTGATCGTGAGCGAGGAGATCGCCCGGTACGCCGTGCGGCTGGCCGCCGCGTCGCGTCCCGGCCAGGGCGGGGCGCCCGAGTTCGTCGAGAAGTACGTGAAGTGGGGCGCCGGGCTCCGCGCCTCGCAGGCGATGATTCTCGGCGGCAAGGCGCGGGCGCTCATGCACGGCCGCCATCACGTGTCGATCAAGGACATCCAGGCGCTGGCGACGCCGATCCTGCGCCACCGGATCGTCACGAATTTCTACGCGGAGTCGGAGAACCTGAACGCCGACGCCATCGCGGCGAGGCTCGTCGAGCACGTGCCGGTTCCGAGGAGCGGCCTGGCGGTATGACGGCCGAGGCGGCGGGGCGGGGCGCCGAGCTGCGGTTCCTGGACCCGGCGATCCTCGCGCGCCTCGGCACGCTGGAGCTCAGGGCCCGGACCGTCGTCGAAGGGTTCCTCTCGGGCCTGCATCGCAGCCCCTTCAAGGGATTCAGCGTCGAGTTCGCCGAGTACCGCCAGTACCTGCCGGGCGACGACCTGTCGACCATCGACTGGAAGGTGTACGCGCGCAGCGACCGGTACTACGTCAAGAAGTTCGAGGAGGAGACCAACGTCGACTGCCACCTGCTGCTGGATATCAGCGCGTCGATGGGGTACGGATCGCGCGGCGTCACCAAGCTCCGCTACGGGTCGATGCTGGCGGCCGCGCTCGCGTTCCTGATGACCCGGCAGCGCGACGCCGTCGCGCTGACCACCTTCGACGAGGCCATCGTGACGATGCTGCCGCCGAGCGCGCGTCCGAGCCACCTGCGGTCGATGCTGGTCACGATCGATCGAATCGCGCTCGGCCGGAAGACCGACGTGTCGAAGCCGCTGCACCTCATGGCCGACGCGATCGGGAAGCGGGGCGTCGTGATCCTCATTTCCGACCTGCTCGACGATCCCGCGCAGGTGGTCGAGGGGCTTCGGCATTTCCGGTTCCGGGGAAACGATGTGATCGTGTTTCACCTGCTCGATCCCGCCGAGCGGACGTTCCCGTTCGAGCGCGCCGCCAGGTTCCGGGACGTCGAGCTTGGCGACGAGCTGATGGCGGTGCCGTCGATCGTGCGCGAGGAGTACCTGAACGCGCTGCAGCGCGCCATCGACGGCTACAAGCGCGATCTCGGATCGGCCGGCGTCGACTACCAGCTCGTCGACACGTCGACGCCGCTCGAGTTCGCGCTGATGGCGTACCTGTCGACGCGCGTCAAGAGGCGATGATGTTCGGGCTGTCGTTCCTCTCGCCCCTCTTCCTGGTTGGCGCCGCCGCGGCGGCCATCCCGATCGCCATCCATCTGTTCTACCGCCGGGCGGAGCCGGTGATCGACTTCGCGGCGATGCGGTATCTCCGGCAGGCGCCGGTGGAGGAATCGCGGCGACGGCGCCTGCGCGAACTGCTGCTGCTGGCCCTTCGCGTGACCGCGCTCGTGCTGCTGGCGTGCGCCTTCGCGCGCCCGTATCTGGCCGGCGCCGCCGTCTCGTCTGGAGCGGCCACCGTCGTGCTCATCGACACCTCCGCCAGCCTGTCGGCGCCTGGCCAGTTCGAGCGGGCGCGCGCCCGGGCCGCCGGCCTCGTCCGGGCGGCTCCGGCCACCGACGACGTGGCCGTGCTCGCCTTCGCGCACGCCCTGGACGTGATCGCTCCACTGTCGGCCGACCGTGCCGGCGCGCTCGCCGCGATTGCCCGGCTCGAGCCTGGGGCGGGCGCCACCAGGTACCGCGCGGCGCTCGCTCGCGCCGGCGAGGCGCTCGGGGGCCGCGGCGGCCGGATCGTCGTCGTGACGGACCTGCAGGAGAGCGGATGGGATGCCGTCAGCGACGGAGGGATCCCGGAGGGAGTTGCCGTCGAAGTAGAGGAGATCGGCGGCCCTGACGCGAACCTCGCCGTCACGGCTCTGCGCGTCGATGCAGACGAAGCGGTTGCCGTCGTGCAGAACTTCTCGTCGCGTCCGGCCGCCGACCAGGTGGTGTTCCAGGACGAGCAGCACCGGCTCGGCGCGGTACCGGTGGCGCTCGCGCCCGGCGGCATCGCCGAGGCGCGCCTCGCGCTCGCACCGGCGTCGCGCGGCGCACTGGTCGCATCGATCAGCGACCGCGACGGGTTTGCCGCTGACAACGCCCGCCGTGCGGTACTCGACGGCGGGAGCGCCGTGTCGGTGTTGGCGCTGACCGCGTCGGGCCATCCGACCGAGGCGCTCTATGTCGAGCGCGCGCTGGCCGTCGCCCAGGGCGCCGGCGGGTTCCGCTTCCACGCGATCCGCGCGTCGGCCTTCTCCGCGTTCGACGGCGAAGCGCTCGACGGCGTCGACGTGATGGTCATCGCGGCGACCGAGGGGCTCGACGAGCGCGGGCGCGGGCGGCTGGCGCGGTTCGTGCGCTCCGGGGGCGGCCTGCTGGTGGCGGCGGGTCCCGACGTCGATCCCGCAATCGTCACACAGGCGCTCGCCGGAATCGTGGCGACCTCATGGCGCGTCCGGGAGGCGGCGGCGCTCGGTTTCGCGCCGGCCGACAGCCGCCACCCGATCTTCCGGCCGTTCGCCGGCGCCGGCGCGCTCGGCCAGGTCGGCTTCACGCGCGCGGCGCTGGTCGAGCCGTCCGCCTCCGCCGGGATCCTGGCCCGGTATACCGACGGTACGCCGGCGCTCGTCGAAGAGCGCACCGACGCCGGCCGCGTGCTCCTGTTCGGGTCGGATCTCAATTACCGCTGGAACGACTTTCCGCTGCAGCCGGTCTTCGTGCCGTTCGTCCACGAGACCCTCCGCTACCTGGCCGCACCGCGGGCGACGCGGTCCGAGTACCTGGTTGGGGAGTTGCCGGGTGCCGCCGGCGCCACGCCGGGCGTCGTGCAGCTGAGGCAGGGTCGGCCCGGCGCCGAACGTACCCGGCGCGTGGCGGTGAACATCGACCCGCGTGAGTCGGATCCGCGGCGGATGTCGATCGACGCGTTCCAGACGGGCATTTCTCGGCTGCAGGCGACCTCCGCGCAGGCCGCACGGACTGAGGCGCGACGCGACGAGGATGCCCAGGGACTCTGGTGGTACGGCCTGCTCCTGCTGGTCGTCAGTCTGGCGGCCGAGGGGCTCCTCGGCCGGAGGCTCGGGTGATGGGCGAACGGTACCTGGAACTGTCGCGGCTGGTTGCCCGCGTGCGACACCGGTGGCGGGCGATGACCGCGCTGCGCGCGTGGACGACCGGGTCGGTGCTCGGGGCCGCCGTGCTGGCGCTCGCCCTGCTCACGCACCGGCTGCTCCGGACCGAAGGGGAGGCGCTCGTCGCGTTGTGGGGCACGGCCGGCCTCCTCGTGCTCGGCGTGCTGCTGCGGGCGATGGCGCCGATGCGCCGCGTCCCCCGGGACCTGCAGATCGCGCGTTTCATCGAGGAGCGGTGCCCCGAGCTGGAAGACGCCCTCGTGACGGCGGTCGGAGGGGCCGGGGCGTCCGAGGCAGCCATGGCCGCGGCCGTTGTCAGCGACGCGGCGGCGCGCGCGCGGCGCCTCGATCTCGACGCGATCATCAGCCGGCGCGCGTTGAAGCGCACGGCGCTCGCCGCCGCGGCGGCCTCGCTCGCACTGCTGACGGGCATCGGGTTTTCGGCCGGACCGGCCCGGGCGGCGGCGCGGACGGCCGGCGTCTATCTGTTTCCGGAACGGCTGGTGCTCGAGGTGTCGCCCGGCGACGCCAGGGTGCGTGCGGGCGAGTCGCTCCGTGTGGTCGCCCGGTTGGCCACCGGCGCCGCGATCGTGCCGGTCCTCCGCGTGCGTGACGGCGAGGCGTGGCGCGACCGCCGGATGGACGCCGCACCCGACGGGTTCGCCCTCACCATCGAGGCGATCGAGGACGATTTCCAGTACCTCGTTGCGGCCGCCGGCGTGACGAGCCGGGCGTACGCCGTGACCGTCCTCCGGCCCCCGCGCGTCGAGCGCATCGACCTGCGCTACCAGTATCCGTCCGGGTTCGGCATGGCGCCGCGTACCGAGGAGGACGGCGGCGACATCTACGGGCCGGCGGGCACGCGCGTCCAGGTCACCGTTCACACCGACAAGCCGGTCCACTCGGCGGCGCTCAACCGTGCGGGCGGCCAGCCGATCGCGCTCACCGGACGCGGCGGCCTGGTGGTGGGCGAGCTGACCATCACCGAAGACAGCTCCTACCGTGTGGCGCTTTCTGACACCGACGGCCTGACCAACCCCGGCGAGACGGAGTATTTCATTCGCACGCTGCAGGACCGGCCACCCGACGTGCGGATCGTCCGTCCGGCGAGCGACCGGCAAGTGACCGCGGTCGAGGAAGTGTCGATTGACGCACGTGCCGACGACGATTTCGGCGTCGCGGCGCTCGATCTGGTGTACGCGGTCCGGGGCCGCTCCGAGAAGGCGGTCCCCTTCGACCGCCGCGGCTCGGGCACGGCGGTGACGGGCAGTCGCATGCTGTATCTCGAGGATCTCGGCGTGCGTCCCGGCGATTTCGTGACCTACTACGCCCGCGCCCGCGACGTCAGCCGCGGCAAGCGCTCGAGCGAGGCGCGCAGCGACATCTTCTTCCTCGAAGTGACGCCGTTCGAAGAGGAGTTCGTGGCCGCCGAGAGCCAGGGGATGGGCGGAGGCAGCGGCAGCGAGCAGTCGCTCGAGGATCTCGTCCGGGGGCAGAAGGACATCATCACGGCGACCTGGAACCTGGACCGCCGCGGACGGGAGTCTGGTGCGCGATCGCAGGACGACATTCGAACCCTGGCCCGGGCCGAGAGCGACCTGCGCGGCCGGGCATCGGCGCTGCATGCGCAGATGCAGCGGGCGGGGAACATGCGTCGCCGGCTGCCGGGCGGCCGCGGCGGCCCGGCAGGTGCCGACCCGATGGTCGACGCCATCGGCAGGGCCGTCCAGGCGATGGGGAGCGCCCATGAGCAGCTCCAGGCCGCCAGAACCACCGAGGCGCTGCCGCACGAGATGACCGCGCTCAACGAGTTGCTCCGGGCGCAGGCGGAAATCCGCCAGCGGCAGGTGCAGCAGCAGGCGAGTGGCACCGGCGGGCGCGGCTCGAACCGGCAGCAGCAGGACCTCTCGTCGCTGTTCGACCGCGAGCTCGCCAAGCAGCAGCAGACCAACTATGAGACTCCGGCAAGCCGGGAGTCGCGCGACGACGAGCGGAATCAGGATGAAGTGGCCGACCGAGTCCAGGAGCTGGCGCGGCGGCAGGACGCGCTCGCTCGCAGTCAGCAGGAGCTGGCCCGGAGACGCGACGCGGCGTCGCCGGAGGAGGTCCGCCGCGAGCTCGAACGGCTGACCCGGGAGCAGACGGAGTTGCGGCGGCAGGCGGAGGAGCTGGCGCGGGAGCTCCAGCAGGGACAGCGGCGGGGCGAGCAGCAAGGACAGCAGCAGGGGCAGCAGCGCGGGCAGCAGGGCGGTGGCGGACAGGGAGGCGGCGGATCGGCGAGCGACCGCCAGCAGGCCGGCCGCGAGCTGCAGCAGGCGGCCGAGGAGATGCAGGGCGCGGCCGGCGAGCTGCGGCGCGACAACCCGCAGCAGGCCAGCGCCCGCGGGAGCCGCGCGGCCGAGCGGCTGCGCGACGTGGAGCAGCGAATGCGGGGCAGCCAGCCCGACGACCGCCGCCGCGCCATCGGCGAGCTGCAGCTCGAGTCCCAGCAGTTGGCTGACGCCGAGCGCCAGCTCGGACAGGAGGCAGCCAGCCTCCCGGAGGAAGGCGACCGCGCCGACCGCGCGCGGCGCCGAGCGGCCGAGCAGGAGCGACTCGCCGGCCGCGCCGAGCGGCTCGATCAGTCGGTGCGGCAGCTTGCCGACCAGGAAGCTGGCGCGAACGCGCGTCGGCAGCACGCGCTCGACGAGGCGGTCAGGGAGCTCGATCGGTCCCGGTCCGCCCAGCGGATGCGCGACGCGGCCCGCGCCGAGCGTCAGGTCGCAGCAGGGCGGGGGCAGGGCCCAGGGGGACGAGGGCAGGGGAGTGGGGGGCGGGGGCAGGAGCCCCCGACGCCGCGCGAGAGCGAGGAGATTGCGCGCGGGCTCGATCGGTTGGCCGATCGGCTCGGCGCGGCGGGCACCGAGAGCGGCGAGTCCGACCAGGCCGGCGACGAGTTGTCACGGCTGCGGCAGTTGCGCGAGGAGCTGGCGCGGCTCGATCGGCAGCTCGGCGACATGCGCGGCCGGGGAGAGGACCAGAACGCCGGCCAGTCCGCGCGCGGTCGCAGTGGGCGCCAGGGCGGCCAGGGCGCCGAAGGAGGGCGCGGCGGCCAGAACGCCGACGCCACCGGCGCCTGGCAGGACGCCCGGGATCTGCTGAACGAGCTGCAGGAGTTCGGCATCGTGCCGGACGCCGAGGGATTCAGTCCCGGGCGCTCGGCCCCCGGCACCGAGCCGTGGAAGCAGGATTTCGCGAAGTGGGACGAGCTGAAGGTCCAGCTCGCCGCCGCGCTCGAGCGCGCGGAGCGAACGGCCGCCGATCGGGTGCGCGATCGGCAGTCGCGGGACCGTCTCAACGCGGGAAGAAGTCAGGCGGTGCCGGAGCAGTACCGCCGGCTGGTCGAGCGCTACTACCGCGCGCTGGCCGACGGAGAAAGGAAATAGTGCAATTCGCCGTCGCCTATCCCTGGTGGGCGTTTCTCCTGGTGGCCGCCGCCACCGTGGCGGCCGCGTGGGGATTCTACGCCGGCGCGATCGTGCCGCTGCCGCCGCGGCGGCGCGCCGTGCTGGTCGGCCTGCGGGCGCTCGTGCTGCTCGCGCTCGTCGCCTGCCTCCTGCGCCCGGTTCGCGTGGTGCCGCCCGATGTCGCCATCGACGCCGTCGTCCCCGTACTCGTCGACGTCTCGCGGAGCATGCGCCTCACCGACATGGACGGGGCGAGCCGCATCGCCGTCGCCCGCGACCTGCTCCAGCGCTACGTGCAGCCGGCGCTCGAGGGTCGTTTCGCCAGCGAGCTCTGGAGTTTCGGCGACGCGCTCGAGCCGGTGAAGGAAACGGCTGCGCTCGCGGCGAACGCGCGGCGGAGCGATCTCTCGGGCGCGCTGCGCGAGGTCCGCGAGCGCTACCGGCAGCGGCGCGTGGCGGCCGTGGTGGTGATCTCCGACGGCGGCGACACCGGCACCGAGGAGGCGGCGGGCGCCGCGAATGCGGCCGCCGTGCCCGTGTACACCATCGGTGTAGGCGCAGGGCAGCCGCCGGCCGACTTCGAGGTGCTCGATGTCTCGGCCGGCGAGATAGCGCATGCGGATTCCTCGATCGATCTCACCGTGGAGGCCGTGAACCGCGGGAGCGCCGCGCCGTTCGACCTGCGCGTGCTGGAGAACGGCCGGCCGATCGACCTCCGCCGTGTGTCGCCCGCCTCGGGCGGCGGTCCCGCGCGCGCGGTCTTCACCGTGTCGCCGTCGCGGGAGACTTCTACCCTCTACACCGTGGAGATCCCCTCGTCGGCGGGCGAGCTGGCGCTCGAGAACAACCGCCGCAGCGTGCTGGTGGAGCCGCCGGGCCGTCGCCGCCGCGTGCTGATGATCGAAGGGGCCCCTGGATTCGAGCACGCATTCATCAAGCGCGCGCTGGCCGGTGATCCCGGCATCGAGGTCGACTCCGTCGTCCGCAAGGGACGGGACGTCCGCGGCGCTTCCACGTACTACGTGCAGGCGGCCGATCGCCGCGCGCCGCACCTGACCACCGGATTCCCTCAGGAGCCGCCCGCACTCTACGAGTACGACGCGGTCATCCTCGCCAACGTGGAGGCGGACGCGCTGTCGCGGGCGCAGCTCGAGATGCTGGCCAGGTTCGTTGACGAACGCGGCGGGGGCCTGCTCGTGCTCGGCGCGAAGTCGTTCGCCCAGCAGGGGTTTGCCGGAACCTCCCTCGAACCTGTGCTGCCGGTCGGACTGACCGGCCGTGGCAGCGGTGTCATGCGCGCGTCGATTCGCGCCGAGTCGTCGCTGCTGGTGAACCTCACGGCGGAGGGCCGGGTGCACCCGGTGATGCGAATCGACGAGCCGGACGCGCTGGAGCAGCGCTGGAGGATGGCGCCGCCGCTCTCGGGCGTCGCGGCGCTCGGCGCGCTCCGGCCGGGTGCGCAGGCGCTGGCGCTCGTTCATGCCTCCGATGGTCCGCGGCCGCTCGTGGTCGTGCAGCGCTACGGGCAGGGCCGTTCGATGGTGTTCACCGGCGAGGCGTCATGGCGCTGGCGGATGCAGCTGCCGTCCGCCAATCGTACTCACGAGCTCTTCTGGCGTCAGGCGGTCCGGTGGGTCTCCGCGTCGGCTCCCGATCCGGTGACGGTGGTGCCACTTCCCGGCCTCGCGCCGGGGGCGAGCGCGGCCATCGCCGTGGACGTCCGCAGCGAGGCGTTTCGGCCGATCGTCGACGCCGACGTGCGGGTATCTGTCGCCGGTCCGGGCGGCACGAGCAGGGACGTCGCCGCCAGGCTCGCCGACGCGCAGACGGGTCGTTACGCCGTCGATCTGCGCTTCGACGAGCCGGGCATCTACCACGTGAGCGCCGCGGCAACGCGCGAGGGGGCGCCGCTCGGCCGTGCCCGCCGGGCCGTGCTCGTAGGCGGCGCCGATCTGGAGATGGCCGATCCGCGGCTCAACGAGGCGGTGCTGCGCCGTGTCGCGCTCGCGGGCGGCGGCGGATACGTCCCGGCGGCCGAGGCGTCGGCGCTCTCCTCGCTCCTGAAGGCGGCGGCAGGTGCGCCCGGCGCGCCGCAGCTCGAGGAGCTGTGGCACAACGCGTGGATCTTCGTGGCGCTGGTCGGACTGCTCGCCTCCGAGTGGATGCTGCGGCGCCGTTGGGGATTGCGGTGAGGCGAGCCGTCTTGACGCTGCTGTGTGCGGCGATCACCTCGGCCGCCGGCGCCGACGAGCGGTACGCCGTGCTCGTGTCAGGCGTGTCGGGAGGCGAACCGTACGCCACGCAGCAGCAGAAGTGGCGGTCGGAGCTCGCGGCGTTCCTGACCGCCGGCTTCGCCTTTTCCGACGCGAACGTCGTCATCCTCGACGAGGCCAGCGAGGGCAGCTCCCGTGCGACGGCAGTAAACCTCAGGCGGCTCTTCGCCGACCTGCGGACGCGGCTGACCAGCGACGACATGCTGATGGTGGTCTTCCTCGGGCACGGGACCTTCGACGGGACGGACGCGAAGTTCAACCTGGTCGGCCCCGACCTCGGCGCCGCCGAGTGGAAGACTACGCTCGACGGGCTGCCCGGCCGCGTTGTTCTCGTGAACACCACCGCTTCGAGCTTTCCGTTCCTGGAGGGGCTCTCGCGCCCGGGCCGCATCGTCATCACGGCGACCGACTCGGCGGCCCAGCGGTTTTCGACGGTGTTCCCGGAGTACTTCACACGCGCGCTGGCCGATCGCTCGAGCGATTTCGACAAGAACGGCCGTATCTCGCTGTGGGAAGCGTTCGCGGCGACGAGCGCCGGCGTGAAGCGGCACTACGAGCAGCGCGGGCAGCTCGCAACCGAGCGGCCGCTCCTCGACGACAATGGCGATGGCCAGGGGCGCGACGCGGAGGCGCCGGGCGAAGACGGCGCGATCGCCCGGGCGGTCTATCTGGATCCGGAACCCGGCGCGGCGGGCGGCGATCCGGCACTCGTCGCGCTCGAGCGACAGCGTCTCGCGTTCGAGAAGCAGATCGAGGAGCTGAAGGCGCGCCGGAACTCGATGACCGACGAGCAGTACCGGGCGGAGCTCGAGCGGATTCTCGTCGAGTTGTCGAGGATCGCGCAGGAAATCCGGAAGCGCTCGTAGGCGTTCGGAGCGTTTGGACCATTCACGGTCTGGGGCGCTTCGACTGGCCTTCCTTTCGTCGTTCCAGCCAGTCCAGGAACACAATCACGGAAGCCACAGCGATGATCCCCCAGATCAGCAGGAATACGCTAGCGTGAGGACTTTCCATTGGTCACCGCCACTGCGAAGCCCACCAGTACCAACCACGCTGCGACACCCACGAGGGGCACTGCCACCGAGCCTGGTGCGTCGCCGATGTACCAGCCAAGCACGAGGGCACCGACCATAAGGGCTGCGACCTCGCGGAGCGCAGCGGCGAGGACGGCTCGACGTCGCGGAGTCAATCGTAGCATCGTCTGCTTCCCCATCCGGTGCAGTCGGGCTGCCGACGCGCCCATGCGAAGAATCCTCGGAATTCCGCGATCCGCTGTGTGACGGTTGCATTTCTTGCCACGCCAAGCGTGATGTCCGGTTGCAGAAATTCACATCTATAATTCGGCCTGCTTGACTCCATGCCACTGAGTCCCGGCACCCGGTTCGGCGCCTACGAGGTCGTCTCGCTGCTCGGCGCCGGCGGCATGGGAGAGGTGTATCGCGCGCGTGATACCCGCCTCGAACGGACCGTCGCCATCAAGGTGCTCCCGGCGGACGTGGCGTCGACCCGCGAGTTGCGCGAGCGCTTCGAGCGCGAGGCGCGGACGGTCGCGGCGCTGAATCATCCCCATATCTGCACGCTGCACGACGTCGGGCGGCAGGACGACGTCGATTTTCTGGTGATGGAGTATCTCGAGGGCGAGACACTCCAGGAGCGGCTGCAGCGGGGCGCGCTGCCGCTCGACCACGCGCTGCAGATTGCCGTGCAGGCGGCCGACGGGCTCGCGGCGGCCCATCGCGCATGCTGTTCGACGGCCGCTTCGTGCCAAGCCCGAACGGGGTGACCGGCTACGACATCGGTCCGGACGGCCGCTTCCTCATGGTTCAGCCGCTCCATCCCGACCCGCCGACGAACCAGATTCAGGTCGTGCTCAACTGGTTCGACGAGCTGCGCCGAATCGCCGCGAATTGAAGTAGCCCAGCCTCAGGGCACCTGACAAGCGCCGCCCGGTGCTGGTACCGAGCCGTCCGGAGGTCATCCCGCTCCTGCACACCTTGAGGATGGACTGGAGGATCTCAGGCGGACAGCGCCGAGCCGAAGGGCTGAGAACGTTTCCAACGCCCGAACGTCCGCAGCTCCGCTTCGCTTCCGCACAGCTCGAACACCGTATCGAGCCGCGTGATCGCCAGCATCCGCCTGACGCGCGCCGGCGGCGCCACGAGCGTCAGCCGCGCTCCGCGCTCGCGTGCCGCGCGAAGCGCCAGCACGAGCTCGCCGAGCCCGCTGGCGTCGGCCGCACGGAGTCCCGCGAGATTCAGCGCAATCTCCGCGCAGCCGGCCCCGGCCAGCTCGGCCACCGCCGTCTGCAGGCCGTGGCCGTGTTCGACCTTCTCCGCTCCCGTGGCCAGACAGCCGGACACGTCGAGCAGCGCCGTGCCGTCCAGCAGCCGCGGTCTCATCGCGATCGCCATGGTCGGTGGATGACCTCCTGTCCGTATAACGACGGCCGGGAAGACATCGAACGTCGATGCGGCCGGAGGGCGGGCGCCCTGGAGTACAGTTGTGGCGTCCATGACGTGCCGGCACTGTGGCACCGACATCGCCGACAAGGCGCTCATCTGCTACCGCTGCGGCCGTGCCACGACGGACCCACGCGTGAAGCCGCCGGAGGGAGGTTCGCTCTTCGAGCGTCCGCGCCGCCGCCGCGGCCCGCTCGGGATGCTGAGCCTGATCCTGCTGCTGGCCCTCGTGCTGCTCTGGTTCCTCACGCGGCAGGGCTGACCGCGATCTGCCGCCGGCGCCAGTCCGGACCGAGGCCGGAGGCCAGCCGTATAATCGAATCAGGCGGATCGACGCGCCCGAGCGATCGCCGCTGGCGTCGGTCGCGCCGCGGTCATCGCGTTCGTGGTCGTGGCGGCCCGGAGGGGCATCGATGAATGACGGGCTGATCTACGACTGGAATCGGGTCGCCCCCACGCCCAGGCCGCCCGTCGTGATGCTCGACGACGAGACGCTGCGCGACGGCCTCCAGTCGCCATCGGTTCGAACTCCGCAGGTCGCCGAGAAGATCCGGATCCTGCATCTGCTCGACGCCATCGGCGTCGACGCCACCGACATCGGCCTGCCGGGCGCCGGCGCACACGTGGTGCGCGACGCCGAGCGGCTGGCCCGTGAAATCGGGGAGGCCCGGCTGAGGATCGGCGCGCAGTGTGCGGCGCGAACGGTCGTGTCGGACATCCAGCCGATTGTCGAGATCCAGCAGCGCACGGGCGTGCCGTTCGAGTGCTGCTGCTTCATCGGCTCGAGCCCGATCCGGCGGTACGCGGAAGACTGGACCGTCGACCACCTGCAGCGCTGCACGGAGGAGGCGGTCGGCTTCGCGGTCCGGCACGGGCTGCGGGTGATGTACGTCACCGAGGACACGACGCGGTCGGATCCCGAGACGCTGCGGCGGCTGTTCACCACGGCGATCCGGGCGGGCGCGTCACGCATCTGCCTTGCCGACACGGTGGGCCATGCGACGCCGTCGGGCGCGCGGGCGCTCGTGCGGTACGCCCGGCGCGTGATCGACGACGCGGGGGCGAGCGAGATCGGCATCGACTGGCACGGCCACCGCGACCGCGACATGGGGACCATCAACAGTCTCGCCGCGCTCGAGGCGGGCGCCTCGCGCGTGCACGGCACCGTCCTCGGCATCGGCGAGCGGGTCGGCAATACGCCGCTCGACCTGTTGATGGTGAATCTCGTGCTGATGGGGTGGCTCGAGCGCGACCTGACGCGCCTCGACGAGCTGGTGCGCGCCGTGTCGCAGGCGACGGGCGAGCCGATTCCGGACAACTACCCGGTGTTCGGCCGAGACGCGTTCCGCACCGCCACGGGCGTGCACGCCGCCGCCGTCATCAAGGCGTTCCACAAGGGCGATCCAGAACTGACCGACGCGGTGTACTCGGGCGTGCCGGCGCGACTGGTCGGGCGCCACCAGGAGATCGAGCTCGGCCCCATGTCGGGCAAGTCGAACGTGCTGTTCTGGCTGGAGCGCCACGGCATCGAGGCGGACGAGCACCTGGTGGAGCGGCTCTTCAGCCGCGCGAAGTCGTCCCGGACCGTGCTCCGGGACGAGGACATCCTCGCCGAGATCGAGCACGCCCGGGCGTTCACGCGGCTCGACGCCTGAAATCCAGACCCCTCCCTACCGCGCCGCCGCCAGCCGCTTCTCGATCTGCGGCAGGGCGTCGAGCACGACATCCCCGACAATCTGGAGGCTGCGCGCGCTCACGGCGTCGAGCGTGTCCTGCGGCGTGTGCCACGCGGGGTACTCGAGGTCGATGACGTCGACCGCCGGCACCCCGGCCCGCAGGAACGACATGTGGTCGTCATCGATGGTTGTGTCCTCGTTGAGGAAAGACGACCGGTACCCGAGCGTCGCCGCCGATGCCCAGACGATCTCGGTCAGCCAGCGCGTCGAGTTGCTGTCGCGGCGGATCGTCAGGTTGCGATCCCCAATCATGTCGAGCAGGACGAGCGCCTTCAGGCCGCCGAGCGTCCCCGCCTTCTGCGCCGCCTGCACGTAGTGCCGGCTGCCGTACGTGTTGTCGTTGTTCCTGTACCAGTCGACGACGGCTTCCTCGCCGTCGAAGAACAGCAGCTCGATCGTGTAGTCGTTCTGGCGCGCCTTCAGCACGCGTCCCAGCTCGAGAACGGCCGCCGTGGAGGAGGCGCCGTCGCTGGCGCCGACGAACCGGAACTGCGAGTACAGCTTCGTGTCGTAGTGCGTGGCGAGGGCAACGCGCTCCTGCCGCCGGCCCGGAATGGTCGCGATGATGTTCACCATGCGGACCCGGCCGACCGGGGTCTCGGCGTCGAACGCCTGTTCCCGGGCGGCGATGCCGGCCGCCTCGAGCTGGCCGAGCAGGTACTGCCGGCACTGGGCGAGCGCCGCCGAGCCGGCGGGGCGGGGCCCGAAGCCGACCTGCCGCCGCAAATCCTCGTAGGCGCGGCTGCTGTCGAACCTGACGGCGCCCTGCGCAGGTGCGACGGTGGCGACGGTGCGAGGGTGCGAGGGTGCGTCCGACGGTGCGACGGTGCGAGGGTGCGCGTTCGACGGTGCAAGGGTGCGAGGGTGCGCGGTCGGGGGTGCGACGATGCGAGGGTGCACCGGTGCGTCCGACGGTGCGACGGTGCGAGG
>MELF01000001.1:49345-95011 GCA_001767525.1 Acidobacteria bacterium RIFCSPLOWO2_12_FULL_68_19 | reverse complement strand
TTCGGTAACACCATTAATGGCGCGACGATGCGCCGCTCGGTAACACTTACTTATGGCTCGACACGGGTCGGCCGGCGCGGCGCCGCACGGCGTCGAGGGTGCGGCGGGCCTCCTCCGACTGCGGATCGAGCGCGAGCGCCCGCTCCAGATGATCGACGGCCTCCTCGAATCTCCCCTGCACGGCGAGCACCAGCCCGAGATCGCTGTGCGCCTGGCTGTTGGACGGGTCGAGTTCCACCGCCCGCGCCAGGTGCGAGGTCGCCTCGCCGGCGTCGCCGCGCGAGGCGAGCGCCGCACCAAGATGCCAGTGCGCGGCCGCGTTGCTCGCGTCGAGCGCGAGCCCCCGGCGGAACTCCGCGATGGCGGCGTCGAGCTCCCCCCGTTCCGCCAGCGCGACGCCGAGCACGTTGTGCGTCTCGGCCGATTCGGGAACGATCGCCCCAAGATAGGCGCTGCCCGCCACCAGACGCCCTGCGGTCTCGGCCAGCCGGCGCGCCTCGGCCACTTCCGCCGGCGGCGCGTCGTAGGCCAGCGCGAGCAGCCTGAAGTAGAGATCCAGCGGCTCGAGCGCCGGCACCGCGCGGCCTCCGCTGAAGCAGCGAGGGCACCACTCCGCGACGCGCTCGAGGTCGACGATCCCCTCGGGCACGCCGAAGCCGATGCTCAGCATCGACCTGACGCCGTACTCCTGCAGCGGCCGGTCGTCGACGACGGGCGGAACGCCGCGGGTCGCCTCGTCCAGGGTCCGCGCGGATCCGACGAACATGCCGACGACCTCGTGCAGGCGCCCGAGGCTCACCCGCTCGAGATCGCCGCGCACCTCCGGCGCGGCCAGCAGTGCGGCGGCCACGCGTTCGGGCTCGAGGGCGATCCGTCCGGCGGCGCCGAGCAGCACCAGGTCGGAGGCGGCCCCCGAGAGCAGCACCGCCTCGGGAAACACGTCGACGAAGGCGCGGACCATCGACAGCGTCGTCTGGGGCGGCACCTGATAGGCGGGCAGCCACTGGCTGAGGTAGCCGTTCGGCTTGAGGCGCGTGCGCGCCAGCGCGTAGAACTCGCGGGAATAGAGCGCGCCGACACCGGCGTACGCGATCGGGGGCGGCTCCAGCACGACGAGGTCGTAGGTGCCCGGCGCCCGCATCTGCAGATGCTGCCGGCCGTCGTTGATGTGCACCGCCACCTTCGGATCGGCCAGCACTCCGCCGTTGGCGTCCTTGAAATACGACGCATGCGTCAGGATGTCGCGCGACAGGTCCGCCAGCTCGACGCGGCGCACCGACGGATGCAGCGTGGCCGCGTGGGTCGTGTTGCCGACGCCGAAGCCGATGACGAGCACCTCCTCCGGGCGCTCCATGGCGACGAGCGGTACGTGCGCTAGCGCGCGCATGTAGCGCTGCGACAGCGGCAGCGTCGACGACATGGCGTGGCCGTTCGTATAGAGCGTCCGTCCCTTCCCGGACGCCTCGGTCACCGCGATGAGCTCGGTCAGCCCGTCGCTCACCACGAGCCGCCGTTCGTCCTCCGCCGGCGTTCCGAGCGCGCGCAGGGTGACGTGGTCGGAGGGAAGCCGCAGCCAGAGGCCGAGCGCGGCGCAGGCGACCACCAGCGAGGCGGCGAGCGCCCTCGACACGGACCAGGTGGAGGCCCGGGGATTGGCCCCGCCGGTGTCGGTGTCTCCGTCTCTAGGTGGCCCGCCGAGAGAACGGGCCGCACCGTACAGCGGCACGATCGACAGCGTCGAGACGACCATCAGGATCGTCGTGCTGAGCTGAAGGCCCGCCGCCGGCAGCAGGAGGAATCCGGCCGCCAGGCTCCCCGCCACGGCGCCCGCGGTGTTGGCGAGGTAGAGGGTGCCGGCGCGCCGGCCCACCCGCGTCTCGGTTCGCTGGATGACCGCGTTGGCGAGGGGAAACGCAAACCCCATGAGCAGCGCCGGAAGCGCCACCTCCGACAGCATCGGCCCCGCGTTGAACCAGAGCTCGGCGAGGGCGCCCGTGCCCGCCACGATACCGGTGTTGATCGGCTCGACGTCGGCGGCCGCAAAGCCGAGCAGCGTCGATGCCACGAAGAGCGCCTGCGACAGCATGAGCCATTCGGCGGCTCGTCCCGTTCGGCGGTACACGGCGCCTCCGACGAGCGAGCCGGCGCCGATGCCGAGCAGGATGAGCGCCAGCAGCAGCGCGAACACGGCACGGAAGCCGCCGAGCAGGATCGTGAAATGGCGGAACCAGAGAATCTCCATGCCAAGGGCCGCCAGGCCGGACATGGCGAGCGCCAGGCTCGTCAGGGCGACGGCGCGGCCGCCGTTCGTGGCGATGAATTCCGGATCGAGGCCCGCGGCAACATGGCCTCTGTGGGGCGGGCCTTTACGGCCCGCCGGGCGAGGCGTGAGGCCCGGCCCGGCAGCCGTAGAAGCACCGCGCGCGAGATACCAGGCGCCTGCGCCGGCCAGCACGTTGAACCCGACGGCGATCATCTGCGTCGACCAGAGGCCCCACGCCGGCACGAGGACGAAATCGGTCAGCATCGCCCCCGCCGCGGCGCCGACGGTGTTGATGCCGTACAGCTCCGCGATGCGCCACCCGCCGATGCCGAGATCGCTCCGCACCAGATGCCGGATGAGCAGCGTCAGCGTGCCGCCCATCAGCAGTGTGATCGGCGTCAGCAGCCCGATGGCGATCCCCCCGCGCGCCAGGTACGAGCCGGTTGACAGCGCGTACCATCCGGACGGTTCGCGCACGTAGGACGACACCATCGCGGAGAGCGCGCCCAGATGCGGCAGCGCCGTGGCGAGACCGAATCCCATTGCCGCAATCGCCACCTCCACATGGCCGTAGGCGCGAAGCAGCGACTCCGGCCGCTCGAGGTACCGGCGATCGGCCCAGGCGCCGACGAGGTAGCTGCCGACGCCCAGCCCCAGCATGAAGACCGCGATGACGATCGACGCGGAATGGATGGTGTTGCCGAAGACGTTGCCGAACACCCGGACCCAGACGACCTGGTAGACGAGGCCGCTCAGGCCCGAGAGGAAGAAGAGGAGGTAAACCAAACAAACTCCCAATCACCAACTCCCAACTCCCAACCGGCTCATGCTGCCGGGGGAGTTGGAAGTTGGGTCTTGGGTCTTGGGAGTTGGGGGTTGGGAGTTGGGAGTTGGCAGTTTAGTTCGTCCCCCACCCCGGGGTCACCTGCTTGCCGAGGAGGAACGCCGGGTTGGCGCCCGGGCGCGGCGTGAACTTCTGCACGCCGCCGCTGTCGACGGCGGCCGTGTAGAAGTTCCCGTCCCGATCGACTGCCATACCATGCACGCCCCAGAAGGCGCCCGGAAAATCGCCCCACGTGCCCCAGGAGTACTGGAACTTGCCGTCCAGGCTGTACTTCAGCATCTTCGAGGTCCCGCGGTCGAACGCCCACAGGGCGCGATCGCTCGTGATGATGAAGAGATGGATGTCCGAGATGCCCCGCTGCCCGAACGACCACTCATCGAGGTACTTCCCGTTCTCGTCGAAGACCTGCACCCGGTTGTTCTGGCGGTCGTTGACGAACACGCGGCGCGTCTGGGGATCGACGGCGACCCCGTGCACGTTGTTGAAGTAGCCGGGGCGCTTCTCCGGCGGCGTTCCCTTCTGGCCCCAGGTCATCAGGAACTTGCCGTCCTTGTCGAACTTCACGACGCGCGTGTTCGTGTAGCCGTCGGCCACGAAAAACTCGCCGCTCGGCAGCCATGCGATGAACGTCGGCCGGAAGAAGTGCTTGTCATCGTCTCCGGGCACGTTCGGTTCGCCGAGCGTCTGCAGCAGGCGCTTGCCGTCGTTCGAGAACTTGAAGATCGCGTGCCGGTAATCGTCCACGATCCAGATGTTCTTCTGCGGATCGTAGGGACTGATGTAGATGGCGTGGGGGCGTCGGAACATCTTGTCCCACTGCGTCCAGTCCTCGATGAGGTCGCCCTGGGCGTTGAAGACGGTCACGATGTGCTCCCAGCGCCAGTCGACGCCGGGCTGGCCGGTGTCGAGATCGTCGCCCGGCTCGCGCGTGCCCGGCTTGAAGAGCGCTCCCGGCGGGCTCGCCGAGGTGGCATCGCGCACCGGCAGCCGCCCGATCGGGAATTCGATGCTCGGGGCGACTTTGATCGTCGCCGGCCGCTTCTGAATCTGCGGCAGCTCGCCCCGCTGCAGCACCAACACGCGGTTCGGGCTCTCGGCGAAGACGCCCTGGCCGGCGCCCCACGTCCAGTCGCCGTGGCCCGGCAGCGCCGTCAACGGCTTCGGCCAGTTGGCGGCGGCGTACCCGCCGAAGATGTCCTGGCCGCCCTTCTCACTCGGCACGGCCGCCGTGGTGATGGCCTGCCCCTGCCCCTCGACCGGTATCACCTGCGAGCCGACCACGAAGCCGGCGACCAGCACGGCGGCGGCGAGAGCGAACAATGACGCACGCTTACCCATATTTGTACCTCCGTCCATTGCCAATTCGAGACTGTATGCGGCTGACGGTTGAGGGGTCAAGCGTCATGGTGAAGAATATCCCCGCGTGCCCGAGACTCCCGAACAGAAGGCCCGCCGGGCAATCGACGCCGACCTCTCCGCTGCGGGATGGATGGTACAGAGCCGCGACGAGCTGGACCTGACCGCCGGTCGGGGCATCGCCGTGCGTGAGTTTCAGATGAAGCCGGGTTTCGGCTTCGCCGATTACCTGCTCTATGTGGACCGGAAGGCAATCGGCGCGGTCGAGGCGAAGGCGCACGGCACGCTGACCGGCGTCGAAGCACAGTCCGCGAAGTACGCGGCGGGACTCCCAGAGAATCTCCCGGCACACACACGTCCCCTGCCTTTCCTGTTCGAGACCAATGGATCGGTCACCTACTTCACGAATGGCCTCGATCCGACGCCCAGGAGCCGCCAGGTGTTCAGCTTTCCACGAGTGGAGACGCTGGCGGAGTGGCTCGCCCAGGATCAGCAGCTTCGCGGGCGCCTGCGGACCCTGCCGGCGCTCGACGAAACGCGCTTGTGGAGCGTGCAGGTTCAGGCCGTCAGGAACCTCGAAGCGTCGCTGGCCCGGGGCGACGCCCGGGCGCTCGTGCAGATGGCGACTGGATCGGGCAAGACATTCACGGCGGTCAACGTTGCCTACCGCCTGCTCGAGTTCGCCGGGGTCAAGCGAATCCTGTTCCTCGTGGACCGTGGCAATCTCGGCAAACAGACCGAAGACGAGTTCGCGAACTTCGAACCACCGGACGACCCGCGGAAGTTCCCGACGCTGTACACGGTTCAGCGGCTCAAGACCAATTCGATCAACCCGGCAGCCAAGGTGGTCATCACGACGATCCAGCGGCTGTACTCCATGCTGAAGGGCGAAGCCGATTTCCAGGCGGAAGACGAGGAAGGATCGAGTTTTGACTCGGCCAGACCCTGGCAGGGCGCACCGCCGGAAGTCGTGTACAACCCTGGCATCCCGCCCGAGTTCTTCGACTTCATCATCGTCGACGAATGCCACCGTTCCATCTACGAACTGTGGAGTCAGGTGCTCCTCTACTTCGATGCATTCCTGATTGGTCTGACCGCGACGCCCGCCGGAAAGACGGTCGGGTTCTTCAACCAGAACCTCGTGATGCAATACGGCCACGACGAGGCGGTCGCCGACGGGGTCAACGTCGACTTCGACGTCTACCGTATTCGGACACAGGTCACCGAGCCGCCGTACAGCCGCGCGCCGATCGTCCCCGCGGAACTGGGCTGGAAGACGCTGCTGACACTCGATGGTCCCGCGCTCGAAGTGCAGTACCAGAAGATCCTCGACCGGCTCGGCGCCAGAGCCGGCATGCTCGGCGTCATCTTCAAGAACGCCCGGTGCGAGATCCGGAATCCTGCGCTGCTGAAGCAGTTGATCGTCAACCTGATCGACAAGGAAGACTGGACCAGCCTTCCCGTCGACGTGAAAGGCGTCATCTACGAAGAGCTCCTTCAGCGATCCGCCGCCGAATCGACCAAGGGCGCGGGTCAGTACTTCACGACAAGAGCGGTCATCCAGGCCATCTGCGACGTGATGCAGCCGACGCCGGCCGATCGCATCTGCGATCCCGCCGCCGGCACCGGGGGCTTCCTGTTCAACGCCTACCAGCACGTCCTCGATCGGTTCGGCGGCGAGCTCGACGCCGACCAGAAGCGCGCGCTCCAGACCGATCTGGTCGAGGGGATGGAAATCTCCACCAAGGTCGGCCGGATGTGCGCCATGAACCTGTACCTCCATGGCATCGGTGGAGAGTCGAAAGTGGTCGTGCACACCGGCCACGATAGCCTGCTCGCGCCATGGGCGGACGAATTCTCGATGGTCCTGACGAACCCGCCCTTCGGCAAGAGCCAGAGCGTTCTATTCGTGAACGAAGAAGGCGAGCTGGACAAGGAGGAGGCGCAGGTCTTTCGCGAAGACTTCTGGACGTCGACGAGCAACAAGCAGCTCAATTTCGTCCAGCACATTTTCACCCTGCTGAGAATCGACGGGCGTGCGGGGGTGGTGGTCCCCGACAACGTGCTCTTCGAGGGCGGCGCGGGCGAAAAGGTGCGGCGCAACCTCCTGCAGAAGTGCCGCGTGCACACGCTGCTGCGACTCCCCACCGGCATCTGGTACTCGCCGGGCGTCAAGGCGAACGTGATCTTCTTCGACAAGAAGGAAGGGCGCGCCGAGCCGTGGACCGATCGCCTGTGGGTGTACGACCTTCGAACCAATATGCACTTCACGCTGAAGCAGTCCCCGATTCAGCGGAAGGACTTCGACGACTTCGTTGCCTGCTACAAGCCGGGCCGGCTGCACGAGCGCGCCGATACCTGGAGTGAGTCGAACCCGGAAGGCCGCTGGCGGTCCTACGCGTACGAAGAGTTGGTGAAGCGCGACAAGCTGAGCCTGGATCTATTCTGGATCAGGGACAAGAGCCTGACGGATACGGACTCGCTGCCGCCGCCCGACGTCCTGGCCACGGAGATTGCCGATGACCTGGAAGCCGCGCTCGAGCAGTTCACGAAGATCGCGGCCCGGCTTCGAGCAACGGGGGTCGGCAAAGCCGGTCCATAGTGGCTCGTGTGGGGTCGGTTCATGCCTCAATCAGCTTGCGCGCGGTCACGACGAGAGTCGAAAACGCCCTCGGCGTGAAGACGTTCTCACCAAGCCTTTCCCTTCGGAAGCGGCGAAGATCTTTACACAGTCTTCGCATTTCCGACAGATCGGGTGCGGCCGGCAGATCGGGAAACACATCCAGCAGACACTCCAGCACCCCCTGCGCACAGCCTCTGTGGATGTAGGGATCGTGTCCCAGGACATCACTGAGCGACTGCTGCAGGCGGTGCGGCTCCCTCTCGAAGATTCGGAATTGGTGCGTCTTCACGCGCTGCTGGGCGAGCGCGATGGCCACCGCGATGCCCAGTTCGAACGGCATATTGAAACGCGGGACTCGGTGTCCGGCGTTCGAGAGGGTGACGTGGGACAGATCGTGGATTGAGTAGGGACACGACACGATCAACTGGTAGAGGCGCTGAAGGCGGTACTGTTGAGGCGGGATCTCCAGAACGCTGCGGGGCTTGAGGCGCAGCGCCACGAGGCCCGAGATCAGTGCGAGGTACAGGAATTCGTGAGATTCCGCGAACGGGATGTTGAGGAAGACCTCGTCCGGCCGCTTGGCAACAGCCAACTACTTCTTACGCGCGCCCACCCGCTCGCGTGAACGGAAACGAGCGACGCTCACGGACGTGCCAGTCCGCCGGCCCCGGCGTACTGAGGCGACGAATCTCCTAATAGACGCCGTCTCGCGCGGAGTCAGGTGATAGCTTCGGGCAAGCTCCTCGGCGGACGGCAGACCCGGTGGTGTCTCGACTATGCGGAACGGCTTCGCAGGCATGTCGACCTACGGAAATCCTAGCACGTCCATTGAAGCCCGCGGGCCCCAGGCCTGAGGCCCGGGGCCCAACGCCTACCGCGTGCTCGTCACCGTCGCGGGCGCGTTCTTCCGGATCCAGCCGATTACCCACTTGATGACCTCGTCGCTGTTCCGCTCGGACATCATCATGTGGCTGTTGCCCCTGATCCCGACCTCCTCGAGCCGGATGAACTCGGCCCGCACCCCCGCCTGCTTGAGGAACTTCGGGATGCACGGGTCGTACACCCGGTGATACGTGCCGTTGGCCGAGAGCGCCACGACCGGGATGTTCTGCCACCGGACGAGCTTGCGCGCCGGCTCCTTCTGCATCCAGCAGCGCGCCTCGTCCGGGTGTTCCGATCTCTCTTCGAGCACCACGTCGATCTCGCCGGGCGCGTTCGCCGGCGGGTCGTACTCGTACCGGTTGTTGGTGAGCCCCCACGAGTTCGGGTTGCGCGGACCGGTCGTCACCTTCGCGGTGTCGACGTTGCCGAACTGCGGGCCGCCCGGCTCGGCCGTGATCAGCGCGCGCACCAGATGCGGGCGCGCCTCGGTGATGTCGAAGCCGAAGCCGCCGCCCTGGGAATGCGTGAAGAAAATCACCGGGGTGCCGATCGTCTCGAGCAGCGCGATTCCGGCCGGCCGTACGAGCTGCCCCGTCGCGCCGGCGAACTGGACCTGCGTCTTCATGAAAAAGTCGAAGACCGGATCGCCCATCTTGCCGCTGCCGGGCCACTGCGTGTGGTTCATCTTCAGCGGGAAGTCGCCGCGCTCGCGCGCGTTGGTCCAGATCCGCTCGATCTCGAGCGCCGTGCGGATCCCGATGTTGCCGTCGACGGGCGCCTTGCCGTCGGCGCCGGGGAGCGGGACGTACGTCGAGCGGCCGCGCGCCGGGTAATCCACCATGTAGACGACGAAGCCCTCGTCGACCAGGCGGTAGGCCCAGCCGGCGCGCCCGTCCGGCGTCTGCAGCCAGTCGACGCCGGTCTGGCCGTTGCCGTGGAACAGTACGACCGGGTTCGGATGGCGGATCTGCCGCGGCACCAGCACTTCCGTGTACATCGCGCCGCGCATCACCCGGCGGCCGGGCTCGCCCCAGTGGCTGCCGCCGGCGTAGAAGAATCCCTTCCGTGCGATGTTCTCCACCGGGAACGTCGGGATCGACTTCGGCGGCGTCGCCCGCGACGCGTTCTCGCCGCGCCCCGGCCGGGCAGTGCGGCTCAGCCAGCCGCCGATGAACTTGGCGATGTCCGCGCTGTTCCGCTCGAGCATCATCATGTGGCCGTTGCCCCGCAGGCCGACGCTCTCCATCTCGACGTACTCGGTCTTGACGCCGGCCTGGGTGAGCCACTTCGCGAGGCAGTGGTCGTAGATGCGGTGGTAGCTCCCCTCGCCGACCATCAGCATCACCGGAATGTTCTGCAGGTTCTTGAGCTTCCGCGCCGGCTCCTGCTGCACGTAGCACGGCACCTTGTCGGCGGCGGGCGCCTGCGCCTCGAGCACCGTCTGCAGCTCCTTCGGATCGCTGACGGCCGGCTCGTAGGTAATCGGGCTGTTCGCCACCCCCCAGCTCAGGCCCCCGCCCTGCTGGTAGGCGACCTTGGCGTTGTCGACGCCGCGGATCGGCGGCGCCGCCGGTTCGAGCGTGGCGATCGCCTTGACGAGGTTCGGCCGCGCGTCGGCGACGAGCCAGCCGAAGGCGCCGCCCTGGGAGTGCGTCAGCAGGATGACCGGCGTGTTGATCGCATCGAGCAGCGCGATGTAGGCGTCGCGCGTCAGCGTCTCCTGCCGGTTGCCCTGGAGGAACTGCACCTGCGTCTTCGCGAAGTCGTCGAAGATCTTGTCGCCGATGCGCCCGGTGCCCGGCCACGCCGTGTGCTGCTTCGCCTGCGGGAAGTTGCCCCGGGCGGCGGCGGCCGTGAAGATCTCCTCGAGGTTGTCCGAGGTCCGGATCGTCAGGTTTCCGTCGACGCCCGGCACGTACTGCGAGCGGCCGCGCGCCGGGAAATCCGTCATGTAGACGACGTACCCCATGTCGAGGAAGTTGTAGGCCCAGCCGGGGCGACCGTCCGGCGTCTGCAGCCAGTCGACGCCGGTCTGCCCCGCGCCGTGGAAGAGCACGATCGGATACGGCGACCGGATCTGCTTCGGCACCATTACCTCGACGTACATGGCGCCGCCCATGGTGGCTTCCTTGTCCTCGCCGAGCTCGCCGACGTACTTCCCGCCGGCGAACCAGAATCCCTGACGGGCGACGTTGGCGAGCGACACGGTCGGAATGCCGGGTGGGGGCGCCGCCTTGGCAGCCGCCGTCTGGGCGAGGGCGTCGGTCCCGAGCGCGGCGGACAGCACCAGCGCCGCCAGCATCATCCTGCAGAACTTCATACGTGTTCCTTTCAAGGGGTCAGACCCCGGTGATGCGACGGCATCACCGGGGTCTGACCCCGAAAATGTCCAACAACCGGTTTGTAGGTCGAAGCCGCAGCGAAGTCAATAGGTACCCCAGCCCACGTGCAGGGCCGACAACCGATTGAATCGCCTGCGGAACGAGTATAGAGTCTGGCCCCACACCCGGGGAGGAGCAGTGATGCCGAATCGCAGGGACTTTCTCAAGCGTGTCGCCGCGGGATCCGCGGGCGCGTATTTGCTGACCCGCGAGCGCGGGCCGGCCGAGGCGCAGGCCCCCGCGCGGCGGCAGGTTTCGATCGCCGGCAGGCGCATCCGCGTCATCGACGTGCACGCCCATACCAACATCCCGCTCGGCGACGTGGTCAAGGGGACGCCGTTCGAAAAGCAGGCCGCCGGCACCCCGGGCCTGGAGCAGCGGCTCGTCGCGATGGACAAGCAGGGAGTCGACCTGCAGGCGCTGAGCATCAACGGCTTCTGGTGGTACGCGGCCCAGGATCGCGGCCTCGCCCGCGCCATCTGCACCGCCCACAACGAAGGACTGGCCCAGTGGGTGAAGAAGTACCCGGACCGGTTCGTGGCGATGGCCTCGGTGCCGCTGCAGTTCCCCGACCTGGCCGCGGAGATCCTGCAGGACGCGGTCACGCGGCTCGGCGCACGTGGGGTGACGCTGGGCGGGCACGTCGGCGGCGAGGATCTGTCGCTCCCGAAGTTCGACCCGTTCTGGGCGAAGGCGGCCGAGATGGGCGAACTCGTCTTCATGCACCCCGGCGGCGCCGACAACATCATCCGGGACAGCGCCTGGCGCGGGCGCGGGGACCTGGGCAACATCATCGGCAACCCGCTCGAAACCACCTACTTCCTCTCGCGGCTGATCTTCGACGGCGTCTTCGACCGGCATCCCCGGCTGCGGGTGTGCGGCGCCCATGCGGGCGGATACCTCCCCTCCTACGTGATGCGCACCGAAGTCGCCTGCGACGTACGCAACAACGCGAACTGCGCCAACAAGAAGCGGCCGAAAGAGTACCTGCGGTCACAGGTGCTCATCGACACGATGGTGTTCTCCGAGGAGGGGCTGCGGCACCTGGTGGCGGAAGTCGGCGTCGGCCAGATCGTCTACGGCACCGACAACCCTTTCAACTGGCCCGTGACCGTCGATCTCGTGCTGAACGCGCCCTTCCTGAACAACGCGGAGAAGGAGCAGATCCTGAACGGCAACCTGGCGAAACTGCTGCGCATTACCTCGTGAATCAGGCGGTAGTTGGTGGACTCCCAACCACCGACGACTGTGGAGCGACACATGCCGAATCGCAGACGCTTTCTGAAGACCCTTGCCGGCGCCGCCGCGGGAGCGTGCGCGATCGGAGGCGGCCTCGCGGCACAGGCGCCGGGACGCCGCCAGTTGAGTATTGCGGGCCGGCGCGTGCGCGTCATCGACGTCCACAACCACTGGGACATGCCGGTCCCGGCCGAGATCGTCAAGGGCACGCCGTTCGAGGAGTACACGAAAGGGGCCTCCTTCGACGATCGCGTCCCGACGCTCGACAAGATGGGGATCGACGTTGCGGCCGTCAGCGTCAACGACTTCTGGTGGTGGGAGGCGAAGGATCGCGGGTTGGCCCGGGCGATCTGCAGCCACCACAACGAGACACTCGCCACGTGGCATCGCGCCCATCCGGACCGCATCGTCGGCATGGCGTCGGTGCCGCTCCAGTTTCCCGACCTGGCGGCCGAGATGCTGCAGGAAGCGGTGACCAGACACGGGGCGCGGGGCGTCACCGTCGGCGGGCACGTTGGCGGCGAGAGCCTGTCGCTCCCGAAGTTCGACCCGTTCTGGGCGAAAGCCGCCGAGATGGGCGAGCTCGTCTTCATGCACCCGAACGGCTCGCAGAACCTCCTGAAGGAAGGCGCGCTGGCCGGCCGCGGGGGCCTGGGCAATATCGTCGGCAACCCGCTCGAAACAACGGTCTTCCTGTCTCGGCTCATCTTCGACGGCACGTTCGACAAGTTCCCGGCGCTCAAGGTCTGCGGCGCGCACGGCGGGGGCTACCTGCCGTCGTACCTCGGGCGGACCGAGGTGGCGTGCGGGCGGCCGAACCAGAAGTGCATCATCAAGAAGAAGCCGAGCGAGTACATGCGATCGCAGATCCTCGCCGACACGATGGTCTTCACGCCCGACGGCCTGCGGCACCTGGTCGCTGAAATGGGCGCCGGCCAGGTCGTCTTCGGCACCGACATTCCTTTTGGGTGGCCGGTGCACGTCGATTACATCGTCGATCACCCGGCGCTGAGCAACGCGGACAAGGAAGCGATCCTCGGCGGGAACCTGGCGAAGCTGCTCCGCATCACGGGATGACTCGTTGGGAGTTGGTCGTTGGAAGTCGGGAGTTGGAGATTGGGAGTTGGGAGTAACGTAGGACTCCCAATCACCCATCGGAGTTCACACATGTCAAGTCGCAGGAGCTTCCTGAGAACGATCGCCGGAGCCACGGCGGGCGCGTGCGTGGCCGGACCGACCGGCGACGCCGCCGCGCGGCAAGCGACACCGGCGCGGCGCCAGGTGACGGTCGGCGGCAGACGCGTGCGGGTCATCGACATCCACGCGCATGCGACGGTGCGCGAGGTCGAGCCGGTCATCAAGGGGACCGAGTACGAGCGGCAGGGGGGAGGCCGTCCGCTCGGGCCCGACCGCATCGCGCTCATCGACAAGCAAGGGATCGACGTCCAAGTCCTCAGCATCAACGGCTTCTGGTGGTGGGAAGTCAAGGATCGCAGCCTGGCCGACCGGATCGTGCGCGCCCAGAACGAGGGACTAGCCCGCTTCGTGGCCCAGTATCCCGACCGGTTCGTGGCGATGGCATCCACGTCGCTGCAGTTCCCGGACGTGGCAGCCGCACAGCTGGAAGACGGGGTCAAGCGCCTTGGGCTGCGCGCCGCCGCCATCGGCGGGCACGTGAACGGCGAGGACCTGTCGCTGCCGAAGTTCGACCCCTTCTGGGCCAAAGCCGCCGAGCTGGGGGTGGTCGTCTTCATGCACCCCGGCGGCGCCGACAATATCGTGACCGGCGGGGCGCTCCGCGGCCGGGGCGATCTGGGGAACATCATCGGCAACCCGCTCGAGACGACCTATTTCCTGTCTCGGCTCATCTTCGACGGGACGTTCGACCGCTTTCCGGGCCTGCGGGTCGGCGCGGCGCACGCCGGCGGCTACCTGCCGTCGTACGTGATGCGGACCGAGGTGGCCTGCGACGTGCGCACCAACGCCAACTGCGCCAACAAGAAGCGCCCGAAGGAGTATCTGCGGTCGCAGGTCCTGGTCGACACGATGGTCTTCTCGGACGAAGGGCTCCGCCACCTGGTGAGCGAGATGGGCGTGAGCCAGGTCGTGTACGGGACCGACAACCCGCTGAACTGGCCGGTCACGGTGGACCTGGTGCTCGACGCGTCGTGGCTGAGCAGCGCCGACAAGGAGGCGATCCTCGGCGGCAACCTGACGAAGCTCTTGCGGATTCCGTCGTGAAGTCGGTCGGGCCGATCTCGGAAGCCCGGAGCTCTGGGGTTAGGTTTCCGCCCGCAACTGGCGCATCGCCCAGTCCTGCAGCGTCAGCGGGCGATCGGCGCGCGGGCCGCCCGCCTTGGCGCTGTGGTGCGGGTGCCCGAGGCCGGCGATCATGTCGCGCTTGGCGTTGACCGCCGCCTGATAGAGGCGGAAGGCGCCCTGCGAGTCCATGATGCGATCGTCGGCGCCGTAGCCGATGAGCATCGTGCACTCGATGAGGTGCGCACGTCCTTCGGTCGTGTACTCGCGCACCTTCTTCCTGGCCTCGGCCAGATCCTTCGCGCCGATGATCCACCGCACGCGGTCCTGAATCGGCGGATAGTAGTCGAACAGGTCCGTCGCCAGGCTCAGCGCGCCGCTCGCCATCCAGACCGCCTTGATGCGCTTCTCCGCCGTGACGGCCCTCGGCACGCTCCAACCGCCCATGCTGATCCCCTGCATGCCGAGCCGGCTGGTGTCGACGTCGGGCCGGGTGGCGAGATAGTCGACCAGCGCCTTGACGACCCGCTCGGTGTCGGGCGGCAGCGCCAGACCCTGCAGGCGCATGGCCGAGCCCTGGCCCGGAAGGTCGACGACCAGATACGCCATGCCCCGGGACGCATACGAACCGCCGCCCATGATGGTGTTCTCGGCCATCGAGTCGGCGCCCTGGAAGGCAATCACCGCCGGATAGCGTGTTCCGGTTCCGCCGCCGGGTTTGCGGAAGTAGCCCTCGAGCATCTTCCCCTCGTAGGGCACCTTGACGCGCTCGAAGGGCGGGCGCGCCAACTGCCACGCCTTGTCGAACGTCTCGCGCATCTTCCTGTAAGTGGGGAGCTGCTTCGGGTGGTGCTCGGCGGCGTACACCGTCGCGTTCGACCAGAAGTCCTGGGCGCGCCGGTAGTACTCGTGTGCGGTCTGCTTGAAGCCGGCGGCCGCGTACTCCTCGGCGAGCTGCTCGTTCTTCTCGGCCACGCGGGTCCACTCGCTCATCCACGACTCGGGGTCGAACGGCTTGGCGCGCTGGGCGACTTCGAGCTCGTCGCCGTCGGAGGTGTGCATCGACTGCACCATCCGGATCTCGAGCTGGCCGCCGCCCGGCAGGTCGGGACCGGGAAAGAGCGCCCTCTCGTCGCGCCCGCCGATGACCCCGATACTGCCGGTTCCGGGCCCGAAGTCCTGGGCGAACGCCGTCGCGCCGAGGACCTTCCCCATGGCCGTCGCGCCGGCCGACAGGGCGCCCCACTGCATCAACCGCCTGCGACTCACACGTGACACGCTGCTCATAACGTTCCCCATTCTGGACGTGGCCGCCGATGTTGACCGCCACCTCTGGCGCGGCGACACTGTCGTCTCCCCACAAGCAAGTCGAACCACGCGGTCCTCTCGAGGGTTTCGCCGACGCCGGCGCCTTGACGACCTCGCGCGGATGGGCCAGTTTCGCATAATCCCCTCGAGCGGTGCCACACGAGGCGTGTGCTCGTCGGCAGAACCCGGGGATTTCTTCGACGAGAGGCATCCCGGGGTATTCGGTCCTGCCGATCCGGAGCCGCAACTCCGTGGGAGTGAACTCGGCCACGAACGAGAGCGTCGGTGGTAGAGTAGGGGCCCTACAGGAGGCACTCATGAGGAGAGGGATCGTGCTGGGCGTCCTGCTGGCGGCCGGCGCTCTGTCGCTCACCGTCGCGGCGTTCCAGCAGCCGCCGGCCGGACAGCAGGCGCCGATGGTCGTCGAAATCGACAAGCTGAAGGACAACCTGTACGTCATGAAGGGCGGCGGCGGCAACAGCTCCGTCTTCATCACCCAGACGGGTGTGGTCGTCGTCGACACGAAGAACCCCGGATGGGGAAAGCCGTTGCTCGACGCGATCCGGAAGGTGACCGATCGGCCGGTGACAATGATCGTCAACACGCACACCCACGGCGACCACGTCAGCGGCAACGTGGAATTCCCGGCCGAGGTCGACATCGTGACCCACGAGAACACCGCCGCCAACATGAAGGAGATGCGGCCGAACTCCTCCGCGCCACCGACGCCGAATCCGCGGAACATCTTCAAGGAGAACAACGGCAAGGGGCTCGCCAAGCGCACGTTCCGCGACACGATGACGATCGGGAGCGGCAACGAGCGGATCGAACTGCGCTACTTCGGACCCGCGCACACCAACGGCGACGCGTTCGTCTACTTCCCGGTGCACCGCGTGCTGCACGCGGCTGACGCCTTCCCGGGCAGGGAACTGCCGATCATGGACGGCAACAACGGCGGCACGGCGGTCGGCTACGCGGACACGCTGACCAAGGCGCTGGCGTTCGCCGAGAAGAACGCCGACGTGCTGGTCAACGGCCACAATGCCACGACGACCACGAACGCGGATCTGAAGGACTACATCCAGTTCATTCGCGGGTACGTGAGCGAGGTGCAGGCCGCCAAGAAGGCCGGCAGGACCGTGGACGAGGTGGCCAACAGCTGGAAGCCGCCGGCCGGCTACACGGCACAGGCCGCCCGCGTCCGCTCGAACACGCAACTGGTCTTCAACGAGACGAAGTAACGGCGGGTCTGCTGTCTCCCTCGGCGCGCTCGGGACGTGCCGAGCGCGTCGACGGGTGCGGAACCCGCCCGAGGTCCTGTCCCCAGGCGGGAGCGCCCTGCACGGGCGCCCCGCCTGACGTGTTTCCGGGGAGGCTCCGATGTCGATCGGCAAGCGCACGCTCTTCATCCTGCCGCCGGCGCTTCTAGTCCTCGCGCTCGCCGGGCTGCAGCTCGGACGGCCGCAGGAGAGCCAGTCGCAGTCATTCCGGTTCGAGCTCGTCGAAGCGACCATCGCCGACGTCCATCGCGCGATTCAGCAGGGGCAGATCACCTGCCGCGGCCTGGTCGAGGCCTACATCGCCCGGGCCCGCGCCTACAGCAGCCCGAGCGATCGCCTCGTGACCGCCGACGGCAAGCCGATCCCTCCGGCGCAGGGCAAGGTGCTCGCCGGATCGGCCGTCGACTTCCCCACCGAAACGGTCGCGATCTCGTCGCTGCTGCCCGACTACGGCAGGTATGCCGGCCCGCCGTTCGACTTCGGCCGGCTGGAACCGACCTCCTCCGACCCGGAGGTGCGGCAGCAGTACGGCATGACCGTCGGCACGCCGAACTCGGGCCAGGTGAACACGATCGCCACGCTGAACCTCCGGGGTGAACGCTCTGTCACCTGCAAGGGCGACCGCGACCGGCCTCGGTCGGACGCTCCGCTGCCGGCGGGCGCGCCGGGAGTCTGCGAGGAGTTCCGCCGGCAGCCCGACGCGCTCGAACGCGCCTCCGAGCTCGACGCGCAGTACGGCCGGAACCCGGATCTGGCGACGCTGCCGATGTACTGCATCCCGTTTTCGTTCAAGGATCCGTACGAGACGAAGGACATGCGGTCGACCGGCGCGGCCGACGCGCGGTTCGACATCGACTTCCCGGCCCGGGATCACACGCTCGTCGCCCAGTTGCGCGAGAAGGGCGCCATCATCTACGCCAAGGCGCTGAACACGGAGTACAACGGCATCCCGGCGCCGCCGCCGGGCGGCCGGCACCAGCCCGACCGGGTGCTGCTGTCGAACCTCGGCTACCAGCGCAGCAGTTGGTCGGGGAACCCGGCCAACGCGTACGACCAGTCGCGCGCGGCATCGCTCGGCTCGAGCTCGGGATCGGGCGTCTCGGTGAGCACCAACCTCGTGATGTGCAGCATCTGCGAGGAGACGCGGATGTCGTGCCGCGGGCCCGCCAATCACAACGCCGTGGCGCTCATCCTGCCGCAGAAGGCGCTCATCTCGTTTCTCGGCAACGCCATCGGCGCCGACATCTACAACGACCGCGCCGGCATCCACTGCCGAAGCGTGACCGACGCGGCCAGGGTGCTCGATGCGCTGAAGGATCCGGTGAACGGCTATTACGATCCGCGCGACGTCTTCACGACGATCCCGCGGTCGGCCGTGGTCTCGACCGGGTACGCATCGAACGCCGTCCAGCCCGGCACGCCCGGCACGCTCAAGGGCGTCCGGATCGGCGTGATCCGCGAGTCGATGGTGACGTTCCCGGGCATCAAGGCCGACGTCCCGATCGCCACGGCCGCGGCCCGCGAGATCGAGGAGGTGCTCGGCGGACGGCTCGGCGCCACGCTCGTCGAGTCGGTCGATCCGCTCTGGCCCGACGATCCGGACATCGAGAACATGCAGACGAGCTACACGCGGGCGCTCGCCGAGCTCGTGCCGGTCTTCTTCCCGCACATCCTGTTCCGGCTGAACAACCAGGGGCAGCCGCTCTTCCCCGAGTTCGCTGCGGCCATCCGGCCGACGGAGTTCGCGCCGGGGCGCACCTTCGGCACCGGGACGATGGCGCCGGCCGACTACATGGTGGCGCTCGCGGAAGGGAAGGTCGCGCCGCCGCGCAACCTGAACATCCGGACGGTCCAGGGGCTCGCCGCCGAGCGGCTCTTCCGCTTCCACATCGCCCAGTACCTGACGCGCCGGGCCGCCGACTGGGCCGCCCGCGGCCAGAAGGAGACGCTCGCCGACTGGCCGGCGCTCAACGCGCGCTCCAAGTTCTGGAGCGATCAGCAGCGCGCCTCCTGGCTGAACTGGCAGGAGGCCGACCGGCACATCAGCCCGGCCGGCGAGCGCGACGGCACCGCCGAGCGCATCATGCTGCGCGAGCTGCTCCGCCGCGTGGAGATGAAGGTCATCCAGGAAAACCGCCTCGACGTCGTCGTCCGGCTGCACACCTCGCTCCCGCCCGGGAAGATCGGGCTCGCGCCGTGGCCGAACCCGCCCGGCGACATCCGCAGCGACATGCCGATGGGGCCGAACGCCGGCGAGACCGAGGTGCTGATTCCCGCCGGCTACGTCCGGGAGGTGTACGACGCTCGGTTCGTGCTCGGCCCGAACCGCAGGGACTACGTCCCGGCGAACACCGAGACACCGGCCGTGCTGCCGGCGCCGGGGCTGCCGTTCTCGCTGGTGTTCCGCGCCGAGCCCGGAGCGGAGGACCGGATCCTCCGGGTGGCGTCGGCCTACGAGGCGGCGTCGAAGCGCCGCATTCCGCCGCCGCGGTTCGGGCCGCTGCGCGCCGGAACAAGCGTTCGACGCTGAGAGCCCGTCGGGCGGATCCGGATGGTGAACGTGATCACGGAACACCCAGGCACCGAGGCGGTTTGTTCGTGCGTCGTGTCCGGCTGCAGCCGGACCGGCCCGGCGTCGCCGGGACGCGCCGGTCCATTGCGGCTGTACCATGAGTCGGAGCCGCGGATGCCGATTTCCCCACGATCGGCCGACACCACACCCGACGCCGAACGCGTCCAGATTGATCTACTGCGGGCGGCGCCCGTCGCCCGCCGCCTCCATCTTGCGCTGCAACTGACGGCCACCGTCATTGGCGCCCCGCGCCGGGCGATCGGACGGGCGCAACCCCACGATTCGCCCCAGGACCGGGATCTGCGGTTCGTCGATCTGCACTACGGCGCGGATGTGGCGGCCGGCCTCCGGAAGGACCTCGATCGCCGGAGCCGTACGCCCGGCTGCGCTTCTCCTATATCCGTCGTCCACGCGGTCGAACCACGCCGTTCGACTCCGTGTCCGGACCGCGCAGACATCGGCTGATGCTGAGTTCCTTGCCCTCGGTTTTTCGATTCCGGAGGCGCTCGCCGAGGCGACGCATGGCGTTCGAGGCCCAGTAACCCAAACCATCATCGAGGCGATTCAACAGGGAATGGGGAGCCGAACCGGCGCCGCGTAGCGCGGCCACTGACCGCAATGCTTCCTTCGTCAAGATCTGGAAACGGACTTTGCCGACGCGCACCCGATCGGGAAGGCGGGCGACCGACGTCGAGGCTGCGCTCCGCGCGGCGGCCGCTGCGCTGCGCAGCCTGAGCGTGTGATGTGCGACGTGGGTGACTGGTCCGTGCCGGGAGCCCGGGGGACGCCCACGCGTCCCCCTCCCCTCACCGCACTCTCTCCAGGTATTTCAGAAACTCACTATCGGTGCCGAGGATGAACATCGTCTCGGCGTCCATCACCTTCTCGTAGCTCTCGAGCGACCGGGTGAACGCGTAGAAGTCCGCGTCGCGGCCGTAGGCACCCGCATAGATGTCGGTGGCCTTCGCGTCTGCGTTGCCCCGCAGCTCCTCGGCCGTTCTGAAGGCCTCGGACTGGATGCGCTGGAGCTCTCGCGCCCGTTCACCCTGGATGCGCGCAGCCTCTCCCTCGCCTTCCGAGCGAAACAGCGCGGCAATCCGCCGGCGCTCGGCAATCATCCGCGCGAAGACGTCCTGCTGGACCTCGTCCACGTAGATGATGCGTTTGATACGCAGGTCGAGGAGCTCGATACCCAGGTCGGCCGTGCGGGTGGACGCCCGCGCGAGGATCTCGCCCGAGATCTGTTCGCGTCCCTTCTCGATGACGTTGAGGATCGCCTCTTCCTCCTCCCCCTCCACCAGGACGTCGTCGGCCTCGCGGTTGGTGCTGCGCACCAGCTCGATGAGATTGTAGCGCGCCACGGCATTTCTCATCTCGCCGTCCAGGATGTCGTCGAGCCTCGACTGCGCCCCGCGCTCGTCGCGCAGCCGCTGGAAGAACAGCAGTGGATCGACGATCCGCCAGCGGGCATAGGTCTCGACCCAGATGAACCGCTTGTCGCGGGTGGGGACCTGGTTGGGATTGCCGTCCCACTCGAGGAAGCGCTTCTCGAAGGTGTTGACCCTCTGCACGAAGGGCACCTTGAAATGCAGTCCCGGCTCGGTCACGGGAGCGCCCACCGGATCGCCGAACTGCGTGATGATCGCCTGCTCGCTTTCGCCCACTTGGTACGTCGCGCCGAACGCGGCGACGAACGCGGCCAGCAGCACTCCGATCGAAATGATGTGTCTGACGTTCATCGGCTTCCTCCAGTCGCCGCGGCCGGTTGCACCGGGGCCTCGGGTGCCGGAGCCGCCCTGAATCGATCGAGGGACAGCATGGGGAGAATCCCTGTGGCGTCCTTGTCGACGAACAGCCTGCCTCCCGTAGCCGGAATGACCCGTTCCATCGTTTCCAGGTAGAGGCGGCGGCGGGTGACCTCGGGCGCCCGGCTATAGGCTTGATGCACCGACCTGAAGCGCGCGCCTTCCCCCTGCGCACGGTTCACGCGATTGAGCGCGTAGCCCTCGGCCTCGAGGATCGCCTGCTGCGCTTCGCCGCTGGCACGGGGAATCACCTTGTTGTACTCGGCGCGCGCGTCGTTGATCATGCGGTCGCGCTGCTGCTGCGCCTGGTTGACCTCGTCCCACGACGGCTTCACCGAATCGGGCGGATTGACGTCCTGCAGCACGACCTGCTCGATCGTGATGCCCATCTCGTACTGCTGCGTGAGCTCCCGCAGGCGCGCCTCGACGCGCGTCTCGATGCCCTGGCGTCCGACCGTCAGCACTTCGGTCACGGTGCGATCCCCCACGACTTCGCGCATGACGGCCTCGTTCATCGCCCGGAACGTGTCGGTCAGGTTGCGCACCTTGAACAAGTACCGGTACGGATCGGACACGCGGTATTGGACAATCCACTCGACGACCGCGACGTTGAGGTCGCCGGTCAGCATCACGGCCTCGGAGGCGAAGTCCGAGCGGCTGAAGGTCGAGCGTACGGCCGACTCCTCGGTGCGGAACCCGAACTCCTCCTTGAGCTGCCGCTGCACCTGGACCTTCTGCACTGCTTCGACGAACGGAATCTTCATGCGCAACCCGGGCTCGGTGGTGCGGACGTACCGGCTGAAGCGGAGCACCACGCCAACTTCCTCGGGCTGCACCTGGTAGAGCGTGCTGAAGACCGTCAGCAGGACCAGCGCGCCCGCGACAATCCCAGCGATCGTGCGGCCCGAACCCATGAGCGCACCTCCTGCGCGGGCGGCGCGGATCCGCCATTGGTCCATCTCGGCGATGTATCTCTCGTATCGTTCGTCTGTGTCCATAAGGGCTCCTCTCGTAAGCCGGAGCGAGTGCCTGTGCCACAGGCGCGGCGGGTTCGAATCTGCCGAACCCCACCGATCGATGGCAACGGCGCGTGTGTACGCATCAGGCCACACACACGCGCGGAGAACCTCCGGTCGACGACTGGCGCGGGTGGGAGTGCGTGGCGCGGACGAGGCTGCTACGTCAGAAGATGCCGCGACCGAGATTTCCGAAGACGTGAGGGCGCCAGCGCGGTGCGGGCGGATATGATGTTGGAAGCGACTTCGCGCGGGTCGATCAACTGACGAAGTAATCGTACTATCGACTCAGTTCCCTGTCAACTGAGCCGAGGCTCTTGTGAGCTGAGGCTCTTGGTCGATAGTGGCGGAACGCGATGCTTGGGCGAAAGTAAATCTGATCCGATGGTTCTGGCTGTCCGCCACGTAGAGGACGCCGAGAGACGTCTTGAGCGGCCCACACCTTGCCTTGCAGCACATCCTCGAGACTCGCGACCGGAAAGGGAGATGAGCTGCTCATCTCGACGCGGCCGCTTGCGGCGCTGGCCTGTGTGCTGGCGGCTCTCATCGGCGGCCGCGAGCCTCGCGCGCGGGCGACGCCGACCTTCCCGCCCAGACGAGAGCGTTCAGAACATCGCCATCGGATTGACCGGCGACCCGGTGGCATTGGGGAGCGCCGGCGGGGTGACCGTCAACATGAACTCCCAGCGCTTGCGGAACGCGGTTGCTTCGCTCACTGCCTCCAGGTCGGCGCGGTCGAGCACGTGGATTCCCAGGATCGCCTGGATGAAATTGTGGACCGCGTTCCTGGTCGGATCCCCCGCGGGCTGCGGGACGTACCCGGCCGTCTCCTAGACCAGCAACGCGATGTCGCGTCGCTTCAGCCACGGCAGGCCGAAGACGATAGAAGGAACGATGAAGGCGGTTTTCGGAAGATCGGTTGTGTGACCGCCTCGCCCCGTCGCCTCGGTACAGCGGACCGCGTCGCTGCCGGACGACATCGCGCCCGCGGACCTGACGCTCGAGAAGGCGCTCGAGCTCGTGCGCGTCAAGGCCGAGGGGCCGCGGTCGCTCGGCGTCGATCCGGCCACGGGCCTCAACGTCTACGTGATGAACGGACGATACGGCGCCTACGTGCAGCTGGGCGAGACGCCCAACGGAAGTCAAAAGTCGAAAGTCAAAGGTCAAAAGGTGGAGAAGCCGAAGCGCGCGTCGCTGCAGGCCGGGATGACCGAGTCGACCGTGACGCTGGACGAGGCACTGAAGCTGCTGTCGCTGCCGCGCGTGGTGGGCCTTCATCCGGACGACAACGAGTCGGTGGTGACCAGCTTCGGCCGGTTCGGCCCGTACGTGACCGACGGACGCATCAATGCATCGATTCCGCGCGGATCGAACCCGGAGGCGGTGACTTTCGAGCAGGCGGTCGAGCTGCTCGAGGCGCGCCGCAACGCGATGCCGATGCCACGTCGCGCCGGCGGTCGCCGCGGCGCGCCGCGTGCGTCCGCCCGGGGCGCGCGCGCGAAAGCGGCGGGCGCGTAAGCCGATCGGTCAGCGTACCGCGACGCGGCGCAGCGTCCATCCGCGGCCAGGGATCCACTCCTGCACGTCGAGCCCCAGGCGCTCCGGACAATCCACCGCGGCGTGATTCAGTCTTCCGTCCGCTTCCAGCCGCCGATGCCAATTCCAGTACGAGTCGCTGAAACGCGCCTCGCGCAGCTCATAGGGCGGGCCTGACGGGTCCGTGCTGCCGGCGGCCGACGCGAGCTCGTAGAGCGTTGCGGCGACGTCGGGCGCCCCGCTTTCCATCACCTGCACCTGCACGGCGCCGTCGTCGAACGTCACCACCGTCGGGTAGTGGTCGGGAAACGGCTGCTGGCGGCTGACATCGGTTCGCGGGAAGACGACGTACTGAAGCGGGCTCCCCTCAGGACAGTGCACGCACTCGGTCGGGCTGTCCGGCAACTCGGGCGAGCGTCCCGAAGGATTGGCGGCGTCGAGCACGCCGAGCACATACGCCTCCCGACTATGACTGACCCCCACGATGAACAGGTGCCGCCCGTCGGGCGACGACCATGTCCTTCGAATCCAGCCCGAATTGACGAAGCTACCGAGGCGGTTCCCTGCGGCATCCAGCGTGATGAGCAGTCCAGGCCACCACGTGAAGTGATGCACGCTCCACGCGAACCGGGCCTCACCGTCCACGGCGTAGGTCTGGAGATCGGCGGGTGCCCACGGCGGCCCGTAGTCACCTTCGCGAAAGGCGATGCGGTCGTCGGGCACGACCGACCACCGCGGCACGCCGCGGCCGTTGAAGCTGACGAGCTCGCCGTGGTGCTGGTTTGCCGCTCCGGGCGGCGTCACCTCGAGCGAGGCGAGCGCCTCGTCGCGGCCGTCGGCGTCGAAGTCGCCGATGTGATACCAGGGCTTGGGCGGGTCGCCGAACCCCGCGGCGTCGAACGGGTATCGCCAGAGGGGGGCGCCCGACGCATCGAGCGCGAGCAGCTCCTTTCCGGCGATCGTCAGCGCCCGCGGGGACCCGGCCGCGCGCGGAAGTATGGACAGCGCGGCGGTTACCACCAGCACCAGCCCCAGACCACTCAGGGCAATCAACTTGAAGTACCGTCCGTGGCTGCCCGCCGACTGCGGGATGGCGGGACCGTTCGGCATCGCGGTGCCGGCCTCCGGCGCCTCGTTGGCGGTGCCTCGCTGCTCCAGCCAGCGATCGAGTTCGTCAGGGTAGGCGAAGACGCGCGGCCGCGGCCCCCCGGGAAGGCGATAGACGGGGAGCCCGCGGCGCTCCTCCCAGCGAATCACCGTCCGGATATCGCGTCCCAGATAGGCCGCGATTTCCTTCCACGAATCGAGTCGCGGTCGACTAGACATCGAGTGTCCGTGCCGGGTGATCGAGTTTGGCTGGCGAGACGGTACCACAGCTGGCGAGGGGTGCGATGACGAAGTTTGTAATCGACCGCCGGCCCGTCATCTAAAGACATATCCGACCAGTTGCCCGGTGGTGCCGCGGCCAGTAGGAGTACACGCGCGCGGCTCCCCTCAAGCCCAAACCACCTCTTGGAGCTTCGGCTCTGACTGCCGCGCGCTGGAGGTTCGCCGTGACAGCGTCCACCCGTCGACCCATCGTCCGGTATTTCGTTCTGGCCGGCGCCCTGCTGTGGCTCGCCATCGCCACCGACGTCGGTGCGCAGGCGCCGCCCGTGACGGGCCAGATTGCCTTCGCCACCAACCGCGACACCGGCGTCCACGACGACGTGTACGTGATGAATGCCGACGGGACGGGGCCAACGCCCATCACATTCGACCCGCGCGAGGAGCGGAACCCGGCCTGGTCGCCCGACGGCAGCCGGGTCGCGTTCCAGAGCGCGGATCCCGACTTTCACATCCATGTCGTCAACGCCGACGGCACGGGACACGTCCAGCTGACCACCGGCGTCAACCACCATGACTCCGAGCCTTCGTGGTCGCCTGACGGCACGAAGATCGCCTTCACCAGCTTCCGCGACGGGCACGGCGAGATCTATGTGATGAATGCCGATGGCACCGGACAGACGCGGCTGGTGAACAATCCTTCGGACGACTACGACCCCGACTGGTCTCTGGATGGCACGAGGATCGTCTTCGCCAGCAAACGGGATGGTGGGATTTCGCACATCTATGTGATGAACGCCGACGGTACAGGACAGGTCCGCCTGACCAACACCGGGCTGCACGACGCGGCGCCCGAGTGGTCGCCCGACGGCACCAGTATCGCGTTCAAGCGGTTCGACGGCGACTGGGACATTTACGTCATGAACCCCGACGGCAGCGGACAGACGAATCTCACTGCCACCAGCGGCGCGCACGAGCACGAGCCGACCTGGTCGCCGGACGGCACCCTGATCGCTTTTTCGAGCAATCGGGACGGCAACGACGAAATCTACGTCATGAACGCGGACGGGACGAATCAAACGAACATTTCGAATCACCCCGCGCGCGACGGCTATCCGGCGTGGAAACCGATTCTCGACACCGACGGCGACGGCACGGGCGATGATACAGATCCTGACGACGACAACGACGAGACGCCGGATGCCACCGATGCGTTCCCGCTCGATGCCACCGAGACGAGCGACACCGACGGCGACGGCATCGGCAACCACGCCGACACCGACGACGACGGCGACGGCATCGCCGATGTGTCGGATAACTGTCCTGCAGTGGCGAACGATCAGGCCGACGCCGACGGAGATGGGGTCGGAACCGCATGCGACCCCGTCGAAGCCGTGAACGGACGGATTGCCTTCAACAGCACGCGTGACGGCAACCATGAAGTTTACGCCATGAATCCCGACGGCTCGGGACAGGTCAACCTGTCCAACATGCCTGGCTCGAACGAGCAACATCAGTCGTGGTCGGTGGATGGAACGAGGATCGCTTTTTCGAGCGGCGTGGGGAGCGACATCCATGTGATGAACGCTGACGGCTCGGGTCGGACCCAGCTCCTCGCCGCGGGTGGCCAGGCGGAGCCGTCGTGGTCACCCGACGGGACGCGGATCGCCTTTTCGGACACACGCGACACTGGGAATTACCAGATCTACGTCATGAACGCGGACGGGAGTGCCCAGACGCGTCTGACGAACACGGGCGGCCATGATCTCGGCCCGGTGTGGTCCCCTGACGGGGCTCGTATCGCCTTTGCGAGCACTCGCGACGGGAATTGGGAGATCTACGTCATGAATCCGGACGGAACCGGACAGACGAGGATCACCAATCATCCGTCGACCGACCTCTATCCGGCGTGGTCTCCCGACGGAACGCAGGTCGCGTTCCACAGCGACAGGCATGGCAACAACGAAATCTATGTCATGAACGCGGACGGCAGCAGCCCGACGCGTCTGACCGTCAGCGGTGGAGACGACTCGTATGCAACGTGGTCGCCCGACGGGACGAAGATCGCCTTTGCCAGTCTGCGCGACGGCAACTGGGAAGTCTACGTGATGAATGCGGATGGCACCGGCCAGACGCGTCTGACGTTCAGCCCAGGCGAAGACTCCCAGCCGTCCTGGGCACCCGCATTGGCTCCTGCGCTGCCGGATGCCGACGGCGACGGACAGCCCGATGCCGACGATCCGGATGACGACAACGACGGGACGCCGGATGAGGGGGACGCGTTTCCGTTCGATGCGTCGGAGACGACCGACACGGACGGCGATGGCACCGGAAACAATGCCGACACCGACGATGACGGCGACGGCACGCCGGACGCCTCGGATGCCTTCCCGCTGGATGCCGCAGAGACGACCGACACGGACGGCGACGGCACGGGCAACAACGCAGACACGGATGACGATGCCGACGGCGTCAGCGATGCCGCGGATCGCTTCCCGCTCGACGCCAGCGAGTGGAACGATGCAGACGACGACGGGACGGGCGACAACGCGGACCCCGATGACGACAACGATGGCTTCTTCGACATCGTTGACGGCTGTCCGCTCGTGCCGGGTCCGGCCAACGGGTGTTCCGCGACCGATGCGGTTACGAACCTGGAAACCGAGATCACGGCGCTCGATCTGGCCGCCGCTTCCGAGCGGCTGCTCACAACGACGTTGACGAATGTGAACCGGGCAATTGACAGCGGCAACACCGCCGCGGCCGAAGCGCAGCTCGGCGCCTTTGTCAGGCAGGTCGAGGCGTTGCAGCGGCGCGGGGTCCTGTCGGAAGAGGTCGTGGCCGGGCTCATTGCCGACGCGAACGGGATCGTGACTGGCCTGTAAGGGCAGGGAAGGGCACCGGACAGCCGAGGGAAAGACGCGGACGCACCGCGGAATTCGCCTGCGGCGTGTCTGGCGGGCCGTCGCGCGCAGGGTTGACATGGCCAAATATTCTGGCTTCGTTGTCTGTGGTGAAGCGCGTCAAGATCGGGCAGTTCCGGGACCGGGCGAGCGAGCTCATTCGCCGCGCGGCGGGTGGAGAAACAATCGTGATCCTCCACCGCGACCGTGAAGTCGCGAAGATCGTGCCGGTTCGGGAGAAGACCGATCGCGCCCGCGGCCTGATCGGCTGCCTTGCCGGCACCGCGAGCGTGCGTGGCGACATCGAGTCACCCATCGTACCGCCCGAGGCCTGGTTCCGGCCTGTGTAAAGTATCTCCTCGACACCCAAGCGTGGTTCTGGTCCGTACTGGACGACCTTCGACTGAGCCGCCGTGCGCGCTCGGCGCTCCGCGGCGTGCCGCCGCACGAGCGTATCGGCACCGTCGCCATCTCGTTGAAAGAGGCGTCATGGCACCTCGCCCATGGACGCGTCGTCGTGGACGAGGCATTCGGGCCCTGGCCGCTGTGGCTGCGCGCTGCGGCCTCGTCGCCTCATCTCGAGGTGGTCCCGCTCACGGTCGACGTCGCCGTCGAATCGGAACAACTGGGCCCGTCGTTTCCGCCCGACCCGGCCGACCGCCTGATTGCCGCGACCGCACGCGTGCACAACCTGACACTCATCACGTCGGACCGGCCGATTCGGAAGAGTGGAGCGGTACGCACGCTCTGGTAGTCGAGCCGTCAGCCACGCGGGGACGCCGTAAACTATGAAGACGCCTATGGTCCACGTCATCGGCGGCGGGCTCGCCGGATCCGAGGCCGCGTGGCAGGCGGCGGCGCTCGGCGTGCCGGTCGTGATCCACGAGATGCGGCCCGTGCGTGCCACCGCCGTGCACAAGACCGACCGTCTCGCCGAGCTCGTCTGCTCGAATTCCTTCCGTTCTTCGAAGGGTGTTTGCCGATCGAAGTGATGGCGCACCGCGGCCGCGACACGCTGCGGTTCGGGCCGATGAAGCCGGTGGGGCTCGTCGATCCCCGTACCGGACGGACGCCGTACGCAGTGGTGCAGCTCCGTCAGGACAACCTGGCCGGCGACCACTACAGCCTCGTCGGGTTTCAGACGCAGCTGAAGTGGGGCGAGCAGGCGCGGGTCCTGCGGATGATTCCCGGCCTCGAGCAGGCCGAGTTCGTGCGTTTCGGGATGGTGCACCGGAACACGTACATCAACGCCCCGCGGGTGCTGCGCGAGACGTGGCAGACGCGCGTGCGCTTCGATCTCTTCTTCGCCGGCCAGATCTGACGATAGGAACGATGAAGGCGGTTTTCGGAAGATCCGTTATGTGACCGCCTCGCCCCTTCGCCTCGGCACAGCCCGAGCTGAGCTGCGTCACGGCTTCGGGCGACCCTCCCGTGGCCCCGACTCGCATCAGCCCACCGACGGTGTTGGGCGAAAACACGATCACGCCGTTCTGGTTCCAGGTGCCGCCCCGCCCTCCCGGTGCGTTGGCAAGGACCTGCGGCGCACCGCCGCTCAGCTCCAGGCGTGTGAGCCTGCCATCCGCAAAGAAGCCCACGGCGCGACTATCCGGCGCCCAGAACGGATAGTTCGCCCCTTCCGTCCCAGCGAGCGGCTGCGGGCACCACCGTGTCGCTCGACGTGGACGAGCCGGACATGGCCTCGAGCGCAAAGGCCAGATCCGCGGCCGTCTGAAAGCGAGCGGCCGGGTTCTTCTCCAGGCAGCGGTCCACGATGCGCACCAGTCCGGGAGGGATCTTTCGTTCCGCCACCGGAAGGTCCGGCGGTTCCCTGTCCAGGATCGCGCCGATCGTGTCGGCCCCCGTCGCGCCGCCGAACGCGCGCGGGCCCGAGAGCATCTCGTAGAGCACCGCACCGAGACCAAACAGATCGGCGCGGTGATCGACCGTGTGCCCTCGCAGCTGCTCGGGCGCCATGTAGCCGATCGTCCCGAGCACCAGGCCGGTCTCCGTACCCAGGCCGGCCTGCGTCGGCTCGACGTCGGACGCCGGGCGCGCGGCGCCGAGTCCTGTCGCGGACCCGTGGGACTCTGTCAGCTTGGCCAGCCCGAAGTCGAGAATCTTGACGTGCCCCGTCGCCGTGGCAAACACGTTGTCAGGCTTCAGGTCGCGATGGACGATGCCCTTCTCGTGCGCCGCGGCGAGGCCATGGCCCACCTGAACGGCGTAGTCGATGGCTTTCCGCACCGGCAGGCCGCCACCGATCGACGCACGCAGCGTGCCGCCCTCCAGCAGCTCCGACACGATGTACGGCGAGCCCTCGTGCGTGCCGATGTCGTAGACGGCCAGAATGTGTGGATGGTTGAGCGCTGCCGCCGCGCGTGCCTCCTGCTCGAAGCGCCGGAGCCGCTCGGGATCGGCGCTGAACGCGGCCGACAGGACCTTGACCGCGACGTCACGCCCGAGGCGCGGCTCGCACGCCCGATACACCTCCCCATGCCGCCGGCCCCGAGGGCGGATTGGATCTCAAACGGGCCGAGACGGGATCCCGACGCGATCATCGAGGCACCTTCGCGGCTCCGGGTGGCGTCGTTGCGGCGGACAGGTGTCGCACGAGCCGCTGCGCCTCTTCGAGCCATCGCAGCTTCTCGGCCAGCGGCAACGCAGCCAGGCGGCGAAGCTGCTGCGCATCGTGAGCGTCCCAGCCCCGATCCCAGACGCGCTCCTGGGGGTTGTTACGCATCGGTGGCCCCGCGCCGTAACGCCGTCAGCTTCTCAATGTCCAATCGATCCTGGGGCCGCCCGGCTTGCCGCTTCAACCGCAACAGGTCTTCCAGTCCGATGAAGGTCGCAGGCACGCCAGGGGCGACTTCCATTCGCGCGGCGGCCTGATAGGCACGCTCGAAATCGAGCGGCATCTCCACGAACAGGTTGATCTCCGTGGCGGGATGTCGCGAGCTGTAGAGCGAGAACACCGTCAATCCCTTCTCCCGCACCCACCGCAACCGCCGTTCCGGATCGACAAACTCGTCCAGGCCAACCGGCGCCCGGGGACGGTACTCGAGCTGCGCCAGGGCGCTGATGGCCTGGCTGAGATTGGCGGGCTCGAGATCGATGATGACGTCCACGTCCGCGGTAAAACGGACGTAGCCGTGTGCGACGACAGCAAGGCCACCGGCGATGAGGTATCGAATCCCGTTCGCATTGAACACCCTGACGATCGTTTCGACGCTGCCTGCTTCCATGACATCCCGCGGGGACCGGTGACGCGGCGATTCTACCGTCAAACGGACTCAGTCCGGCGAGCCGGACGTACCCTGCTGCGACGCGGCCCCAGGGCGACCCGCGCTGCACAGGCCGTCTTTGATCCCCTCGATGAAGCTGTCGACATTCTTCCGCGCGATCCGGTCGAGCAGCCCCTGCGGGCCGAACGCGGCCAGCTTGCCCGAGATGGTCACGTCGGCCTGCCAGCGCAGACGATAGAAGGAACGATGAAGGCGGTTTTCGGACGATCCGTTATGTGACCGCCTCGCCCCTTCGCCTCGGCACAGCCGGTACGGTTGCGACGCTCAGAATGAAGCACTGCCTGAAATCAGTCGGTCGGCACCGGCCATCTCGAGGGCAGGTGGCCGCTGTGGTTGGGAGGGGTGTGCCTTAGGATGATTCAGATGTTCCAGCCAACAGCCGCAGCTTGCCTCCGGAGGTTCGCTAGATTCTGCTCTTCGGCTCTTATGCGATTCTCGTAGAAATCTCTCATCGCTTCAGCGTCACTGCGCACGTCAATGAGAAAATACCCGCGCGGACCAGAACCGATGAAGTAGTCTCCAGCTCTTGATTCTGCCAGGATTGTCTGCTGGAACCCCGTTTCCGTAAGACCGAAGCCGCGCGAGTGAAGGTACGAGACGATCGTTTGGAGCGGGACCGCTTTCGAGCGCCCTACGGCATGCTGCAGCAAGTACTCGAGCGTTACTCGGATAGGATCCTGTGGCTGCCGGGAACCGATCTCCCGTTGAACTGCGGGCAGAAAAGACATGGACACCACCCTCCCAGGACCCCAAGGCCGGGAGCGACTACCTGAGCTCGGTCAAAGGCCTCAGGACGCTCGCGAGCCTGCGCAACTCAGCGAGGACGGTGTCCAGGCGTCCCTGGAAACCCCCTTGACCGTACTTTTCGACGTACCGCACAACCTTGGCCACCTGGTCAGGCGTCAGCGACAAGTCCCGACCCTGCACGGCCGCCTGCATCTGGCGCAGCAGCGTCTGAAAACCGCCCTGGCCGACGACCGGTCGCCCCAGTACCTCCAGCGCTTTGGGCCCGAGAGTGATGCGGACTGTAGTCACTCAAACCTCCCAGTCGTTCAACCGGTCTTTCTGAACAGGACGATCCGGTTTGTGTTGGTGCCTTTGCTATTGTTGGCGACACCCCAGCAATTCGCGGTCTTTGTGAAGCGCTGGGCGTTCACCAGGACAAGCTCCGGACGCAGGCCGGCGGCCATGCCGGCAGGAATGACCGTCTCTTCAAGGCGAATAGCGCCTCCCTTCACCTCGCCAACCTCGAAGGCGACATGGCCACCGGGCCGTAGTACGCGCCGCACCTCCTGAAGCACTTCCGTGACGAACTGCCTCCAGCCGTCGAGTTGCTTGCACATGGTCACTGGGACGGACGCCGCGTCGATTCCGCAGAACCAGCAGCGCAACCAGTTGTCGGTCTTGTAGTCGACCACGTCGAGAAACGGGGGCGACGTCACGGCAAGGGCGACCGAATCCGCCTTGAGCTCAGGAGTCATGGATGCCGCTCCGACGACGATGCGCGAGCGAGACGCGAGGGCTTCGAGCTGTGCGCGGCCCGCTGGCGTGCAATCGCGCAACAGGGACCGGGTCTTCTGGAGCATGATGCCCGGCACGTCGCGGTACGACGGTGTCTGCTTGAGCCTGTCGTTGATCTTCGTTTGCGACCGCACCGACACCGCCTGATTGGGCGGCAGCGTATACACGCTAAAGAAGCCCGCCGAATGTCCGGTCAGCCTATTGACCGCCACCATGCGCAGCCACCGATCGACAGATGTCAGGGTCCCGTCGGCTTGTCTCCTTAGCAGATGTTCCCTCAGGGCGCAGATCTGCCGCAGGGTGTCCGGGTGGTAAAAGACGAGCAGTTCTTCCGGTAGCTCGTCCGCATTGGCAAAGTCGACGTCGGTGATTGCGTGCTCGACCTCCACCACAGTGGGAGGATTCAACCGCGGCTCGCACAGGATTCGACTAATTGGATTTACGTCGCATCCCCAGGCGCAACGCCCCATTAGCGTCGCCTCAATGAGCGTGGTCCCGCGCCCGAGAAACGGGTCGTACACGACATCGCCCGGCTGTGTCAGACGGTCGATGAAGAACCGTGGAAGCTGCGGCTTGAAGCATGCACGGTAAGAGATCTCGTGGAGGCTGTGCGCGGCCCTTTGTTTGGCGGTCCAGAACTCATTCGAGAATGTATCGACGCTGACAACGCCGTCGGTCGAAGGCACCTGAATAGTGCCGACGGCTGTTCTGGCGCCCCGCCACTCGAAATGACGAAGGAACTCGTCAAAGGTATCGCAGGCGCACTCGTCGAACGGCAGAGCGAGGCTGTCTCTGCGGGTCCCCATCCGCGGTAGGGTACCACTTTCTGGTGAAACGCGGCCAGCGTTTGAGACTTTGAATCGCCTCAGGAAAGACCCGTTCCTAACGTGTTCAAGTCGGATCTCTTCGGGGCATGAGAAGTGTCCGGCTGTGCAGTTGCGTTGCGACGCTCCTCGAAGTTCTTTCGTACGTGCTGAAGTCGGACCCGCGTTGTAGCAAGATAGCGGCTTGTTGTCGTGATGTTGGCTGTGCCGAGGCGAAGGGGCGAGGCGGTCACACAACGGATCTTCCGAGAACCGCCTTCATCGTTCCTATCGTCCGCGGGCCCGCGCCCAGGCCATCGACGAGGCCCCGGACGCTCCCCGTTTCCCCGTGGCCTCACCTGAGGACACGGTGCTCGCGAAGCTTGAATGGTTCCGCCTCGGCGGAGAAACGTCCGAGCGACAGTGGTGGGACGTCGTCGGCGTGGTGAGGGTCACCCCGGCTGTCGATCGCGCCTACCTCCGGCATTGGGCCGCGCCGCTGGGCGTCACTGATCTTCTGGATCGCGCCTTGGCCGACGCGGTTTCGCCCGACGGCTGATTCACGGGGGACGCGCTGCCGCCAACCGAGAAGCGCCTGGCATCTGGTCGGTAGGACGACAGAAGGAACGATGAAGGCGGTTTTCGGAAGGTTATGTGACCCCCACCCCTTTCCCCCGTGGCACAACACAGCTGCGGATTGCTGCCGAACAGCACCCATTGGCCGACGGCCACAGCATCACGCGAATGTTGACCTGCCGCAGCCCAGCGCGCCAGCACTCGACCGGCCGCCGTTCGTCGCGGCCGGTTATCGCGACTCTTGCGCCAGCCTCAATCAGTCTCTTCGCAATGGCGAAGCCGATGCCGTTCGATCCGCCTGTCACGAACGCGGTCGCCTCATTCAGATTCATCGTTCACCTTCACACTATTGTGCCCGTGGCGCGCCTCTCCTGCCGCGCCGGACTCGTCTTGACCGGCGCCGCGGAAGCGGAGTAGCGTCCGCCGCATGGATAGCAGCCGCCGCGAATTCTTCCAGTTCCTCGCCGCCAGCACCGTGCTCACGCCGTCGGTTCGCGCGTGGGCGCAGCAGCTGGCCGTGTCGCACGAACCCGCGGTGCTGATGCGCGCCGCGGACGCGTTACAGGTGATGGACTTCGAGGCGGCCGCCAGGCGCGCGCTGGCCCCCGCGCACTGGGGCTACATGGCGAGCGGCGTGGACGACGACCTCACGCTCAAGGCGAACGTCGAGGCGTTCAGGCACATTCAGATGAAGCCGCGGCGGCTCGTGGACGTCTCGAAGGCGGATCTGAGCACGGAGGTGTTCGGCGTCCGGTGGGAGACACCGCTCTTCATCTGTCCCGTCGGCGGACAGCGGGCGTTTCATGCCGACGGCGAACTGGCGACGGCGCGCGCCGCGAAGGCGAAGCGGCACACGCTGATCCTGTCGAACGTGACGACCTATTCGGTCGAGGAGGTGGCGAAGACGCTCGGGACGCCGCCCTGGCAGCAGCTCTACATGCCGCTGAAATGGGACGAGACCGAGAAGATGGTGAAGCGCATCGAGGATGCCGGCTGCCCGGTGCTCGTGTGGACGGTCGATCTGCTCGCGGGGCGCAATACGCCGACGATGACGCGCTTCGCCCGCGAGGACACGCGCAACTGCGTCGCCTGCCACGTCAACGGCCCGGGCAGGCCGATGCACCGGCCGATGTACGACGGCCTTGAAGGCCGCTTCAACCCGCCCGATGCCACGTGGGCGACCTTCGAGCGGCTGAAGGCGCTGACGCGCATGAAGGTCGTCCTGAAGGGGATCGACAGCGCCGAGGATGCGCAGCTCGCGGTGCGCCACGGCGTCGACGGCCTCGTCGTCTCCAATCACGGCGGGCGCGCGACCGAAACCCTGCGCGGGACGATCGACTGCCTGCCTGAAGTGGTCCAGGCGGTCGGGGGACGCATCCCGGTGTTCCTCGACGGCGGAGTCCGCCACGGCACCGACATCTACAAGGCGCTCGCGTCCGGAGCCCGCGGCGTCGGCATCGGACGTCCCTACATCTGGGGCCTGTCGGCGTTCGGCCAGGAAGGCATCGAGCGGGTGCTCGAGATCCTGCGCGCCGAGCTCACGATGACGATGAGGCAGATGGGCACACCGACCGTCAAGGACATCACGGCGGCGCGCGTCGTGCGCGCCTAGCCGGGACGATAGAAGGAACGATGAAGGCGGTCTTCGGAAGATCGGTTATGTGACCCCCACCCCTTCCCCCCGTGGCACAGCACAGCTGCGGATTACTGCCGAACACACACGTATCAGCGCCCATTGGCCGAGGGCCACAGCTCACGACAGCTCCCCCTGCCCCGGTCGCGCCTTCGATCGCGCATTGCACCGGCCGATGACTGCGCCTACCATGGTTACCATGTCATCCCGCACCGTGCGACCGGAGCCGCCGCGGGTGGATCGGCGTGCGTTTTCCGTGGCCGGACGAGTCGAATCGACCGGGGACCTCGCCTTCTGGCTGGCCTGCTCGGCCGACGACCGGCTCGCCGCCATCGAACTGCAAAGGCAGATCGTCTATGGCCGACCCCACGCTGCCGCCCGACTTCAGCGCGTTCTTGAGGTTGCTCAACGCCCACGCAGTTAGGTACGTGATCGTCGGCGGCTACGCCGTCGGCTACCACGGGCACCCGAGGGCCACGGCCGACATCGACATCTGGGTCCCCATGGACACCACTGCCGCGACGCGACTCGTGAACGCGCTCCACGAATTCGGCTTCGACGTGCCGGACTTGTCCGCCGATCTCTTCCTGCGCCCCGACCAGATCATTCGACTCGGCGTGCCACCTGTCAGGATTGAACTCCTCACGACGATCGCCGGGGTGCAATTTGACGAGTGCTATCCCCGAGCGATCCGCACCACCCTGGGGGGCGTCGAGGTGTCGATCATCGGGCTCGACGATTTGAAACGGAACAAACGCGCCGCCGGCCGGCATCAGGACCTCGCCGATCTCGAACATCTGCCGTGAACCTACACACGAACCGAGCAGCGAGAACCGGGAAGCGTGAACGGCGTCATCTTTCCCCCACCACCCGCGTCAGCTCCTCGAACCAGTTCTGCACGAGGACCAGATGTGCAGCCATCCCGACCGAGCCCTCCTGCTGCGCCCGAATGGCGATGACGCGGCCGTGCTCTTCTGAAGAAGCACGGCGTACCCTTGCAGATTACGGTGGCGGACGTCGAAGCTGATGTTGAAGCGCATCACCAACTCGGAATTCTGCCGAGGCGATGATCGTCGTTGCCGACACGTCGCCGATTCTGTACCTCGTTCCGATCGAGCAAGTCGAACTTCTTCAATCCTTCTACGACGAAGTCGTCATTCCAGATGCCGTCGCCACCGAACTTCGCGCGACCACATCGCCATCATCCGCGCGGACCTGGACTTCGAGCCCGCCATCATGGGCGATGGTAAGGCCGGTGACACGCGAGCAGATCGACGCGGTCACCGCCGAGTTGGACCCCGGCGAACGCGCGGCCATCGCACTTGCGACCGCGCGCCCTGCAGGGCGCTGCCGCATCAGGGACGCCCGGGGCTCGGACCGTCGAGTACGGCCCGGAATCGCGGACAACGATCGCGTGGGACGACGCGGCCGCCGCACGCATGAAGCGGATCCCCGCGTTCGTCCGCGGGATGGTGGTCAGGGCGGTTGAGGAGTCCTGCCGCAAGAACGGCCTCGATCGCGTGACCGTCGAGGAACGCGAACGGACCCGCGCCCGGGTGCCGACCCCGAAGATCTTCGGGCAGGTCCCGCCGCCGTGACGAGAGACGCGGAGCCCAGCCGGGCGGACAGCTCTTCCGCCCGGCTGTCAAGAGTCCCGATCAGTCGCCGATGCTCGAGTGCGCCGCCGCACTCTGGATCTGGCCCCTGGCCGCGCCCGTGATGAGGCCGGCGTCGCGCCAGGTGGTGGCGAGGTGGGCGACGGCGCTCACGAAACCGCCGTGGTTGGCGGCGTCGGCCCCGGCGGCCGCGATGTAGTCGGCGAGCGTGCAGCCGGTGTCGAGCATGACGTTCGTCACACCGGTGTCCTCGCCACCGATCACCACCGTCGGGCTCACGTCGGACGTGGCGCAGGCGTCATGGTCGTCCGCCCGCCCGTCGTTGTCGGCATCGGGAAACCAGCCGACATCGCGCAGGAGCGGCACTGTCAGATCGTCCGGCGGCTGCAGGGAATGCGTCAGGTCCGCGTTGATCACCGGTTCCATCAGCTGACTGGGAGCACTCAGCGAATCCCAGTGCGAGATCGAAAACGCGGGTTGAACGGGGTTGGTGGCGTTCACATAGACGCGGCCCTGCTGGTCGGCGCCCGACCGCAGCGCCAGATCGATACCCAGCGTCGCCGACACGCCGATGGCGAGCTGCGCCTTGATCGTATTGCCGTCAGTCTGGGTGATCCGCACCGACGGTATCGTGATCGTCGGGTCCACGCCGCCGAGTCCAGCCGGCGGAGCGCCAGCCGCGTTGTCGGCGACGATCATCGCGATGGCCCCGGCTGCCTGCACGTTCTTCGCCTTGACCACGAACGCGCAGGTGCCGCGATCGACCAGAGCGATCCGGCCGGCCACGACGGCCGGGTTGGTCACCTCCGAGCAGGCGTCACTCGTCGACGCCCCGCCGTCGATCGCCTGAACGATCTCCCCGTTGACACCAGGCGACGACAATGGCGGCCCGAAGCTCGCGGCGCCAACCGCGTAGATCCCGGCAATCGAAAGTGGCGAGTTCACAGTGAGGATCGGCGTTCCAGGCGCCAGGACCGCGGGAACCGCCGCGTGCACACCCGCGCCATCCCACACGACGCGCCGCGCGTTGATCGCCGAGGCGGCGCGCTCGGCGTCGGACATCTCGTTCCAGTATTTGAACGTCGAGGTATCGAGCAGATTCGCGCCGTAGACGTCCCCCCGATCCAGGATCCGCGTGCCATTCGTCAGACTGGCAAACTGTGAAAACCCCAGGCCGTGGGCGAATTCGTGCAGGAGCATGGCCACGAGGTCGATCTGGTTCACCGCCTCATTCGTGTCGAGTCCGTAGTACCAGGTAGTCCCGTCCAGACAGCCGGGCTGGCCGAGCTTGCTGTTGAACCTCGCCCGGATGTCGGACTCCCCGGGATTCAGCTCGACACCCGCGCGCTTGTCGGCCAGCGCCGAAGGGTGCCAGACGTTCGGAAGGAGGGGCCCGGGGAACGAGCCGACGCTGCCAAAGTCGCTGAAGATGAAGATGCTGCCCGCCGAACCGAGCACCGCGGTGGACGCCGTGCACGCCAACGGCTCGAACGACGACAGCACCCGAATCTCGACCCGGCTGTCAAGGGTCGCGCCCCACAGGGCCGCCGCATGCTGAAACGCGATGAGCCGCTGCTGCCCGACCGTCGTTCCGGGATTGCCGCCGACCGGGACGGCCGGGGTCGGATCGTTGAAACCGACGCCCGGGGCGTTGTTGTTGACGATCACGATGTTGGCGTCGGCGGCCGCCGGAGACGCCGACAGCACGAGCGCGGCCAGGAGGCACGCCGCGCGACGCGCGGCCCGAAGAATCGCCGCGCCCATCGCTACTGCTCCTCCAGCGCCGGTGCCATCGACTCGGGCTGCGGCGCCGCGATGGCGGCTTGTCCCGCCACGGGCAAGCCATGCAGGCACGTGTAGCGAATCTTTCCGTCGGCGTCCCGCGTCACCACGAGGGCGTCCTCGAACGACTCGTCGAGCTGCGCCATGATGGCGCCGCTCGGCAGCGTGGTCACGGTCACCGCCTTCGTATTTCGCTCGCCGAGCTTCTTCTTCTGGCCCGGCGGCAGCCCGTCGGCGTCGTCGATGCCGCGATCCGGCGTCTGCTTCGGTGGCCTCTTGCTGTTGCTCTGGGCCTGCGCCCCAACCGCCGTGACTCCGGCGAGCAGCAACGCAGCACCGAATACATAGAAACCCGTTCTGCGCATGGGGATGCCTCCTGTTGATCCTGCATCTGACGTTCGGGGGATGAAGCGTCCGACAGGTGACACTCGCCCGACATGTGGTCGAGATGTGGCCCGATTCGCGCAGATCCTATCCCACAGTCCGATCGTGCTCAAGCGTCATGTTCGAGAATTGCGAATGAATTACGCATCTGCAATCGAGGCGTGCGGCACAGACACAGCGGCCGCGCCAAAGGCGGGAACGCCGGAATTCGCCGAAAGTCGTCGAGTAGCCGTCGGCCGATTACAGGAAGGGGGTCGTCCCCGCTTCGGCTGCCTCTTTGATCCGTGACTCGGTGGTCTGAACGGTGACTATTCCACGCATCCGGGCATGACCCAACCCACACAGCTGGGCGCAGGCGATCTCGTACTCGAACTCCGGAGACGATAGGAACTATTAGTGCCGTTTCCGTCCGGTCCGAGCTTGACCGAAGACCGCTTGTGCGACCGAAGGGCCCACGATGCCAGAATGCTCAGCCCGCATCACCCCGCGCACAGCGCCCATTGGCCGACGGCCACAGTGCAGATCATGGCGCCCGACGAACACGGCTCTCAAACGACGTGTCCGAGGGCGCACCTCTCCTCAGCGCCCCTGCCCGAGCCACGCGCAGGCCGTCACATGAGTCTGGTCGTCTGGGCTTCAGGGGGCCGCAGTGTCCTCATACCAGGGATCTGATGGTCCGACCGGGAGCGGCGGCGGCCGTGCCGGACAGGCGGCGGGCACCTCGGTGGGGACGCCAAGATGACTCAGGATGCGCCGGATAGCCTTCGGGTCTTCGATGAGCGCGATCAGGTCGAGACGATCCCTGTAGACCGGCTACCTACCGGCTACCGGCTACTACCGCCTACCGGCTACCACCTACCGGCTTACTTCTTCAGGCAGCGGTCGAAATAGGCGATCGCGTCCTTGACGCTCTGGCTCTGGACGGGGTCCGGGGCGTAAACCCCTTTCTCGTTGCGCCGGACGAAGACGAACCCGTGCTCCCGGTGCTCGTACGTCTTCCACTCGACCTGCTTGCCCGCCTCGCGCGCCAGCTCGTAGCTGAGCCTGAACACCGGCATGTTGTCGTCGTTGGTCCGGCCCATGACGAGGATCGGCGTCTGGATCGCGTTGACCCGCGGCATCGCCACGGCCATGTCGATGCGGCCGCGCGTCTCCTCCTTCTCGCCTAGCAGCATCTCCTCGGTCACCTCCATGCGGGTCTCGGGGATCTCCGGCGACCCGGGCGGGCGGCGGCCGACGCCGAGGTACTCGCCGGCAGCCGGCTCCACGGCAATGGCACAGCGCAGCCCCTGGTACTCCGAGGTGATCTTGAACGCCATCTCGCCGCCGTGGCTGAGTCCCAGATACCCGACGCGGTTGCCGTCGACGTACGGGAGCGTCTTCACGAACTTGACGATCGAGATCGCGTCGTCGTACTCGAACGGACCGCGGTTGAAGAGCTGGCGCCCCTGGCGGGTGCTCTCGCGGAGCGGCGGCCCGTAGACGTTGTTGACCTCCGCGCGGTAGCGCATCCAGGCGACGGCATAGCCGGCCTTCAGCAACTGCTCGGGCGTCCAGTTGCCGTAATGGAGCCACTCGCGCAGCCACTGGGTGCCCCGGCCGCCGTTCATGTGCGCCAGCAGCACGATCGGAAACGGGCCGTTTCCAGCCGGCTTCATCACCGCGATCGGCGAGTATACGCCGTCGTTCATCTCGACGAAGACGATCTCCGCCGTGAGATTCGACTCCGGAATCGGCTCGACGACGCGCGTCACCGGATTCGGAACCGGCTTGGGGACGAAGATGTGCCACGGATCGATGGTGTAGTTCTTCGGCGGCGCCTGCGCGGCCGCCACCGGCGGCAGCGTCAGGACGCACAGCGCGAGCAGGACCGCCGGCGCCTTCATGGCGCGAGCGATCCCAGGTACGCGCTGACGGCGACGATGTCCTCGTCGGTGAGCGGGTCGGCGACCGGCTTCATCTGGGCGGCGTCGGCGCCGTTGCGCGTGCCGTCCTTGAACCAGTGGAGCTGCCGCACGGTGTAGATCGGATGCATCCCCGCGAGCCGCGGAACCTTGCCGAGCCCCTTCAGGTCGTTTCCGTGGCAGACGGTGCACATCACGGTCCGGCCGCCGCCGGTCTCGACGATCGCCTTGCCTCTCGCCAGGCTTCCGCGCGGCACGTACGACACGAACCCGGAATTCGGATCGCGGAGCCGCGCCCGCGCCGGGTCCTCGGGCACCGTGATGATGCGGCCGCCGATCGGCTCGGTGCCGCCCTCCTCGGCGAGGTAGCGCATGCGGCCGTTGCGCAGCGCCGTGCGCGGCGCCATGTCGGCCTCGGTCACCTTCTGGAACGCGCGCCGCGGCAGCGCCGCGATGTACTGGGCCGCCTGGCGCACGTCCTCGTCGGTCGCCTCGACGGCGATGCCGTTCATCCGCTTGCCCGTCGGATCCTTCCGCGCGCCGCTCTTGAAGTCGGCCATCTGCTGGACGATGTACTCGGCGCTGAGCCCCGTCAGATCGGACGACTCCGGATGCCCGAGGCCCGACATCAGGTGGCACGCGCCGCACGCCATCGCGCCGCCATGCCCCTTGACGACGATCGGCGGCGGGGTCGGGTGCTGGTCGGGATACCAGTCGGGCGGATTCGACAGATCGTCGATCTGCGCCATCGTGTACGTGCGCATGCTGCCGGGAAGCGTCTTCGGCGCATCGTCTTCGGGAAACGGCTTCTCGATGCGCGACGGAAACGCCCATGGCTTGTCCGGGTGCAGCCCCGTCGCTTCCTGCGACACGAGGCCGACCGACACGGTGGAAACGACGGCAACGACCAGCATCCACACGACTCTTCGCATAGAACCTCCGCGGATCTCCTGACGAACGTTTCGCGATCATAGAACACACGAGACGAGGAGGAAATGGCGCAAACGAGCTACACTGTGATCTTTTCCGCGCGGTTCGCCGCGCTGGACCTTGGGAGGGAGGAGCGGAGGAGCACATGACACGAGAGTGGAGGCACGCCGGGTGGGCCGTTGCGGGAACCGCGTCTCTGTGGATCACCGCCGTCGCGCTCGCGAGCGGCCAGGGCGCGGCGCGCGCCGAGCTGCCGCGCGAGGTGCTGGCCGAGAACGTCTTCAAGAACGTCACCGCGCTCGGCGGCATCTCCGTCGATGAGTTCATGGGCACGATGGGCGTCTTCTCGGCGTCCCTCGGGTTCTCGTGCGAGGACTGCCACACGGGCGGATCGAACAACTGGGCCCGCTACGCCGAGGACGTCAGCCCCCGCAAGCAGACGGCGCGGCGGATGGTCGGCATGATGGCGGAGATCAACAAGCAGTACTTCGGCGGCCGCCAGGTCGTCACCTGCTTCTCGTGCCATCGCGGCGCCAACCGGCCGAAGGTGACGCCGAGCCTGACGCTGCTCTACGGCACGCCGCCGCCCGACGAGCTCGACGTCCTGCTGCCGCCGGCGCCCCCAGGGACGCCCTCGGCGGCCCAGATTCTGGACAAGCACCTGCAGGCCGTCGGCGGCGCGCGGGCGACCGGTCTCACGAGCGTCCTCGCCAAGGGGACCTATGCCGGGTACGGACCGGAAGGATTCCCGCGCCCGGTCGAGATCTACGCGAAGGCGCCGAACCAGAAGGCGGTCGTCGTCCGCGATTCGGCGTCGGGCGACAACGCCACCGTGTTCGATGGGCAGACCGGATGGCTGTCGGCGCCCTTCAAGCCAATCGACGTCATGGAGTTCCACGGCGCCGAGCTCGACTCGGTCCGCGCCGACGCCGAGCTGGCCTTCCCGGCCAACGTGAAGCAGGCGCTGGCCAACGCGCGCAGCAGCACCGATTTCATCAACGACCGCCCGGTCCTCGCCGTGCAGGGGACCAAGGGGAATGCGCTCGTCACGATGTACTTCGACGAGGAGACGGGACTGCTGACGCGGCTGGTGCGGTCGACGCCGTCGGTCGTCGGGCGCCTGCCGATCCGGACCGACTACTCGGACTACCGGGAGGTGGAGGGCGTAAAGCTCCCCTTCAAGTGGACGACGACGTGGCTCGACGGCCGGTCGAACTTCGAGTTGAGCTCGGTGCAGCCGAACGCCGCCATCGACGCGGCCAGGTTCGCCCGGCCGGGTCCGCCGAAGCCGTACTGAAATTGCCCGCCGGAAGAGGCGCGGAGTATAGTGGATCTTCAACCAAATCCGACTGGAGGAATTGCCTCGTGAAGAAGATTGCACTCGTCGGAACATGCGCCGCCATCGGCGCGATCGTGCTCTCGGGTGTCGCGTGGGCGCATCATGGCGATGCCGGGCGGTACATCGAAGACATCGTGGACATCAGCGGCGTCGTCGTCGAGACGCAGTTGATCAATCCGCACTCCATTCTCGTGGTCGACGTGGCCGGCGACGGCAAGACCGTCCGCTGGCAGGCCGAAATGGGCGGGGCGCAGCAGTTGATTCGCAGCGGCTGGGTCACCGACGTCAAACCAGGCGTGAAGGTCACGCTCACCGGCCGCCGGCTGAAGAGCGGCGCGCCCTACATGAACCTGACCGAGCGCGCCCGCGTCATCTTGGCCGATTCGGGCAAGGTCGTGCTCCAGACCGCCAACTACGGTCAGGCGCCGCAGGCGCAGTAGGCTCCTGGCGTCAGGCTCTGGGCGCCAGGCCCTGGGCGCCAGAGCCTGAAGTCCCGGCGCCGGAGTCGACGCGGCGCGCGCGCCGCCTGACGTCCCACCCGGTCGTCACGGTCATGTCCTCGGTTGGCATTCGTTGATCCATTGGAGGCTTCATCTATGAGCCCGAGGCTCCTGGGTACGCTCGTCGTCTGTGCAGGGCTGCTGGCCGCTGCGACGCTGCACGCGCGGCAGGCAGGCGGATGGAAACAGGTCGCCTATCTCAAGGCATCGAACCCGGGGATGTACGACCATTTCGGCGAGGGTGGCGCGCTCGACGGCCACATCGGCAACGCCGTGGCGGTGAGCGCCGACGGCACCACCATCGCCGTCGGCGCCCAGCACGAGAGCAGCGGCGCCCGCGGGGTCGGCGGCAACCAGAACGACGAGTCGGCCTACAACGCCGGCGCCGTGTACGTGTACGTCCGCAAGGGGGACACCTGGGTGCAGCAGGCGTACCTGAAGGCGTCGAACGCCGGCAGCGGCGACCACTTCGGCAACGCCGTGGCGCTCAGCGCGGACGGCAACACGCTGGCGGTGGCGGCGTTCTGGGAGTCGAGCGGCGCAACCGGCGTCAACGGCAACCAGGCCGACAACTCCATCCCGCAGGCGGGCGCGGTGTACGTGTTCACGCGCAGCGGCGGCGCCTGGGCGCAGCAGGCCTACGTCAAGGCGTCGAACACCGGCCGCGCCGGCGAGGGGGACACGCCGGGCGAGGGCGATCAGTTCGGCTTCTCGGTGGCGCTCGGCGGCGACGGCACCATCCTCGCGGTGGGCGCGCCGAGCGAGGACAGCAACGCCGGCGGCATTGGCGGCAACCAGCGTGACGATTCGGCGAGCTCGGCCGGCGCCGTGTACGTCTACGGCCGCACCGGCGGCACCTGGGCACAGCAGGCCTACCTGAAATCCGATACCCCCACCAACTTCACCCTCGGCGACCAGTTCGGCTACTCCGTCGCGCTCGACGGCGGCGGCTCCACGCTCGCCGTCGGCGTCTATGACGAGGCGGGATCGGGCAGGACGGTCAACGCGCCGATCGACACGAATCGGAACGGCTCGGGCGCCGTCTACGTCTTTCGCCGCGCCGGCGTGGCCTGGAGCAAGGAGGCGTACCTGAAGACGTGGAACGCCGAGGGAGGCGATTCCTGGGGCGTGTCGGTCGGATTGAGCGATGATGGCAACACGCTGGCGGTCGGATCCCTCGACGAGGATTGCCTCTGCGCTGGAGTCGTGCACTCGCCGTCCGAGGTGGGCGCCACGGACCAGAAGGCGGATCGATCGGCCGGCGCCGCGGCGATCTTCGTCCGGAGCGGCGCCATGTGGACGCAGCAGGCGTACGTGAAGCCGTCGAACCAGGGCGAAGCCGACTGGTTCGGCGTCCGTCTCGCGCTGAGCGGCGACGGCAACACGCTCCTCGTCAGCGCGCAGAACGAGGACAGCGCGGCGCGCGGCATCAACGGACCCCAGAACGACGAGTCCGCGCCTGAAGCGGGCGCGGTCTATGTGTTCACCCGCAGCGGGACGATGTGGAGCCAGCAGGCGTACGTCAAGGGCTCGAACACCGAGGCGTACGACGAATTCGGCGGCGCGGTGGCGGTGAGCCGGAACGGCGGCACGCTCGTCGCGGGCGCCCGCGGCGAAGACAGCGCCGCGCGCGGCGTCAACGGCACCCAGGGCGACAACTCGATGGACGAAGCCGGCGCCGTGTACGTGTTTGCCAGATAACGGTCGCGTTCGTTCCTTGGGTCCTGCGCTCTCGGGCTTTCGGTCGGTCGCCACGCTCGGCTGGCTCCTGCTCGCCGCTGCC
>MELF01000001.1:0-49323 GCA_001767525.1 Acidobacteria bacterium RIFCSPLOWO2_12_FULL_68_19 | reverse complement strand
CGGCTCGACGAGCCGGTGTACGCCTCGGTGCCGCCGATCGACGGGTTCATCCAGCAGCTCCCGGTCGAGGGCGTACCGGCGACCGAGCCGACCGAGATCTGGATCTTCTTCGACGAGGACACCCTCTACATCTCGGCACGCTGCCGCGACAGCCAGCCGGATCGCATCGCGGCGAACGAGCTCCGCCGCGACAACAACAACATCTTCTTCGTCAACGACAACCTCAGCATCGCCCTCGACACCTTCTACGACCAGCGGAACGCCCTCTTCTTCCAGACCAACGCCATCGGCGCCATGCGGGACCAGGCGATCGCCGACGGCACCTTCAATGTCAACTGGAACACCGTCTGGGACGTCAGGACCTCGCGCGTCGACGCCGGGTACACGGTCGAGATGGCGATCCCGTTCAAGTCGCTGCGGTACCGCGCGCCGGGGCCCCAGGTCTGGGGGATCAACATCAGGCGCCAGGTGAAGTCGAAGAACGAGACGTCCACGCTGACGCGCGTCCCCGCCTCCTACGGGGGCAACGGGGTGGCGCAGATGGCGGTGGCCGCCACGCTCGTCGGCGTCGAGACACCCGCGCGGTCGCTGAACCTCGAGTTCAAGCCGTACGCCGTGGCGTCGCTGACGACGGACCGCGTCGCCCGCGTGCCGTTCAGCAACGACGTGAGCGCAGACGCCGGCATCGACGTCAAATACGGGCTGACGCGCAGCCTGACAGCCGACCTCACCGTCAACACCGACTTCGCGCAGGTCGAGGAGGACCAGCAGCAGGTCAATCTGACGCGGTTCAATCTCTTCTTCCCCGAGAAGCGCGACTTCTTCCTCGAGGGCCAGGGTATCTTCGACTTCGGCGGCGTGTCCGGCCAGCGCGCCTCCGGCGTCAACCCGATCCTGTTCTTCAGCCGGCGCATCGGCCTGAGCGCCGGCCAGGCGGTGCCGGTCGTCGCCGGCGGCCGCGTGACCGGCAAGGCCGGGCGGTTCGACGTCGGCGCCCTGGCGATCGCCACCGACGACACACCGTCGGCCGGCGCCGCGAAGACGACGTTCTCGGCGCTGCGGCTGCGGCGCAACATCCTTCGCCGCAGCAGCATCGGAATGATCGCGACCGGGCGGTGGCCGGCCGCCTCCGGCCGCGACGAGAACACGGCGGCGGGCGCCGACGCCGACCTGCGCTTCTTCGACAACGTCCAGGCCAACCTGTACTGGGCGCGCACCGCCTCGCCGGCGCGCCGCGGCCGCGACACGAGCTACCGGGCGCGCTTCGACTACGCCGGCGATCGCTACGGCTTGGAAGCCGACCGCCTCGTCGTCGAGTCGAACTTCAACCCGGAGGTGGGGTTCGTGCGGCGCACCGATTTCGCGCTCAACTCGGCGACGGCGCGCTTCAGTCCACGCCTGAGACGCGGCCGCGCCGTCCGCATGCTGACCTGGCAGGCCGATCTCGAGTACGTGACCGACGCCGCCGGAGACGTCCTCGAAGACCGGGTTGTCACCGGCCGGTTCGGCGTGGAGTTCGACAGCAGTGACGAGGTGACGCTCCTGCTCACGCGGCAGTACGAGCGGCTCCCGGCCGACTTCACGATTGCGCCTGGCGTGGTGGTGCCCTCCGGCCCCTACTCGTACGAGACCGTCCGGGCGACCTACAGGCTCGGCCAGCAGCGCGCCATGTCGGGCGACCTCTCGGCGTCGCACGGGTCCTTCTACGGCGGCACGCGGACCTCGGCCGGCTATACCGGACGCCTGGGCCTTTCGCCGCACTTCACGCTGGAGCCGATCGTCACGTTGAACTGGGTCAGCCTGCCGTACGGCGACTTCACGGCTCATCTCGGGGGCCTCCGTGCCAGCGTCACGCCCACCGCGCGGCTCTCCTTCTCGGCGTTCAGCCAGTTCAACCCCGCCGCGCGGTCGCTGACCTCGAGCGTGCGGATGCGTTGGGAATACGTCCCGGGCAGCGAATTGTTCGTCGTCTACGGCGACGGCCGCGACACGGCCGTCGGCGGCTTTCCCGGGTTGCAGAATCGCTCCGTCGCGGTCAAAATGACCCGTCTTCTCCGCTTTTGAGCGGGGTCCCCAGCGCGCGGACTGTGCGCGCTGGGGTGCCTTGAGGAGGTACCGTGCAGAAGAGATTCTCACTGGCGGCCTCGGGTGCCGCAGTCGCCCTGCTCGCGGCGCTCTCGATTGCCGGCACCATGGCCCAGGGCGGCGGCGCCCCCAGCATCGACAACGACGACATCGGCGGCGTCGTGACCGGCCCCGGAGGTCCCGAGGCGGGTGTCTGGGTCATCGCGGAAACCACCGATCTGCCGACCAAGATGGCCCGGATTGTGGTGACCGACGACCGCGGCCGCTACCTCGTCCCCGACCTGCCCAAGGGGAACTACACCGTGTGGGTGCGCGGCTACGGGCTCGTCGACTCGCCAAAGGTGGCGAGCGCGCCCGGCCGCGTCGTGAACCTCGGCGCCACGCCGGCGCCGACCCCCCGCGCGGCGGCCGAGTACTACCCGGCCAACTACTGGTACGCGCTGGTGCAGCCGCCCGACCGGAGCGAATTCCCCGGGACCGGCGTCAAGGGGAACGGCATCTCCGAGGCGATGCGCAGCCAAGCGATGTGGATCAACAACATCAAGACGTCGACCTGCACGCCGTGCCACCAGATGGGCAACAAGGCGACGCGCGAGCTACCGCCGGCGCTCGGCAAGTTCAGCTCCTCGGTCGAGGCGTGGAACCACCGGCTGCAGGCGGGCATCGACGGCGGCGCGGGGATGTACGCCAACACGAACCGATTCGGCCGCGAGCGCGTGCTGAGGATGTTCGCCGACTGGACCGATCGGGTCGCCGGCGGCGAGATTCCGCCGCAGGCGCCGCCGCGCCCGCAGGGCGTCGAGCGCAACCTGGTCGTCACCGTGTGGGACTGGGCGACCGACCGCGAGTACTTCCACGACGCGGTGGCGAGCGACAAGCGCAATCCGACCGTCAACGCCAACGGCCCGGTGTTCGGGCTGCACGAGAACAGCTCGGACAACATGACCATCCTCGATCCATTGCAGCACAGGGTCGCGCAGGTGAAGGTCCCGGTGCTCGACGAAAAGCTCCAGCCGCAGCCGTCGAAAATCGGCGTGCCGTCGCCCTACTGGGGTGAGGAGGTCTACTGGACGAGCCGGGTGATCGGGCACAGCAACGTGATGGACCAGAAAGGGCGCGTCTGGAACACGACGCGCACGCGCGCACCCGCCGCCCAGCCGGCGTTCTGCAAGGAGGGCTCGACCCATCCCTCCGCCAGGCTCTTCCCCATCAACAACAGCGGCCGGCAGTACACCGTCTACGACCAGAAGACGAAGCAGTGGAGCATCGTCAACACCTGCTTCGGCACGTTCCACCTGAACTTCGCGCACGACGCCAACAACACGATCTGGTCGGGCAACGGTGGGGTCGTCGGCTGGGTCGACACCAAGGTGCTCGACGAGACCGGCGACGAGCAGAAGGCCCAAGGGTGGGCGCCGCTCGTCCTCGACACAAACGGCAACGGCAGGCAGGATGCGTGGGTGGAACCCGACCAGCCGGTGGATCCGGCCAAGGACAAGCGGATCGACACGAGCTTCTACGCGATTGCGGTGAGCCCGTCGGACGGCGCGGTCTGGGGCGACGCCAACGAATTCCCGGGCGCGCTCGTCCGGGTGTCGCTCGGGTCCAATCCGCCGAGCACGGCGCTGGCGGAGATCTACGAGGTCCCGTACGGCGCGGTGCCCGGGCAGCACGTCTACACGCCGCGCGGCATGGACATCGACGCAAACGGCGTCGCGTGGACCGTGCTGGCGAGCGGCCATTACGCCAGCTTCGACCGGCGCACGTGCAAGGCGCCGCTGAACGGCCCGAAGGCCACCGGCAAGCACTGCCCCGAGGGGTGGGCCTTCTATCCGGTGCCGGGCCCGAACTTCAAGGGGACCCCCGAATCGGGCGCCGCCGACTCGAACTACTACAACTGGGTGGACAAGTACGACTCGCTCGGCGCGGGCAAGAACGTGCCGATTGCCACGGGCAATCTCTCCGACGCGCTGCTCTTGCTGCAGAACGGCCGCTGGGTGGTGGCGCGCGTGCCGTACCCGGTCGGCTTCTTCGTGAAGCAGATCGACGGCCGCATCGACGATCCGCGGGCGGGCTGGAAGGGCAAGGGGCTGTGGACCACCTCGGCGAACCGCACGCCGTGGCACCTGGAAGGCGGCAAGGGGACGCTGCCGAAGGTCTACAAGTTCCAGATGCGTCCCAATCCGCTGGCGAAGTAGCTCTCGCGTTACGCTGACGTCGCAGGGCGGGTTCCTCGAGCGTTCATCGCACGTGGGGCGGGTCCTGTCGGACCCGCCTCTCGCGTTCTTGGAGGTTCGATGAAAGCGGCGCCAACGGCCACTCGCCGATCACCGCACACTGAGGAGGCATCCATGCAGGCTCGCGTATTCGTCGCGTTCTGGTTCGTGTGGGTGCTGGCCGCTGGCGCCGCCGCTGCGCAGCCCGCGCCCTTCAACGACATCGGCGTGACCATGGGGCACTGGCACATCGCGTCGAAGGACGTCGACGCGAACAAGAAGCTCTTCCTCGCCATGGGCGGCAAGCTGTTCATGCCCGGCGGGAACCCGCTCATCATGTTTCCCGGGCTCTACATCAATCTGAACCTCGGGACCGAAAAGGGCGATGGCGGCACCGAGGGTTCGGTGGTGAATCACGTCGGGTTCATCGTCGACAACGTGCAGGAGCGGGTCGCCCAGTGGAAGGCCGCGGGGGTGACGGTGCTCCCGGGCAACAACAACCGGCTGGACCAGGCCTACGTCGTGACGCCGGACGGCGTGCGCATGGAGATCCTGGAAGACAAGGCGCAGTCGATGCCGATCCGCCACGAACATGTCCACCTGTTCCTGCCGGACGCCGACATCTCCAGGGCGCAGGCCTGGTACGCGAAGACCTTCGGCGGAAAGACCGGCACCAGGAACGGAGCTCCGGTCGTGGACGTGCCGGGAGTGCAGGTCCGGTTCGGACGGGCGGACAGCCGGCAGGCGGTGACCCGGGGGCGCGTGCTGGACCACATCGGGTTCGACGTGAAGGACCATGCCGCCTTCGTGAAGAAGATCCAGGCGGAAGCCATCACGCTTGACGAGCCGGTACGCAAGAGTCCCACCGGCAGCACCATCACGTACATCACCGATCCGTGGGGGACGCGCATCGAGATCGTCGAGCGGGCGCCGCTCGGACCGCAGGTGCAGTAACCGTTCGCTTCCCGAACCGCTGCCCGGCTGCGCTGTGCCTGCGCGCCGGCGCGAATTGGAGTAGGCTATGCGCCGCAAGGAGTGCCTCATGAACCATCGTCTGACCTCTAGCCTGATCGTCATCGCCGCGCTGGCCGGAATCGTCTCGAGCGCCTTCGCTCAGCAGAAGCCGCCGGCCCGGGGCATCGTGAACGTCACGGGCCAGCTGTACCGGGCGCAGAACGACAACCACTACACCGTGTTCCTGGTGACGCCCGAGGGCATCATCATGAGCGACCCGATCAACCGCGACTTCTCGCGCTGGCTCAAGGCGGAGTTCGCCACGCGCTTCAAAGTGCCGGTGCGCTACCTCCTGTACACGCACAAGGACTGGGACCATGCCTCCGGCGGCGCGGTGTTCGCGGATACGGCAGAATTTGTCGGCCACGCGAACATGCGCGCCGGGGTGGCGCTGCCTCCCGGAACCCCGGCGCTGCCCGCCGATGCGGTGAAGATGGACGCCAATCGCAACGGGCTCATCGAGCGCAGCGAGGCGACCGGCGCCACCTCAGAACGCTTCGACCTGTTCGACGAGAACCGGAACGGCATCCTCAGCGCCGCGGAACTGATTCGCGGGCCGGTCAACGATGTCTACCTGCCGAGCACGACGTTTCGCGATCGCCACACGGTGACGCTCGGCGGCAAGCGCGTCATCATGGTGCACCTCGGCGCCGCACACACCGACGACAGCAGCGCGCTCTATTTCCCGGACGAACGAGCGGTGTTCAGCGCCGACGTCATGCAGATCAAACGTCTGCCGCAGAACATCACGCCGACCGTCGGCGCCTACATCGACGCCCTGCGGACGATCCTGTCGCTCGACTTCGACCATGCGGCAACCGGCCACGCGCTGATGGGGACCAGGAAGGACGCGGCCATGTCGCTGCAGTACCTGGAAGACCTGTCGACGGGCGTGGCCGCCGGGATAGGCGCCGGCCGGAGTCTGGCGGAGATCCAGAAGACCCTGATGCTCGACGCGTACAAGAGCTTCGAGCGGTGGGATACGCACCGGACAGTGCACATCGCCCAGGTGTACCAGCTTCTCAAGGGAACCCCGCGCTCGGGCGCCACGCCGACCAACTGAGCCCGGGCGGTCGTGGGTGACGTGCGACTGGTGACGTGCGACCGGGCGCCCGGTCACGAGTCACCAGTCGCGCGCCGCCCGTCGCCTGCCGCCGACCGAAGGTCAGCTCGTCGGAATCCCCAGGGCGGCCAGCCTCGCCCGCCCGCACTCGATCATGATGTCCATCCACCGGGCGAACCGCTCGGGCCCGTAGAGATAGGGGTTCGGCCCGCCCGGGTTCTTCCGGATCGTCTCGAGGAACGGCAGATCCTCCTGCACGCCGTTGGCGTGCATGTTGAGCGAGGCTTCCACCTTCATCGGCTTCGCGAACTCGTTGAAGACGCGTTCGAACTGAAGGAGCGATTCCCGCGTCGGCAGCTGGGTCGCAGCCAGCACGATCGCCGTATGCGACGCGCCGCGAAGCTTCACCGGCACGATGACGCCCATCGTGCCCGGCGTATGGCCGGGCGTGTGGACCAGCGTCAACGTCGTGTCGCCGAGCGTGAGCTTCTGCCCGTGAAACGCGTCGAGGTCCGGAACCGCCAGCGGGCGATCGGGGCGCTGAGAGGGAAGCACCAGCTTCGCGTCGATCGGGTTCATGACGACTCTCGCCCCGTACGTCTTCTGCAGGTGGAGCGCGCCGCCGGTGTGGTCCGACTGTCCGGGATGGCCGTGGCCGATGACGATGTACCGGATCCGCGCGGGGTCGAGCCCCGCCTTCTTCATGCCGGCGACAATGACATCCCGCGCCTCTTCAGCGCTGTTCATCGTGTCGAGCAGGATGATGCCGTCGCTCGTCGTGATCGCCCAGACGTTCTGGGACGTCATCCCGATCCACCACATGTTGTCGAACACGCGCGTCGGTTCGACGACGACGTTTGGCATCGGCGGAAGGCCGGCGGCCTGCCGAGCGACCGCCATCCGCTGCGGCCCCGTCGGCGTGCAGAACATCTTCGCCTGCGGGAGCAGATCCGATCCGGCAATCGTCATCGCCGCGGCCACGCGCTCCCGCGTCTCGCCGTTCGAGGACCACTGCTGCTCGGTCGGCGTCTCCGGCGCGCCGCGTCCGCCGCCGCGCCCCCCGCGCCCCTGGGCGTCGAGGTGCACGGCCAGCGCCACGAGGGACAGAACGACGCTTGCGGTCCTGACATACGACATTCGGACATCCTCCGGCGGGTCCGCGGCCCGCGGCGTCGAACCGCTTCGCGGCGCCCGCCCTGCGTACCTACTGGCCCTTCGTCATCGCGACCGCCCCGAGCGCCGCGCTCTCCGACGGCAGATCGCCGCCGCCGGAAGGAGCCTTATTGACCTGAAGGACGTAGGCGATGATGTCGGCGGTCTCCTGCGGGCTCAGGCCGCCCGGATTGTCTTGCGGCATCGTCTTCTGCGTGCGATCGAAGAACTCGGACAACGGCTTGTCGTTCCACCGCAGCAGGAACTCCTCCCCTTTCAGCGCGGGGGCGAGGTCGCCGCCCTGCAGCCCTTCGTTGTGACACGACGCGCAGTGGGTGATGTACGCCTTCTTCCCACGCCCGGCCTGCGCGTCGCTGTAGACGCTGTCCCAGATCGTCCGCGGCGGTTGAGCCGCAGCACCGATCCCCGCCGTCACCGCCAGCATCAACGCCGCCATGCCTCTCATGGCTGCCGCGCCTCCAGACTCCTCATCAGTTCGGCCAGATACGGCTTCCACATCGCCGCCCTGAAGTACGTGTAGTGTCCGTGCGTCTCCGGCCCCGCCGGAACGAGCACGAATGTCGCCCGCGGAATCCGCTGGATCGCGGGCTCGACCACCCCCAGCTCGGGCGGGTTCAGCGCATCGTCGGCGAAGTTGATGGCCACGAGCCGCGCGCGAATCTTGTGGAGATCCGCCGTCGGATCGTAGTCGATCACCGACTCGATGGCGTACAGCTGATTGATCGGATCGGTCCGGCGGGCGTCTTCGACGAGCTTCCGGTACAGCTCGTCGGCCGCTTCCCGCGACGGCGCCATCTCCTGCAGCCGTACGACGCTCTCGGTCATCAGCTGCGCCAGCGGCAGGCTGTACGCGGCGGCGTCGGACGCGTTCCGGAGCGCTTCGATGCGGATACGGCGGGTCAGCCAATTGCGGCCGCTCATCGCGACAGGCTGGCTCGCGAGCGGCACGAGGCCGTCCATGAAATCCGGGTACATCCCGCCCCACATCCACGTCTGCATGCCGCCCATCGACGTACCGAGAACGAGGCGCAGATGGCGGATGCCGAGCCCTTCGGTCACCAGGCGGTACTGCGCCCGCACCATGTCGCGATACCGGTAGCGCGGAAACCGGTCCCGGAGGCCGTCGCTCGGCTTGCTCGACCGTCCGGCGCCGATGCCGTCGGGGATGATCAGGAAGTACTTCGCCGCGTCGAGCGGCTGCCCGGGCGCAAACAGCTCCCCGGCGAGCGACGCCTGCAGCCACGACGTGCTCGAGCCGCTCGTGCCGTGCAGCAGCAGGACGCCGTTGGCGATGTCGCCCGCGGCGTTCGGCCGCGGGGTGCCGATGGTGATGTAGTGCAGCCGCAGCTCGGGAAGCGTGTCGCCGCTCTCGAACCGGAAGTCCCTGATGAGGAAATCGCCCTCGCGCTGGTTCGGCCAGCCGGCCTGGCCCGACGCGGCCGGCGCAGCAGTCGCCAGCGCCAGCAGGAGCGCGGCAAGCAGCCGCATGGGAGCCCCCATATGCGGCTCCCATGATAATCGCGAACCCGGAATCCGGAATCACGAAGAGGGCGGTGTTCTCGCACGTCCCAGGTCGGCATTCTTCATGGGACCTGCGGCCATTATTCATTTGACGATGCGAGGGCGGTCCGGTACGTTGGCGTCACCCGGCCTGATGAACCTCGCTGTCGCCCTCGAAACCGGCCCCGAGCCGAGCTGGATCAAGGTCATCGATCAGACGCGCTGCATCGGCTGCCACGCGTGCAGCACGGCGTGCAAGTCCGAGAACCAGGTGCCGCTCTCGGTCAACCGCACGTACGTGAAGTCGGTCGACGTCGGCCGCCACCCGCAGGCGCGGCGCCTCTTCCAGGTGACGCGCTGCAACCAGTGCGCCAACCCGCCGTGCGTGGCGGCCTGCCCCACCGGCGCCATGTTCCGGCGCCGCGACGGCATCGTCGATTTCGCCAAGACGATCTGCATCGGCTGCAAGGCGTGCATCGCGGCCTGCCCGTACGACGCCGTCTTCATCAATCCCGACGATCATGCGGCGGAAAAGTGTAATCTCTGTGCGCACCGCCTCGACATCGGCCTCGAGCCCGCCTGCGTCGTCGTCTGTCCGACGCAGGCGATCGTCGTCGGCGACCGGCACGATCCGGCAGGACGGGCCGCGCACATCCTGCACCGGGACAGCGTCGCGGTGCGCCGTCCCGAGAAGGAGACGCGGCCGCAGCTCTTCTACAAGGGCGCGCACGCCGCGACGCTCGACCCGCTGGCGGCGGCACGGCCGGCCGGCGGGCTCTTCATGTGGAGTCAGCAGCCCCGCGGCCCCCAGGCGGTCGTCTCGGGTCACCCGCAGGGCTCGGCGAGCGCCGCGGCGGCGGTGCTGTCGTACGACGTGGGTCACCGCGCCCCGTGGGACTGGCGCGTGAGCCTCTACACCTGGACCAAGAGCATCGCCGCGGGTGTCTACATGATTGCCGCGCTCCTGGCGCTCGCGGGCGCCTTCGATGGTGACGACGGGCTCTGGCGCTGGATGGCGCCGGCGGGCTCGCTGGCATTCATGGGCGTCACAGGGCTGCTGCTCGTGGCCGACCTCGAACACCCCGAACGGTTCTACCTGATCTTCACGCGGCCCCAGTGGCGGAGCTGGCTGGTGCGCGGCGCGTTCATCATCGGCGCCTATTCCGTCGTGCTGCTGCTGCACCTCGGGCTGTCGATCGCCGGCGCGGTGGGGTACCAACTGCCGCTCTCGGCCGTGGGGATCCCGCTGGCCGCGGCCACGGCCGTCTACACCGCGTACCTCTTTGCGCAGGCGAAGGCGCGTGACCTCTGGCAGAACGCGCTGCTGCCGGCGCACCTGCTCGTGCAGGCGCTCGTGGCCGGCGCCAGCGTGCTCGCGCCGGCGGCCGCGGCGGTGGCGCCCGACGCGGTGGTGCCGCTGCTGTGGACCCTTGCCGGGAGCGCGGCCGCGCATCTGCTGCTCGTCGCCGGCGAGGCGGGCGCCTCGCACACGACGGCGCACGTGCGCCTCGGCGTGCACGAGATGGTGGCCGGGCGCTACCGCTCCTATTACTGGGCGGGCGCGGCGGCGGTCGCCGCCGGGCTGTCGGCTCCATGGGTCGGCGCGGCCGCCGCCCCGCTGCCGCTTCTCGGACTCCTGGCCTACGAGCACGCGTACGTGCAGGCCGGTCAGGCGGTGCCGCTTGCGTGAGGCCATTGACGTGGCGTGCGACGGTGCGACGGTGCGAGGGTGCGACGGGGCGTCCGACGGTGCCACGGTGCGACAGTGCAGCAGTACGTTCGACGGTGCGACGGGGCAAGAGAGCGACAGTATCACTCTGCAAGAGAGCGCCGTCCCCGCCCACACCGTCGCACCCTCGCACCCTCGGACGCACCCTCGCACCGTCGCACCCTCGCACCTCGCACCTTTTCCGCCGGTGGACCGCTGGGACGACTGGACGGAGCTCGACTCGCGCGCGTGGCCCGAGCGCGTCCCGCGGCGCTACGCGCTCGTGCCGACGACGTGCTTCAACTGCGAGTCGGCCTGCGGACTGCTCGCCTACATTGACAAGGAGACGCTGCAGCTCCGCAAGTTCGAGGGGAACCCCGAGCATCCCGGCTCGCGCGGCCGCAACTGCGCGAAGGGGCCGGCGACGATCAATCAGGTCACCGACGCCGACCGCATCCTGTACCCGCTGAAGCGCACCGGCCGCCGCGGCGACGGGAGCTGGGCGCGCGTGAGCTGGGACGAGGCGCTCGACGACATCGCTGGGCGCATCCGCCGGGCGCTGCGCGAGAAGCGTCCGAACAGCGTGATGTACCACGTCGGGCGTCCCGGCGAGGATGGCTTCGTCGAGCGCATCCTGGCGGCGTGGGGCGTCGACGGCCACAACTCGCACACCAACATCTGCTCGGCGAGCGCGCGCGTCGGCTACGCGCACTGGATGGGGCTCGACAGGCCGAGCCCCGACCACGCGCACGCGAGCGTCATCCTTCTGATCAGCGCGCACCTCGAGTCGGGCCACTACTTCAACCCGCACGCCCAGCGGATCATGGAGGCGAAGCAGAACGGCGCCAAGGTCATCGTCTTCGATACGCGGATGTCGAACACGGTGACGCACGCGGACCACTGGCTGTCGCCGCAGCCGGGCTCGGAGGCGGCCATCCTCCTGTCGATCGCCAACCACCTGATTCAGAACGGGCTGTACGACCGCGAGTTCGTCCGGCGCTGGTGGAACTGGTCGGAGTACATGGAGGCGGTCGAGGGGCGGCCGTTCGCGCCGTTCGAAGAGTTCGAGCAGGCGCTGAAGCGCCGGTACGGCGAGTACACCTTCGAATTCGCCGCGAACGAGTCGGGCGTCGACGCCGGGGCCATCGAAGCGGTGGCGGGGCTGGTGGCGACCGCCGGCACGCGGTTGGCGACGCACACGTGGCGGAGCGCAGGCTCCGGCAACCTCGGCGGCTGGCAGGTGGCGCGCTGCCTGTTCATGCTCAACGCGCTCGTCGGGGCGATTGCGACCGAGGGGGGCACCTACCCCAACGCCTGGACGAAGTACGTGCCCCGTCCCATCCACGTGCCGCCGCATCCGAACGTCTGGAACGGCCTGAGCTGGCCGGACGAGTATCCGCTCGCCATGCACGAGATGTCGTTCCTGCTGCCCCACTTGCTCGGCGAGGGGCGCGGGCGGCTCGACGTCTATTTCACGCGCGTGTACAACCCGGTCTGGACCAACCCGGACGGCTTCTCGTGGATCGAAGCGCTGACCGACGAGTCGCTGGTCGGACTGCACGTGGCGCTCACCCCGACATGGAGCGAGACGGCGTACTTCGCCGATTACGTGCTGCCGATGGGGCACGCCTCGGAGCGGCACGACATCCACTCCTACGAGACGCACGACGCGCAGTGGATCGGCTTCCGTCAGCCCGTCGTCCGGGCGCTCCGGAATCGTGAAGGGCAGCCGGTGGCCGACACCCGCGAGACCAATCCAGGTGAAGTGTGGGAGGAAAACGAATTCTGGATCGATCTGACGTGGAGAATCGATCCGGAGGGCGACCTTGGCATCCGCCATCACGTGGAGTCGGCCTTGCAGCCAGGGACGAAGCTGACCGTCGACGAGTACTACCGCCATATCTTCGAGCGGTCGGTGCCGGGCCTGCCGGAGACGGCGGCGAAGGAAGGGCTGACCCCGCTCGAGTACATGCGCCGGTACGGCGCCTTCGAGATTCGGACGCGGGTCGGTCCGCGCCACGAGCAGTCGGTGCCGCCCGAGGAACTGAAGGACGTCGCCCAGTCGCGCTTCGGCCGCGTGTACACGTCGACGCCGCGCCCGTTCGACGCGAACGTCGTTCCGCTCCCAACGCCGGAGCCGGACGGCGAGGGGCGCCGCGCGATTGGCGTGAACGTCGACGGGCGGATCGTGCACGGCTTCCCGACGCCCAGCGGACGGCTCGAGTTCTATTCGAGCACGCTTGCCGGCTGGGGCTGGCCCGAGCACGCGCTGCCGGGGTACATCCGCAGCCACGTTCACCCGTCGGCGCTCGGGCCTGGCGAGATGCCGCTCATCTCGACCTTCCGGCTGCCGGTGCACATCCACACGCGCAGCGCCAACGCCAAGTGGCTCGACGAGATCGCGCACACCAATCCGCTCTGGATGCATCCGGAGGATGCGCAGCGGATCCGCGCCGGCACGGGCGATCTGGTCCGCGTGGCCACCCGCATCGGGTTCTTCGTCGTCAAGGCATGGGTGACCGAAGGGATCAAGCCCGGGGTGGTCGCCTGTAGCCACCACATGGGACGCTGGAGATTGTCCGACGCCGAGGGCCAGCGTCAGTTCATGCGCACCGTCGGCCTCGACCGGCAAGGGAGCCTGTGGACGCTGACGACGAGGCGCGACGTACAGCCGTTCGAGTCGGCCGACCCCGATACGAGCCGCATCTGGTGGAACGACGCCGGCGTGCACCAGAACCTGACGTTTCCGGCACAGCCGGACCCGATCTCCGGCATGCACTGCTGGCATCAGGCGGTGAGAGTCGAACGGGCGCACGCCGGCGACCGTGACGGCGACGTCCACGTTGACACCGCCCGGGCCCGCGAAGTCTACCGGGAGTGGCTCGAGCGCACGCGGCCGGCCAGCCGCCACAGTCCCGACGGCACGCGCCGGCCCTACTGGCTGCTGCGGCCGCTCAAGCCGTCGAGAGAGGCGTATCGGCTCGAGCGATAAGAAGATCTGTCGTTCACCCTTCTGCCTTCTCGGTTCTCGGTTCGTGTTCAGGTTCGGGGTTCGGGGTTCGGGGTTCGGGGTCCTGCGTTCGATGTTCCGCCGCAGGGCGCCGGCGCGCGCGGCGTCGAGCGCGGCGGGGTGAGGCGCGACACAGGCGGTCGGCCTTCGTCGCGGCGGTCAGGTGCTCGTTGGTGTCAGAAGTGGGATCACGCGACGTCGGTGCCGCCGGTACAGACGAAAGTGTGCATCCGTCGTGAACACACGCGACCGCTCGTGCAACTCACTCATCCGGACCAGACAGGCATCGGCGAACGACATCGGAAGGTTCCGATACGACCGCTGCAGATCGTGCAGCCGCTCCACTTCCTCTCTGGCGTCGAAGTCCAGGGCGAGGACACCTTGTCGCGCCATGGCCAGGACGGCCAGCGGGTCGCCGCCTCGATCCGCCAGGAGGAATTGCGCTTCGGACAGGACCGCCTCGCACGTGAACAGGGGCGGGGCGAGCCGACCGAAGCACTCACGGGCCCACCCATGGTGCTCGTCCGCCCCATTGAGCACGGCGACCAGCGGCCCCGTATCAAGGAGTACTCGTTCGGCCCCGCTTGGCATCGGCGCGAACGGCATTCTGGAGATACCGTCGATTGCTGGAGAGATCCCGCGGGCCTCGGAACGAGCCGACGAGATTGCCCATGAGGTCGAGGCACGACGCCGTGGGCTTCCGTGTCCGCCCCTTGCGCAGCATTCCTTCGAGGCAACCGCGGATGACGGCCGACTTCGGCACGCCGCGAGCGGCCGCCTCGCGCTCGATCTCGCGCAGCAGCTCCTCGGGGAGCTTCAGTGAGATCGCCGTCATCAAGAGCAGTGTACTACCACGCGTAACAGGTGGCAATACCGCGCTGACGGCATGGGATCCGCCGCGACGCGCGCCAGGAGGGCGGCGGTCTCGTCCCGACGCTCGAGCCGCAGGTGGCCGTGCGCGTCGAGTCGCCACGACCCCATCATCACCGCGCTGTGATACGGTTGGCGGCGTCCTCGACCATGCGTCGATCGATCGTCCTGGCCGGAGCGGGGCTGCTGCTCGCCACCGCGTGGCATGGTCCGGCTGCGCAAGCACCCGGCACCGCCGTGTACGCCGCGGTCGGGGCGGAGCTGAGGCAGTACGACCTCGACGCCACCCCGGGGACGCTGACCAGACGCGGCGCGGTGACGCTTCCCGCCAACGTCCAGGAGGCGGCGCTCCATCCGTCGGGACGTTACCTCCATGTCGGCTGGAGCAGCGCCGGTGCGAGCTACGGCGAGCTGGGCGGCGCGCCGGGACAGGCGCCGCGGCACGGCGTGACCGCCTTTCGCATCGACGCCGCCTCCGGAGCGCTGACACCGCACGGCGCTCCGATCCCGCTCCGGGCGCGGCCGATTCACCTGACGACCGACGGCGACGGCCGGCATCTGCTGGCGGCCTACAACCTGCCGAGCGGCGTGAGCGTGCACCGCCTCGAGCGCGACGGGACGATCGGCGCGGAGGTGGAGCAGCCGCGCGCGCTCGATGCCGGCATCTACGCCCATCACGTTCGCGTGCTGCCATCGAACCGCGGCGTCGTCCTCGTGACGCGCGGCAACGCGCCCACCGCGGCCTCGCCGGAAGATCCCGGCGCGCTGAAGGTCTTCGCGTACGCCGACGGCGCCCTGACCAATCGCGCGTCGATTGCGCCGAACGGCGGCTACGATTTTCAGGCGCGCCACCTCGATTTCCATCCGACGCGCCCGTGGGCGTACCTGACGCTGGAGCGTCAGAATCGGATCGCCGTCTTTGACGTCGCCGGCGAGTCGCTCTCGGCGGCGCCGCGGTTCGTGAAGACCACGCTGGCCGAGCCGGGGAACGTGAGGCCGGGGCAGACGACGAGCAGCATCCACGTGCACCCCAACGGCCGCGTCGTCTACGTGGGCAACCGCGCGAGCGCGACGGTGGCGTTTGAGGGTGCCCGCGTCTCGGCCGGCGGGGAGAACACGATTGCCGTGTTCGCCATCGATCGGACCACGGGCGAGCCGACGCTCATCCAGACCGCCGACACACGCGGCTTCCAGCCGCGCGCCTTCGCCCTCGACCCGGGCGGCCGCGTGCTCGTCGTCGGCAATCAAACCGCACTCGCCGTGCGCGACGGGCAGCGCGTCCGCACGGTGCCTGCGAGCCTTTCGACGTTCACCATCGGTCCGGACGGCCGGCTCACCTTCGTGCGGACCTACGAAGTCGCGGCCGAGCCGGAGGCCGGACGGCTCCTGTTCTGGATCGGCATCGCGGCCCACTGAACGCCTTCAGGCAGCACCTCCAGGCCGTCCCGCCTGTGGGCCGAAAGCGACCCTCGACCGTCGAGTTCCGGGCGCACAAGAGCGCGCAGGGTCCACCCACCTTCTCGGGCATCGAGCTGCTGGTGGCCAACAGGTGGCGATCAACGCGCACAACTCCTGGTTGTGAAGTGGTCACGCAGACCGCTGGTGGGACCGATTGCGCCAGGAATCGTCTGTCTGAAGGAGCCGCACCCGACAGCAGAAGAGTCACAGGGGCTCGTGGAGTTAGATGCGAGTGGCACGATCCAGCAGGGCATCCTGGAGTTTCTTCGGGCGCGGCACCGGCTACGGCCGGAACAGCCGATTGATCTTGACGATGAACGCCCGGCCGCTGAGCGCAGGAAATCGGCGCGCCAGCGTGTCCCGGTCCTCGTTGTAGACGACGAAGACCTCGCTGCCGGGTCGGTACTCCCATCGCAGCCGCACGTTGGCGCTGATGGCGTGGCTGGTCGAGCTGTACTGCAGCAGCGCGCTCGCGAACATCAGCGGCGTCATCGTGTAGGTGATGCGCGAACCGGCGAGCTGATTGGTGAACGCCCCTTCCCTCAGATCGACGACGTTGAGCTGATAGGTGGGCTCGAGCGACAACTGGGAGCCGGCGTTCATCCGTCCCCGGCTCACACCGATCGTCGTCTTGTGGCCATCGTAGAAGGTGCCGCGGTCGAGCGCGAACTGGCCGCTGATCCTCCGGCGCTGCCCGAGATTCATCTGCACGTGCACGTTGTCGAAGCGATAGCCGCCGATCGGCAGCGTGATGGAGGGCGCGATGTCGAACGGACGCGGCAGGAACTCGTAGCTGCGGGCGACGCTGGCGCTGAGGCGGTCGCTCGTCTGGAACTCGATGGCGAACTCGCCCCTCGATTCGCGCGTCTCGAGGCGCCGCGTGCCGTTCTCGATGTAGTCGATGGAGCCCGAGTAGAAGAACTTCCGCACCGAACGAATGCCTTTCGGCCGCGGGCTGAATCGGAACATCGCGGAGCTGCGCCGCATGTCGCGCCGCCGCACGAAACCGACCTCGGGATTGAAATCGTCGCCGACCACGAGATGCTCGAGCTGCGCACCGTAGCGGTCGCCCTGGTAATCGAGCTGGCCGCGGTAGCTGGTGTCGTTGCGCGTGCGAGCGGTGGTGGCCGACCGCGCCCAGTACGTGTTGACGTTCAGGTTGTCGTAGAAGCCGAACGTGCCGTCGAAGCCGTAGAGCGCGTTGGTGCCGCTGCCGCTCTGCCCCACGGATCGACCGGTCAGCAGCAGCCCGATATTGCTCCGCCGGAACAGATCGCGCTTCAGACGGACGACGGAAAAATTCGTGGACCGGACGCGGCGATCCTCTCCCGACTGGATGTCGATCAACCCGAGGGTGTAGCGGCCGACGCGGCCCGTCGTCCGGCCCCCGGCGACGATCGGAATCGGCCGTCCGTCATTGAGGCCGATGCGCCGGCTGTAGAACAGAATCGGAACGTCGCTGTTGGCGGCTGAAAATCCGCCGGCGGCGGCGCCGCCGAAGGCAAACGTTCCCTGGTTCTCCAGGAAGAACTCGCGCTTCTCGGGAAAGAAAAGGCTGAAGCGGGTGAGGTTGACCTGCTGCTCGTCCGCCTCGATCTGCGCGAAGTCGGTGTTGTAGGTGAAGTCCGCGGTGAGGTTCTGCGTCAGCCCGTACTTCACGTCGAGGCCGGCGTCGCCGCTCATGTCGTTCGAAACGGCGGATGGGCGATCCGTCCGGATATCGGAGATCGCGTACGGTTTCAGCTCGAGGACCTTCGATCCCGATGGCGCCTCGATTCCCTCCAGCGTCGCACCCACCGACCCCTGATACAGGGCGGACTGGCCGCGCGCGGCCGGCACGTGGGTGACGTACGAGAGTTCGTTCTTCCATCGATTCGTGCGGAGCGCGTTGAAGCCCCAGCGCTGATCGCGTCCCCGCTGATACCGAATCGATTTGAACGGAATGGCGGCCTCCACGGTCCAGCCGCCTTCGAAGCGTCCGGACCTCACCTCCCACACCGTGTTCCAGTCGCCGTTCCACTGCCGCTCGTTCGTCACCTGCCCGTCTTCGCGCGCACCCAGCGCGTTGGTGATGAAGTTGAACGAGTTGCGGCCGTCGTGAAAGGTGTCGAAGCTGACCCCGACGATGTCGTTGCCCTGCCACATATTGGGACCGTCGCGGCGCATCTCGTTGGCCACGAGCCGATCCGGCTCGCTCTCCCAGCAGCGGAACGAGACGTAGACATTGTCGTTGTCGAACGACAGCCATAACTCGGTCTTCTCGGTCGCCGGCTCGCCTTCGTCCGGCTCCTGCTGGACGAAGTCCGAGATCGGCGGCACGCTCGCATAGAGCGGCTCGTCGAGCACACCGTCAATCTTCAGCGGACGCGTGACCCGAACCGCCCGGACGGTGGTACGGCCGGACGGATCGCGGGAGATGGTGGCGTCCTGGCCGGCGTGAACAAAAGGGGTGATGACGAGCGTGAAGGTGCCGGCCAGCAGCCAGGCCCTGACGTGTCCCATGGGCTTCACATGAATCGAGTCGGTTCCGACCGCCACCCTCTGCCAAGGAGCGCTGCTCCGCGCCTTTCCGGACTACGCGAGACGGCCTCGCGAACTGTAGACACGATCCTTGGCCCGTGGAGACACGGGGGGGGCGCCCACGGACTCCGGAGCGCAGATTCGCGTCATGGGCTGTCGCGGCGGGTTCCCGCGGGCCAGTCATCGGCGCACGACAACCTGGATATCGACGACGAGGGCTCCAGCGTGGAATACGTCAACCGTTGTCGACGAGGACGTTCACCCCGGTCACGTGGAAGTAGCGCGCAGCCTCCAGCATGTGACGGTTGTTCGTATACACCTCGTCACAACCATGCTCCTCGGCGCACGCCAGGTGCAGCGCGTCGCCGGATCGGACGAAGACGCTGCTCGGAATGTCGAGGACGGCCTTACGGGCCTTCTCCAGCAGCTCAGATGTCACGCTCAGCCACCGCCACACACCGTTCTTCTCATCGTCTTTGAATTCCTTCAAGATTGCCGTCATCTCGCGGCGCGTCACATCATGCTCTCTGACGTGCCGCTTGAGGATCGATGCAAACTCGAGTCGGGCCAGCTCACACGATGCGATGCCCATCGCACCGTAGGCCACTTCGCGCACTCGATCCGCGCCCGGTTCATTGAGGTAGCACTTGGCGATATACGCCGCGTCGAAGTAGATCACCGATCCTCGCGCAGTTCCGACAGGTACACGGCGGAATCGACCGGGACCTTCGACCGTCTCCGAATGGCGGCCTCTCGATTGGGGAGGGGCCGGCCGGCGACCGAGGCATCAAACGGCTGCAGTGCCGCGACGCGACGACCGCGATCGGTGACCACGATCGGACCCCGACTGGCGGCGTGGCGAACCCAGCGACCGGTCGTGAGGTGGAGCTCACGGATGGAGATCGTCTTCATGTGCACATTGTGACACATTTCCGTCGACCACGCGACTTGCGTCCCCAGCCACCCTGAGGCCGGCGAGAAGAACTGCGGCCCGAAGGGACTCGATCGCACGATGCGCTGTTACTGCATGCTGCAACCGCTGAAGCTCTCACGCGATGGCCTACCGGCTCGAGTCGCGGTCGCTGTTCCACGCGCTGTGCCCGGGCTCGGCATCCCACGCCGTGAACGCGAGGCGACTGTGGGTCGCCGGCACAGCAACCAGAGGCCCTCGGCGGACGGCGGCGGCGGAAGAAGCGTCGCTACCTGCCTGTAACGTCGCGCCAGCCGCGCGCCGGCGTCCATTCGCGCACGACCGGACGACTGGCGATTGGCCCCTGCAGCTCCGTGAAGTAGTTGTTGACGTCCCACCGTACCAACTCCAGGCGCGGCGAGAGACCGAAGATGATGTCGGGCGCCTTGCCTTCGCCGCCGGCACGCTGGAGTGCATGCCATTCGATCCTGCCCGCCTCATCGACCTCGACGACCGCGTGGGGCGTATCCGACGGCCGTGCGAGCGCGGACCACGGCGCGACGAAATAGGCGACCGGGCTGCCGGCTGGGCAATTGGCGCATGCCGGCAGCGTGCCTTCCGGCGCAGGGGACGCGCCGCCCGGCTTTGCCGCGTCCAGGACGGCCAGCGCCGCGCCGCCAAACGCGTTGCTCACCCCGGCGGCCAGCAGATACCGGCCGTCCGCCGTGACGTTCAGGTGGCGAAGCCACCCGGCATTGACGAAGCGATCGATCGTCTGCCCGTCGGCGTTGTAGGTCGCCACCAGTCCCGGCCACCACGTGTGATGGTGCAGCGCCACGGCGATTCTCACGGCCCCGTCCGTGCGGTAGACGAGGACGTCCTCCGGGAACCAGGGCGGCGCGTACTCCTCATTGCCGAAGCGGTACCGCTCTGACACGGATCGCTGCCAGCGCAGACGGCCGCGGCCGTCGAACGCCATGAGGAGGCCGTCGCCACGTTTGCCGCGTCTCGTGATCTGCAGCGCGGCAAGCACGTCAGGGTCTCCGTCATCGTCGATGTCGGCGACGAGGAGCCGTGCCGGTGCGATGGCGCCATCGAGATCCGGCAACTCGTGGCGCCAGAGGTCTGCGCCTGCGGCATCGCGCGCGACGATCTGCCGACCCACAACGGCAACGGTTGTAACGGGGACGCCGTTGCCTGGCCACCAGAAGGCGAGGACGAGCGCACATCCGACAGCAAGGGACAGCCCGAACGCCGTTCGGCGCCGGAATCGCGGCTCCGCGGCCGCCACCGGGGGTGGAGGCTCGGAGACGACGGGCGGGGATTGCGGCCGCATCTCTGCCGCCGCACGCCCGCCTCCGACCAGCCAGCGATCGAGTTCCGATTTGAACGCGAACACCGAGCGTCCGCCGGCGATGCGGCGGACGGGAAGAGCCGCCGTGCGCGCCCAGCGCATGACGGTCGTGCGATCGCGTCCGAGATATTCCGCAATCGCCTTCCACGAATCGAGTCGATCGCCGTTCTCGATCACAATTCTGAGATCGTGCGACAAGAAACTACTGAGTGCAGCCTGTTGCCGGTTGAGAGTCTACGAAAGCCTTTCTAGGATTTCAACGAGTTCGAGCTCTCAGGAGGCCACGATGATCTCCCCCCGCACTCTCACCGGTTCCGTGTCGCTCGTGCTGGCCCTGGCGGGCGGCGCACATGCCCAGGTGGGTACCTGGGAGGCACAAGCCCCCCTCACATCCGGGCCGCGCAGCACACTCCAGGCTGCGGCCCTCGGCGGGCTGGTCTATGCGATCGGCGGCACGGCCGGGGGATGTCCGGTGGCCGCCCTGGGGACCGAGGCGTACGACCCATCGTCGAACAGTTGGACGCCGAAAGCGACGCTTCCGGCGCCGGCAGGCTCTCCGGGCAGCCAGCAGCGCACCGCGTTTGCAACGGCTGTCATGGACGGCCGGATCTACGCGTTCGGCGGAGGCAACTGCAGCGGCGTGTTCTTCAGCGACGTACAGGTCTACGACCCCACCACGAACACGTGGACAGTCAAGGACCCGATGCCCGGACGCAGGGCACACGGCGCGGCGGCCGTCGTGGGGGGCAAGATCTACCTGATTGGGGGATACAGCAATCCGTCGAGCTCGGCCACGTCGATGGCGCCGACGCTGGAATACGACCCGGTCAACCAGACGTTCACCCCTCAGCCGGCGATTCCGACGCCTCGCATCGATCCTGGCGTCGCCGTCATCGACGACAAGATCTATGTCGTCGGAGGCATGTCGTCGACCGGCGCACCCTTGGCCGATGTCCAGGCCTACAATCCCGCCACCGACGGGTGGAGCAGCGTGATGTCGCTGTCGACCCCGCGCCGCGCGCCGGCGGTGGCCGCGATCGACGGGTTGCTGTATGCCTTCGGCGGCTCCAACGCGTTCGGCATCGTCGACGTCGGCGAGATGTACGACCCGGGGCTCGACACGTGGGTTGTTGCACCGTCGCTCCCCGCGGGTCGGACTATGACGGGCGAGGCTGTTCTCGGCGGCGTCCTCTATGTCATCGGCGGGGTGAGCGGCGCCACCGGCAATCCGCCCGCGGCGACCAACTTCGCCTTCACGCCGTTCCGCGAGCCTCCGGATGCCGATGGTGACGGCGTTGCCGACGACGTGGACAACTGCCCCGCCATCGACAACGCCGATCAGCTCGATACGGACAGCGACGGCGACGGCGATGCCTGCGATGCCGACGACGACAACGACGGCGTCGCTGACGGGGCCGACCCGTTTCCCCGTGATGCGCTCGAATGGCTCGATACCGACCACGACACGATCGGCGACAACAGCGACCCGGATGATGACAACGACGGCGTCACCGACGGCAACGACGCCTTCCCGCTGAATGCCGCGGAGTCGGTCGACACCGACGGCGACACGATCGGGAACAACGCCGACCCGGACGATGACAACGACGGGACGCCCGATACGAGTGATCCATTTCCGCTCGATCCGCTGAACATTCACCCGATCTTCCTGGTCGACAGCACCGCCGACCTGGCCGATGCGGCGCCGGGCAACGGCGTGTGCGCGGCCGCAACCGGGGTATGCACGCTGCGAGCGGCGGTGCAGGAATCCAACGCCCTGGCAGGTGCCGACGTCATTCAGTTCGCCGGCACGACCATCACGCTGACGATGGCCGGGGCGGGTGAAGACGCCGCGGCGACCGGGGACCTCGACGTTGTCGGCGCGCTCACGATCACGGGCAACGGCGCCGCGGCCACCATCATTCAAGGATGTGACGCGGACGCCGAGCCTTCCTGTGTCGGCGGCGATTGGCTGTTCGACGTACGGGATGGAGCCACTCTCACTCTTCGCCAGCTCACGCTGCGCAACGGCGCCGGCGGCGTCCGGGTCGGCCGGGCCGGCCTGATCCTGACGGACGCGGCCGTGCTCAATAGCACGGGCGGCGCCGGGATCTTCTCCGTCGGCAGCGTGACGATCACCAACGCACGCCTTGCCGGCAACCGTGTCGGCGGGCCGCACGGCGGATTTCCCTACGGCGGCGCCATTCTCGCCAGTCCCGGGACGACACTGCGCATCGCGAACAGCACGTTCAGCGGCAACGTAGCCGTCGCGGGAGCCGCGATCTTCACCAATTCCGGGTCGGCCGTCACGTCCTTCACGATTACCGGCAGCACGTTCAGCGGCAACACCGCCGCGTACGACGGCGGCGCGATCAGCGTCAACGGCGGCGGCCCGTACCGGGTGGCCAACACGACCTTCAGCGGCAACCTCGTCGAAGGCACCGATCCAGGCATCGGCGGCGGTGCGATCTTCGCCGACGCGCCGGTGCAGCTGGCGAGCGTGACGTTCAGCGGGAACACCTCCGGCACGATCGGCGCGGCGATTCACGCACGCGCGAACATCGCCGTCAGGAATACGATTGTGGGCGGCGCCGGCGGCGCGAACTGCGCGATCACGGGCGGCGGCAGCGTCACCTCGCTCGGCTACAACCTGAGCAGCGACGCCTCGTGCGGGTTTACGGGTACCGGCGACCTCAGCAGCGTGGACCCGGCCCTGGGGCCGCTGGCCAACAACGGCGGGCCGACGTTGACGCATACCCTCCTGGGCAGCAGCCCCGCCGTCGACGCGGGCACTCCGGCGGGGTGCACCGACACGACCGGCGCCGCGCTGGTCGACGATCAACGCGGCGCGGGCTTCCCGCGCGCGGTGGACGGCGACGGCGATGGTCTCGCGCGGTGCGACATCGGGGCCATCGAGGGCGTCGGCATCACCGCCGATACCGATGGCGACGGCGCGTTGGATGTCGACGACGCCTTCCCGCTGGACGCTGCCGAGTCGATCGACACCGACGACGACGGCACGGGGAACAACACAGACACCGACGACGACGGCGACGGCGTGACGGACGGGAGCGACGCGTTCCCGCTCGATGCATCCGAGACGGCCGATGCTGACGGCGACGGGATCGGGAACAACGCGGACACCAACGACGACAACGACGGGGCGCTGGACGACGATGATCCGTTTCCACTCGACCCGTTGAACGTCGGTCCGACACCCGCGTACATCAGCGACCGCGGCGGAGAGACCCTCAGAGTGCTCGACACGGCCACGAATACGGTCACCACGACGGTGCCGTTCGGATTCCCGTTTGGCGCCGCCACGCGGCCGCTCGGCGTGGCGGTTCCGCGTGCTGGGGACCGGGTCTACGTGGCCCATGCCGGGAACTTCCTGCGCGGCTTTGGGTATGTGTCCGTCGTCGACGCCGCCACCAATGCCATCGTTGCGCGCATCGCAGGGACCGCCGACACGTTCCCGGCCCTCTTCTGCGGTGTGCACGGCGTGGCGGTCAATCGCGAGGGGACGCGGTTGTACTTCGGACACGTTCCGGCGTGCGGCGGGGGACCAAACGTCACGAACTTCGTGGTCGTCGATACGGCGACCCAGGCCGTCATTGCCACGGTGCCGGCCGGATCGGGCGTGCCGACGGGTATTGCCGTCAACCCGGCCGGGACAAAGGTGTACATGGCCGTGGAATTCGACAACGCCGTGTGGTCGCTCGACACGGCGACGCACGCAACGGTTCGGATTCCCGTCGGGCGGTTCCCTTATGGCGTCGCCGTGAACCCGGCTGGCACGAAGGTGTACGCCGGGAATCTCGACGACAACACCGTGTCGGAGATCGACACCGCCTCCAATACGGTGATCGCGACGATCCCCGTGGGAATCGGGCCATCGGCCGTGGCGGTCAATCGCGATGGGACCCAGCTGTATGTGACCAACACGTATGCGAACACCGTGTCGGTGGTCGATACCGCGCTCAGAACCGTGATCGCAACGGTCGCGGTCGGGGTGGGGCCGGTTGGGGTGGCCTTCAACCCCTTGGGAACGCGGGCGTATGTCGTGAACTCTGGCAGCGATGACGCCTGGACGGGAAGGCGCGATCCGCAGCTCATCGGGCCCACCAGCATCTCCGTGATCGATACCCGTACGGGCGCGGTAGTCGCGTCCGTGGCCGGGGGGAGCTCTCAGTTCGCGTACGGCGAATTCATTGCGATGGGCATTCCGGACGGCGACCTCGACGGCGTGTCTGATGCGACGGATGTGTTCCCGCTCGATCCCACCGAGTCGGTCGATACCGATGGCGACGGCACCGGCGATAACGCCGACGCCGACGCCGACGGAGATGGCGCGCCGGACGTCACGGATGCGTTCCCGCTCGATCCGGCGGAGTCGGCGGATACCGACGGCGACGGCATCGGCAGCAACGCGGACATATGTCCGCTGGATCCAGCAAACGACGCGGATGGCGACGGCGCCTGCGCCAACGCCATGGCCCACCTCGGTGGCTTTGCCTATGTCAGCAACCACCATGGCCAGACCGTGTCGGTAATCGATACGGTGACGAACAGGGTGATAGCGACGCTCCCGGTGAGCGGGCCGTGTCGGGGAACCGCGCCGCGTCCCTTCGGCGTGGCGGCGCATCCCTCGGGGCGGCGGGTCTATGTGGCCGATGTCGGGAATTCCGTGCGCGGGTGCGGGGGCGTCTCCGTCATTGACACGACGAGCAATACGCAGGTCGCCACCATCGGTGTCGACAGCCTTGGTCGAGCGCTCTGTGGCATCAGCGGGATCGCCGTGAATGCGTCGGGAACGCAGCTCTATGTATCGACCATTCCCGCTTGTGCGGGAGGTCCAGGCGCCTTCGATCTCGTCGTGATCGACACAGCCACCAATGCTGCGATTGCGACCGTACCGGCGGGAGAGTATGGTGGCGCATCCGGAATTGCCGTCAACCCGGCAGGGACGCGAGTGTACCTCGCCAACACGCTTGGCGGGACTCTTTCGGTGGTCGACCTCACCACCAACACGCTCCTCGCACAGGTTCCCGTAGGCGCCTATCCATGGGGTGTCGTCGTGGATCCGGCGGGCACACGAGTCTACGTGGCAAACATCAACAGCAACAGCGTGTCGGTGATCGATGCGGGCGACAACACGGTGATCGAGACGATTTCTGTCGGGTCGGCGCCACACGGCGTCGCACTGAACCCGACCGGAACGCGACTCTACGTGACCAACAACGTGTCGAATACGGTCTCCGTGATCGACACCGCCACCAATACCGTGATCGCAACGGTTCCTGTCGGCCTCGGGCCGCTTGGTGTCGCACTGACTCCGGCGGGAACCAGAGCCTACGTGGCGAACATCAATGGCAACGATGTGTCAGTCATCGACACGGACGCGAACACGGTTCTCGCGACGATCGCCGTAGGAACTCTGCCACACGTCTTCGGCCAGTTCATTGTGCCGGCCTCAGCCGGGGACAATTGTCCGGCGGTGCCGAACGCGGACCAGATCGACACCGACGCCGACGGGCCTGGAGACGCCTGCGACGGGGACGACGACAACGACGGAGTCGCTGACGGCAGCGATGCGTTCCCGCTGGATGCCGCCGAATCGGTCGACACCGATCACGACGGGACTGGGAACAACGCGGACACCGACGACGACGGTGACAGAGTGGCGGATGATGCCGACGCGTTCCCGCTCGACGCCTCGGAGACGACCGACACCGACGGCGACGGCACCGGCAACAACGCCGACCCGGATGACGACGGAGACGGGGTGGCGGATGTCACCGATGCGTTCCCGCTCGACGCCAGCGAATCGGTCGACACCGACGGCGACCGCACGGGCGACAACGCGGATCAGGACGACGACAACGACGGCTTCCTGGACATCGTGGACGGGTGTCCGCTGGTACCGGGACCGGCCAACGGCTGCAGTCCCGAGCAGGCGGTCGATAACCTGCAGGACGAAATCAGCGCGCTCGATCTGGCGGCGGCATCCGAGCGGCTTCTGACGACGACCATGACGAACGTGAACCGCGCAATCGAGAGCGGCAATACGGCGGCCGCTCAGGCTCAGCTCGGGGCGTTCGTCCAGCAGGTGGAAGCGCTGCAGCGGCGCGGGCTGCTGTCGGAGGAGGTTGCGACCGGACTGATCGCCGACGCGAACGGCATCGCGGCGGGGTTGTAAGGACAGCACGCAGAACGCGAGGGACGGGCGCTGCCCCTGGTGTGTACGAGTGCCCGTCTCCTCGAATCACGCTCGTCAGGCCGCACAGAGGACGTGCGTCGAGCGCCGTATCGCGGCGCGGCGGTTCGGATTCCTGAGCGCCGCTTCTTCGACGAGATCCACCGGACGACCCGGCAGTGTGGCCAACTCCTCCTGCATGGTCACTGGCCCGCACTATTCATGAATCAGTCGTTCACGCTTCTCGGTGCTCGGTGCTCGGTTCGTGTTCACGGTCGGTTCGCGGGTTCGCGGTTCACTGGCCGGAGGTCTCTGGCTCGTCCTCGCCGGAACCCCTCGAACCGGCTCGACGGGGAACGAGGAACGGCAGAACCGAACCGGAACACGAGCGGAGAAGGGAGAACCCAGCAGCGTGAACGACGCGTTCGTGAATAATCCAGGCTGGATCCAAGAGGCTCCAGAGGTCCTTGTCCCGCACGAAGGGACCGATCTCGCCGGCAGCGGTCCGCGGCAGGACCGCGGCCGTGGGTGTCGCTGCCAGCTCCAGGGGATATCAGGGTATGATTCCGGTATGAGCAAGATCGCCATCACGATACCCGACGAGCAGATGCGGACCCTCGAACGCGTTCGCCGCAAGCAACGCCTGCCACGCAGCCGGGTCGTCCAGCAGGCCTTGCGCTTCTACTTCGCTCATGCGGGACACGCCGAGGACGTCCGGGCGTACGAAGAGGCGTATCGTCGCAAGCCGGAGCAGGGGTCGGAGTCCAGGAGCTACGGACGCGCCGCCGCGGAAGTGCTGGACGACGAGGACTGGTCGTGAAGCGCGGCGAGATCTGGTGGGTTGAGTTTCCGGCCCCGATCGGCCGGCGGCCCGCCGTCCTCGTTTCGCGCAATCAGGCATATCGCGTGCGCGCCGCTGTCACGGTCGTTCCCCTGACCCGCACGATCAGGAGCATTGCGTCGGAAGTCTCCCTTGGGCCTGCCGACGGCGTGCCGAAGGCGAGCGTGGCCAATGCCGACAACATCGCCACCGTTCCGAAGGCCCGCGTCGTGGAGTATCTCGCGACGCTCGCTCCAGAGAAGATCGCGGGCCTGGAGCGGGCGATCACGTTTTCACTCGACTTGTCGTAGGGTGACGCGGCGCCGCAGGGATGGTCCGGTCAACCACTCAACGTGGTGCGGCGACACCTGAATGTCTTCCAGGCCGAGCGCCCAGCGGATCCCGCCGGTCAGATGCGCACGGAACACGGGATCGTGCGTCCAGCTCGCTTCTTCGTGTCCGAGCGCCGTGTAGACGAGCGCCCGCCGACCGCCCACGAGCGACGGCAGCAGGCGCTGCTTCTCGGCCTCGCCCGACACCGGCCGGACCGCCGGGTGGATGTTGGGCCGATCGAAGCCGGCGACGATCACCTCCGGCTCGGAGAGGCCGAGGAGCTGGACGATGTCATCGCGGACTTCCGGCGTGGCCGTGGCCGTCAACGCGGCGAGGGGCGGACGGCCGGCCTGCCCGTCGGCCCGGCGATAGGAGGCCGCGGCCCCTCGAGGACGGCGCGCACCACGGCCTCCTGGCCGGGACGGAATGACGCGTGTCCGAAATGCCGCCGAAGGGCTTCGATCGCTTCGACCATTCGCGCTAGGAGGCAAGTCTACCGTCGTCAGCCCCGGGGACCACTCGCCGCGGCGGACGCGTGACGGCAGGAGGCGGCCGACGAACCTAGACCGCCGAACCCCGAAGACGGAACCGAACGTGAACACGAACCGAGAACCGAGAAGTCAGCAGTGTGAACTGCGGCAGCTGTTCCACGCGCTCCGTCCCGGTTCCGGATCCCACGTCGTGCACGGCAGATGCGTCCCGGCGCCTTCGACCGAGCCAACCCCCGCATCGCCGCCTCGCCAACCCATATATATGGCCCATATGATACAGTTGCCCGTATGAAGACAACCGTAGAACTGCCAGACAGCCTGCTCCGTGAGGCCAAGCGGATCGCGCTGCGTGAGCGGACGACGGTGCGTACGCTCATCGAACGCGGCCTCCGCGGGGTGGTGAGCCGTCGATCGCCGGCGGCCCGGTTCCGCCTTCGGAAGGCCGGATTCCGCGGTGACGGCCTGGTGGCAGGCCGGTCGCTCCGCGATTGGGAGGCGCTACGCGATCTGAGCTACTCCGGGCGCGGCGCGTGATCGCGATCGATACGAACGTCCTCATCTACGCCCACAGAGAGGACTCCGAATGGCACGAACGGGCTGAGCACGCGGTGCGGGAACTCGCCGAGGGGGCGGGCGCGTGGGCCATTCCGTGGCCCTGCGTCCACGAGTTCCTCGCGATCGCGACGCACCCGCGAATCTTCCGCACGCCCACGCCCATTCCTGCCGCGCTCGACCAGCTCGACGCCTGGTTCGAGTCGCCGTCAGTCGTGACGCTGGCCGAGGACGATGACTACTGGGCGACGCTCCGCGTGCTGATCGGCCAGGCCCGCATCGACGGTCCCCGTGTGCACGACGCGCGCGTGGCCGCGCTCTGTCTGCGCCACGGTGTGCGCGAGCTGTGGACGGCCGACCGCGACTTCTCGTTGTTCCCGACGCTTCGCGTCCGAAACCCCCTGGTCGGCTGACGCTCAGGCGACACCTTCGCAAATCCCGACGCGCGCCTCGGCCGCCTCAACCCGATGGCCGATTGGGAATGGGACTGGCCGAAAGCCATCCACCGCCCAACCGTCGACCGCGTCCTCACGCTCGACTTCCTCGCCCAGCGCGAAAACGTGATCGTCGTCGCCCCGCACGGCCTGGGCAAGACGATGATCGCCAAGAACCTCGTCCACGAAGCGATCCTCGCCGGGCACTCGGCTCGTTTCATGACCGCCGCCGACCTGATTCTCGATCTCACCCGGCAAGAGACCGCTCGCGCGCTCCAACATCGTCTCCGGAGCTATCTGCGTCCAAGCCTTCTCGCGATCGACGAGGTCGGCTACCTGGCCTACGACGCCCACCGCGAGCGGGATTACCGTTATGCCTTGTCCAGAATTGTCGGGGTGAAACCGTGATGTCAGTCGTCATCCGGTGTCCCGATGCGAGTCCTCGGCAGTAACCGCGGGCGCTATACTATTCGCAGGCCGGAAACCACGATGACGCCCAAGACCGTGACCCTCCCTGCGGACCTTTATGAGCGAGTCCAGCAAGAGGCCAAGGGGGAGGGGAAAACAGTCGACGAAGTGGCCACCGAGGCCGTGAAGCGCGAGCTCGCCCGCCGATGGCTCGAGCGCGCTCGTCGCGAAGCCGACATTCGCCGCGGCGGCATGAGCGACGAAGAGGTGGAGGCCACCGTCGACACCGCGGTCCGAGAGTGGCGCCACGAACAGCGCGGCCGGTAGGTGCGCCGCGTCACTGCCGACAGCAACATCCTGATCTCCGCCCTGCAATACGGCGGCAAGCCCCTGACCCTCCTGGACATGGCCCAGGAGGGCCGCGTGGCGCTCGCAATCTCCGACGACATTCTGACCGAGACGCTGCGGGTACTGCGCGACAAGTTCCACCGAACGACCGAATGGCTTCAGAACGCCGAGACGCACCTCCGCGAAATCACCACGCATGTGATTCCCGCTGAACGCATCGACACTGTGACAGCCGATCCTGACGACAACCGAGTTCTCGAATGCGCCGTCGCCGCTGCTTCGGAGGTGATTGTGTCGGGCGACTCCGACCTGTTGCAGCTCAGCACGTTCCGCGGTATTCCCCTCTTGACCGTCGCAGCGTTCCTCGTCCGTTTCGAGGGTTTCGAGGCGGAGAGGCCGTAGTCAACACCAACATTTCGAACCGGTCGGACGTTCAGAGAGATATGAGTGAGCGGCCTGGCGCCGGCGCTGTTTCGACCACGGGGATGTCCCACTGACTGTTGACATTTGAGAGCGGCGGCTCCTCACTGCTCGTGGCACACGAGTGGTGACTAGCCCCGGGCGCAAGCCCGGCCAACAAGGAGCCGCCATGAAGAAGTCGCATAGCCCGTCCGATCGTTGCTGTTGAATCTCCCGCTGTCCGGTCCCTGCCGCTCGGTGAACTCCTGGTCGACACGAAAGCGGAACTCTTCGAGCTGATGGTCCGCTCGGGCCTCCGCGTGCTCGACGCGATGCTGGAGGAGGACCGCACGGCGCTCTGCGGTCCCCGATACGCGCATTAGCCCGAGCGTCCCGAGTCCCGCGCGGGCACGGTGCCCAGCGAAGTGGTGCTGGGCGGACGCAAGGTGGCCGTGCAGCGGCCGCGCGTGCGCGCCGACGGGCGGGAAGTCCCGCTGCCGACATTCCAAGCCCTGGCGCACACGGACCCGTTGAATCGGCGCGTCGTCGACCAGATGCTGGTGGGCGTGGCGACCCGCCAGTACGCGCGGAGCCTGGAGCCGGTCCCGACCGGAGTCGTGAGTCGGGGGACGAGCAAGAGCAGCGTCAGCCGGCGGTTCGTGGCCAAGACGACGGCGCAGCTGCGGGCGCGGCAAGCCGCCCCGCTCGACGGCCTCGACCTCGTCGCGCTGATCCTCGACGGCGTGCACATCGGGGAGCACTGCCTCGCGGTGGCGCTCGGGATCGCGGCGGATGGCCAGACACACGCGCTGGGACTGTGGGAAGGCGCGACCAAGAACGCCGCCGAGAGTCTGCTGAGTCGTACTCGCCACGTGAAGCGGAATGTGAAGCGCTGGCGCGGAGGGCAGATGATGCTGCGCTGGGTCGCCGCGGGCGTGCTCGAAGCCGTCAAAGGCTTCCGGCGGCTGACGGGGCATGCCGATATGCCCAGGCTCGTCGCTGCGCTTCGTGCGCGCGGATGTCGGCGCTGCTCGGCGGCGCCGCGGGATCGTCCGAGACGATAGGAACGAACGGGGTTTTCGCGCCCTTGGTTGACGGAAGGCCGCCGATGCGGCCCCGCCCTCCCGCCGGCACAGCTGGAACCGAAGCCGCAGCATCTCCGCGTCGGCCAGGAAGGCGGCGTCGCGGTGGACGGCCGAAAGCGCGCGGCGCATCACCCGCACCCGGCGCGCGTCCACGCCCGGCGGCAGCGTGAATGGCTTGGCCATCGCGCTCGGCGCGTCCAGCAGCCGCAGCAGGACCCGGCTCTGCTCGTCCCGGGCGGAAGTCGAGTGCCAGCGGCGCGTCCGGCAAGTCCGGGTGCCGGGCGGTGCCGTTCTGCACGAGGACGCGCGCGTACCCCTCGTCCAGCCACTCTAGAGGGGCCCAGGGTGGTGATGACGTCCTCGCGCGCGGAACGACGGCAAATGTCACTATCGACGACGCAAGCCACGGTCGAGAGCCTACGGGGGGACGACGTTGTCATGGCCTTCAGAAAGGATCACCGGGAAGTGAGTCCGTCATCGGAGCCCCGATCCAAGCTATCCGATTCTAGAAGGACGCGCTCTGGGCTGCTGCCATGGGACTGTGCGCTTCGGGACGGGTGCACAGGTTGCCCGCACAGCGCACGGGGCGACGGCCGCACACGCATTCGCCGTAAGAGATTTGCTTTCAGTGCCTTACCGAATTTGGCCAGGGGCGGCACCCCGTTTGATTCGTCTCGAGGCGTGGCGCCCAATCCTGTGCGCCACCCGAGAGAGGAACCAACAATGTCCCGCACCCTCATTGCCGCCGCCCTCACCCTCACACTGACAGCCTTCGCGCCACCGGCGTCCACCGCGGGCCAAGCCACCGACGAGTCCGCGGTGACGCTGGCCCTGTCCGCCGGGCGTCAAATATTTCGACAGTTCTGTGCTCCGTGCCACGGGCTGGGCAAAGGGGACGGGCCGATCGCTTCCATGGTCACTGCCAGTCCTCTGCTCGATCTCACCCAGTTGAAACGCCGCAGCCAAGGGGAGTTCCCAGTGGAGGCCCTTGCAGCGATGTTGGCGCAGACGGCTCACCCGAAGACACCGGCACATGGGTCGCAAATGCCACTGTGGGGGCCGACGTTTCAGGCCATCGATGGCAGTCCCACGTTGGGGCGTGCCCGAATCACAAACCTGCTCGCGTACATCGAGTCGATACAACATTGATCTCGTGATCGACCGGGCGGCCCGGTGTTAGCTCTCACGTTATTCCACTGAGGGTTTCTCACGCTCTTTCGAGACGCGCGGGCGCGCGATTCTCTGATTGCTCCGTGGCTGATGCGGGTGCGGGCGGCGGCAGGGCCGGCGTAGCGGAGTGATGGAGAGGGCCGGCCATCAGCAGCCGGCCCGGTACGGTGGGTGCCTGGGTCAGGCGACTTCGGGAAGGGCGGCCTGGACGTGATCGGCGGTGGCGAGTTTGGCGCGCGTGAGCGCCGCCGCGAGCAGCGTGTGGTGGGCGAGCAGGTTGAAGGGTTTCATCGCAGATTCGGCGGATAATAGAAGGAGGCAGGCGGCAGGACCGACGATGAGCCTACATGCGTAGTACAGCCCCGAAAGACACGCCCGCGCTCGAAGCGCTTGAAACCCGCGAATGGCTTGAGTCGCTCGATTACGTGCTCGAGTCCGGAGGGCCGGCCCGGGTCAGGGCACTGCTGGCGGACCTCGGTCACCATGCCAGCCGGCACGGCGTCACGCTCCCGTTCACCGCCAACACCCCCTACGTCAACACCATTCCCGCATCCGCGCAGTCGCCGTTTCCGGGCAGCCGCGAGATCGAACGCCGCATCAAGAGCCTCGTGCGCTGGAACGCGCTGGCCATGGTCGTCCGGGCCAACAAGCTCGATGAGGGGATCGGGGGACACATTTCCACCTACGCGTCGGCCGCCACCCTGTACGAGGTCGGCTTCAATCACTTCTTCAAGGGCAAGGGCGAGGATCACGACGGCGACATTATCTACTTCCAGGGTCATGCGGCGCCCGGCATCTACGCGCGCGCCTTCGTCGAAGGGCGCCTCGACGTCGAGCGGCTCGAAAACTTCCGGAGGGAACTGAAGCCGGGTGGCGGATTGTCATCCTATCCGCACCCGTGGCTGATGCCCGACTTCTGGGAATTTCCCACCGTGTCGATGGGGCTCGGGCCCATCTGTGCCATCTACCAGGCGCGCTTCATGCGGTATCTGGAAGACCGCGGGCTGAAGAAGCGGACCAATTCCAAGGTCTGGGCGTTTGTCGGCGACGGTGAAACCGATGAACCCGAGGCGCTCGGTGCGATCACCCTGGCCTCCCGCGAGAAGCTCGACAACCTCATCTTCGTCGTCAACTGCAACCTGCAGCGCCTCGATGGACCGGTGCGGGGGAACGGACAGATCATCCACGAGCTCGAGGCGGTCTTCCGCGGCGCCGGGTGGAACGTCATCAAAGTGATCTGGGGCAGCGAATGGGATGCGCTGCTCGAGAAGGACCACGACGGCCTGCTGGTCAGGCGCATGGGCGAGATCGTGGACGGCGAGTACCAGAAATACGCGGCCGAAAGCGGCGCCTACGTCCGCCAGCATTTCTGGGGCGTCGACCCGCGGCTCCTCGAGATGGTGAAGCACCTGTCGGACGAGGGGTTGAAGAAGCTCACCCTGGGCGGCCACGATCCGATGAAGGTCTATGCCGCCTATCACGCCGCGGTGGGGCACGCCGGACAGCCAACCGTGATCCTGGCCCGCACCGTCAAGGGATACGGCATCGGTGAAGCGGGTGAGGGGCGGAACGTCACCCACCAGCAGAAGAAGCTCAACGAAGACGAGCTGCGCGCCTTCCGGACCCGCTTCGGCATCCCGATTGGCGACGACGAGATCGCGGAGGCGCCGTTCTACCGGCCGCCGGACAACAGCCCGGAGACGACGTATCTGCTCGAGCGGCGGAAGAAGCTCGGCGGCTTCGTGCCGCAGCGGATCGTCCAGGTTGAGCCGCTCGCGACGGACGCGCGTCCCGAGCTGTTTGCGGAATTTCAGAAAGGCAGCGAGGGGCGGAAGGCGTCGACCACGATGGCCTTTGTCCGGATGCTCGCCAAGCTCCTGCGCGACAAGGCGATCGGCGAGCTCGTCGTCCCGATCGTGCCGGATGAGGCGCGGACCTTCGGCATGGAGGCGCTGTTCCGGCAGGTCGGCATCTACTCGCACGTCGGCCAGCTCTACGATCCGGTCGACATGGACACGCTCCTCTACTACAAGGAAGCGACCGAAGGGCAGATCCTCGAAGAGGGCATTACCGAGGCCGGCTCGATCGCCTCGTTCATCGCCGCCGGCACCGCGTACGCGACGCACGGCATCAACACCATCCCCTTCTTCATCTACTACTCGATGTTCGGCATGCAGCGGGTTGGCGACCTCGTCTGGGCGGCCGCCGATTCGCGGGCGCGGGGGTTTCTGCTCGGTGGAACCGCGGGCCGGACGACGCTGGCGGGCGAGGGGTTGCAGCACCAGGATGGGCATAGCCACCTGCTCTCCCTGGCGGTACCGAACCTGATCTCCTATGATCCGGCGTTTGCCTTCGAGATCGCGGTCATCATCGAGGAGGGCATCCGGCGGATGTACACGGAGGGCGAGAGCGTCTTCTACTACATCACGCTCATGAACGAGCAGTACGAGATGCCGCCGATGCCCGAGGGCGCGCGCGAAGGCATCCTCAGGGGGATGTACCGGCTGCGCGCCTCGGAGCCCGGGAAGGGACAGCTGCGCGCGCACCTGCTTGGCAGCGGCGCCATCCTGAACGAGGCCCTGAAGGCACAGCAGCTGCTGTCGGAGCAGTACCACGTGGCGGCCGATGTCTGGAGCGTGACGAGCTATCAGGAGCTCTATCGCGACGGCCACGCCGCTGAGCGCTGGAACCGGCTGCACCCGGGGGAGCCGCCGCGCGTGCCGTACGTGACCGAGTGCCTGGGCGACGCCACAGGCGCCATCGTCGCGGCGTCGGATTACGTGAGAGCGCTGCCGGATGCGATCGACCGCTGGTTGCCGGGGCGGTTGGTGTCGCTCGGCACCGACGGCTTCGGCCGCAGTGAGAATCGGGCGTCGCTGCGCGATTTTTTCGAGGTTGACGCCCGGTTTATCGCGCTGGCGGCGCTCGACGAGCTCGCGCGCCGCGGGGTGCTCGACACCGGCGTGGTTGAGAAGGCCATCAGGGATCTCGGGATCAACCCGGAGAAGCCCAACCCGGCAACCGCGTGACCGAGCTCACCATCCCCGAACTGGGCGAAGGCGTGACCGGCGGCGACGTGGTGCGCGTGCTCGTCAGCGTCGGCGATACCATCACGCGCGATCAGCCCGTCGTGGAGCTCGAAACCGACAAAGCGACCATCGAGGTCCCTTCCTCAGTCACGGGGATCGTCAAGGACATCCAGGTCAAGCCCGGCGACAAGGTGAAGGTCGGCGCCGTGGTTCTCACGGTTGAAGACGGCGCCGGGCCGGCAAAGCCCGAGGCCCAAAGCCCGGGTCCCAAGGCCCAAGGCCCAAGTCCCAGCGTCCAAGTCCCAAGTCCCAACGCCGAGCAGAAGGTTGTGCCGATGCCTGCCCGTCCGGATCTCAGGCCCGATCGACCAGCGGCGCCAGCCTCACCGGGCGTTCGCCGGCTCGCCCGTGAAATCGGCGTCGACATCGATCACGTGCCGGGTACCGGTCCTGGCGGCCGCATCTCCGATGAGGACGTCAAGGAGTACGCCCGGCGGATGCTGAGCAGCATGGGCCCCTCGACGCCGCTCGGGGCAGGCGCCGGCCGGGGCGTCGCGGCGGCGCTGGTGTTCCCGCTGCCGGACTTCGAAAAATGGGGGAAGGTCGAGCGACAGCCGATGAGCAACCTCCGCCGCACCACGGCCACGCGCCTCAGCCATGCCTGGAATGCGGTCCCGCACGTCACGCAGGGCGACAAGGCCGACATCACCGCGCTGGAGGAACTGCGGCAGAGGTACCGCGAGCAGGTGCGGCAGGCCGGCGGCGACCTCACGGTGACGGCGATGCTGGTGAAGGTGCTCGCCGTGGCGGTCGCGCAGTTTCCGCAGTTCAACGCGTCGCTCGATCTCGAGAGGGATGAGATCATTTACAAGAAGTACGTGAATGTCGGCGTCGCGGTCGACACCGATCGCGGGCTCCTGGTGCCCGTGGTTCGGAACGCGGACCGGAAGAACCTGACCCGGATCGCCGTCGAGGTGCACGAGCTGGCGCAGAAGGCACGCGACCGCAAGCTGACGCTCGAGGAGATGAGCGGCGGCGGCATCACGATCTCGAACCTCGGCGGCATCGGCGGCACGTATTTCACGCCCATCGTGAACTGGCCGGAGGTGGCCATTCTCGGCGTGTCGCGCGGGGTCATCGAGCCCGTGTGGCGCCACGACGCCGTCGAACCTCGCCGGCTCCTGCCGCTCTCGCTGTCATACGACCACCGCGTCATCGACGGCGCCGACGCCATGCGCTTCCTGCGCTGGGTCGTCGAGGCGATCGAGCAACCCTTCCTGCTGTCGCTCCTCGGTTGATGGCGCGCGAATCCACACAGGTGGCCGTGCTCGGCGCCGGGCCTGGCGGCTACGCGGCGGCCTTTTACGCCGCCGATCTCGGCATGCAGGTGGCGCTCGTTGACGAGGAGAAGAATCCGGGCGGCGCGTCTGCCTCTACCGCGGCTGCATCCCCTCCAAGGCGCTGCTGCACGTCGCCCGGGTGATCGACGACGCCCGCCACGCCGGCGCCTGGGGTGTGACATTCGCCGAGCCGACCGTCGATGTGGCCCGGCTCCGGGCGTTCAAGCAGGGCGTGATCGACAAACTGACGGGCGGGGTCGGCCAGATCGCCCGTCTGCGCAAGGTGAAATATCTGCAGGGACGGGCCACGCTGACCGGTCCGCATTCGATGGCGATCACCGGCAGCAGCGGCGAGACCGAGCTGCAGTTCGAGCACTGTGTCCTGGCCACCGGGTCGCATCCCACGCGCATTCCCTCGCTGTCGCTCGAGAGCGCCCGGATGCTCGACTCGACGACGGCCCTCGACCTGCCGGACATTCCCGGCTCGCTGCTGGTCATCGGCGGCGGTTATGTCGGGCTGGAGCTTGGCACCGTCTACGCCATGCTCGGCAGCGCGGTCTCGGTGGTCGAGATGACCGCCGGGTTGCTGCCGGGCGCCGACTGCAACCTCGTCCAGGTGCTGCAGAAGCGGCTCGAGAAGCGGTGCGCCGCCATCATGCTGAGCACCAGAGTTGTCAGGCTGGCGGAGGAGCGGAGTGGTGTCCGCGTCACCTTCGAGGCCGCCGAGGGCGGCGGACCTTCAAGTCCTCCGGAACAGGTCTTCGACCGGGTGCTGGTCGCCGTCGGCCGCCGGCCCAACTCGAAGATTCCCGGGCTCGGCACGACCCGCGTCAGAGTCACCGATCAGGGCTTCATCGAGACCGATGGGCAGCGGCGGACCGCCGAGCCGTCCGTGGTCGCGATCGGAGACGTGGCCGGCGAGCCGATGCTGGCGCACAAGGCGTCACATGAAGCGCGAGTGGCGATTGACGCGATTGCCGGCCACAAGGCGGAGTTCGAGCCTCGCGCCATCCCCGCCGTCGTGTTCACCGATCCAGAGATTGCGTGGTGCGGGCTCACGGAGGCGCAGGCCGTGGCGCGCGGGATTCCGATCGAGGTTGCGAAGTTTCCCTGGGGCGCCCTGAGTCGCGCCGTGACCGTGGACCGGCCAGACGGGCTCACCAAACTGGTGCTCGAGCCGGACTCCGGCCGCGTCCTGGGCGTCGGCATTGCCGGCTCCGGCGCCGGGGAGCTGATTGCGGAGGGCGTGCTCGCGGTCGAGATGGGCGCCACCGCGGAGGATCTGAAGCTGACGATCCATCCGCATCCCACGCTCTCCGAGTCAGTGATGGAGACGATTAACGGTTTTCGCGCCCTTGGTTGACGGAATGCCGCCGATGCGGCCCCGCCCTCCCGGCCGGCACAGAGGCCGAGGTCCGGCCGTCGGTACGCCTGGTAGGCCTTCAGTTCCATCAGCAGGTAGTGCTCGAAGGACTTGCCGAATTCGGCGCTGCCCGGCGGACGGGAAAAGCCTGAAATCTCTGCGGTCTCCTTCATCTGGGCCATGCGTAGAATGAGGCCCATAATCTACGCATATACTGCGTCGTGTGTCTTGACTCCGCGTCGAATAGACCCCATAATCTACGCATAGAGTGCGTGAATTGACCCGCTATATTCATCAGCTTTCCGATTGGCCAAAATTTCGATGGGATCGGGAGGCGCTCGCTGCACCTCTCGCCGACATTCGCCACAGGCAGGGCCGCCTTCTGGGACGGATGGAGGGCCTCGGCTTTTCGCTCCAGAAAGAGGCCGAACTCGAGACGCTCACCCTTGACGTTCTCAAGTCGAGCGAAATCGAGGGCGAAACGCTGCCTCCCGACCAGGTACGGTCCTCAATTGCCCGGCGCCTGGGGCTAGAGACGGGCGGAACTGTTGCTGCCGAACGGGATGTTGAAGGCGTTGTCGAGATGATGCTCGACGCGACGCAGAATTTCAGCAAGCCTCTGAGCGAAGAGCGGCTGTTCGCATGGCATGCGACGCTGTTTCCGACAGGGCGCAGCGGCATGCGCAAGATCATCGTCGGCGCGTGGCGAAACGATTCCGACGGGCCGATGCAGGTGGTGTCCGGGCCGGTTGGAAAAGAGAACGTGCATTACGAGGCGCCGGTTGCTTCCCTGATCGAGCGGGAGATCGCCGCGTTCCTCACTTGGGCGAACGACGCGAGTGACAGGACGGATACGGTTCTCAGGGCCGCGCTCGCTCACCTGTGGTTTGTGACTATCCACCCGTTCGATGACGGCAATGGCCGGATCGCGCGCGCGATCGCCGACCGGGCGCTCGCGCGCTCGGAAGGCAGCCCGCAGCGCTTCTACAGCATGTCGGCGCAGATCCGTCAGGAACGGAACGAGTACTACGAGATTCTTGAGAGGACACAGAAGGGAACGCTTGACGTCACCCCCTGGATGGAATGGTTCCTGGGATGCCTCGGGCGCGCCTTCGACGGAACCGAAACCACGCTTGGCTCGGTGCTTCGCAAGGCGCGGTTCTGGGAAGGCCATGCGCAGGTGGCGATCAATGAGCGGCAGCGCGGAATCCTGAACAGACTTCTCGATGGATTCGACGGGACGCTGACGACGACGAAGTGGGCCAAGCTGGCGAAGTGTTCTCATGACACGGCGCTACGCGACATCCAGGATCTGATTGGCCACGGGATTCTGAAGAAGGACGAAGGCGGCGGACGCAGCACGAGCTATTCGCTCACAGAGAATTGAGACGATAGGAACGATTAACGGTTTTCGCGCCCTTGGTTGACGGAATGCCGCCGATGCGGCCCCGCCCTCCCGCCGGCACAGCGAAGGCGGTCAGCCGAACCGATAATGCTCCCATGGACGACCAGTGGACGGTGACCTGCCCGTATTGCGGCGAGGAGGTCGAGATTTACATCGAGCCAGACGTCACGGGGAGCTTCGTCCAGGACTGCGAAGTGTGCTGCAACCCGTGGCGGGTGCAGGTCGTGCGGGAAGGCGGCGAGCGCTTCGTCAGCCTCGCTCGCGCGGACGGCTCCGAGTAGCTGATCCAGCCGGCCGGCGGTCTGAACGGCAGCCCGTACTCAATCGCCTGATCGGTCAGGAATGGGTACAATCATCGATGTCGACCGAAGGGAGGTTCGCCGCGAAGAATAGCCATCGAGACCAGCCCGCCTACGGGTTGGCTGAAGCCGCCCGATATCTGAAGTTGCCTCCGGCCACGCTTCGCGCGTGGACGTTCGGCCGGCCGTACCCGACCGCGAGCGGTGAAGGTCACTTCCCTCCCCTCATCCGGCCCGCATCGAGTCGTCCTCCGCTCCTCTCGTTTTCCAATTTGATCGAAGCGCACGTCCTTCGGGCGCTGCGCACGGAACATGGCGTGTCCGTCAAGGCGGTGCGAGACGCCGCCCGCTTTGCTGAGCGTAAGCTGCAGATCAATCGATTGCTCCTGAGCCAGGAGCTTCGCACCAAGGCCGGCGATATCTTCCTGGACCGCTATGGAGAGCTGATCAACCTGTCGGCGTCGGGGCAACTCGCCATGCGCCACGTGCTGGACGCCCACCTGAGGCGCGTCGTCTGGGAGCACAAGCTTCCGATCCGCCTGTATCCGTTCGTATCGGGTCAACCAGCAGACGCGACGATGCCGATCGCAATCGATCCCAGGATCGCTTTCGGCCGACCCGTTGTGGCGAGTCGCGGAGTGTCGACTGCCGCCATTGTCGCCCGCATCGATGCGGGCGAACCGCTACCGGAGGTAGCCGCCGATTATGAGCTGAGTCAGGAGGAGGTAGAGCACGCCGTCCTGTACGAGCGAGCGGCTTGAGTGTTGTTTTCTTCACCGACCGCGATCTTGGCCTGCAGTTCCCTCAGATTCTTCGCGACGCAGGGCTTACCGTAGAGCGACACGCCGACCACTTTCCTCACAACTGTCCTGACGACGTGTGGCTTGCCGCGGTGGCGGCCCGCGGATGGGTCGCACTCACGCATGACAGCCGCATTCGGTACAAACCCAATGAGCTCGCTGCGATCATCGCCCACAACGCAACACTGCTCGTGATCGTCGGCAAAGCGCCCTATGCGGAACTGGCGCGTTCGTTCGTAGCGACACTGGATCCCATTCTCCGATTCTTGGACGCCAATCCACCCCCTGTTATTGGGAAGGTGTACCGGGGATCGACGACCAGCACACCAGATAGTGCAGCGGACCCCGGGCACGTTGAACTCTGGTACCCGAAAACCTGAACATCCGAAGTCCTCTGTTCTCTTCAGGTGGGCCCGGGGCAGAGGGTGGTCACTCGCTATCGGGTGAATGCGGAGCCCCAGCCAGCGCCTTGACCCTCTGGGAGAGAACCCGATGCAGGTCGTTCAGCCGTTTCGTCAGCCACGCGTGCTGACGCGGCCAGTCGGATTCGTCCTCGGGGTCTGCGGCATTGAGATAAGAAGCGATCCGGCAGTCACGCCGCGACGGTAACTCCTCCCATTCGAGCGGATAGCCAAGCTCATGCTCAATCGCCTGACGCTCGCCCTTGAGTGACGCCAGAAGATCCTTGGCCTGGTCGCCCGAAATGTAAAGTTCGGCACGCACCTGCTTTTTCGGCCGGATCATGACAGCGGCCAAACAGAAGCCGGTGCGGCCGATCGGGTAGACCATCCACGCCTGTGGCTGTGGCTTCCGATTGCCGGACACTGGTCCCCCCGCCGCATTGAGCACTGGATGCAGCGCCGCCCAGTACGCCCTCTGCGCGATTCGCGTCTCAGACAGTTCCGCGTCGTCAATCGCGCGGGCGGCCTGCGCGACGGAATGCGACCAGTCGTTGGGCTTTGAAACGATGTTGAACTTCGGGGCTGCCGGCGACGCTCCTATCCGCCACAGCTCCACTTCCAAGCCGAAGAACCGGAAGCTGTCATCCGTGATCCGGTTCAGCCAGTCGAGCGTCGACCGGTGCTCCTCGGTAAAACGCGCGGCGATCCAGACAATCGTGACGGCTTCAAGCCCCGACGCATAGGTCAGGAGTTGTCCGAGATGGCTATGGTCCGTTCGCTCGAGCTGGTTCTCAATCAACACCCAGCGATCGGCCCCGATTTCTTTGCACAAAATGTCAGCCCGGAACGGTCCGACGGCGCGCTCCTGTGCCTCCAGTTCCAAGTCAATGCCAAGCGTCTCGCCCAGCACCGACAGGTTCTCCGGACGGGCCAGCCACGGCGTGAAGTCAGTCGCCTCGGTGGTCCAGATGTCGCGCAGCTCGACGCGTTCTAGTCGACCCAGATTCTGTGTCATACAACTGACTCCAGAGTACGTGAGGCCGGCGCGAGCGCTTCGAACAGGAGCGCGTCAAGCAGGCGGCGACGAGTGTCTTCGCCAGTGGCAAGGCTTGCCTCCAGCCGGTCGCACAGCACCATCAGCTCATTGACCTCGGCCACGATGCGGCGTTGCTCGGCGAGGGGTGGGAGAGGAAGAGGCAGGGTCGCGACCGACTTCGTATTGAAATGGGTCAGGGCAACGCCAACGGAACCAACCTCTATGTGAGACGCCGCTAGAGAATTTAGGTAATAACAAAGGTAGGCTGAAAGCACTGCCCTCGGTCTCTTGACGACGACAAGATCCGAACAGTTCGCTTCAGTCAACGACGAGGGGATCACACAAGCCGTTCCAACGTTGCCCGAGCGAACGACGACGACATCGCCTGGCTGTAGTGCCGACTTGATGATGCGTTCATGGAACTTCGGCGCGATGTACACCAGCCCGTCTTTGCGGAAACAATTCGCCCGAACATTCTGACTGCGAAGGAACGGAACGCCGGATTCGACGTATTGGTCCTTCATTGGGCCGACAAACCCGACTGTTATGCGCTCGACAGCGTTCCCCACTCGCGTCCAGGCCCACCCCCGAGGTAATAGGAAGGCTCTCTCTATTGGAACAGACATATCGCCTACCCAGTCGCGGCCAACCCTTGTCTTGGCCTGACTGGAGGCTAAGCGGGCAAGCTCTAACGTGGCAGGTTCGTCACCCACGGCCTGCGGCACCAGTTTGCCGCGCATGGCGAGGTTGAGGATGTTCTGGCGAAGCTGCGCGATCTGGTCGGGGCGCGTGGTGATGGCCGGAAACGCGTCGAGCGCGAAGCGGGCGTCGTCCCGAAATGTCACGGGGTCGGGGGCGTTGAGACGGGCGAGGCTTGCCGCGGCCAGTCGGTCGCGGGTTGCCTCTCGCTCGGCCCGATCTGCCGCCAACCGATCGCACAGCGCCATCAACTCATCGACCTTGGCCACGATGCGGTGCTGCTCGGCAAGAGGGGGGAGGGGAAAGAGCAACAACGCGAAGTCGGAATCGTTGATGGCCGGATAGGCCTGCCCGCGCATCTTGGTCTCGACGCACGCAACCATGAAAGGGCTCCGCAGCACGATCCACTGGTATCGCGGTACGACGAGTCCGAAGCCATTGAGCACCGCAAAAGCGGTACTCGCTATAGGAGCCGGAGAGATATCGTCTTCGATGATGGCGACGTTCAAGAGGTACGGGCGAACACACGAAGGGGAGCTGCAGGGTCTCGGCGTACTCCATCGCCTGCTGCATGCCGTCGCCCACGCTGCAGTTGTTGTCCTTGGCCTCGACGACCGCGAGAGGAATGTTCGGCTTGTAGTACAGGATGTAGTCGGCGCGCTTGGCCTTGCCCCGTTTGACCATCTGGCCGCGAACGATGACCCGGCCTTTCGTGAAGCTGACCTCCTCGCGAAGCTGCGTCAGCTCGTCCCAGCCCGCCTGGCGCAGGGCCGGCGTGATGAACTTCGTGCAGATGTCACGCTCGCTGAGCTGCTTCTTGTCCATCGGGCAAGGTGGTCAGTCTTGCTGCCCAAGCCGGCCGTCGACGATACCGAACCGCTCTCGGAGGCGTTCGATGGTATAGGCCCACTTTGGATCACGTGGCCGCGCGACAGTGTTTTGATTTCCGAAGAGCCCCTTCTCCTTGATTGCCTTGTTCCTCGGAACGGATGCGAGCCAGCGGACGCCGACGAGGTGTTCGGGCACCTCGGCGGTTTTCAAGCTTTCGACGATTCGTGGCCCTTTGAGCGGGACTTCCGTGATCGGAACATCTCGCCCGCCGGGTCCAGGAACGAGGAACTGGTCGATGCGCACGACCGGCTTCGTAACCTCGCCAACTCCGACATACCCTTCTCCAGGCACGTTGACCCACACCCGGTCGCCAGGTGACAAGAGTGAGAGCGTTCTCACGTAGAATTCGCCGCCCCCGCCGCTGATGAAACCGTACTTGACCGCATCCTCCCAGCTCCTGCCGGAGTCGTCCAAGTCACCGAACGAGACGTAGTATTCGCCGTTCCAGTCACCTTTCGGCGACGACGCGGACCTCAGTGACGTTGACGCGCCAGGCGACGACCCGGATGACTCGGGCTCTCTGAGCCAGGCCCTGGTCAGGTACTCACGATCTCCATCCTTGAAGACCCGAAAGAACACCGCGTTGATGTTGACGCCGTGGGTATCCGACAGGTAGGTCACGATCCGTTCTGTGTCGGCGTCGAACTCTGAGCCGACGATGACCAGCTCGTGGCGTTCGTTGAGCTCCTCGGGCATCGACTTGAGGCCGAATCGTCGGCAGAAGGCAGCGTCAATTGACAGTGTGGGCTCGTTCGGAAACCGCGTCTTCCGGTACGCATTGAATATGGGGGCGATGTCTTCTGCCCGCAACGTGCCGACCCAGGAACCGTAGTCGAGAACCTGCGTGACGATGTCCCGCGGCATGTGGTTGCGCTTCAATTCCACAATCACGAGGTTGCCGTCTCGATCAATCGCGAGGAGGTCGACCCTACCGCCATGCGGCGTGATCACTTGGCGGCCAATGATCATCCAATCCGGGTTGGCAATCGCGATTTCACTGTCGAGGATGTCCTCGAGCCTGGATTCGAGATCGAGCGGGCCGGCCTGGACGCGAGACAGTTGACCGTCGATGCGCCAGACGCCAAGTTCCACGGGCATGCGGCAGAGCTTATCAGCCGCCCTGGCGCTGGTGGAACTCCTGATGTGTTAGCGCACAGCAGGCCGAAGGGTGTCGACGTGAGTGCGTGCAGGCCTCAAATGAGCCCGGTCAGGACGCCGCGGAAGCCTCGTGCTCCAAGTGCTCGAGCATCCGCCGGCGATGGCCGACCTGACGGGTGTCCAGTACTCGTGTGGGGCCTCCGTCAGAGGCCGTGAACGGCGACGGCATCCGCGCACGCTCCGCGAGGCGCCGCGCCCGCGCCTTGTTCAGTTCGCGGCGGTAGCACTCGAAACAAACGGTGCCTGGGCGCCGAAGCTGCTCGAGCGAAGGCGGCTGATCGTAATCGGCGCGGACGACGCCGTGGTAATTGAACCGGGCTTTACGGTCGCGGCAGCGCTGGCAGAGATGCCGGGGCCCACGGGTGCGGCGGCGTTCGGCGGTCGACATGTGGCCTCCTCGAAAGGGCCACGATACCGAGCGGCGGTGACAACCGAGGTCATTCGCCGAGGTTTCGCCGGATGGCCGAGCCCTCAGCCGCCTTTGACGATGAATCCCCTGGCGAGCAGGACGGCGCGCACGCGTTCGCGCATGTCGCCCTGCACTTCGACGCCGGTGTCGAAGACGGATCCGCCGGCGCCACACGCGCGTTTCAGCTCCTGGCTCAAGTTCCTCAGAAAGGCGCTGTTCCGTGGCAATCCGTCAACCACCGTGACCGTCTTGCCCCCTCGCGCCTTCTTCTCGATCCGCAGCTTCGCGACCGGGCGCGCTGGAACGGCCTCCTCCGCCGGGCGGCTGCACTTGCAGTCGCGCGCAGGCCACCCGCACTTAGGGCAGGTTCGGCCTGCCGTCGTCGAGTAGACAGTCCTGGAGTTGTCCCGGGCGTGCACGTCCCCATCATTGATGAGCGCCGCATCCGCCGCAAGCCGGATTCGAACCTAGAATTGAGTCTGTCAGGTCCGGCTAAAGCCGGACACTACGTACAACTTGTACTGATGATCCAGATCAGTGACGCCATCGCGCTCGATGATGATCTTGTCGAGGAGCGGTTCGTGCGCGCCTCAGGGCCGGGCGGCCAGAACGTCAACAAGGTGGCCACCGCCGTGGAGCTCCGCTTCGACGTCGGCGCGTCGCCGCTGCCGCACGACGTGAAGCAGCGGCTGATCGCGCTGGCGGGAAGCCGGATCACGCAGGGCGACGTGCTGCTCATCGACAGCCGCGCGCACCGGACGCAGCTGCAGAACCGCGAGGCCGCGCGCGAGCGGCTGGTGGCGCTGATACGGCAGGCGCTGGTCAGGCCGCGCGTGCGGCGGGCGACGAAGCCGAAGGCGGCCGCGAAGGAGAAGCGGCTGACAGGCAAGAAGAAGCGGGCGAAGGTGAAGGCGCTGCGGGGTCGCAGCTCGCGCGACGACGATTAGGGTTTCTTCTTGACGAGCCTTGGCGCGTCGGCGTCGCCGTCGCCCCGCCGGCCGACCGCGGGCACGAAGTCGTCGTCGTGGACCTCGCGCATCAGGCCCTTCGCGGCGTCACGCGCGTTGCGGGCCTTGCGCTTTCCCACCGCAATCGCATGTTTATGCGAATCGGTCTGCGTGCGGCGTGCCTTGACCTGCCGTGCCGCGGGTTCGGCGGGATCGTCGGCGCTGTCGAGCGCCGCAATTGCCTTGTCCACGGCAGCGAGCTGATCCATCAGCGCACGCCGCTGCTCCTCGAGCAGCTTCACGATCTGCCTCATTTCCGCCATAGGCTTCCACGTTACGCCAGAAGACGCAGCGCGCAAAGCGCCCGGAAGCCGTAGTAGGGTGGAGAGATGCCCCTGGTCACGCTGGACGCAGTCTCGATCGCGTTCGGCCATCTGCCGCTCCTGGACGAGGTCGCGCTCCGCGTGGAGCCGCGCGAGCGCATCGCCGTCATCGGCCGGAACGGCACCGGCAAGTCCACGCTCCTGAAGATCCTCAGCGGCGCCCTGCTGCCCGACTCGGGCACCGTCTGGCGCGAGCCCGGCCTCCACACCGCCCGCCTGGAGCAGGACATCCCGCTCTCCACCGCCAGCTCCGTCGCCGACGTCGTCGCCGAAGGGCACATCGTGGCGGGTCCCGCTGAAGCCGGACACTACGTACCCGACGAGGAGTGGCGCCGGCAGCACGCCGTGGACATGGTGCTGTCGCGGTTGAATCTCGACGGCGATGCGATCGTGGACACGCTCTCCGGCGGCTGGCGCCGCAGGGTGCTCCTGGCCCGCGCGCTGGTCGGACAGCCCGGCCTGCTGCTCCTCGACGAGCCGACCAATCACCTCGACATCGAGGCGATCACCTGGCTCGAAGAGTTCCTCGCCGGCTACCAGGGCGCCGTCATCTTCGTCACGCACGACCGCGCGTTCCTCCAGCACCTCGCCACGCGCATCATCGAGCTGGACCGCGGCCGCCTCACGTCGTGGCCGGGCGACTACGCGATCTACCTGCGCCGGAAAGAGGAGGCGATGTCGGCCGAGGCTGCCGAGCAGGCGCGATTCGACGACAAGCTCGCGGAAGAAGAAGCGTGGATACGCCAGGGGATCAAGGCGCGGCGCACGCGAAACGAGGGGCGCGTCCGCGCGCTGGAGGCGATGCGCGCCGAACGGCTCGCACGGCGTGAAGAGATCGGGCAGGTGCGCCTCGACAGCGCAATCGCCGGCGCACGGGCGCAGCAGTCCGGCAAGATGGTGTTCGAGCTCGACCAGGTCAGCAAGGCGTACGACGGGACGCCGGTCATCCGCGAATTCTCCGCGCGCATCATCCGCGGCGATCGGATCGGGCTGCTCGGGCCGAACGGCGCCGGCAAGACGACGCTCCTGAAGCTGCTGCTCGGCGAGCTGCAGCCCGATTCCGGCGAGGTGCGGCGCGGCGCGAACGTCGAGATTGCCTACTACGATCAGCAGCGCGAGCAGCTCGATCCCGAGCGGACGGTCTTCGCCACGATCGGCGACGGCAACGACACGGTGACCGTGAACGGCCGCACGCGCCACGTCAACGCGTATCTGGCCGACTTCCTGTTTCCGCAGGCGCGCGCCGGCTCGCCCGTCAAGGCGCTCTCGGGCGGCGAGCGCAACCGGCTGATGCTCGCGCGCCTGTTCACGCGTCCCGCCAACGTGCTCATCCTGGACGAGCCGACCAACGACCTGGACATCGAGACGCTCGAGCTCCTCGAGGAGCAGCTCGCCGAGTGGCCGGGGACGCTCATTCTCGTCAGCCACGACCGCGCGCTGCTGGACAACGTGGTGACGACGACGTTTGCGTTCGAGGGCGGGGGCGAGGTGCAGGAGTACGTCGGCGGGTATGAGGACTGGGTGCGGCAGCGGCGCAAGCCTGATGCCGGGTCCAGGAGGACCCGGCCTGCATCTGGCGCGATGCCTGGCGACTCGCGCGGCAAGCCGGACGCGCTCGGAGCTTCCGCGGCGGTGGCGTCCAGGAAGCTGTCCTACAAGGAGCAGCGCGAGCTCGAAGCGGCGCCGGCGCGCATCGAGGCGCTCGAGGCCGAGGAGCAGGAGCTGAACGCGCGCATCGCCGCGCCCGGGTTCTACAAGGAGGGGGGCGAGGCAATTGCCGCGACGCTCGCGCGGCTCACCGAGGTGGGACGGGAGCTGGCGAAGGCGTACGAGCGATGGCACGAGCTGGAGTCGCGGTCCGGCTAAAGCCGGACACTACGTACCGGGGTCCGGCTGAAGCCGGACACTACGTACGGAGCCAAAGAATTTGGTGTTCAGTACCCGGTGGCGGAGGGTTAGCCCGGAAAATTCACGAAGGGGCCGATTTCGGTAGAAACAGAAACGCCTCCGCGTGGTACAAGAGGCCTTGCTGAGGGACTTCTTGGC